>NZ_BAABLF010000005.1:0-564957 GCF_039544205.1 Ferrimonas gelatinilytica | reverse complement strand
CGCCATGTTCACTCCTTTGTGGGTCGGCTGTTAGTTTTGGTCGACCAACAGTATTCCGACTCGCACGGGAGTGAACAACCTCCTGAAAGATTACACCTAGTTCCTGGTTCCTGGTTCCTGGTTCCTGGTTCCTAAGCGCTTGGCGCTTGACTGCACCAGGTTGCTTTCGAGAAAGGTCGGATGAAGCACGTTTTGGAACAGTGAGTTAGCACTGTATTTGAGGCGCCGTTTCGTTGTGGGCAAGGGACCCCCTTTTTCGCGCGAAACGGTGCCTGGGCTTGAAACGCTGTCGGCAGGTGAGGGGATGGGCCGCGCCATTGAGCGTTGCAGCTCATGGGTTACGCCCTGGTTCCTGAACGGGTTTTCGTTGCGGCAGTGGCTCAGGTTGCGGCCGCTGGCGTCGGCCCGATTTCGCTCTCTCTAACCCCCCCAAGCAACTACCCGCCTTCCCGAGCATATCCCTCTTGTCCCCGCAGGGGCTCATCTGCGATTCGCTACGACGCTTCACTTAAAAACTCCACCTTACCTGGCCGTAAAGCAGGGTGGAGGGGGTCTGGCCAAACAGGCTGTCGCCACGCCCGTCGAAGCGCTGCAGAACGCCGAGCAGTTGCCAGTCGGTGGCCAGGGAGTAGCTGGCGCTGAGGCCGATAAAGAGGGAGCCGTCATCGTAGCCGGTGGTGCTCAGGGTCAGGCGGCTCAGGGCGCTGGGATCAAAGCCCAGTTCGGCGTAGCCGCTCCAGCGGGTAAAGCTCAGGGTTCGGGCGGTCAGCGGCAGGCCGAGAAAGGCCAGGGCGCTGTCCGGATCCTGCGGATGGGAGAGGTAAAGCAGGGCCGCACGGCCGAGCCAGTTGCGTCGTCCGCCGAAGCTGTAGTCGCTCTCGATGCTGGCGACGGTGGCGTCCGCCCGCGGTTGGCCGGCCCACTGGGATTCCGTGGTGTGAAAACGGGTGATCTCGCCGCGCAGACCTGCCCCGCCGACTTCCCCGGCGAAACCAATGCCTAGCACGTTATCCAGCCCGGCCCGGCCCAGCAGCAGCTGCCCATCCCAGCCCCGGTGGTTGAAGCGGTAGCGTCCGGCATAACTGGAGAGCGTTGAGTCGCTGTCCGGGTTGTAGACCAGATCCAACTGGGAGGCGAAGCCCAGTTTGCGGGTGACCATCAGGGCGTCGCTGCCGGGACGCTCCTCGTAGTCGAAGTCGTAGATGGAATAGCTGTTGAAGAGGTCGTTGGGGTTGAAGAGCGTTGTCATGCCCCAGTTGATGCGAAAGCGGCCGCCGCGCAGCTGCCAGTGGTCGTTATGCCAGTTCAGGTAGAGCCGGTCGAAGCTGGTGGTGCCTAATGCGCCGCGCTTGTCGAGCCAGTTGGTGGTGAGATCCCAGTAACCGGGATCGGCGCCGACCCGGTCACCGAAGCCGGGCAGCTCGGCGCTGTCCCCGAATAGCAGGCGGTTACGCATCCCCGCATTGATGCGCAGGTTGCCGCTGAACCGGTACTCGAAGTTGAAGCGCTGATGCACCAGGTGGTCCAGAACGTTGTCACCACTGTCCGGGATGGCCAGGGTCGCCATGTACTTCACGTAGCCGGTGAGATCCCAGGCGTTTTGTGGGGTCAGTCCGGGGATCCCCCCCAGAGCGGGCACCTCGGCTTGGGGCTGGGCGTACCCGGGCACAAGCCCCAACACGCCGACGAGCAGGGCGGTGGTAAGCCGATAGAGTATGGGAAACTTTGTCCTGGGAGGGCTCACGCTGCCCGCTCCGGTTCCTGCTGACGATCCTCCGTCAGTCGACCATCCTCAAACACGATCACCCGCCGGGCCCGTTTGATCACCCGGGGGTCGTGGGTGGAGAAGATGAAGGTGGTGCCCTCGGTTTCATTGAGCTGCTGCATGATATCCAGCAGCTCCGCCGTACTTTGGGCGTCCAGATTGGCGGTGGGCTCATCCGCCATCACGAAACGGGGACGGGGGGCGAGGGCGCGTGCCACGGCGACCCGCTGCTGCTGACCACCGGAGAGCTTGGCCGGCACCTTGTTCAGGTGGTCTTTGAGTCCCACCTCCGTCAGCAGTTGCTCCGCCCGTTGCCGGCACTCCGATTCCGGCCGGCCCTGCAGCTGCATCACGAACTCGACGTTTTCCAGCGCGGTGAGGACGGGCAGCAGGCTGTAGTCCTGGAAGATGAAGCCGATGTGGTCGCGGCGAAAGCCGATCAATGCGCGCTGGGAGAGTTTGCCAAGGGATTGCCCATCGATGGTGACGTCGCCGCCGGTAGGCTGGTCGATACCACCGAGCATATTGAGCAGGGTGGTCTTGCCGGAGCCGGAGGGACCCATCACCGCCACGAACTCGCCCTGCGCTATGGTCAGGTCCAGCGGCTTGACCGCCTGGACCGGGAAGTCGCTGTCGGCGTTGTATACCTTGGTGAGCTGATGGGTTTGTATGGTCATAACGCCGTCCCTTAATGCTTTTCCGCCATCGCTTCTGCGGGGGGCTTGCGCAGGATCTGACGGGCCGGATAGAGGGCCGCCAACAGGCTGGCAGCCACCACGGTAACAAAGATGAGGGCATACTCACTGGCGGTTACCCTGGGGTAGAACAGGGTATCGGCTCCGAAGGCGCCCAGGCCCTCCGCCATGGTCCCGAGGGCGATCCCGGTGTAGCCCAGCAGCTGCATCAACGCGTAACCGGCCAGCAATCCGAGCAGGCCACCACAGACCCCCAGCCAGGCGGACTCCAGCAGGATCAGGGTAAATACCCTGTGCTTCTGCATCCCCACCGCCATCAACACACCGAACTCCCGGGTGCGCTCAAACACCGACATCAGCATGATGTTGACGATGCCAAAGCCCATGGCGACCACGTAGATCCCGATGATGATGGCGTTGCTCACCCCCATCTGACCCAGGATGGAGGCGAGCAGTGGCTGGATCTGCTGCCAGTCCCGGATGCGGTTGCCGGGATCGCTGACCGCCTGCAACCGCGTTTTAACCGCCAGGACAGTATCGAATGCACGGTAGTCCTCTTCATGAAGGCGCACGGCGATCTCGTGGCTGCCACTCAGGCCCGCCAGGGCGGCGAGATCCTTATGGCGGACAAAGAGGTTGCCTTCATCGAAGTTGGTGGATGGGGTACGGAAGATCCCCCGAACCCGGAACGCCGCGCCGGCCACATCGCCCTGGGCATCGGTGAAGGTGAGAACGATTTTGGACCCCAGCCTGAGCTTGAGTCGTTCGGCGGTCTTCTTCGATACCAGCACCGGGTTTCGGCCCTGATCGTCCAGCCACGCTCCCTCAACGATGGCCCCGGCAATGGGGGTGACCCGGACCTCCTGGTCGGGCACCACGCCATTGATCCGGATCCCCCGGTTGGCACGGGCGGAGGCGACCATTCCCTCGGCGATAAAGCGCTCACTCCACGCCGCCACCTCCGGCAGGGTGGCGAGAAGATCGGTGATCACTTTGGGCTGCAACAGGGTGTCCTGGATATCCGGATTCTCCAGGTAGTGACGGTTGTGGATCTGGAGCTGGCTGGTCTGCCAGGCGATGGCGTTCTGGATCATGTTGCTGTAGAGGCCGGCGACAAACCCTATCATCGCCACCACGCCCACCAGACCAAAGACCACGGCGCCGAGCATGATGCTGGTGCGCAGCTTGTTGCGCCAAAGGTTGCGCCAGGCCAAGGTTGCAAGCTGGGTGCTAGCCGCCATGGGCACCCCCTTTAAGGGCGCTGACCAGCTCCAGCCTGAGGATACGCCACAGTGGGTAGAGCAGGCAGAGCAGTAGGAGCATCAGCACGATGCCGATCTGGTTGATGAACAGCCAGGGAGCCACCAGCGCTGGCAGGATGGGGTCCCAGCCCAGCTCCTGCATCATATGGGCGGTTTGTCCCGTGAGCTGGATCGGGTGCGCGGCGAGGTAGAGCAGCACCGGCACGGCGATGGCCAGGCCCATCATCAGGCCGAGGGCGGCGATAAAGAGGGACTCGATCATCACCAGCAGCAGTAATCGGCCACGGAGCAGGCCGGTGGCTAGCATGACGGCAAACTCCCGTTGGCGCTCCAGGGTCATCATCAGCAAGGTGGCGAACAGGCCGAAGCCCACCACGCCGTAAAGCAGGTACATCATGAACAGCCCACCGGCCCTGTCCATCAGGATCTGCTGCGCCATCTCCGGCGCCAGCGCCTGCCAGTCGAGAACCGCGTGGTCAGGGTAGAGGGCGTGTAACTTCGACTCCAACGCGGGCAGCTGGGAAAGCTGGTGGGTATGCATTACCCAGGCGCTGATCTGATCTCCGGTACTGAATAGCCCCTGGGCCAGGGGTAGGGGCAGGTAGACCAGCTGGCTGTCCAACTGTGGAACCGGGAAGCGCAACAGCCCCTTAATGCGATAGAGTCCGGCGGCGGTCTGGCCGCGATACCCCTGGCCGTAGAGCACCACCTCATCACCGACGTTGAGCTCCAGAAACTGGGCCAGTCCCTCCCCGAGCAGGACCTGGGCGTCGTCATCATCGAGAAAGTCGCCGGCCACCAACCTCTCCTCGAGCTTGGCGTAGCCGTTCTCCAGTGAGGGTATCCCCGCCATCACCAGTGCCCCCTTGGAGCGTTGATCGCCGGCGGCGAGGGCAAAGGACTCCAGGCGCGGCAGCAGGTGGCTCACCTCGGGCAGTGTCTGGACCGGTGCGATAAAGGCGTCGGCCATGGGGACCAGGTCGTCGATGCTCTGACTCTGCTGGAAACCCGGATGCTGGATCTGCACCAGCCCGGTGGCGAAACGGGCGGCGTTGTCGATGTTGTTGGCGTAGCTGCCCTCCTGGATGCTGCGCATGAACAGCGACAGTGCGAGGGCCAATGCCAGGGCGGCGGCGGTCAACAGGGTGCGCCGCTTTTGCCGCCACAGGTTTCGCCACGCCAGTTTCATCAGCATCCTCAGTCGCTCTCCATTGTCTCGAGTGGCCAGTGGGAGATCCCAGTTCCTAGCCCTGACGCCCCCCCAGGGATTTATCGTGGCGCTAGTCCCTCAGGCGTTTCATCTGGTCCAGGGAGAAAAACGCCTCGCTGATGGCAAAGTTGAACTGCGCCGCGTGGGTCAGGATCTCGGTTTTTTGGCCCGGCTTGTCCGCGGGGACCATCTCCATCCGGGTGGCCAGCGCACGGTCCCCCATCGTCTGCACGTCGAAGGTGTTGAGGGTATTGACCAGCTCATCGAACTCATCATAGAACTCGATCTTGCGCTGCAGGTGCGTTTGCTGGGAGATCCAGAGCCGGACCTTGCTCCAAACCACCGGGGCCTCGGGCTTGGCCACCGCATCGATGACGTAGCTCATCTCCCCGTCGTAGGGCTCCTGCGCCACCAGGTGGTGGGTGTAGTCCACCACGATGGAGGACTGGTTGATCAGGTCGTCGTTGGTGAAATCGGACCCCATCCAGGATTGACCCAGCATGGAGGGGGCGATCTTGATCACCCGCTCAATGTCGGGCAGCCAGTTCCACATCTCCCGGTCCCGCCGAAGCGACGCGCTGCCCCGGTCACGAGCCGGCGCGGTGACCAGCACCAGGGAGAGGTCCTGCCCCTTGGTCCAGCTTTTCATGCTCATGGAGCGGGTCCATTCGGGCCGGATGATGTTCATGGTGAGTTCACTGTAGCTGGCGTCGCCGCGCATCTGCTGATCGGACTGTCGGACAATCTCGGTGGGATCCGGTGCGGCCAGCGCCAGGGGCGCCAGGGGCGCCAGGAGGGCGAGCAGGGCGAAGCGTAACCGGGGCGTCATGATACCTCCTGGCTGAGATTCGGCGCGGCGCGGTGGCCGTGTTTTAACAGTACAACGCCATCAAGTGGTTACGCCACTTGGGATGTGGCTGCCGAGATCACCACACAGGCGGTCTGCTTCTGTTTCCCGAAGCTTAGGATCTGCGACAGGGCCCGCTTGCTGACCGGGATATACGCCGATGCCGAGACGTCGTTCAGGCTCTCGGAGTGGGGATCATGGATAAAAAAGAACTGGTCACTCATGCCGCTGAGCAGGATCCAGTGCGGTTCCTTGCAGCCGTTAAACCGGTAGGTGCTGATCAGCAGCAGTACGCAGCGTCCCTCATTAATCCACTGCTCCAGCTGTGCCTGTCCCGGTGGGGCGTCGATGACGTGAACCCGGCGCGTCGCCAATTGTGCGCAGAAGTCCTGATGGACCAGTTCAATCACCGTTTTTTTGTCCGGATCCCGGACGCTGTCGATGAAGGGGGTTGATTGGGACTGGGTCCAAAGCTCGACGCCGTAGCCCCGTCTTGCCGCCGCCAGGGCCAGCCCCTGACCGCTGCAGCCGCCGTGGCCACCGGCCATGAAGATGGTGGTGGACTCCCGCCAGAGCTGCAGCTCCAGGGTTCGGTTCATCGCCTCACCGGACAGGCTGGAAAAGGCCATCAGCAGGCAGGCGGCGCCGCAGGTGAAGGGGGTGGTCTGCACATAGAGCGGTATCGACAGTGAGACTCGCTGCTCCAGCGGGGTCAATCGCTTCTGCATCCTTACCCCGTCGCAGAGATCGTCGTAATAGTGGATAAGCAGGCGCAGCACCCGGTAACCCATCTTTTCGTACAATTTTATCGCCGCAATATTGTCTTCCCGCACCTCCAAACGTAATGTGTTGAAACCTTGATCAAGAGCCGTACGCTCGCATTGCTCGACCAGTGTCTGGGCAATCCTCCGACCTCTGAAATCGGGTTTAACTGCAATTGAATACAGCCGTGATAGCTGTGTTCCTTGATGGAATAAGAGCAGTGCATATCCGGCCAGTTCTGTCCCGCTGTGGGCGAGGAAAATTTGGGCTTGCGGCGATTGCAAAAAACGCTTCATCTGGCGCGGGGAGATCCGGTCGCCGTCGAAAAGCTGCTGTTCTAACGCATTAAGAGCACTGAGATCAGCGAGTGTCGCATGACGGAAGTTCATACGATTACCTTCACGGGTGGCACGATTGCGCATCCATCGTAATGCTAGATGAACGGAAAGATAAAGCGTTATGGCAAACTTGGTAATCGTGACCGATCAGCCCAGTGATTGGCACCAATATTTTCCCTCCGAACAGGTCGTTAGTGTTGACCAGTACCTGAAAAACTCCTGGCCGCAGAAGCTGCGTAATGTGCAGGTTGTGAACCTGTGCCGAAACTACGATTACATGAGTTCGGGGTATTACTGTTCATTGATGGCCGAGGCCCGGGGCCATCGGGTGATCCCCAGGGTGATGGCGATCAACGATATCAGCCAACCTTTTTTGGTCTCCTCATCCCTGATGAAACTGGCCCGGTTGGAGGCGTTCGACAGCCCCTTAAGGTGCAAGATCTACTTTGGCAGGACGCCGCAAAAGTCGCTGGAAAAACTGGCCCGTCACCTGTTTGAGCTGTTCATGGTGCCGGTGATCGAGCTGGAACTGATTCGCCACAATGGACAGTGGCAGATCCAGGGTATCGCTCCCTTCCCATTCCAGGACCTGGAAGACTCCGAGCAGGACTTTTTTATCGAATCCCTGGCGCAGTTCTCCAACAAGATCTGGCGCACGCCCCGGCAATCGAAAAAGTCCCGTTACGATCTGGCCATGCTGGTGGATGAAAACGAGAAGATGCCCCCCTCGGACGCGGCGGCATTGCGCCGCTTTACCCGCGCCGCCAGTCGCCTGGGGATGAGTCTGGAAACCATCGGCCCCGATGATCAGTCCAGACTGGGTGAGTTCGATGGGCTTTTTATTCGTGCGACCACCAACATCAGTGACTTCACCTATCGGTTCGCAAAGAGCGCCGAGAAGCTGGGGCTGGTGGTGATGGATGACCCCGAGTCCATCATGAAATGCACCAACAAGGTGTTCCTGACCGAGCTTTTGCAGCGCAACAAGGTACAAACGCCCAAAAGCATCATTATCCAGAGCTTCAATCCGGACTGGAAACGGGAGCTGATGGCGGAGATGGCGTTTCCCCTGGTGCTGAAGATCCCCGATGGGGCGTTCTCCCGGGGCGTGGTCAAGGTGGGGAGTGAAGCCGAACTGGAGAGAGAGGCGCAGCTGCTGTTTGAGAAAAGCGTCCTGATCCTGGCGCAGGCCTTCATGCCGACGGAGTTTGACTGGCGGATCGGCATCATGAACCGTCAGCCGATCTTCGCCTGCAAATACATGATGAGCCGCGGCCACTGGCAGATCTACCAGCATTTCAGCAGCGGTCGGGTCTCCTCCGGGGGCTTTGAAACCCTGGATCTCAAGCAGGTTCCCAAGAACGTGCTGGATACGGCGCTCAAAGCCGCGAACCTGATAGGAAGCGGACTCTATGGTGTCGATCTCAAGGCGATCGGCGACCAGGTTTACGTGATCGAGGTCAACGATAACCCCAGCATCGACCACCACGTTGAAGACGCTGTACTCGGGGATCTCCTCTACGACCGCATCATGACCGAGTTCCTGAGACGCATCCAGATGCGCGGGTTTTAATCGGGGAAACTCAATAAAGACCCGCCGGTTGGCGGGTCTGTGCGATCTCAGTAGCTGTCCTGGTGCACCGATTGGACGGCGCGGCCTGAAGGGTCCGTGATGGCGGAAAGACTCTCGTCCCAGGCCAGGGCCTCCGGGGTAGAGCAGGCCACGGACTTGCCCCCGGGGACGCACTCGGCGCAGCTGGACTGGGGGAACTGCTCGGCAAACAGGCGGCGATACCAGTAGGCCTCCTTGGTGTCCGGGGTGTTGTGCGGGAACTTGAAGTGGGCATTTTCAAGCTCCTTATCGCTCACCTGGGACTCGGCGTGGGCCTTGAGGGCATCGATCCAGCCGTAGCCGACGCCGTCGCTGAACTGCTCCTTCTGGCGCCAGGCGACCGCCTCCGGCAGATCCCGGGCAAAGGCTTCCCGCAGGATCTGCTTCTCGATTCGACCGTCGATGATCCGCTTCGCCTCCGGGTTGATGCGCATCGCCACATCGACAAACTCCTTGTCCAGGAAGGGGACCCGGCTCTCGACCCCGAAGGCCGCCATCGACTTGTTGGCCCGCAGGCAGTCGAACTGATGCAGTTTGCCCAGCTTGCGCACCGTCTCTTCGTGAAAGGCCTCGGCACTGGGGGCCTTGTGGAAGTAGAGGTAGCCGCCGAAAATCTCGTCGGCACCCTCGCCGGAGAGCACCATCTTGATCCCCATCGCCTTGATCATTCTCGCCATCAGGTACATCGGCGTGGAGGCACGGATGGTGGTCACGTCGTAGGTTTCGATGTGGTAGATGACGTCACGGATCGCATCCAGTCCCTCCTGGACGGTGAAGTGCAGTTCGTGGTGTACCGTGCCCAGGTGGTTAGCCACCTCGGCGGCGGCGGCCAGATCCGGCGCCCCCTCAAGGCCGATGGCGAAGCTGTGCAGTTGCGGCCACCAAGCGGGAGCGTTTTCATCCTCCTCGATGCGGCGGGCGGAAAACTTCTTGGCCAGGGCGGAGGTGATGGAGGAGTCGAGGCCACCGGAGAGCAGCACGCCGTAGGGCACGTCGCACATCAGCTGGCGTTTCACCGCCGCTTCCAGCGCGGTGCGCAGGGTTTCGGGGTCGGCGTCGTTGTTTTGTATCTCCCCGTAATGGGCCCAGTCACGGACGTAGTACTGGATCGGGCTGCCCTTCTTCGAGTCCAGGTAGTGGCCCGGGGGAAACTCGCTGATCTGGGTGCAAACCGGCACCAGCGCCTTCATCTCCGAGGCAAAGTAGCGGTTGCCGTGCTCGTCGAAACCCTGGTAGAGCGGCACGATGCCGAGATGGTCCCGTCCCACCAGGTAGCGCTGATTCACCCTGTCCCAGAGCACGAAGGCGAAGATCCCGTTGAGCTTATCCAGGAAGTCGACGCCGTACTTGTTGTAGAGCGCCAGGATCACCTCGCAGTCGGAGCCGGTCTGGAACTGGTAACCCACGGCCAGCTCTTCACGCAACGCCCGATGGTTGTAGATCTCACCATTGACCGCCAGCACCAGGTTGCCGTCCGGGCTATAGAGGGGCTGGGCACCGTTGTCGATATCCACGATGGCCAGGCGTTCGTGGGCCAGGATCGCCGAGTCGTCGGCGTAGATCCCGGACCAGTCGGGACCGCGGTGGCGCAGCGTCTTGGCGAGTTGCAAGGCGGATTGGCGCAACTGGGCCGGATCCGATTTCAGCTCCAGGATGGCGAAGATCCCGCACATGGGGCAGCTCCTTTTGACCGTTTCATTGTTCCGGAAAATCAGACTGCCACGGCACCGGGGGCAAAACCAAGCCTGCTGGCGGCCGCTATCGGGGTTTGCTTATGAGGTGGTGTGAACTGCTTATGCGCTGGCGTTGAAAGTGCCTGTGTAAGCACCGCTTTTTAGGGGCTGCCGTGCTGCGAAGAGGTCGTCGGCTCGTTGGGAGCCCGGAGCCAGAAACCCGGGGCGAGTTTCGGCTCCAAGGCGCGCTCAACGTCCAAAGCCCCGTGGTTACCGCGCCTGGGCACTTTGGCAGCAAAGCCCTAACCGGGCCGTTGAGTTAGGGTGCGGCGTCACCGGCCGGGCGCAGCGGGAAAAACTCACTGCCGGGCAGGAAACCGGGCCAGCTCTCCCCCTCGGCCAGGGCGCGGCCAGCTTCAAGGTAGACGGAGATATCCTGCAGGGTGCCGGAGAGATCCCAGTCGGGGTGGTAGGTATCGCAGGGCCCGTGGTAGCAGCCTTTTACCCGTGCCTGCATGGCACTTTTATACTGGGCCGTGGCGTCGTCCCAGGGGATTTGGCCACCGCGGGCATAGACGGAGGGGACCCCTTGGCGCACGAAGCTGAAATGATCGGAACGGTAGTAGCTGCCGGCACCGGGACGGGCTTCCGGGCTGATATGGCGGCCCTGCTCGGTGGTGGCGTCGATCAACAGCTGTTCCAGCTCAGACTGGCCCTGACCCACCAGGGTGTAGTCCCGGGTACGGCCATAGATGTTGGTGCTGTCGACGTTGAACACTCCGGCCACCTGGCCCAGCGGTGTGATGGGGTTGGCGGCGTAGTAACGGCTGCCCAGCAGCCCCTGCTCCTCGCCGGTGACGGCCAGGAAGCGCACGCTTCGGCGGGGCTGCGGGCCCTGGCTGAAGGCGTCGGCCAGGGCCAGCAGGGCGGCGATGCCGGTGGCGTTGTCCATGGCGCCGTTGTAGATCTCCTCGCCCTGGGCGCCGATGTGGTCCCAGTGGGCGGTGTAGATCACTTCCTCCTCGGCAGCCTCGATGCCCGGCAGCAGGGCCACAACGTTGTGGCTGGTGGCGAAATCGATGGTCTGGTTTAGGGCGGCATCGACGGTGAGCCCAAGCCTGCGGTGCATCGGTTGCTCGGTGGCTTGGGCGGTGAGGGTGTCGAGGTCCTCACCGGCGCGGGCCAAAACGGCACGGGCGGCGTCCTTGGTTAACCAGCCCTCCAGCATCGGATGGGGATCCTGGCTGTTGGCGAGATCCAGTTGCGGGCCGGTCCAGCTATTTTGAACCACCATCCAGGGGTAGGAGGCGGGGCGGGTGTCGTGGATGATCAGTGCTGCGGCGGCTCCCTGGCGGCCAGCCTCGGCGAATTTGTAGTCCCAGCGGCCGTAGTAGGTCATGGTGGTGCCGCGGAAAAGGGCAGGATCCTCGCTGGCAAAGCCGGGATCATTGACCAGCATCACCACGGTCTTGCCCTTCACATCCAGTCCGGCGTAGTCGTTCCACTGGTACTCCGGCGCATTGATGCCGTAGCCGACGAACACCAGCTCCGAGGCGCTCAGGTTGACCGTAGGGGCATCGCTGAAACTGTTGAGCACCATATCGAACAGGTAGCGCTGGGGCTGACCGTCGATGGTCAGCTTGGCACCGGTGGTTTTCAGGCGGCGCATCGGCACCGGCTGCAGGTAGCTGTCGCCATTGCCGGGCTTGAGCCCCATCTGCTCGAATCGTGATTGAAGATAAGCCAGGGTGAGGGTCTCCCCCTCGGTGGTGGGCAGGCGACCCTGGTAGCGATCCGACGCCAGCTCGCGGATATCGGCGTGCAGTTGCGTCTCGTTGAGGGTGTGGCCATCGGGCTCGGGTTGGGAGGGGGTCGTCAGTTGGCTGCACGCCGACAGCAGCGGCAGCAATATCCATAAAGTCCGTTTCATTGTGGTATCCGGGGTTGAGTTGAATCTTGGTTGAGTGCGCCGTGACACTGTTGTTGTGCAAGGATGCCCGATTTTGACCCGCAGGTGGCAGAACGCGCGGTAACAAAGTTGCAAGAAAACGTTAACGGTGCCCGGCAGGGGTGTAACTTCATCGCCGTCAGGGCACACTTAAGGGGCGTCGCCGTCAGCAGCGGCGGACTCAGGCCGATCAAAGAGCAACAGAGCATCAAAGGAGCATGCATGACAGCGGGTTATGGACAGCGGCAGTGCGTTGAAGGCGCCAAGCTCCCCTGGGTGGAGAGCCCCATGATGGGGGTGACCCGAAAGCGGTTGTGGCATGTGGGGGCAGCAGAGTCCGGGATCGTCACCTCACTGGTCCGTTACCAGCCGGGCAGCCGCTTTGCCTCCCACGCCCACCCCCAGGGGGAAGAGATCCTGGTTCTCGACGGGGTGTTCAGTGATGAGCACGGCCATTATCCCGCCGGGACCCATCTGCTCAACCCGGACGGCTCCTCCCATGCTCCCTATTCCGACAGCGGCTGCCTGCTGCTGGTGAAGCTGCGCCAGTATGACGGCCAGGGCCGTCGGCAGCAGTGTGTGGACAGTGGCGAGCTCCCCTGGGAGAGCACCGCTACCCCTGGCCTGTTGCGAAAACCCCTCTATCACCAACCGGGCTTCTCACAACGGATAGAGCTGCTGCAACTGCGTCCCGGTACCCAGCTGACGGATTGGCACCACCCGAACGGGGCGGAGATTTTTCTGCTGGAGGGAGAGGTTCAGGAGGGGGTGCTAAGGCATGGCGATGGTCAGGCGAACCTTGAAGAAGAGTCGACCCGCTCGGGCAGTGAGCGCCTCAAGACCTACGGTCCTGAGACCTGGTGGCGGCTGCCCGCCGGTTATCGGCATGACTTCTCCTCCGCCTCCGGTTGTGTGCTCTACCTCTGCCGCGGATAACGGGGCAGTGGGTTGTCCCGGCCGACCTGAGTGGCCCGGCTGGGGCGTTCGTTAATGGCCTGTCGAAAAACCGCCTGTCCCAAAAGTGGGTACAAGCGGCGTCGGGCAGGACAGCAACTCAAGGGACCCACTCAGGAGATCCGCTAAAGAGAGGCGGGTGATACGCGACGGCAAGGCCGGACGCGAAAAGGCGGCTTCTCCACGCTGATTTGGACTCAAATCCCACAAAAGTTCCCCGTCAGACCCCAGTTTCGACCAAAGTCTAACCGGCGCCCGTCGGCCAGATAATCGCCAGAAATGGATTAAATCATAATTAATTCAGTGTATTACGATGATTCTTGCTGGATTCGCTGGCGGATGCTGTTTGACTAAGGTCGAGCATTCCCGGAAGGGGGGCCTTGCTAGGTTAAGCCGTGACTATTCCATTTGACGGAAACGGGGAGCGGTTATGGCTTTTGAAAGTACCGAGAAAGCGAAAGCGTACTGGTCGGAAAACCTCCGCCTGATGCTGAGTCTTCTGGCGGTATGGTTCGTGGTCTCCTATGGCTGCGGGATCTTGCTGGTCGATGTACTCAACACGGTGAATCTGGGTGGCTTCAAGCTTGGATTCTGGTTTGCCCAACAGGGCGCCATCTACGTCTTTGTGGCCCTCATCTTTGTCTACGTGGCCAAGATGAATGCGCTGGACAAGAAGTACAACGTACACGAGGACTGATGCGATGGATCTGCAAACACTGACTTACATCGTGGTGGGTGCCACCTTTGCCCTCTATATCGGCATCGCCATCTGGGCCAAGGCCGGTTCCACCAACGAGTTTTACGTTGCCGGCGGCGGGGTTCACCCGGTCGCCAACGGCATGGCGACGGCGGCGGACTGGATGTCGGCGGCCTCCTTCCTCTCCATGGCGGGCCTCATCGCCTTCATGGGGTACGACGGCGCGGTTTACCTGATGGGCTGGACCGGCGGCTATGTGCTGCTGGCACTCTGCCTGGCCCCCTACCTACGTAAGTTCGGCAAGTTTACCGTGCCGGATTTCATCGGGGACCGTTACTACTCCCAAACCGCCCGTACCGTGGCGGTGATTTGCGCCATCTTCGTCTGCTTCACCTACGTGGCAGGCCAGATGCGTGGTGTGGGCGTGGTGTTCTCCCGCTTCCTGGAAGTGGATGTGACCATGGGTGTGATCATCGGGATGGTGGTGGTGTTCTTCTACGCCGTACTCGGTGGTATGAAGGGGATCACCTACACCCAGGTGGCTCAGTACGTGGTGCTGATCACCGCTTACCTGGTGCCGGCGGTCTTCATCTCCATCATGCTCACCGGCAACGTGCTGCCGCAGCTGGGCTTCGGCTCAGATCTCCTGGCGGAGCCGGGGACCTCGGTGCTGGCCAAGCTGGATGGCCTGGTGACGGAGTTGGGCTTCAATGAATACACCGACGGCTCCAAGTCCACCGTGGACGTGTTCTTCATCACCGCCGCCCTGATGGTGGGTACCGCGGGCCTGCCCCACGTTATCGTGCGCTTCTTCACCGTACCTAAGGTGTCCGATGCGCGGATCTCCGCGGGCTGGGCTCTGGTGTTCATTGCCTTGCTCTACACCACCGCACCGGCCGTGGCCTCCTTCGCCCGCCTGAACATGATCGATACCATCAACGGGCCTGCGGGTCAGGGGACCGCCTACGCCGAGCGTCCCCAGTGGATCCGTAACTGGGAGAAGACCGGTTTGATTGGCTTCTCCGCTGCCGATGAGGCGGTCAGCGCCAAGGGACCTGCCGGTGAACAGTTGGCGCAGGATGGGGTGATGTTCTACTCCAACGACGAGCGCAACAACATGAAGATCGACCGGGACATCATGGTGCTGGCCAACCCCGAGATTGCCGGCCTGCCCAACTGGGTAATTGCGCTGGTGGCGGCAGGGGGGATCGCGGCGGCGCTCTCCACCTCGGCAGGCTTGTTGCTGGTGATCTCCACCTCCATCTCCCATGACTTGCTCAAGCGGAACCTGATGCCGAACATCACCGACCGGCAGGAGCTGACCTACGCCCGAATTGCCGCAGCGGTGGCGATCTGTATTGCCGGTTACCTTGGGATCAACCCTCCGGGCTTCGTGGCGCAGGTGGTCGCCTTCGCCTTCGGCCTTGCAGCCTCCTCCTTCTTCCCGGCCATCATCATGGGGATCTTCTCCAAGCGGATGAACAAGGAGGGCGCCATTGCCGGTATGGTGGTGGGCATTACCTTCACCGCGGGTTACATCCTGGCGTACAAAGGGGTGTTCTTCGAGCCGCTGATTGCCAATACGCCGGAGAACTGGCTGTTCGGGATCTCCCCTGAGGGGATCGGGACGCTGGGCATGTTGCTGAACTTCATTGTGGCCTTTACCGTGAGTCGGGTAACCGCCGAGGCGCCGACCGAAGTGCAGGACATGGTCGAGAGCATCCGTTTCCCGAAAGGGTCCGGTGCCGCGACGCACCACTAGGGGGCAGGGGTTTAAAGTGGCAAAAGGGCAACCCGTTGGGTTGCCCTTTTTGTGCCGGTTACCCGTTCAGGGTCAGGTTGATGATGCGCAGCAGGACACCGGCAAACAGCAACAGGATGCCGCTGCGGTAGAGTCGGAACTCCGTCAGGTTGAGGTCTTTTAACTGGCCCACCCAGACCTGCCAGAGGGCTTGCCACTGGTGGGTTCGGCGCAGGTAGGTGATGATGGCCAGTAGCACCAGCAGGGCACCGCAAAGCAGGGTACCGGTTTGCAAAATATTCAGCATGACGTCTCCTTGTCGTTGATTTTTCACCCACTCTAACAGGGATCCAGAGAGGTAGACATGAACACATCGGAGTTGGCTCCCATCGAGGACTTTATCGGCACCCTGGTGCCCTTCGATTGCCTGAGTCCGGAGCAACTGGCACAGGCGGCCCGGGGCATCGAGATCGCCTACTTTGCCAAGGCCCAGGGCGAGGTGCCGGTGGACAGTGATAACCCGCATCTCTACATCGTCCGCAACGGCGCCTTCGAAGTGCAGAGCCAGCAGGGGGACCTGCTGGACCGCCTGGGGGAGGGGGACTACTTCGGCTTCCCCTCGCTGTTGACCGGGGAGCCGGTCAGCACCGTGGTGCGGGTGCTGGAGGATGGGCTGGTGTACATCCTCAATGAGCGCAGTTTTCGTCAGCTTCGGGCGCAGAGTCGCGAGTTTGATCGCTTCTTCAACCGTAAGCACGCGGAGCGGTTGCGCCACTCGGCCCGCTACCTGGCCCGGGATCACCAGAGTACCGCTCGAGTCAGCTCCGTGATGGCCTCGCCGCCGCAGTGTATCGGCCCAGAGATGACGGTTCAGCAGGCGGCACAGAGAATGAGCGAGGCCCGGGTCAGCTGCCTGCTGGTCACCGAGCTGGAGCGGCTGAGCGGGATCCTCACCGACCGGGATCTGCGCAACCGGGTGTTGGCTCCGGGCAAGGGGTGCGACCTGGCGGTGGCGGAAGCGATGACAGCGGAGCCGGTGTCGGTGGCGCCCAGTACGCTGCTGTTCGAGGCGGTACTGGTCATGAGCCAGCACAACGTGCATCACCTTCCCGTGACCGAGGAGGGGCGCGCCGTGGGGGTGCTTACCAGCACCGATATTGTGCGGCTGCAGCGCAACGATCCGCTTCACCTGATCGGCGAGCTGGAGCGCCAGAAGGACAGGGCGAGCCTGATCAAGCTGGCGGGCCAGTTCCCCCTGTTGATGCAGCGTTTGATCCAGGCGGATGCCCGGGCGGAGGAGATCGGCCGGGTGTTGACTCTGCTGACCGATACCTTGACCCGGCGTCTGCTGGACCTGGGCCAGGTGGAGCTCGGCGAGGCCCCCTTTCCCTGGTGCTGGCTGGCGTTTGGTTCTCAGGCGAGGATGGATCAGGCGGGCAAGTCGGACCAGGATAACGGCCTGTTGCTGGCCCGGGAGCCCGATGAGGTGGAGCGTGACTACTTCCTGTCCCTGGCCCGTTACGTCTGCGATGGCCTGAATGAAGCGGGTTACGTCCACTGTCCCGGCGAAATCATGGCGATGAACCCCAAGTGGTGCCTCTCCCTGGCCCAGTGGCAGAGGCAGTTCGAACGCTGGACTCGGGAGCCGGAGCCGATGGCGGTAATGCACGCTAGCATCTTTTTCGATCTGCGCCCGGTGGCGGGGCGCACCGCACTGGGGGAGCAGCTTCAGCGTTCGGTTCTGGCGCAGTGTCAGGACAACCAGATCTTCCTAGCAATGATGGCGGGCAACGCCGCCAAGACGGTTCCTCCACTGGGGTTTTTTCGCCAGCTGGTGTTGGAGCGAGACGGTGCCCAGCGCAAGGCGCTGGATCTCAAGCATAAGGGACTGGCGATCATCAACGACATCGCGCGCTTGTATGCTCTGGCCTGTGGCAGCAGCGAGATCAGTACGCCGAAGCGGATCCAGGCGGCGATGAACGCCGGCCTGCTTAGCCGCAAGGATGCACTGAACCTGGTGGATGCCCAGGAGTTCATCGCCGCGCTGCGGCTGCAGAACCAGGGGCGCCAGGTGCAGGAGGGGGAGAGCCCCAGTAACTGGCTGCCCACGTCGAAGATCTCCGGCCTGACTCGGCACCAGCTCAAGGATGCGTTTGCGGTGGTAGCCCGCGCCCAGGATGGGATTAAGCTGAAATATGGACGAAGCCTATGAGGGCGGCCTGGCGTCACTTCTGGTACCGACGGCGCAGTCGCCACCCGGCATTGACACCCTACTACCGGGCTGAAAGGCCGCAGTTGGGCCGGGACTACCGGGAGGCGCCCCTGCTTGCCCTGGACTTGGAGCTCACCGGGCTGGACCCGCAACGGGACAGGATCCTCTCCATCGCCTCGGTTCCCATCGATGGCGGCCGCGTGCAGCTGGCGCACGCCTGGCACCAGTTGGTGCGCATCGACGGTGAGGTGGGACAGAGCTGCACCATCCACGGGATCCGGGACCGGGATATGGCGCAGGGGTTGCCCCTGTGCGAGGCGTTGACCGAACTGCTTCCCCGGTTGTCGGGCAGGGTGGTGATCTGTCATAACGCCACCCTTGACCGGGCATTCTTGCGCCGTGGATTCCTGGAGTGCTTCGGGGAACGTCCGCCGCTGCTGTTCATCGATACCCTGCTGTTGGAGCAGCAACGTTTCGCCCGTCGCGGTGCGACCCCCCACGGGGATGGCTTGCGCCTCGGCAGTTGTCGAGAACGTTACGGTTTGCCGGTTTACCCCGGCCACAATGCCCTGGTGGATGCCATCGCCTGTGGTGAACTTCTGCTGGCGCAGTGCAGTGAGATGGCGGGTCGGGATCCCCTCAAGATAGGGGCGCTGATCGCTTAGGGGTGACGTTAGCAAAGAGGGGTGACTACGCTAGGTAGCAACGCCCATTTGGCTAAAGGGAGCATCGTCGATGCAGAATACGTTGGATACTCGGCTGGTGTTGCGCGTGTTTGACAAGGTGATCCGCCACGGTGAGCGCCGTGGGGATAATCACCACTGGCAGGGGCTGGTGGCCAACAGCGGGTTTGATGGTTACACCCTGACCCTGGGTAACGGGACGGTAACGCTGACGCTGCTGTTTCACAACAGCTACAAGGTGGACTCGCCCAGTAATGGAGAGTTCGAGCGTTTCGTTGAGCAGCTTAAACGAGTGGATAGGGAGACCGAGTGATGAGAAAGGTGACTGAACAGTGGTTAGGCAGGGTTGGGGCGCCGGGGAGAGCCGTAAGCGGACGCGTAGCGGGAAAGAGAGCAACGTTATTGTGTGGCGGTGTCGCTGCGCTGCTCTTGGCCAGTCCCCTACTGGCGGATGAGGCCGTTCCCGGCCCCTCCCATGGAATTGAGTATCCCCAAGGCTGGCAGCAGTGGGGCACCATCGCCGTATCCCAACGCACCGATAATCAGACCATCCGGGTGATCCTCGGTAATGATATCGCCGTTGAGGCGGCCCGTTCAGGCCAGACCCGACCCTGGCCGGCGGGGGCCAAGCTTGGCAAGGTGGTGTGGAAGGCGGCAGCGCTGGAACAGTGGCCGGCCGCACTGGGGCCGGAGCAGTTCGTCCATGCCGAGTTTATGGTTAAGGACCCAGCACGCTTTACCGACAGCGGTGGCTGGGGCTGGGCCCGCTGGGTGGGGCTGGAACAGACCCCCTTTAACCAAGGCAACGGCATCTGTGTCGACTGCCACACGCCGGTGAAGGGGCAGGACTGGGTCTTTACCAAACCGGCGTCCTGGCCCTGAATCGAAAGGAGCGACCAGAAACAGAAACGCCCGCAGTGATGCGGGCGTTTTGCGTAGCGGTCGTCGGGATTACCCCTCGACCCCCTGGCTGCGCAGGTACTCTTCGTAGGTGCCGTGGAAGTCGGTGATCCCATCCTGCTTGAGCTCGATGATGCGGGTCGCCACTGAGGAGACAAATACCCGGTCGTGGGAGACAAACAGCAGGGTGCCCTGGTACTCCTCCAGCGCGGTGTTGAGCGCTTCGATGGACTCCATATCCATGTGGTTGGTGGGTTCATCCATCAACAGGATGTTGGGCTTTTGCATCATCAGCTTGCCAAACAGCATGCGCCCCTGCTCCCCACCGGAGATCACCCGGGTGGACTTTTTGATGTCGTTCTGACCAAAGAGCATGCGGCCGAGGAAGCTGCGGATGGTCTGCTCGTCTGACCCTTCGCTGGACCACTGGGCCATCCAGTCGAACAGGTTCATGTCGGTGGCGAAGTCCTCGGCATGATCCTGGGCGTAGTAACCGATGTTGGCGTTTTCGGACCATTTGATCTCGCCCGCTTTGGGGGCTATCACGCCGGCCAGGGTGTTCATCAGGGTGGATTTCCCGACGCCGTTCTCCCCGATGATGGCGATCCGCTCACCCACGTCGACCTTAAGATCCAGCCCCTGGAACAGCAGCTCGCCGTCGTAGCCCTGGGCCAGCCCGGTGACCTCGAGGGCTTGGCGGAACAGCTTTTTCTCCTGCTCGAAACGCAGGAAGGGGCTCTGGCGGCTGGAGGCTTTCACCTCTTCGAGCTGGATCTTATCGATCTGCTTGGCCCGGGAGGTGGCCTGACGTGCCTTGGAGGCGTTGGCGGAGAAGCGGGCTACGAAGCCTTGCAGCTCGGCGATCTGTGCCTTCTTCTTGGCGTTGTCCGCCAACAGGCGCTCGCGGGCCTGGCTGGCGGCCATCATGTACTCGTCGTAGTTGCCCGGGTAGACGCGCAGCTCACCGTAGTCGATGTCTGCCATGTGGGTGCAGACGGAGTTCAGGAAGTGACGGTCGTGGGAGATGATGATCATGGTGCACTGGCGCTCGTTGAGCACCTGCTCCAGCCAGTGGATGGTGTGGATATCCAGGTTGTTGGTGGGTTCGTCCAGCAGCATCACGTCGGGATCCGCGAACAGAACCTGGGCCAGCAGTACCCGGACCTTGAGGCCTGGCGCCACGGCGCTCATCAGGCCAAAGTGCAGATCTTCGGGGATACCCAGACCCAGCAGCAGTTCACCGGCACGGGCTTCGGCGCTGTAGCCGTCCATCTCGGCGAACTGGACCTCCAGGTCCGCCACCTTCATCCCGTCCTCTTCCGACATCTCGGGCAGGCTGTAGATGCGGTCACGCTCCGCCTTGATCTCCCATAGCTCCTTATGGCCCATGATCACGGTGTCGATCACCGTGTACGCCTCGAACGCCCACTGGTCCTGGCCCAGCTTGGCGATGCGCTCGTTGGGATCCGCAGAGACGTTGCCGCTGGAGGGTTCCAGCTCGCCGGAGAGGATCTTCATGAAGGTGGACTTACCGCAGCCGTTGGCCCCGATCAGACCATAGCGGTTGCCCTCGCCAAACTTGACGGAGATATTTTCAAACAGCGGCTTGGCACCGAACTGCATGGTGATGTTGGCAGTAGAAAGCACGGGAACGTCCTGGGTATAAGGGGTGGAAATGATCGCAGCGCCGAAGCCTAACGATCCAAAGGCGTCGGCGCAAGTGGATTTATTGCGCAACTGAAACCGGGGCGACCTTTGGACAGGTTGTTGCCGGGTTGGCGCTGGCGCTGCCATATCGGGTTGGGGAGACCTGTCTCCCCTGGCTTAAGTTGCCGAGAGTCAACGGCATTTATTGGCCAAAGAAGAAACCGAGCCGGAACATAAGCCGGTGATCGTACTGCTTGTAGCCTTCGGAGTAGAGCAGGGGGCCGGCAGCACTCAGCGAGATGATGACGTTGTTGTTGGCAATCATTTTGCCAATGGTGATGTCGTAGGGGATGAAGTAGTCGCCGCTTTTTTGCTCGTTTCGAACGGTCCCATCCTGGAAACTCCATTGCCACTCCTCATTGCCCCATAACGTAAATACCTCGAAATAGGACCAGGGCAGTGTGAAGTTGAGGGTGGGAAGGAAGTGAAACTCGTTGATCTCATCGAAGGTCAGCGTACCGCCGCGCAGTGCCTCACTGTCGCCCATCAGGTATTTAAACATCGGAATAAATGCCGAACCCCCACGTTCCTGGCCGAATGGATAGATGGGAATTGCCATGCCAAAAGTCGGGATCCAGGTGGTTTTCTGCCTGCCATTGGTGGCGGATCCCAACTGCGCAGACAGCCCCGCGCCCCAAATATATTTGCCACCGATGGCAAACTTCTCAGGCGCAATGTAGATCGCTTGGGCGTAGATACTGCCGAGATCGAAACTGCCGTTCTGATCAGGGGTGGATGAGGAGCTGGAGATAAATGGAAAGTCGGTCCTGAAATACAAAGTGCCATTTTCGTCCAAAGAGACCGGTGCGTCGGCGCGGAGCACTATAGTGTCGGTGTCATTCTTGTTATCGAAGTTGTTGTGATAGAGGTCGAAAGGCAGGGCATCGTGCTGATAACGGATATCAAAGCGGGTGAGAGGCTGTGTGGCGTCCTGTCCGGTGTTTTGAGCGGTCGAGATGGACGGAAGGCAAAGCAGGAGGGCTCCCATAACCCAGAAATTCGAGCGCTTCATGATGACATCTCCGTGCTTATTGGAATCAAAAGTATGACGACCCGCAGTTGGCAAAAAACCACAGGCTAACGCATGGGTTAGTCGGCCCGGTTGGGGGCACTGCTGGCCTGTCTTAGCCCAATGCAGTGACCAGTGTGTAAGGGTAGTAAAAAGAGAGGGATTTCAGATTATTAAAAGGTGGTCAGCAGGGGAAAGAGCCGGCACTCACCCACCAAACAAAGCTTTCAGATACTCAGATGCGGCCTGTTGAATCAGTCAGAGCGATGTCAGCTGAGGCCGTTCGGATCTGGGGTTTTCATACAAACGAGGGAGAGCAGCCCTTGCGGCATTTTTTTGCCTCTGTGCAGAAGTTGAAATCTGTGGGAAGGCCGGCTGGGGAACTGGCTTGCATCAAAATCGCGCATAAAGTGAACGAAGTCTTGTTCAGCCTGCGGTCAGCAAGGATGACTAAGATTGGCTATAGATTCATGAGCGTTACGCTCATTCGCCGGTTTCTTTTTTGAGGCTCTTGGCGTGGTGTAAACCAGTTCTGTTTTCTGAAACTTGACTGCACCCTGCCTGGTTCGCCTCCTACTGCACAGCAAGGAGAACATCAACGATGTCAAAAGTTCTTGAGGGCATTAAAGTCATTGAGGTCGCTTCCATGGCGGCGGGCCCATCCGCAAGTGTGATTCTCGCCGATCTTGGCGCCGAGGTGATCAAGATTGAGCCGCCCAGCGGCGACCCTTGGCGCTATGGGCACATGACCCCGGGCTTGCCACCGAGCCAGATCCCGTGGACCACTTACATTCAAAACCGGTCCAAGAAATCCATTGCGCTGAACCTCAAAGACCCCAAGGCACAAGAGGTGCTGCTCAAACTGGCTGCCACCGCAGATGTTTTCCTGACCAACTCACCCCACAAGGTTCAAAAAGCCTTGCACCACACCTTTGACGACATCAAGGCCGTCAATCCCAAGATTGTTTTCGCGTCGATCAATGGATTTGGCCTGGAGGGTCCTGACAAGGATGCCCCCGGTTTCGATATGACCGCCTGGTATGCCCGTACCGGCATTATGGAAGAGCTGCGTCCCAAAGATGGTTCTCCTGTGCCCCTGCCGGTGGGAACCGGTGACATGAACACCGCCACCGCCCTGTTCAGTGCCGTGATGACCGGTCTTTTCCATCGGGAGCGCAGCGGGGAGGGCTCAGAGGTGTCCACATCCCTGATGAACAACGGGCTCTGGGCGAATGGCTCTCTGATGCAGGCCGCGCTTGTTGGCGCGCCGCCGATGAAGAAGTTCAGCCGTACCGAGTGGCCAAACCCGGTGACCGGTGGGGTGTTCAAAACCCGGGATGATCGCTACGTCATCATCGTGGAACTTAACCCCAATAACGTCGATAACCTGCGCGATGCCTTTGGCGCCGACCATCTCAAAGGGGATGAAAGGTTCGCGACCCCGCAATTACGGGGTAAGAACCACCAGGCACTGTTCGACGAGATGCAGAAGATCATCGGCAACCATGATCTGGCCGAAGTGGCTGAGCGCCTGAGAAATTTCCACGTCAATTTCAGTGTGGTTCAAACCACTGCTGAGTGTACTCAGGACGAGCACATGATTGCTAACGGTTGCTTCCCGGAAGTGGAGGGCGCAGACGGGGTCCGTACCATCGACAGTCCTATCCAGGTTCGGGGTAACGGTATCGAGAAGGTCAAACCACAGAACCCACCGGGGATCGGCGAACACACCATGTCTGAACTCAAGGCGCTGGGGTACAGCGAAGATGAGATTAAGGCAATGGCTGAGGGCCATGCCGTAGGCTTGCCGCGTTAATCGCGACGAACGGGCCTGTGATACGAGCGCGATAGCGCGACTGACAGCAGAGTCAGCCAGGCCCGCCACTCTCCTATATTGCGGTTTCTTTCGGGAAGCCGAAAACCCAGATTTGAAATGAAATGAAACGAGGCAAAAGCGATGAGCGAAGAAAACAAATTTTTTGAAGATTTCGAAATTGGTGAGTCATTTGTGACCAATGCTCGAACCATCACCGAAACCGATGTCGTGATGCACGCGATGCATTCCGGTGATTGGCAGCCCCACCACACCAACGAAGAGTTTGCCAAGTCACAACCGTTCAAGCACCGGATTGCTCACGGCAACATGACCTTCTGCATCAGCACAGGTTTGATCTTCCAGTCGTCGTCGGAGAACCCGAACATCATGGCGTACGGGTACAACAAAATCCGCTATCCCGCTCCGGTTTTCCCCGGGGATACCATCAAGGTAGAGGTGAAAATCACCGATAAGAAGGACCACCCGAAAAGCAAGACTCATGGTCTTTTGACGCAAACCGAGACGACCACCAACCAGCGTGGCGAAACCGTTGCGTTTGTTGAACACATCCTCTACGCGACAAGAAGAACGCCTACCGCCTAAACGGGGGGTATCCAGGCTAAGACTTGGGTCAGGCGAAGAGTGTCTGGGACTGCGTAAACGCCGATGGTGCCCCAGAAAGGGGCACCTGCGACGGACTACCAGATACGGGTAAGACAAGAACATCAGACAGGATTTTGAAATGGCGGAAGTTGCTAAGTACAAAGAGGTTGCGAAATTTTTCGAAGATTTCGAGATTGGGGAGACCCGGACAACCGCAGGCAGGACGATTACCGAAGCGGATTTCGTCATGCATGCGATGCACTCCGGTGACTGGATGCCGCACCACACAGATGCGGAGTGGTGTAAGACACAGCCCTTCAAAGAGCCGATTATCCACGGCAATGCGACATTCAGCATCAGCACCGGGTTGTGTATCCAGGGCGAGCCACTGAACCCGCATGGGATGTCCTACGGGTATGACAAGATCCGCTATCCGAAGCCGGTTTTCGCTGGCGATACCATCCAGGTGAAGATCACCGTCATCGATAAGCGCGACCACCCCAAGCAGCCCAGTCACGGACTGATTACGGAAGAGAAGATCACGACCAACCAAAATGATGAGGTGGTCTGTGTCGCCCACCACGTGATTTACGTTGAAAAAAGACATCCCTGAACCGGTTTGCGCTGCCCCTGTCCTGATCGATGCAGCAGGGGCACAGACAAGTCGGGTTGGGGATATAGCCCATGGGTCTGGGTTACGTTTGAGATTTGACGGCTGTGCCGCCTTCGGGAAAGGGGCATGACTGGAAACAGCCGTTTATCGCTGAATTTCCATTGTCTTGTTAAAAGGAAAGTATTTGATGGAGACAAAGGTCGGTCACCATTCAAAGCTTGATGCGTTCCGAGGTATGGACGTGACCTGGCTGCTCGACCAGTGGGCCGAGCGCCAGCCGGACAAAACCGCCGTCGTCTGGGCACCTTTCGATGGAAAGGATCGCCGTTGGAGTTACAGGGAGCTGGCTGATGCCGCCAAACGTTTTGCTGCGGGGCTGCATGCGCGAGGGGTTCGGCTGGGCGACTTTGTGCTCATGCACTTCGATAACTCTCCGGAGTTCCTCACTGCCTGGTTCGGCTGCGCCTATGTTGGTGCCATTCCGGTGACCACCAATACCCGCTCGGTGCCGGAGAATGTCCGCTACTTCGCTGAGGTGATGAAGCCCGTTTGCGTCATTACCCAGCCATCACTGGCAAAGGTGGTGCGTGATGCCTGCGGTAAAGCCGTACCCATGATCATGACCGGGGATCCCAAGGCCGAAGATGGGGCCGAAGCAAACGAGGCGGAGCCCTTTAATGCCGTGTTCGCTGATGCCCCGGTGCCGTCACTGAAACCAGAGCCGCAGCGTGATTTCGCCGTCCAGTTCACCTCCGGAACCACGTCCAAGCCCAAGCCCACGCTCTGGACCAATGCCAATGCCCTTTGGGCCGGCAGGTCGATGGCGACCAACCTGCGACTGCGGCGCGAAGATGTCACCCTGCTCTACATGCCGCTGTTTCACGCCAATGCACAGATCACCCTGCTGTCGGCTCTATGGTCCGGCGGTACCGTGGTGGTGCACCCCCGGTTTTCCGCATCGCGATTCTGGGATGCCTGCGCCGCCCATGGGGTGACCTGGGCGTCAATGATCCCGTTCTCCTTCAAAGCGCTGAAAGGTCGGCCGGTGCCCAAACACAAGGTGCGTGTCTTGGTTGGGCTCGAGCGTCTACCCGATGCGGAGAGGGAGTTCGGCGTGCAGACGCTGGCCCTTTGGGGAATGACGGAAACCTTGTCCGCCTGCATCTTCACGGATCCAGATCATCCGGGGCCCGCCGGCACCATGGGCCGGCCGTCTCCGCTTTACGACGTCGAGGTTCGTAAAGAGGACGGCACCCTGGCGGGGCCGGGAGAACAGGGCCTGCTCTACATTCGCGGGGAGAGAGGGGTTTCTCTGTTCAAGGAGTACTACCGGAACCCGGAAAAGACCAAGGAGGCATTTGATGCCAGCGGCGCACTGGACACTGGCGACATTGTCCGCACTGACGAGCAGGGATGGTTTTACTTTGTCAACCGCGACAAAGATATGCTCCGTGTCGGTGGGGAGAATGTGGCAGCACTGGAGATTGAGACGGTGATCAATGAAACCGACCTTGTTCTTGAGTGTGCGGTGGTGGCCCAGAAACACGAGATGCTGGGGGAGGTGCCAGTGGCGTTTATTCGCCCAAACGAGACTAGCCAATCGCTGCCTGCCGACGCGCTGAGCCAGCGGGTGATCGCGCATTGCGCTGAAAAGCTGGCGGACTTCAAGGTTCCAAGAGCCGTGCATATTGTCAGTGAGTTCCCGCGTTCAACCCTGGATCGGATCGCCAAGGCGAAGCTGCGTGAAACGCTGCCGATGCTTGGGGCTGACGGGGCCCCTAAAGCGTGAAATACCAATAGAAGCCCAGGCGTTTAACGCGCCCTTAAGCGAGAGGAAGAGGTTAAAAACCCATGAGAAGCTACCAAGCTAAGCGCGCCTGTTTCTGCCTGTTGGCGGGCAGTTTATTCTGCACGCCGTCGGTTTCCGCGGAGCAACCGACCCCCCTGATCGAGTTCGTCGACGGGTTTCCGATGGCGCTAGAGAAAAAGACCCGTGACGCCAGTTACAACGAACTGTTCACCGGCGGGGATGTGTCCGCCTATTTCAATGTCCGGGTATCTGAATTTTTGCCCACCGCTATCCTCCCCTCGCGGCCGGGCGTCATGCCGTTGGCGCACAATCCGATGCCGGAGATCGGCGCCGTAAAGGCGCCGATGATGGAGGTCAGTAAGCTGAAGGGGTCTTTGACCCTGGACCAGTTCCTCCAGCAGGCGGATTTTGCCCAAGCGTTTCTCGTGGTTCACAAGGGCGAGATCGTCTACGAAAAGTATCCACGGCTGCGGCCCGAAGATCATCATCTCTGGATGTCCTGTGCCAAGCCGATGGCCAGCCTGGTGATCGATCAACTGATCAGCGAAGGAAAAATCGACGAGAACGCGCCCATCACCAAGTACCTGACCGATTTCAAGGGCACGGACTGGGATGGCGTCACCACTCGGGATGTCATGGATATGGCCAGCGGCATGGATCTGGAGGACACCACGGAGTCACGCTTCGAACCCGATAACATTGCACGCCGGGTTTACGAGTCTGAGTTTGGCTTCGAGAACGAGACGCGGGGAGTGGAGTCGCTCAGGGATGTGCTCAGGAGCACGCCGAAGAAAACCGAGCCCGGTTTGGCTTTCCATTATGCCTCCGGCCTGACGCAGATGCTGGTGATCCTGGCCGAGGCGGTTGAGGGTGAACGCTGGGCCCAGATCTTCGACCGCCGGGTCTGGTCGAAAGTGGGTGCCGAGGGCGTGTTGCAGATCCACCTGACGCCGGACGGTATCGCGGCGGCACACGGACTGGTATCGAGCAATCTCAGGGATTTTGCCCGCTTCGGCATGCTCTATACACCGAGTTGGGATAAGACGGCAGTCGAGAAGGTGGTCTCGGACGCGATCCTCAAGCGCATTCGTGAAGAGGTGCGAAGCCACGAATTTATGATGGCCGGGTTTGATGGCCCCGTGTTCGCGGATCGCGTTGGTACGGAGGATTTCATCGCCAACAGCCGGCAGTGGGATCTCATCTGGCCGGATGGGGACATGATGAAGTTTGGCCTGATGGGGCAGGGGCTTTACGTGTCACCCGCGCGGGATCTGGTGATCGTTTATTTTAACGTCAACAACGAAGACCTCTCGGCCCATCGATTCGTTCGCCCTATTGCGACCTCTGGCTTGTTTGAGCCTGAACAAAGGTTACAGAACACCGATTAATTACTACGTGTTAAAGGAAATATTATGCAAAAGGTTATCGTCGAAAAGTCCAATGGCATTGTCCATGTCAAGATCAATCGCCCGGATGTGTTGAATGCCTGCGATGGTGATACGTATAACGCCATCGCGGATGCCTGGGACGAGCTGGATAGCGATCCCTCCTTACGGGTCGGAATCCTCAGCGGTGAAGGGCGGGCTTTTTGTGTGGGGACGGACGTCAAATGGGTGAAGTCCCCTGAGGCAGATGGCTTCGAAGATCGTCTCTATCCCCGTTTGCTGACCCTGAGCAAGCCGGTGATCGCCGCCATCCATGGCCACTGTAATGGTGGCGGGCTTGAGCAGGCACTGGGGGCCGATATTCGGGTGGCATCTGAGGATGCCCACTTCGGCTTCGGCGAAATCCGGCTTGGCTGGATCCCCGGCGGTCATGGAACGCAGCGTCTGCCCCGGGTTATCCCCTTGGGGAACGCGCTTGAACTGCTCTACACCGGGAATCGTATTGACGCCGCGGAAGCGTATCGCCTGGGCCTGATTAACCACATGGTGCCGGCCGATCAACTGATGGCAACCTGCGAAAAGATTGCTGGTGAAATCATTAAGAGCGCGCCGCTGGCGGTACAAAAGATGAAGTCTGTGGTTCTGCAGGGTCTGGATAAGCCCCTGCCCGAGGCCGTCAACCTTGAGCATGAAGCGTTCGAGTGGCTGATGAAGACAGAGGATTCCAAAGAGGGGGCCCTGGCGTTTGCCGAGAAGCGGGCACCAAACTGGAAGGCAAAATAGCCACAAAGAGAGGGGCTGCCGATCTCGGGAGGTCCGCCAGTCGCAGCCTGGTAACAGGGCTTCTCGAATGATTTACCTTCTTACTGATACGAAACGCCGTCGCTCACGCGACGGCGTTTCTGTTTGTCATGGGCGACATCGACGATGCAAAAATCGCGCTGATACCGTCAGCGGATTGACTATCAGCGAACGCTCGTGGCGTTGATATCCGGTGATTCGGCGACTCGGTGTGTACACACAATAATCCGAGCGGTAGTTGGGGTCGAGATGAACATGCCCCTTTGCAAGGCGTCGGACGAAGCGCATCCTCTGCCCCTCAGCTGCGGTGATGCCTCCCAAACTGCGGTGATGTCCGCTATGACAGGGGATCGCACTGATTACCCTATCTGGGCGGGATCGGCACTGGCGGGAACGCGAGCCCGATTATTGGTATCCCGGCTTTGCCGGATCAGCGCATCACCGGCCTGAACCTGGCCGTGCCCCTTGGCGAGGCGGTCGTAGAGCAAAACGTTCACCGTGGCCGCCAGGTTCATGCAGCCGACGGTGGGGATGTAGACCACGGCGTCGGCGCGATCGATCACCGCCTGGCTGAGGCTGCCATCTTCCGGCCCGAACAGGTAGAAGGCGTGCTCCGGGTGGTCAAAATGAGGCAAGGGGGTTGCGCCCTCCACCAGCTCGACGCACACCAGTTTGGCGTCTGCCGGAATGGCCGACAGCAGGTCCGCCTCATGGCGTAGGGGGATAGACGCTGCCACGTTCTGTGTGTCGGTATGGTATTTCATGGCGCGGACAGCGCGTTCACCGCTGTAGAACACCGCGTCCGCCTGGTAGCAGCCGGCGGCGCGCATTACGGCACCGATGTTGCTGGGGCTTTTGGGGTTAGTGAGACCAATTTGAACCGTCATGGTGAACTGCTGCCTGCTTACACTGCTGCCTGGAATTTTGGGCGGCGGAGTATAGCGGATCCCGCTGCTGCTGTCAGGACGACATGATCGCCCGCACCGCTGGCCGCTGTTGCAGGCGGGCTGCCCAGGCGGACAGGTGCGGATAGGGGGTATCGTTCAGATCCAGCCGTGCCAGCATGCTCCAAAGCGCCAGGGCGGTGATGTCGGCGATGCTGAAGTGCTCACCGGCGACGTGGAGAGTTTGGCTCAACCGCCAATCCAGCTTGGGCAAAAATTGCTCCAGCCTCAACTTGGCTTCGGTTCCCCAGTCGGCCACGCAGTTCTCTCTGTCCCGGTAGACACCGCTGAGATGACGAAAAGCCTGAGCGGCCATCTCCAGGCCACGCTGTTCGACGATGCGCTGCCACATCTCCACCTGGGCCTGCTCCAGCGGCCCGCGGCCGAACAGTGCCAGATCATCCGGGTAGAGTTGGTCTAGGTAGCGGCAGATCGCCACTGACTCCTCGATCACCGTACCGTCATCCAGCTGCAGCAGTGGGATCTTGCCGGTGATCCCCAGGTCGCAAAAGGGCGACTTGAGGTTCTCGCCGGCGCGCACGTTTATCTCTTTTCGCGGGATCTCCAGGCCCTTCTCCGCCAGGAAGAGATTGACGCGTTTGGCACTCGGGGTGATGGCCATCTCGTAGAGCAGCATGGGGAGTCCTTGGTGACTTGAAAGAGGGAACTTCTTACCAAGGTACCTGAGTTGCGGCGATTAACGCTACGTTTAAGGCTAACCCTTTGACCATGGGAACGCGATCATGACGACAGGCTCAGACCCGCGCCAGGACGGCGTAATTGGGGACGATACCGGGCCGGGGGTGAGCCCGGAAGGCGATACCTGGCAATCGCTGACACCGGCGGTGGCCGCGCGGCTCCTGCGGGGCAAGGCCCCCATCTACATACACGAAAAACTCTCCGAGTTGCCCCATGAGCAGGCGTTGCTGGTGGCATCCATGCTGACCGGGGAGCGCTCGATGACCGATGAGAGTGAACTGGCCACCGAAGCGATCACCTTAGCCTCGCCAACCACGGTGGCGGATCTGCTGTCGCCGCCGGTGGGGGTGGTGGGGCCGGAAACCACGGTGGCTGGGGCACTGGACTACCTGGTGCATACCCTGCCGGTGACCGGGATCACCTACCTCTATATTGTCGATAAGGGGCAGCGTCTGCTGGGGGTGGTGGTGATGCGGGAGCTGCTGCTGGCGAGCCCGGGTCAGACCATGGAGGAGATCATGACCCCGGAGCCCTTTGCGCTCTCCCCGGAGACCCCCATCTTTTCGGCAATATTGTCCGCGTTGAAGCGTCATTACCGCCTCTACCCGGTGACCGACGGTGATGGAAAGCTGGTGGGGCTGGTGTTTGGCTGGCAGCTGTTTGAGCAGGTGGCCCGGGAAACCATGGCCCAAAGTGGCAGCATGGTGGGGATCAGCAAGGAGGAGCGGCTGGTAACGCCGGTGCGGGAAGCCTTTGTCAAACGCCACCCCTGGCTGCAGGTCAACCTGCTTACGGCCTTCGCGGCGGCGTTCGTGGTGGGGTTGTTTGAGGATACCATTGCCCAGATCGTCGCCCTGGCGGTGTTTCTGCCGGTGTTGGCCGGTCAAAGTGGTAACACCGGCAGCCAGGCTCTGGCGATCACCCTAAGGGGGATGACGCTGGGGGAACTGGCGAATTTTCCCATTCGTCGCCTGTTGGCCAAGGAGATCGCTCTGGGGGCGTTAAATGGTCTTTTCGTCGGTGTGGTGGCGGCCGTTGCCATGAGCCTCTATGCCTGGATGACCGGTGCCGCCAGTCCGCTCATGCTTGGGTTGGTGGTGCTTATCGCCATGGTGGGTGCCTGTGTGGGCAGCGGCCTGTTCGGTGTTCTGGTGCCGTTGACGTTGAAACGTTTTGGCGCCGATCCCGCCATGGCCAGCAGCATCTTCCTCTCAACCTTTACGGACATCCTTGGCATGGGACTGATGCTGATGCTGGCGACTGTGATGGTACTGTAGCTATTTATCTGTCTTATATGAATAAATCAAGTAATGGAAGGATAACCTTCGGCCACCGAATCAGGCCCCACAGGGGCCAGTTTGACTGATATAGTGCATACATGAGCGATAGAAAAGGAGGATCGCATGGCATTATTGACGGAGTTTTGGGTTCATTTTTTGCTGATTTCTACGGTAATGGTGGTGGGCTTCAGTGCCTACCTCGCTAACGAGTGCAGTGAACACTCCTGGCGCATTATCCTCACCGCGCTGCTACTGAGTTTTCTTCCCCCCCTTGGATTCGTTTACATCGTGATTTTGGTCCTGCGTGCCGACCGTGGCGCGGAGCGGGCTCAGTCCTGAGTCTGGTCAGGCCCAATGGCTGACCGTTTCGTTCTGTTCCAGTCGGGCACGAAACTCTTGGTATGCCTCGAACACCTGCTCAGGGGCTTCCAGCTGTGGGTAGTGGCCTACCCCCTCCAGCGTGACTAATTCTGCGTTCGGGCAAAGCTGACGAAAGCGTGTCACCAGGGACTCGCCGGAGATGGGATCTTTGGTGCCATCGATCAGCATCAGGGGTACCGGGCAGGTGCTCAAGGCATTGACCCAGCGGGCACGGGAGAGGCGACGCTGTTCCATGTAGCTCAGCAGTTTCGGCATCACACGGGTGCCGTTGTGGTAGTTGAGCAGTTGCCACATCCCCAGCAACGTATTTTGGGACGGGGGGGTATTGCCCCAGATCTGCATCATGCTGCGTTCAAAGCGCTTGCGGCTCAGCAGCGGGACTATCAGCGGCCCCAGTGGACCGGCGAGAAGTTTCTGCACCTTGAGGGGGTGATGGGCTTCCGGAAACAAGCCACCATTAAGCAGGGCACAGGAGTGCCAGTAGACCGGGCTGTTGCCCCGGCGCTGCCGCGCCAGGAGCTCCTGTGCCACCGTATCGCCGTAGTCATGGGCCAGCAGGTGGGCATGTTTGAGGCTGAGATGCTGCATCAGGGCCAGGACGCGGTCCGCCTGCTCATGGATCCCGTAGCCGATACGTGGTTTGTCGCTGAACCCAAAGCCCAACATATCCAGGTAGAGCACCCGGTAGTGAGGCGTCAGCATCGGCAGCAGGTATTGCCAATCCCAACTGGAGGAGGGAAACCCGTGCAGCAGGACAAGCACAGGCCCCTCGCCCTGTAAGCCATAGAAAAGTTGGTGGCCCTGAATGGTTCTTAGTTGGCCACTCTGGTACCAGTGCATCAGTTCGGGAATATAGGTGTTCTGCATGGGGTACTATCCTGCGCCTGCGTCCTTACTGCCTCTCTATTAGGGATAACATGAAATACGGCGGATGTAGAGTCGGTGACCATTATCCCGTTGCTTCATCGGGCAGGGGCCGGCTTCTTAGCGACAAAAAAACGCCACAACCCGGAGGTTGTGGCGTTTTTTATTGAAAGGCGCGTTGCCGGGGCTTAGGCCAGGTCGTCCGCCAGTTCCTGGGGCGCGACCACGATCCCTTCGCCGGCGAGGCTGGGAGCAACGGCCACATCAAAGCCATCCTGGGTCATACCGGGGGCCCACTTGGCGATGAAGTCGTCCAGGGTGATCGCCAGGGGACGGCAGCCGTCGAAGTCGTTCTGAGCCCAGTCCTGGGCGATCGCTTCGTCATGCCAAACCACCAGACACTGCTCATCCTTGCCGGATTCAACGATGACGCATCCCTGGTCGTCAGCCAGCGTCCATAGATTGCCCTGGGCCTTGGCTTGAGCAATCACGAGGTCGTAGCGTTGCTCGCTGTTCTGGCTGTAAAAACTTTTAATGTTGTCGGCGCTCATGGCGGGTACCTCGGTATGAAATTGGCGGCAGTATATCAGGCCTCGTGCCCCCCTGCCGCGATTCCGATCCGGTTACCGGGCAGGATTCCCATGATAAAGCGTGGCGGGGCGGCGGGCGTTTCAGGACTCAGTTATGGGTTAGCAGGTCGATGAAATCACGGCGCTGCTGGGCGCTGTTCAGTTCCGCATGCTTGCCGCCCTGGGCATCTTCGAAGGCGACCCGGTTCTTGTGTACCGAGATGGAGTGCACCGGGTACGCGATGGTCACGGTGGCACCGTTAATGGTTACGGTCATATAAAACTCACTTAATCAGGCTCAAACGCAGTGCATTGAGCATAGGGTTAAATAAGCCGAGTTACCGTACGACGAAGGGTCTTAAAACGCTCTAGAGAGGAATCGAGGTTGGTCAGATGGGCGCGCACATCACCCTTGTGGCGCATCGTCTTGCGTTAATTCAGCTTGCTCATTCTCCATGCCGTTTGGCATGGGCCGCGCCGGGAGGGCGCTGCCAGATCCCTGTTGGGATAGGAAGGAGGAGAGACTATATCGGTCGGGTTGCATGTTGGCAACAACTTTGTTTGTCCTGGCGGCTGTTTGTTACGCTGGACAGGAACATGTGGATGGAGAAGAGATGTATTACTACGCGTACGGCTCAAACATGTCCAGCCGTCGGCTCGCTGCCCGGGTGGCCGGCGCGCGGCGGCTTGGCGCCCTGGCTCTGGCCGGATACCAGTTGCGTTTTCACAAGGTCGGCCAGGATGGCAGCGGGAAATGCGATGCCTTCTATACCGGCGACCCTCGCCACCGGCTCTGGGGTGCCCTCTACTGGATCGATGATCTGGCCAAGGCGACCCTGGATCGCATTGAAGGGGTGGGGCAGGGATATTGTCACCGCTCCCTGCTACTCCCGGGGGAGGGGGCGCCCACAGCGTTTCTCTACGTCGCGACGCGACATGACTTCAGCTTACAACCCTTTGACTGGTACCAGGCCCATGTGCTGCAGGGCGCCAGAGAGCTGGGCTTGCCCCTTTCCTACCAGGCTCAGATCGCGCAGACCCCCAGTGTGGAAGACCCGGACGCAGAGCGCCGGGACCGTCAGCAGGCGATTCATCGGGCGTAATCTCTTGGTGGCGTAAGGGAGAGGCGGCTGAGCGTACGCCTCAGCATCGATTCCTGCTGCTGCGCTTCGACCCGGTTAGCCCGTGATGGCTTACCGCGAGAGTGTCATGGGCCCAGTTTCGGACGCGGCGTATTCTGCTGAGCAGGATTGGGCCAGCATCCCCTGCCACTGAGCCTGCCAGTGGGAGTCGGACCACCCCAGCTGTTTTTGACAAGCGGTTCGTATCGGGCCTTGAAACCGTTCTAAATCCGGGCCGAGCGTCCAGGCCAGCCGGGTACGACGCACCAGCAGATCCGCCAACTGAACGATGGCGCCGTGTTCTGCCCAGTAGCTCAGGGTGGAATCCTGGATGTCACTGTCACCGATGGCGGTGCCCGGTTCCAGCCGTGGAGGACCCAGGACCTGGTCCTCTGCTGGCCGGGCCGCAGGCAGCCGTCCCTGAGACTCGGCCAGGGCGAGGGTCTCGTCGGCCATGGGGACGAAGGTGGTCAGTTTCCCGCCGGTGATGTTGACCAGACCCGACTCCTCCCACACCAGGTGCTCGCGGCTGGCGGAAGAGGGGGTCTGTTTGGTGTTGAGCGGTTGCAAGATGGGCCTGAGTCCGGACCAGCTGGCCAGCACCGGAAGATCAGTCTTCAGGCCCAACTGTGGCAGCAGGGCCATCAGGTAATCACGCTCGGCGGAACTCATGCGGGCGGGCTCTGACTTATCCGCCAGGTGATCCAGATCTGTGGTGCCGATGACGCTGTGGCCCCTCCAGGGGTAACAGAACACCACCCGATTATCCTTGGGATGATGTAGCGTCAGGGCCGCCGCCAGGGGGAGATCCCGGCGGTGGAACATCAGGTGGCTGCCACGAAGGGGCCGCAGTCGGCAACCCGGCGGCAGTGGAGCCAGAGCATCCGCCCACACGCCGGTGGCGTTGATCACCATCGACGCTTCTAATGGCTTCTCCTGCTCCGCGATTCGTACGCAAACACCACATACGTTTCCCTGCCGGCGTAGTAGGCCCGTTACCGGTGTGTAGTGGCTGAGTTCTGCACCATGCACCGCTGCTTCCTGGAGCGTACGTAGGACCAGGGCGCTGTCGTCGCACAGGGCGTCATAGTATTGCCATGCCTGCGAATGGTCAGGCAGCGCCAGTGGTGCGAAGCGCCCACGCAGAGCTTCGGCATCATGGTGGCTGGGTCGATGGTGGGAGGGGGCCCCTGAGAGCCAGTGGTACAGCATCAGGCAGATGGGTAAGGCTATCCTCTGGCGCCAGTCGTTGGGCTGGTAGAGGTAGTAGTAAGGCGTGGGGGTGATGAGATCCGGCCATCGGTGTACCAGAGCCTCCCTTTGCTGTGCGGCCTCCCGGGTCAGGCGCCACTGGCCCTGGGCCAGGTAGCGCAGGCCGCCATGGACCATCTTGGAGCTGACGCTGGAGGTGCCGCCGGCAAAATCATCCCGCTCCAGCAGGAGGGTGCGCCAGCCACGTCGGGCACTCTCCCGGGCGATCCCGGCTCCGGTGATCCCCCCGCCAATGACGATCACATCGTAACGGGGCTGCCGGTGCAGTGAGGCCCGGGTGCGGGTCACCACCTCGGTCAGGCTGGGAGGGGGCTTGAGCGACCCTTGTCGAGATGCGTTGCCCATCGGCTTTCCTCACCGGTTGCGAAACGAAGATTATCTTCAGTTTATATGGATGTGGGCGAGGGGCTTGAGCAGGAGATGAAAAGCGCAAAAAAAAAAGCACCCGTTCGGGTGCCCACAGAGGAAGAGAAACCAAGGGGACCTGTGTGAAGGTTCTGTAATGCGTTACCTCACACGGCAGGCACCATTATATGAAGCTGGCATGGGGTTTTGAGGGGATAACGCTCAACGAATTGTTAATAAATGTATGAATAGCGGTCTGGCCTGGCTTTGCGCCAGGGCGCGAGTTGAATGGCGTACAAAGGATTAAGAGAAAAGCCTGTGCCGCCGTTAGGCAAAGGCTCATTCGGATTAAGTTCAGGAAAACTTTGTCTTATAAACAGCAGTTTTCGGAAATCTGCTTCGATGGGAGGGGAAACTGTGATGTGGATCCGTTTGTTTTTTCACCAGGGGCTGTTAGGATGCGCGCCGCCGGCTCTTAGGAGCCGGCTTTTCTGTCGGTGGTGAGGAGTTCCTGGATGATCGAAGCGTTTTTACTGGCCCTGTTGGCCATTCCCGTGGTGCGTCTGGTCCGTCCCGGTGCCCGTTTGCTTTGGGCGTTTACGGCGGCTCCCCGGTTGCCACAGCGCCGCGTTCGTCAGGACGATTGATAAGCCTCAGCCGTCAGGCTGCTAACCTATTAGACTAAAGTATGAGAAGAGAGGGTCGGCAGGATGCTGGCATGACCACTGAATGATTTTGACCTGCCTGATTGTTTCCGCACTGCTGGTGCCCGTCGTAAGCCCCCTGGTCGATAAGGCCATCGATAAACTGGCGGATCGCTTGGCCCAACCTCCCGGCCCCAAGTCCTAATTTTGAATGGCGATGGCTTCCTGCCGTTGCCCTTTTCATGTGGCTACAGAACGCTCCGATGGGACTTGCCTAAAACTGATTAAATGGTAGTTTGCTTGCAAACACGCTAACCGGACGTTTTAAGCATGCCAAAGGCCAGTGAAGTAAAGAAAAATGCCGTCATTGAACACAACGGCAAAGTGTATTTTGTTAAAGAGATCAGCAAGCTGACCCCCAGTGGTCGTGCCGGTGCCAGTCTCTACCGGATGCGCCTCTATGACGTGGCCACCGGCGCCAAGGCGGACGAGAGCTTCAAGGCGGAGGAGATGATCACCCTGGCGGATTTTAGTCGACGGCAGGTCAGCTTCTCCTACGTGGATGGGGACGAGTATGTGTTCATGGATAACGAAGACTACACCCCGTTCAATTTCAGCAAGGTGAGCATCGCCGAGGAGCTGCTCTACATCACCGAGGAGACCCAGGGCCTGCAGGTACTGACGGTGAATGAGATGCCGGTGGCGATTGAACTGCCCTCCACCGTGGAACTGGAGATCGTCGAGACCGACCCTTCTATCAAGGGCGCCTCGGCGACCTCCCGGACCAAACCCGCGACCCTGACCACGGGGCTGGTGGTTCAGGTGCCGGAATACATCTCCAACGGTGAAAAGATCAAGATCAACACCGCCGAAGGGAAGTTCATGAGCCGTGCCGACGGCAAATAGGCCTCAGCTCTTTGAGAAGCCCGAAGCACTGCTTCGGGCTTTTTTGTGTCGAGCCACGGCCTTTGCTCACCCCAAGCGCTATCGGGAAGCGGTTTTTTCCCCGTGCTTGGGCGATAATAGGCGCAACTTTTCTTCACGAGTTTATCCATGCTCTCCTACCGTCACAGTTACCATGCGGGCAACCATGCCGATGTGCTTAAGCACAGTGTTCAGGCACTGATCCTCGAGGCGCTCAAAGCCAAACCCAAGCCTTTCATTTACCACGACACCCACTCCGGTGCGGGCCGTTACGATCTCAAAGATGCCCACGCCGAAAAGACGGGGGAGTATGTCGACGGGATAGGGCGTTTGTGGCAGCAGGACTGCCCGGAACCGCTGCACCCCTACCTCAAGGCGGTAAAAGCGTTGAACCCCAATGGCGATCTGCGCTACTACCCGGGCAGTCCTCTGCTCGCTCAGCGCCTGTTGCGGGAGCAGGACAGGTTGGTCTTGACCGAACTGCATCCAAGCGATCACCCGAGACTGATGCAGGAGTTTAGTGGCGATCGGCGTGCTCGGATCTTCAAGGAGGATGGCTACCAGCGTTTGAAGGCCAGCCTTCCCCCGCAGGAGCGCCGCGGTGTGGTATTGATCGACCCGCCCTACGAGCTCAAGGATGAATACCGGGATCTGGTGAAAGGGGTGTTGGCGGGGATCAAGCGCTGGGCCACAGGTACCTACGCCATCTGGTATCCGGTGGTGTATCGGCAGGATGTCGATTTTATCGAACGGCAGCTGAAGCAATCCGGTGTACGTAAGATCCTGCAGATAGAGCTCTGCGTGCGTTCGGACAGCAACGAGCGGGGAATGACCGGCTCGGGAATGATCGTGATCAACCCGCCGTGGACCTTGGAGCAGCAGATGCAAACGCTGTTGCCCTGGTTGACCCAGACCCTGGCGCAGTCTCCCCAGGCTCGCTTCCGGCTGGAGTGGATGGTGCCCGAGTAGGCGCGCCGCGGGCTTAACGAGGCCCCGCCCCGCGCGGCGGCTTTATCTCCCAAAAGCCTGTACATAAGTACAGGCTTTTTGTTGCCAGTCACCAACGCCTTGGGTACTCTGCTTTTAACACTTGTCGCGGCTCCCGCCATGGAACATCTTTATATTGCAGAAAAACCCAGCCTCGGACGCGCCATAGCGGCGGTCCTGCCCAAGCCCCATCGTCCGCATGAGGGTTATATCGAAGTGGGTAATGGCGACTGCGTCACCTGGTGTGTCGGCCACCTGCTTGAGCAGGTGGAACCCCAGGAGTATGACGCCAAGTATCAGCAGTGGCGAATGGAGGATCTGCCGATCCAGGTGAGCCAGTGGCAGCTCAAGGCACGCCGTGGCATGGGGAAGCAGTTGGCGGTGATCCGCAAACTGCTCAAGCAGGCGGGCACCCTGGTTCATGCCGGGGACCCGGATCGCGAAGGGCAACTGCTGGTGGACGAGGTGATCGATCACCTGGGTGTGAGCGCCGAGCGTAAAGCCGCCACCCAGAGGCTGCTGATTGCCGATCTCAACCCCGACGCGGTGCGTCGCGCCCTGGGTAAGCTCAAGCCGAACCGGGATTACATTCCACTGTCGGTCTCGGCGCTGGCCCGCAGCCGTGCCGACTGGCTTTACGGTATGAATCTCTCCCGGGCGTTCACGCTGCTGGGGCGGAGGGCCGGATACACCGGGGTGTTATCCGTGGGGCGGGTGCAAACGCCGGTGCTGGGCCTGGTGGTTCGGCGCGATGCCGAGAGCGAGGCCTTCGTACCACGGCCCTTTTACCAGCTTGATGCCCTGATCGCCCATGAAGAGGGGCCCATACGGGCTCGTTGGCAGCCCAGCGATGCCTGCGCCGCCTGGCTGGACGAGGATGGTCGCCTGCTGGCCCGCAAGCTGGCGGAGCACGTTGCGGGGCGTATCCAGGATCAGCCCGCCAAGGTGGTGACGGCCAGCTACGAGGAGAAGTCCCAGGGGGCGCCGCTGCCCTATTCATTGTCGGCGCTGCAGATCGATGCGGCCAAACGCTACGGGCTCTCCGCCAGCGAGGTGCTTGCCTGTGCCCAGAAGCTGTACGAGGGCCACAAGCTGATCACCTACCCTCGTTCGGACTGTCGCTACCTGCCCAAGGACCACAGGGCCGAAGCGCCGTCGGTGGTGTCCGCCATCGCTCAGAACCACCCGCCATTGACAGAGGCGGCGTCCGGTGCCGACCTGTCACTGCGTGGCCGCTGCTGGAACGATGCCAAGGTGACGGCCCACCACGCCATCATCCCCACCGCTAAGCGGGCTTCGACAAAGGCCCTCTCCGCCAGTGAGGCCAAGGTGTATGGGCTGATCGCCCGTCAGTACCTGATGCAGTTTTATCCTGCGGCCCGCTTTGCTCATGCGCACCTGGTGTTTGAGATCGCCGGAGGCGAGTTCGTGGCCAAGGGCCGACGACTTAAGGTTGCAGGCTGGCGCGCCCTGCTGGGAAAAAGCCCGCCAGCGGAGCAGGAGGAGACCGGCCAGACGTTGCCCTCATTGGTTGAGGGGGAGACGCTCATTTGCAGTGGCAGCGAGATCAAAGATTGCATGACGGAGCCGCCCAAAGCTTTCACCGAGGCCACCCTGTTGCAGGCGATGACCGGCATTGCCCGCTTTGTCCAGGATCCGGCCCTCAAGGGGATCCTGCGTGAAACCGATGGTCTGGGCACCGAGGCGACCCGGGCGGGGATCCTGGAGCTGCTGTTTAAGAGGGGGTTTCTCTGCCGGGAAGGCAAGGCGATCCGAGCCACCAGCGCAGGTCGGGGGCTGATCGGGGCACTGCCCGAGAGCGCCACTTACCCGGATATGACCGCGCGCTGGGAGAGCCAGCTGCAGGAGATGGCACAGAAGAGGGTTGCGTATGGCCCCTTCATGGTGGCACTGGAACAACAGATAGCGCAGATGGTAGAGGCTGCCCGGACCGCCTCTCCCCCGACCTCCCTGTCCGGGATCCCGGCGCCGGTAAGGCGAGGCCGAAAGGGCAGTGGTCGTCGCAGTGGATCTGGGGTGGCGGGCAGGCGTAAAGGGAAAGGGACGTCGAAGCACAGCGCGTCCCGTAGTTCGGCTTCTTGAACAGGCCGCGCCTGCGGAGGTTGGGCCAAGGCGAAGAGAGCGGTTGGTGCCACACGGATGGGCTGGTAACTTGAGCAGCCTGACCAGTACAGGGTTTGGTAACTGAGCAAGGGTGGATGGATGGCGAAGAAGATCTCAACCTCGGCATTGGCTAAGCGGTTGGACCTGCCGGCCAAGGGGCTGTTCGAGCGGCTGGAGCGCAGCGGATACCTGCGTCGCCAGGCCCAGCAGTGGCAGTTGACCGAGTGGGGGCAGCGGCTCGGTGGTGAGACCAGCGACAGCGAAAAGTTTGGCCGTTTTGTCGTCTGGCCTGAGGATCTCCTCCTGGCCGAGGAGTCGGGTACCCTGCCCAGTGAGCAGCTGGCGGCCGAGCTGTCACTGATCGACGCCGAGTTCTGCGGTTTGCTGCAGGTCTGTGGCTACCTGCAGCGCTGGCAGCGGGACTGGTGGGTGACCCTGGCGGGCCGCCGCCAAGGGGGCTGCCAGGGGATCTCCCCCCAGGATGGCCGGCCCATCAGTCGCTGGCCGAAAACCCTGTTGACCCAGGCCGCTTTTCAGGCCGCGTTGTCCGCCTATCGGGGCAGTGATGCGGACCGGCGCTCCACCCAGAGCTCGGTGGACAGTTTCAAGCAGCGTTTCGAGGCCAAGTACCGGACGCTGGATGGACATTACGTCTGCACCTTGGCGCAGCTCACCCTGGCCAACTTTCTCTACCTGCAGGGGGTGGCGTTTGCCTGTTTCCAGCCGCTCCCGGGGGAACTTGAGCTGGTTGCGCCCTTCTACCTGCCCCTGGCGGATCTCTACCTGGAGCTGCCGATCACGGAACCGGATGAGGCGTTTTCTGCCCGTCAGGCCTGGTACCAGGCGAACGGGATGAACTGGGTGGCGCTGGACGAGATGGAGCTCAGCGGTCAGGCGGCCTACCGTAGGTTGGGCCAGGCTGGCGTACGCTGGCCGGACCCGGGTTAGGCTAAACCGGCTGGGCGGTGAACTGTTGCGGCGGTGAGACCAGGCGATCCTGGCTGTCGATCAGCAGCAGCTCACGGCTGTTGCGGCTGTGGGTCAGCTCGAACAGGCCATACATCGCCCCGGCTACATGCTCCAGGGCGACCTTGAGATCCTGGCTCTGCAGGAACTTGGCGAGGAAGAGGGCCGTGGTGGCGTCACCGGAGCCGTTCATTGGTGTGGGGAACCGCAGCAGCGGCGCCGCCACTAACCAGGCTTCTTGCTCACTCACCGCCAGCATCTCGATCTGGTCCGCCGGGCCATCGCTTCGCAACAGGCTGGTGATCAGGACGATTTTTGGCCCTAGGGCGATCAGCTGACGCGCTGCCGCCAGTGCCGAGGGGAGATCCGTCACTTTGCGGCCGGTCAGAAACTCCACCTCGAAATGGTTGGGGGTGAGGATATCCGCATGGCGCACCACGGTATCGCGAAAGTGCTCCGGGACGCCGGGGCGCACGAAGATCCCCCGGTCGATATCCCCGATCACCGGATCGCAACAGTAAAGGGCGTCGGGATTGGCGCTTTTCACTTTGGCCACGGCAGAGAGGATCACGTTGGCCATCTCCGGGGCCCCCATGTAACCGGAGAGCACCGCTTCGCAACTCGGCAGCACGCCGCGCTCCTCGATCCCCTGGATCACCTCCGCCACCGTGTCCGGGGCAAACACCGGCCCGCGCCAGCTGCCATGCCCGGTGTGATTGGAAAACATCACGGTGTGGACCGGCCACACGTTGCAGCCCATCCGCTGCAAAGGGAAGACCGCCGAGGCGTTGCCGGCGTGGCCATAGGCCACGTGGGATTGAATGGAGAGGATATTCATCGGGTTGTCATCACCATCGTTAAGGTTGCGGGCGCACAGCATAAGGGAAGCGTCCGGGGGAGTCACCTGTTGGCGTCGGAGTGACCAGAAGCGGGTTACCTCCTGCCCAGTTAGATTGGCGGAGTTCACAAATCTCGATAGATTCTGCTACATTGCGCGCAACCACAAGCCATCGACACCGGAGATCTCCGTTGAAAATCGTACTCGCTATCCTGATTATTGCTGCCTCTCTGTGGCTCTACCAGCGCAACCTGACCAACAAGAAGCAGGTGGCGCATAACGAAGCCGCTGGCGAAGTCTTCTTACAGGAGAACGCCAGCAGGGAGGGGGTGGAAGTGACCGACTCCGGTTTGCAGTACGAGGTACTGCAAGAGGGGGCGGGCGACGTCTCTCCCAAGGCAACGGATAGGGTAACGGTGCACTACCATGGCACCCTGCTGGATGGCACTGTGTTTGACAGCTCGGTAGAGCGGGGCCAACCGGCGACCTTCGGGTTGAACCAGGTGATCCCCGGGTGGACCGAAGGGGTGCAGACCATGGTGGTGGGGCAGAAGAACCGCTTCTATCTTCCTGCCAAGTTGGCCTATGGCAATCGCGGAGTGGGAAGCATTCCCCCGGGCTCCATGCTCATCTTCGAGGTGGAACTGCTCGACATCGATTGAGCGCCGCCTGAAAGGGTTGGTAAAAACGGCTTGCCTCGGGCAAGCCGTTTTTCGTTGTGCTTATCGACCCGATGAAGAGGGGGAGGGACCGGTTTGCTCTTCCGTCGACCCACCGTTCTCCTCCTGGGCGGGGTAGTGACTGGCGTCCTCCTCGCTCAGATCGTTGGCGTAGCCCTTGGGCGGCGGGGCCCAGGCTCGGGCGTAGTTGGCGTGGCGGTCGCTGCGATCGCGCTTCATCACGGTACTGGCCTGCTGAACCGTGGCCAGGAAGTTGGCCCGGTACGCGGCGTTGGCGCGCCAGTCGTTTCCCTCCTGCCAAAGACGAAAGAGTTCGTCCAGGGTGCCATGTTCATGACGACGAAAGGCACGGATCTGCTGCTCTGCGGTGAAGGGATGGGTACCGAGGGCGACCAATGCCTGGTTGGCGACCTGCAGTGAGCCCTCGAGGGTTTCCCGGGTGATCAGATCCGCACCGGCCTGACGCAGTCGGTAGTAGTGGCCCCGGTCCCAGGCCCGGGCCAGAATGGTCAGGTGAGGGTGGTGTTGCCGACAGTGCTGTACCAGCTCTACCGCCCGCTCCTGATCATCGATGGCCACCACCAGCAGGCGCACCTCATCGATGCCGGCGCTAAACAGCAGGTCGGGCCGGGTCGCATCCCCGTAGTAGGCGGGGATCCCCACGGCGCGCATCGCTTCGATCTGCGTGGGGGAAAGATCCAGTACCACGGGTTGGATGCCACAGGCGGTCAGGGCGCGGCTGACGATCTGGCCGAAGCGTCCCATTCCGGCGATCAGGACCGGGCTGTGATGCTCGATCTGGTCCGCCTCGCGGCTCTCCTGGGCGCTGTAGCGGGGCAGGATAACCCGCTCATAGAGGATGAACAGCAGGGGAGTCAGCAGCATCGACAGGGCCACCACCAGGGACAGCAGCGGCATGAGATCCGGTGGGATCACCGCACTTTGCTCACTGAAGGCGAGCAGCACGAATCCGAACTCTCCCGCCTGGGCCAGCGACAGGCTGAACAGCCAGCGGTCCGCCAACCGGACCTTGAAGATCCCGCTGAGCAGAAGCAGGATCAGCGCTTTGATCAGCATGATCCCCAGGGTCAGGGTCATCACCAGAAGGAACTCGCCAAAGAGCACATCGAAGCGGATCCCGGCCCCCACGGTGATAAAGAAAAGCCCCAGCAGCAGCCCTTTAAAGGGCTCGATATCCGACTCCAGTTCGTGGCGGAACTCGCTGGTGGCCAGCACCACGCCGGCCAGGAAGGTACCCAGGGCGGGGGAGAGCCCCACCAGCGACATCAGGGCGGCGATCCCGATCACCAGCATCAGTGCCGCGGCGGTAAAGATCTCCCGCAACCGGGCGGAGGCGATCATGCGAAACAGTGGTCGTGTCAGGTAGTGCCCCCCCAGGACCACCAGGGCGATCGCCGCGGCGACGACCAGGGCATGACCCCAGCCCGGCAGGTTCGCCACCAGGCTGAGCTCGCTGTGGTGTGCTCCAGGGTCCGCCAGCACCTCGGCGCGGTTTTGCAGCTGTGGCAGCGCCAACAGGGGGATCAGCGCCAGCATCGGTATTACCGCGATATCCTGAAACAGCAGCACGCTGAAACTGGCGCGGCCCCCTTCGGTGCCGCTCAGTCCCTTTTCGCTGAAGGTCTGCAGTACGATGGCGGTGGAGGAGAGGGCGAAGATCAGGCCGATGGCGACCGCCAGGCGCCAATCCAGTCCCAGCCAGTACGCGATGCCGCCGATCACCCCGGTGCTGAGTGTCACCTGGAGCCCACCGAGGCCTAACAGCTTGTTGCGCATCTGCCAGAGCATCTTCGGTTCCAGCTCCAGCCCCACCAGGAACAGCATCATTACCACGCCAAACTCGGCAAAGTGCTGCAGTGTCTGGGTTTCTGAACCGACCAGTCCCAGTAGTGGCCCCAAAACGACGCCAGCGATAAGGTAACCCAGCACCGACCCCAGCCCGAAGCGCTTGGCGAGGGGGACGGCGATTACTGCCGCGATCAGGTAGAGGAAGGCGTAGAGCAGGATCTCAGTCATGGTCGGCCTGTGAGGGTAGCAGCTGGGAAAGTTGGGCGTGGGCATCCGACAGGGTGGCGCTGGATTGCAGTTTGCGCAGGGTGGCCCGGACCCTCTGGATGTGCGGCAGGATACGGTGCTGCTCTGCGGCGGTGCGGGCGTCGAACAGCACCAGGGCGGGCAGGTAGTCCATGTGGCATAGGGTGGCCGTCATCTCGAACGGGCGCATTAGCTGAGCCAGGGTGTAGTGGTTGTAGCCTTCCGCCTGGTACGCCTCGGCCTTGCCGCCGGCACTGATAATATTGAGGAACCACTTGCCCTTGAGCGCGAGACCGCTGCTGCCGTAGGCGAAACCGTACTCCAGAACCAGATCTTGCCACTCCTTGAGAATGGCGGGGGCGGAGTACCAGTAGAGGGGATGGAGAAAAACGATGATGTCGTGTTGGCGCAGCCGCTGCTGCTCCCGGTCAACGTCGATCTCCAGCGTGGGGTATTCCCGGTAGAGATCCACCAGGGTCACCGCGTCCATCTCGGCCAGTGACTGAGCCAGGGCGATGTTCACTTCGGAGCGATGCGGGCTGGGGTGGGCGAGCAGGATAAGGACGGATTTTAGGGCGTTTTCCGACATTGGCTTAAGGGCAGCAATCCATTTGCCCTTAAGCCTAGACCATTATCTTGGTTGGTTTTTTAGTGTGAGCATTCGCAGCGGCGGCAGAGACGGTAGTTTTTCAGATGGGCGATCACCATAAAACCGGTGCCGACGAGAGAGGCCAGGGTTTCGGCATCGTGACCGGCCAGATCATGCAGCCATAGGGCGGCGAAGATCAGTAGCCCCAGCCCGGTCAGGCCGTAGGCCAGTACAGAGAGATCCCGGTGTTTACGGCACCCAAGGAAGAAGGCCAGCCCCGACAGTGGGATCACCACGAACAGCATCATCTCGTGAAAATGACTCTCCTCCAGCAGCAGAGAGGGGACAGCGAGGCCCAGAAGGAGCATCACGGGTACCGCCAGGCAGTGGATCATGCAAATCACGGAGGCGGCGATGGAGAGGGAGTCGAGACGTTTCTGAGTGCGGCTGCTGGTCATGGCTGTGGTGTTTCGGATATCAAAGGGCGAGCTTTATATCACGGTGAGGAGGTCGGCTCAATAGGGGATCGTGTTGAGACTCGTTCGTATTTGTTCGCGGGCGTTCGCGGAGATCCGTTTCTACACTGCTAATGGGCATGAAACAGTCGAGGCAAAGCGATGACACCCCAGGTAAGGAGAAACGTGGCCAGGCTCTGGCTGATGCTGATGGCGGTCTTGCTTTGTCCCCGGGCGTTGGCGGTGGTCGATACCGAGTGGCATAAGAAACTGACGGAAACCGACGCCCGGGTGGAGAAGTTGGAGCAGGAGTGGGCACAGCGGGAGTCGGAGCTGCATCGTCAGCTGGTACAGCAGGAGATCGCGGATAGCAGTACCGAGCTAAGCCGGGATATCGATCGCTTCATCAAAGGCTTGCCCAAATCTGTGGGGCCGGAACAGCATGCTGTAGTGGGCAACCTTCTGCTGGCGCATCAGCGCTTCTTAATTGAGCGTTTGGCCTGGTCCAAGAGGGCGACGCAGCAGGTTTTTCAGCGTTATGAAGCGGCCGAATCGGACCAGGCGCTGATGGTGTGGATCACCTTCGATGCGGTGTTTGAATACATGAACTGGCTGATTGGGGAGATTGCCCGTAACCTGGAGTCCCAGTCCAAATGGCAGGTGACGCCGGACAGTTCGGTCGAAGGCTTTCGCTCCGATGTCAGCCAACTGGCGGGATATCTCTCTTTGACGCTGCGCGCCAGTGCCCACCAGATGTCCATGCTGCAGCGGGAGCTTGTGTCGCAACCGGAGTCGATGAAGTCAGAGTTGGAGTCGCGGATCCAGTCCCACGAACGGATGATAAAAACTGGCGTCGACAGCCTGCGGCAACTGCTTCCAGTGATGGAATCGCTCGGACTGGATACCGGCGACTACAACGAGGTGATATTCAAAACCACCGGTGACTTGGTGGAGGCTCTGAGCAGCTGGAGAGCCGCGCTGACGGTCCTTAAGGGGTTGGGTAACGGTATTTTACGCTGGCTGAACGAAAACCTCGGTGAGGTGTTTTCACGGATCATGGTGTTTGCGATGGTGCTGCTGGCCGCGATCCTTGCGTCGCGCCTGGTGCGCAAAATGGTGTCCAAGGCGGTCCACCACGAGCGAAGCAAACTGAGCACCCTGGTACGGGAGTTTTTGGTGGGGATCACCGGTCGGGTGGTGATGGTGATAGGGGTCCTCTGGGCCTTGGCCCAGGTGGGGTTAGACCTGGCACCGTTGCTGGCGGGTTTGGGCGTTGCGGGCTTAGTTGTGGGCTTTGCGCTGCAGGATACCCTGTCTAACTTTGCCTCCGGGATGATGATTCTGATCTACCGGCCTTTCGATGTGGGGGACTATGTTGAGGCCGGCGGAGTCGCGGGCAAGGTATTCCATATGAGCCTGGTCAACACCACAATTAAAACCTTCGACAACCAGGTTTTCATGGTACCCAACGCCAAGATCTGGGGCGATACCATAAAGAACATTACCGCCGAACGGTTACGGCGGGTGGATATGGAGTTTGGTATCTCTTACGAGGATGACATTAACCATGCCGAGCGGTTGCTGGAGTCCATCGTCACTGAGCATCCCGCGGTACTGCCAACGCCGGCGCACACCATCAAGTTGCACCGGCTTGGGGAGTCTTCGGTGGATTTTATCGTCCGTCCCTGGGTGCGTACCGACGACTACTGGGACGTTTACTGGGATATCACCCGGGCGGTAAAAGCCCGCTTCGACGAGGAGGGGATCTCCATCCCCTATCCGCAGCGACAGGTGCATATGAGTCCAACGCCGGAGGTCAGAACGCCGCCGCCCGAACTACCCTCCAGTGACGATGCGACGCCCTGAACGGGACATGGCTTTGCGTCGTTCAGGGCACCAGCTTACGGACCAGCGGAATACGGCTTAGCAGCGCCGTTAATGCCCAGGCCACTAGCAGGGTCACCAGAGTGATCAGCGGGATCGCCAGGGCAGGGTGGCCAAAGGCATCGTAATGGCGCTCTATCGCGGTCCGTACCGGGATAAGCAACATCGGATGGAGCAGGTAGATCCCAAGACTGTAGGTAGAGAGCGAGGTGACCCAGCGGCGAAGCCGCGGACCGACCGCTTCGGCGTAGCGCTGTGCCAGGAGGAAGATCATGGCGCCAATCAGTACCGTATTGAGTGTCTTGTAGCCCATAAACAGGGCGTTGTAGCTTCCTTTCTCGGCCGTCAACAGATAGCTGCCCACCCAGTTGATCGCCAGTGCGGCGACCCCCAGCCCTATCCAGTAGCGCCACTGTGCCCGAGTATCGTGATTAAACAGGTACCAGCCCAGCACCAGGTAACCACTGTAAAGGATCAGGTTTTGACTCAGCGGTGTGGGCACCTTTAGCAGGTGCATCAGCGTCAGGGTCAGCCAGGCGACCACCAGGAGTTTGACCTGCTCCTCAGACATCGCCTTGAGCAGCGGTGCCAGCAGCGGGATCACGAAGTAGAGCGGGATAAAATCGTAGAAGAACCAGAGATGATACCAGGCCGGATCCGTGTTCAGTGCGATCAGGGCAGTGAGACCTGCCTGGGGGCCCTCCAGCAGCGAGGTGGCGGCGAGGTAGATCAGGGTCCAGCCGACGAACGGGACCACCACCTTACCCAGCCGGCGCTGCAGGTAGTATTGGGCATCGAAGGGTTTACTGCTGGAAAGGAGCAGTGCTCCGCTGATCATCATGAAGAGCGGCACTGCCCAGCGGGCGGAGGCGTTGATCGCCACGGCACTGAACCAGGCATCGAGAGGGATCTCGCCGTACATTTGGCGAAAGGGACCCAAAACGTGGATCGCGATGACGGCGATGGCCGCAACCGCACGAAGCAGGTGAAGGTAGAAGATCTCTTGTCGTGGGGCGCTCATGGGCAATCCGGTAGGAACAGGTACGGGTTAATGCTATCGCTTGAAAGCGGAAATTGCTAAGCGCCAGTGAGGCATGTGAGGGCTGGATCCCGGTAGATTGCTGGTGTCTCTTATAGGGTCACAGCCCATTGCCCACTCACTGCATATGTCGCTGATGCGGTTTTACTGACCAACCCTGCTCTGGCGAGCAAAGCAGGGCGATGCTCTAGCCTGCAGACGAGAACGGCGACAACAGTTTGATAACATGCCGAAAAATCTGGATGATAGTGCTCTGGAGACAAGGACGGCTCCGGCATACACAGGACTATTGTTATGGCATCGTATATACGACTCACGCTTCTTATCGTCCTACTCGGGTCGCTCTTTCCAGTCACGCTCAGTGCAGAGCCGCGCCAGCCCCTGCCGGTGGAAGCCTACGGAAGATTGCCAGATATGAGTCGGGTCAAGCTCTCTCCGGATGGTCGCTACCTTTCGATGCTTCGCAACATCGACGGTTACCTTGTGCTGACCGTCAGCGACCTGGTGAATGGGAAGACTCAGGGGCTGATTAAGGCCGATAACCTGGAGATCACCTTGAACTGGTATGAATGGGCCAATAACAGCACCTTGTTGTTTGGAGTCGGCAACACCAAGTGGCAACGAGGCGTAAAATACACCCATACCCAAATGTTTAAGATGACGCTGGGTGAGGACCGTGAACCGAAATTGGCAGTGCGGCTGAAGTCTGCCAACGGGTACGTGCCGCAATTCCTCGATCGGGTTATCCATTTTTTGCCGGAAGAACCCAACCACGTCCTGATCTCTGCCGACATCGATACCCCCGGTTCGCCTTCTGTCTATAAGGTCAACGTGATGCGGGGGACGTACCGCCGGGTTTATCGTGCTCGCAGCGATATCTACCACTGGGTTACCGATCGGCAGGCCAGGGTAAGAATCGGTCTTGGGCTGGATGATACCCGCATCTTTTACCGGCTGATGGATATCGAAGGGGAATTTATTCGTAATATTTGGGACTATGAGATCTTTGAAGCCCCGGATATCCACGTGCTTGGGTTCGACCTTGACCCCAACATCCTCTACATCAGGGCGGATTCTGAGGGGCGCTACGGCATCTTCAGGGTGGATCTCAGGGATCCGCTTCTTAAACGGGAACTGTTGCTTGCCCATGATACCTACGACGTGGGTGGGGGATTGATCTACTCGCCGAAGAGTGGCAAAGCGGTGGGCTTGAGTGATGGCTCGGTGTATTGGGATGAGGCTTACCTTAAGTTGCAAACCGCGCTGGACAGTGCGCTGCCTGAAGCCAAAAACCGCATTATCAGTATCAGCGATGACCTCAACCATTACGTGCTCTACACCGAATCTCCCTCCTTCACTGGTGATTACCTCTTGGGGAACCGTAAAGCGGGTACTCTGGATTATCTGGGCAGCCGCTATCCCCAGGTGGATGAAAGCCGATACGCTGGCAAGGAAACACTTCGGTTCAAAGCACGGGATGGACTCGAAATAGAAGGATTTTTGACTCGCCCTAAGGGCGATGAACATCCCCATCCACTGGCTACCATTATCCTGCCCCATGGTGGCCCGATGAGCGTTGATATTGCCGACTTTGACTACTGGAGTGAGTGGTTTGCGAATCGCGGCTATGCGGTCTTCCAGCCGAACTTCCGCGGCTCTGCGGGGTATGGTTATGAGTTCGCTATGCAATCCATTGGCGATTGGGGAGGTGCGATGCAGCATGACCTGGAGGATGCGGCCCAATTCCTGGTTGAGCGGGGAACCAGCGATCCTCAGCGTATCTGTATCGCCGGTGCGAGTTATGGTGGCTATGCCGCTCTGATGGCGGCAGTCAGCCAGGCCGATACCTTTAAGTGTGCAGCCAGCTTTGCCGGGGTCAGTGATCTTCCCGGGATGATGAGAAACCGCCGTCAATTTACCAATTACGATGTGTTCGAGCGACAGATGGGCAGCGACCGGGATGAGTGGATCAAGCGGTCACCATTGAGGCACGCAGACCGCATCACTATCCCGGTACTGCTGATCCACGGTAGCGACGATAAGATCGTTCCCGTGGCGCAAAGCCGTGAGATGGCAGATGCCCTTCGGTCCGAAAATAAGCCTGTTACCTACATCGAATTGGAGCATGGGGATCACAATCTGAGTGCAGAGGCCCACCGATTACAGACACTGGAGGCGATGGCCCGATTTTTTGACCAGCACTTGATGCTGTAGTAACGGCGCGCCAAGCAACCGTTGCGGACCTGCTCCTTTAAAGCGCAGAGTGAGGGACGCTGCTGGTGCGCACCGTGGGGATGTACACGTAAGGCTCGGAAGCCTATGTTCTGAGCCCTTCTCAGGGAGTGCCTCTGCGGCAACCGGTGCAAAGCTGGAAGAGTGCTGCGTCTGCATTGATCCCAGGCAGAAAGCAAAAAAAAGCCGCCCCGGTTAGGAGACGGCAAGATGACCCAGTCAGGCAAAGAAGACAGAGATGTCAGAACTCAAAAAGGCAAGGGTTCGTTTGCAGGGAAGCTTGCTTACTGGGTCAGACGCCTAAGGCCCGGTAGAGTTCATCGTCGGTTTCAACAAAAGTTGCAAGTGTGATGCATGTCACACCTTGAGTGTTCGAGGCCCGGGTCGAGGAAGAAACCAAGAGCGCTGGCCCGGGAGTCCACTTGGGCCTGGCGGTTAACCTTTGCTGGTTAAGGAGGGCTGCCCTTACGCCGTTGGCGGAACTCGTCATAGAGGGTATGAGCGACCAGGGTCCACAACACCAGGGTGCCGCCGGCAATGTCGTTATCCGAGGGACGCTCGCCAAGGGCCAGGAAGACAAACAGTGGCCCAAGCAGTATCTCCAACAGCAGGATCAGGCCGGTCTGGGCGGCGGGGAGATATTTTGGGGCCCGAGCGATGCAAAGCCCGGAGCCGGGCACCACCAAAACACCCAGGATCAGCATCAGGAGCAGGTGAGTGCCCGAGAGGGCGGTCGGATCGGCCCCTTTGAAGAGCGCAAACAGCGCGGTAAAGACTCCCGCCATCATCAGAGTCTTGGCACCGTTCTCTCCCTTGGCAGCCCGCATCACTACCAGGTAGCAGGCGGTTCCCAGGGCGGCCCCAAGGGCATAAAGGTCGCCTTGAATCTCACTGGCTTTCGGGGCGTATTCGAAAATTAAGCCGACGCCGCAGGTGGCGACCACAATCGCCGCCAGAGTGTGCAGTTGCAGGGATTCACGCAGAAACAGCAGGGCGATGAGGGCGGCAAAAAAGGGTGCAGTGTTGATGATCACCAAAGCGCTGGTGACCTGGGTGTGGCTGAGCGCCAGCACAAACAGCACGGTGGAGCAGGCGAAGGCGGCGCCGCCCAGTAAGGGCTGAAGCGAGGATGGGCGGTCACGGGAAGGGGCGGGGGGGTGAAAGTGTCGGGTCAGGGCATTGACCAGCATTAGGGTAAGGCTCAATAGGGTGCCGCGCCAGAACAGCAGGTCCCACGGGGAGGCCTGGATCAGCCTGACCAGCAAGCTGTCGAAGCTGAGGATGGTGACGCCGGCCAGCGCCAGTAAGATCCCCTTTCTTGTGCTGTCCATTATCTTCGCCTCGTTTCAATTGAGCTTAAGCCGCCGGGTTAGCTCCCGCGATCCGGGTTGACCATGGATCTTTCAACAACATCGGGGGCGACGCTTGCCCCGTGGTCCTCTTGGAGGTTTTTCTAAAGGCCACAATACAGTAGACTCTGTACCCTTTGTCAGCCCCAGCTTTGAGCAGTGCGAAGCAGCGGTGCGGGTGTCGGCGCCGGCCTTTTCGGGTCGGGATTGCGCAACACCCTGCTGGTTTTGCCGCACCGCCCGGGTAGAATTGACGGATCACAACAGTCGGACCGGTACCGAGAAATATACAGATGCAGCAATTAGCAGATATCGTTGCTCAGGCGTTGGCGGCCATTGAGGCCAGCCACGATCTGAAACAATTGGATGAGCTTAGGGTAAATTACCTGGGCAAGAAGGGTGAGATCACCGCCCTGATGAAATCACTGGGTCAGCTCTCTGCGGAGGAGCGTCCTGCCGCGGGTCAAAAGATCAACGCGGGCAAGCAGCAGGTGCAGCAAGCCCTCAATGCCCGCATCGAAGGGCTGCAGACCGAAGCGCTGAACGCCAAGCTGGCGGCGGAGTCCATCGATGTGACGCTGCCCGGGCGCAAGCTGGCCAGCGGCGGTATGCACCCGGTGAGCCGCACCATCGAGCGTATCGAAGCTTTCTTTGCCGACCTGGGCTTTGAAGTGGCCAACGGGCCGGAGATTGAGGACAGTTTCCACAACTTCGATGCCCTCAATATCCCGGCGCACCATCCGGCTCGTACCGATCATGACACCTTCTTCTTCAACCCGGCGCTGATGCTGCGTACCCACACCAGTGGTGTCCAGATCCGCACTATGGAGAAGCAGCAGCCACCGATCCGGATCATCTGTCCCGGTCGCGTTTACCGTAACGATTACGATCAAACCCACACGCCGATGTTCCATCAGGTGGAGGGACTGCTGGTGGCCGAGAAGGTCTCCTTTGCCGAGCTCAAGGGCGTGCTGTACGACTTCCTGCGCAACTTCTTCGAAGAGGACCTGGAAGTACGTTTCCGCCCCTCCTACTTCCCCTTCACCGAGCCCTCTGCCGAGGTGGATGTTCGCCGCAAAGGCGACAAGTGGCTGGAGGTACTGGGTTGCGGCATGGTGCACCCCAAGGTGCTGGAGTCCGTGGGCATTGATCCGGAGAAGTACACCGGCTTTGCCTTCGGCATGGGCGTTGAGCGCCTGACCATGTTGCGCTACGGCGTCAACGATCTGCGTGCGTTCTTCGAGAACGATCTGCGCTTCCTGAAGCAGTTCCAGTAAGAGGAAAGAGGGAAAATGAAATTCAGCGAATCCTGGTTGCGTGAGTGGGTAAACCCGGCGATCAGCACTCTGGAACTGTCCGAGCAGATCTCCATGGCGGGCCTGGAAGTGGACGGTATCGAGCCGGTGGCCGCCACTTTCAGTGGCGTTGTGGTGGGTGAAGTGGTCGAATGTGGCCCCCACCCGGATGCGGATAAACTGCAGGTGACCAAGGTCAATGTCGGTGGCGATGCGCTGCTGGACATCGTTTGCGGCGCCAAGAACTGCCGCCTGGGTCTGAAGGTCGCCTGTGCGACCGTGGGTGCCGAGCTGCCCGGTGGCTTCAAGATCAAGAAAGCCAAGCTGCGTGGCCAACCCTCCCACGGCATGCTCTGCTCCTTCACCGAGCTGGGTATCGACGTTGAGTCCGATGGCATCATTGAGTTGCCGGCTGACGCACCTGTTGGCACCGACATCCGTGACTACCTGAAGCTGGACGACCGGCAGATCGAGATCGACCTGACCCCCAACCGCGCCGATTGTCTCGGCCTGGTGGGCGTGGCACGGGAAGTGGGTGTGCTCAACAGCTGCGACGTCACCGAACCGGAAGTGGCTCCGGTCGCACCGGTGATCGATGATGTGGTTGGGATCCGGGTTGATGCTCCCGAGCACTGTCCCCGTTATCTGGGCCGGGTGATCAAGAACATCAATGTTAAGGCTGAGACTCCGCTGTGGCTGCAGGAGAAGCTGCGTCGCGGTGGGATCCGTTCTATCGATCCCGTGGTGGATGTCACCAACTTCCTGCTGCTGGAGTATGGCCAGCCGATGCACGCGTTTGACCGTGCCCAGCTTCAGGGTGATATCCAGGTCCGTCTGGCCAGGGCCGGTGAAAGCCTGACCCTGCTGGATGGTAACCAGGTGGAGCCTCGCGAAGACACCCTGTTGATCGCCGATGATAAGGGCCCGCTGGCCCTGGCGGGGATCTTCGGTGGTGAGCACAGCGGTGTCACCGAGGCGACCACCGATGTGGTGCTGGAGTGTGCCTTCTTCAACCCGCTCTCCATCATTGGTAAAGCACGCTCTTACGGTCTGCATACCGACTCCTCCCACCGCTTCGAGCGCGGCGTCGACAGCCAACTGCAAGCCAAGGCGATGGAGCGGGCGACGGCACTGCTGATCGCCATCTGCGGCGGTGAAGCGGGTCCCGTGGTCGAGGTGAAATCGGACCAACACCTGCCCAAGGCGGCCACCATCACCCTGCGCCGCGAAAAGCTGGACCGCCTGCTGGGCCACCATATCGATGACGCCACGGTGCACAACATCCTGGTGCGTCTGGGCTGTGACGTGACCACGGTGACCGATGGCTGGCAGGCGACCGCACCAAGCTGGCGTTTTGACATGGCCATCGAGCAGGACCTGATCGAGGAAGTGGCCCGGATCTACGGCTACAACAACATCCCCAACCTCGCTCCGGTTGCTGCGCTGACCATGACGGACCACCGTGAAGCGGTCCTGCCGGTGAAGCGTGTTCGCAGCCTGCTGGTGGATCGTGGCTTCCAGGAAGCGATCACCTACAGCTTCGTGGATCCCAAGTTGCAGGCCCGTCTGCACCCGGACGTGGCGCCGATGGTCCTGCCCAACCCCATCTCCTCCGAGATGTCCGCCATGCGCCTATCGCTGCTCACCGGGCTGTTGGGTGCGGTGGCCTATAATCAGGCCCGTCAGCAGGGGCGTGTCCGCCTGTTTGAGTCCGGCCTGCGTTTCATCCCTGATGAGCAGGCTGAGAATGGTGTACGCCAGGAGGGGATGTTGGCAGCGGTGATTGCCGGTACCCAGAGTGATGAGCACTGGGACATGGCGGCTAACAGCGTGGATTTCTTCGATCTCAAGGGCGATCTCGAAGCGGTACTGGCGTTGACCAATGACCCGCACGCCTTCTCTTTCCGTCCAGCGGCCAACCCCGCACTGCACCCTGGCCAAAGCGCCGAGATTGTCAAAGGCGACAAGGTGGTCGGTTACATCGGTGCGATTCACCCGCAGCACGAGAAGAAGCTCGGCCTGAATGGTCGCACCATCGTGTTTGAGCTCGAGCTGGCGGCGATCGAACAGCGTGTGCTGCCCAAGGCGCAACCGGTATCCAAGTTTCCCGCTAACCGTCGGGATATCGCGGTGGTGGTGGCCGACAGCGTCAACGCTGGGGATGTTAAGAATCTGATAAGAAAAGTTGGCTCAAATCAGTTGGTTGCCGTAAACTTGTTCGATGTATATCGCGGTAAAGGTGTGGAAGAGGGGCATAAGAGCCTCGCCATCGCCTTAACCTTGCAGGACGTTGAGCGCACTCTGGAAGAGAAAGAGATCGCTCAGGCGGTCGAGAAGATTGTCAACGCCCTGCAATCAGAGTTCAACGCACAGTTGAGGGACTGAACATTATGGCGCTGACCAAAGCCGACATGGCAGAGCGACTTGTGGACTCCTTTGGCCTGCATAAGCGGGATGCCAAAGATATGGTGGAGATCTTCTTCGAGGAGATCCGCCAAGCGCTGGAAAACGGCGAGCAGGTAAAGCTGTCAGGTTTTGGAAACTTCGAGTTGCGGGAAAAGAATCAACGTCCCGGACGCAATCCGAAAACCGGGGAAGATATCCCCATCAGTGCGCGTCGGGTCGTGACTTTCCGGCCGGGCCAGAAACTCAAGGCGCGGATCGAGGAGTCAGAGCATCTCACCGAGCACCTGGATGACGCGCAGTAGTGTGATCCCAGAAACGAAAAAACGCTGCCATCGGCAGCGTTTTTTTATGCTCGGGGCAGTTCCCTCTATGGTTTGGTCATCGACAGGTCAGTGCGCAGACGGTAGAGGTCGTAGCGACTGTCACTGAAGTGGCTGCTCCAGCTCTCTATCAACTTCTGTGCCCGGCTCTCTGATGAGAGGTGTTGTTTCAGGGCTTCGAAAAAGCTGGTTTGTGGGGATTCCATGGCCGCATAGTTGGGGAAAGGGGTCACCAGCGAGAGGGTGTTATCCCCGGCCTCCTGCCAGCTCCAGGACCAGAAGTAGGGCCACTTCATCTCCTTGGCGTGATCGCTGATGGTCGCGAGATCGCTACGGGTCGAGGCGGCATGGCCGGCCTTGACCTTCATTTGGCTGACGCCGAAATACTGGTATTCGCTGTCATCTTCCGGCCAGTGACTGTTGACCATATCCAGGCGGCTGAAATTATGGGATGCATGGGCCACCAAGGGTTTAACATGGTCGTTCCAATGATCCGTAGTGCGATTATCCTGGCCCCACTGACGGTATTGGTCCATCTCCGCCCATTTGAAGCAGCAGCTGCGGATAATATAGGTATTGAGGTTCTCACCCAGGACCTGGACGTACACCTTCCACTGGCGAGGATCGCCCTTGCCCTGGCGGTAGTTGAGATGTTTCTTGAGTGCCTCTTCGAACGTCTTTTGCTCGCCGGCTTTGGGCGTGACCATCCAGTGGTCAGCCAGCGTATCTTCGGCATGAAGGACGGCGCTGAATGCCATCACAAGGGGCAGGGTGACCCAGACTAGTTTGCGGGCGATGGAGCGACAGAAAAGATTCATGGAGCCTCCGTAGTGCGTTGTTAATCAACGCATCAAGCTTGGCAAATAATGACTCTTTGTGCCGAGAATTTAGGGGCTTGGAGTGGGGAAGAGGAAAAACAAAAACGCCGCTCCGAGGAGCGGCGTTTTTGTTTCGTAGTTGGAGGCGCGTCCCGGAGTCGAACCGAGGTCCACGGATTTGCAATCCGCTGCATAGCCACTCTGCCAACGCGCCATAAGCTGTCGCTTGTGTGCGACAGCGAGGGGATTAGACCAGAAAGCCTGGACCGGTGCAAGGCCGCGGCGGAGTGTTCGGGCAATCGTTAAGCGGCAGGGCGACGAGGGTTTAAAATCTGCTCAGTTTCAGCGGGGCCTTACTCCTCCGGGTAGACCTTTTCCTTGAACTCACAGAGGTCTTCAATCAGGCAGGACCCACAACGGGGTTTGCGCGCGAGGCAGGTGTATCGCCCGTGAAGGATAAGCCAGTGATGGACATCGACCTTGAATTCGGCGGGAACCACTTTGAGCAGTTTCTGCTCCACCTCATCGACATTTTTTCCCACTGCGAACTTGGTGCGGTTGGATACGCGAAAAATATGGGTGTCGACGGCAATGGTGGGCCAGCCAAACGCGGTGTTGAGGACCACGTTGGCGGTCTTACGGCCAACGCCGGGCAGCTTTTCCAGCGCCGCCCTGTCCTGGGGAACCTCCCCATTGTGTTGCTCCACCAGTATGCGTGCCGCCTTGATGACATTCTCCGCCTTGGTGTTGTAAAGGCCGATGGTCTTAATATGCGCCTTCACTCCCTCGACCCCAAGGTTGAGCATCGCCTCTGGCGTATTGGCGATCGGGAACAGCTTGCGGGTTGCTTTGTTGACGGAGACGTCGGTGGCCTGGGCGGAGAGCGCCACCGCCACCAGCAGTTCGTAGGGAGAGGAGAACTCCAGCTCGGTTTCCGGGTGGGGGTTGTTGGTACGCAGGCGCTCCAGGATCTGGCGCCTTTTCTCTTTATTCATGCCTCTTAAGTCCCTTTGTTAGCTTATCCGTACCCGCTCAACCGGGGCTTTTACATCGCTTCGGGGGCTGACCATCGCTTCTACGCGGCTATTGAGCCGGTTTTTCGCCGCGATCAGTAACCCCATGGCGATAAAGGCTCCAGGCGGTAGCAGCGCCAGCAGGAAGGGGCTGTCGAGATGGTACACCTGGACCCTGAGTATCGTGGCCCAATCCCCCAGGAGCAGGTCGGCACCATCAAACAGGGTGCCCTGGCCAACCAGCTCGCGGGTACCGCCAAGGATCATCAGTACCAGGGTGAAACCCAGCCCCATCATCAGACCGTCCCAGGCCGCGATCCCCACCGGGTTCTTGGAGGCGAAGGCCTCGGCACGACCGATGATGACGCAGTTGGTGACGATGAGCGGAAGGAAGATCCCCAGGCTGAGATAGAGCCCATAGGCGTAGGCGTTGACCAGCAACTGCACGCAGGTCACCAAGGAGGCGATGATCATTACGTACACCGGGATCCGGATTTCGTTGGGGATCCCTTTACGCAGCAACGAGACCAGGATGTTGGAACCGACCAGCACCAGCAACGTGGCCAACCCCAGCCCCAGGGCGTTGGTCAGGGTATTGGTCACCGCCAGCAGCGGGCAGAGCCCCAGCAACTGGACGATGCCGGGGTTGTTTTTCCACAGAGCCTGCCAGGCAATATCGCGATAGGGGGGATGGCTCATGGCTGTGCTCCTTGTTCGTTTTCACTCCAGCAGCGAGGGGCCTGGAGCAGCTTAGCCTTGTTGCTGTTGAAGTAGATCAGGGCGTTTTTCACCGCTTTGACATAGGCCCGAGGGGTGATGGTGGCACCGGTGAACTGGTCAAATTCACCGCCGTCACGCTTGACCGCAAAGCGAGGATCTTTCTCCGACTCGAGCTGGTAGCCGCTGAAGCGGGTGACCCAATCGGAGCGGCGAATGTCGATCAGATCCCCAAGGCCGGGTGTCTCATTATGGTTGAGGGTGCGCACCCCGAGGATCTCCCCGTTCCAGCGGATCCCGACAATCAGGTGGATATCGCCGTTGTAGCCATCCGGGGCCACGGTTTCCATTGCCATTGCCACCGGCTCTGAATCCCGTCGGGCGATGAACGCCGGCTGGGGTTCGCGGGTGCCGAGATATTGCCGGCTTTGCAGCAGGCGACAGTCATCGTGCGGCGCGTTGTTGTACAGGTCGCCTGGCAGGATCTGGGCCAGGGTCGCGACCAGTTGTTGCTTTTGCTGCTCGGCGATCCGGTCCTTGGTGCCCTCATGGGTGAGGGCCACCAGGCCAGCCGCCGCCAGGCCAAACAGGGCCAGGAGCAGGCCGTTTCGGGTCATGGACGGGATCATCTTAGCTCCGGTGTCCGTAGGTGCGGGGGCGGGTGTAATAGTCGATCAACGGCACGCTCAGGTTGGCCAGCATGACGGCAAACGCCACCGCATCCGGGTAGCCGCCGAAGCTTCGGATCAGGTAGACCAGCAGGCCAATCAGCGCGCCGAAGGCGAGGCGACCCCGGTTGGAGGTCGCCGCGGAGACCGGGTCCGTGGCGATAAAGAAGGCGCCAAACAGGGTCGCACCGGAGAAGAGGTGCAGACCGAGCGGTCCGGTTGCATCCGGCGCAAGTAGCATGCCCAGCAGGGCGCAAAGCGATAGGGTACCCAGCATCGCCACGGGGATATGCCACCGGATCACCTTGAGTTTGAGCAGGGCCAGGCCACCGAGCAGGAAGCCCAGGTTTACCCAGAGCCAGCCTTCGCCGCCCAGTGCACCGTAGATAGGCTTGGCGAGGCTCTCACCGGTGGTGAAGCCCCGGGTAAGGTCGGTTTTCAATGTGTCCAGCGGCGTGGCCATGGTACTGCCATCGATACCCAGTCGCAGCGCTTCGAAACTGATGTCGAGCGGCGCAAAGCCGGCGAAGATCGCCACCAGACTCTCTGTGAGTCCCAGGGTCTGGGCTGCCAGGTGCTGAGGCGGCAGCCACTGGGTCATCTGCGCCGGGAAGGAGATCAACAGGGTGACGTAGGCTGCCATGGCGGGGTTAAACAGGTTCTGACCGATGCCACCGTAGAGCTGCTTGACCAAGACAATGGCGAAAATGCTTCCCAGCACCGGGATATACCACGGGGCCAATGGTGGCAGGCAGATCCCCAGTAGCAGCCCGGTTACCAGGGCCGTGTTGTCCTTCAGGGTCAGGGCGACATCGCGTCCACGCAGTCGGATACAGAACGCTTCCGCCAGCAGGCAGGTGAGTACCGCCAGGGTGATCTGCACCAGGGTGCCCCAGCCAAAATAGAACCACTGGGCCAGCACGCCGGGAATCGTGCAGAGGGCCACCAGCAGCATCACTTTGGCGGTGGGGGTCCGCGACGAAAGGTGGGGGGAGGAGGCGATCTTAAATGCCATCAGTCGTTCTCATTCTCATCGTTCTTTTGAGTGTCGCCACCTTGGGAGCGGGCAGCCGCTTGTTTCGCCTTGGCCTTGGCGATGGCGGCAGCCACGGCGGCTTTGCGCCGGGCGTCGCCATCATCTTTTTTCTCCTGGGCGTCGCCGGTACTGCCTTGGGTGATGGTATCGCCTGCTGGGCGGGCCTCTGCGGTCGCGGCGGCCTGTTTCGCTTTGGCTTTGGCGATAGCGGCGGCTACGGCGGCTTTGCGTTTGGCGTCGCCGGCATCTTTTTTCTCAAGGGCGTCGCCGGTACTGCCTTGGGTGAGGGTATCGCCTGCTGGGCGGGCCTCTGCGGTCGCGGCGGCCTGTTTCGCTTTGGCTTTGGCGATGGCGGCAGCCACGGCGGCTTTGCGTTTGGCGTCGCCGGCATCTTTTTTCTCAGGGGCGTCGCCGGTACCGCCTTGGGTGAGGGTATCGCCTGCTGGGCGGGCCTCTGCGGTTGCGGCGGACTGTTTCGCTTTGGCTTTGGCGATAGCGGCGGCTACGGCGGGGCTTTTTGAAGCACCTGATGGGCCGGCGGAGCCGCTTTGGTCCACGGAGGTTTCCCTGGTGCGCTCAGTGTCGCCCTTCTCGCCCTGCTTTTGCGCCTGCTTCGCCTTGGCACGGGCAATGGCAGCAGCCACGGCGGGGTTTTTGGCACTGTCGCTGCTGCTTGTGGAGGGTTTTGGCGTTGGCTGCGTGTCCTGGCTCGGCTCTGTGGGCTCGGCACTGCCCTGCGCTTGTGCCTGCTTGGCTTTGGCACGGGCGATAGCGGCGGCGACGGCGGCTTTAGGGGCATCGTCCGGGGAGGGCTGCGCTTTTTGTGCCTTGGCCACCCGGGCCTGGGCTTTGCGCTGGCGACGCAGCTCCGCCATATCCTGCTCGTCGCCCTTGCCCTCGTTCGCTTCCGGACTCTGTTCGGCCTGCTTGGCCTTGAGTTTGGCAATGGCCGCGGCGACGCCGGCGCTGGGCGCGGCCCCCGGTGTGGCCTTGGCCCGCTGTGACCGCTGCTCCCGGGCCTGTTTCTCCGCTTCCAGTCGAGCCTTGCGGGCTTCGAATCGGATCTTGGCCTGTTCCGCCTTAGCGGCGCTGGTGGACTGGTCGCGCAGGGCGGCCTTGGCGATACGGTAGTGCTCCACCAAGGGGATGTCTGAAGGACAGACATAAGCACAGACGCCACACTCGATGCAGTCGAACAGGTTGAGCTTATCGGCCTTGTCGTACTCCTTAGCCTGGCTATGCCAGAAAAGCTGCTGTGGCAGCAACAGCTGAGGACAGACCTGGGCACAGTCACCGCAGCGGATACAGTTGCGAGGTTTGGGTTGTTCCGGCAACTCCTCACGGCTGGGTACCAACAGGCAGTTGGTGGCCTTGACCACAGGGGCATCAATATCCGGTAGGGCGAAGCCCATCATGGGGCCTCCCATGATCAGCGGTTGGGCGGGGAGGGGGTTGGCGCCGCTTTGTTGCAATACCCAGCGGATCGGGCTGCCCAGCAGTGTCCAGTAGTTTCCAGCCTGGCCAGCCTGCTCACCGGTGATGGTCACCACGCGCTCAATCAGCGGCTCATCATCGAACACCGCTTTCTTGATGGCGTAGCAGGTACCTACGTTATGCATCAGCATGCCGAGATCCACGGGCAGCTTGCCTTTGGGGACCTCCTGTCCAGTGAGAATCTGGATCAACTGCTTCTCCGATCCGGAGGGGTACTTGGTGGGGATCGAGCGGATCTTGACCTGTTCCTGATCCAAGTGGCTGGCTTCCAGAGCCTTCGATATTGCTGCCAGGGCTTCCGGTTTGTTGTCCTCGATGGCGATCACCACCCGGTCCGGGTTCAGCATATGGATCAGCACCTCGATCCCCAGCAGGATCTCGCCGGCGTGCTCGCGCATCAGGCGGTCGTCAGCGCTGATGTAGGGCTCGCACTCGGCACCGTTAATCAGCAGGGCGGTGACGCGGTTAGCGGGTGCCAGTTTGACTGCGGCGGGGAAGGTGGCGCCACCGAGGCCGGCGATCCCCGCATCGCGGATAACTCGGTGCAGTTCGTCCCGCTCCAGCCCTTGGACGCTGCTGCGGGTCTCCCGCGGCCGCCAGTGATCCTGGCCATCGGGGATAAGCTCAACCCCGAGCTCTCTCAGTCCCGAGGGGTGGGCTGTCACTCGGGGTTCGATGGCAGCGATGGTACCGGAAGTCGGGGCATGGACAGGCACCGACCAGGGGGAGTCCGCCCAGGTGAGCGCATCTCCTTTCAGGACACGCTGACCGGGTTTCACCCGGAGCATCCCTTCGCTGCCGGCGTGCTGCCGCAGGGGTATCCATAGCGAGGGTGGCAGCGGCAGCCGTTTGATCGGGGTTTGATTGGACAGGGTTTTGCGCTCCGGCGGGTGGATCCCACCGGGGAAGGTCCATAGCTGGCCTTGATCCAGTTGCTCTAGTAATGTCTGCACGGTTTACACCTGCTTGACCGGGATCTGCTTGAGATCCCAGTGCCAATTTTTCGGAGTCATCGCCACCGGGCGCATCTCGATGCAATCGACCGGGCAGGGCTCGACACAAAGATCACAGCCGGTACAGAGGTCGGCGATCACCGTATGCATCTGCTTGCCGGTGCCCAGGATCGCATCCACCGGGCAGGCCTGGATACACTTGGTGCAACCGATGCAGTCCTCTTCGATGATGAAGGCGACCTTGGGCTGACTGTCGGCGGCGTCCGCGTCCAGGGGCTCGGGTTCAACCCCCAGCATGTCCGCCAGCTTGGCCACCGTCGCTTCCCCGCCCGGCGGGCAGCGGTTGATGGGTGCCTCTCCCTTGGCGATCGCTTCGGCATAGGGACGACAACCGGGGTAACCACACTGGCCGCACTGGGTCTGGGGCAACGCCTGCTCGATCTGCTCGACCATGGGGTCGCCTTCCACTTTGAACCTGATGGCGGCGAAGCCCAAGACCACGCCGAATACCAGCGCCAGCAGGGCCAGCAGCCCGACAGCGACAACAACACTACTCATGGAATTACTTTACCAGTCCAATGAAGCCCATAAAGGCTAATGACATCAATCCTGCGGTGATCATGGCGATGGACGCTCCCTTGAAGGGGGTCGGGACATCGGCCGCGGCCAAGCGTTCACGCATGGCGGAAAAAAGGACCAGCACCAGGCCGAAGCCGACGGCGGCGCCGAACCCGTACAGCACCGAACCGATGAAGTCATGCTGCTCAGTGACATTGAGCAGGGCAACCCCCAGCACGGCGCAGTTGGTGGTGATCAGTGGCAGGTAGATCCCCAGTACGCGATGCAGGCTGGCGGAGGTTTTCCGCACCACCATCTCGGTCAACTGAACCACCACGGCGATCACCAGGATGAAGGCGAGGGTGCGCAGGTAGGTCAGTGCCAGGGGTTCCAGCAGGTAGTGGTTGACCAGGTAGCTCAGGGTGGAGGCGAGAGTCAGCACGAAAGCCGTCGCCATCGACATACCGATGGCGGACTCAAGTTTTCCGGACACCCCCATGAAGGGGCATAAGCCCAGGAACTTCACCAGCACGAAGTTGTTCACCAGGACTGTGCTTACCAGCAACAGCAGATATTCGGTCATGAAAACAGGATCACAGCAAGGAATAAGCCGATATTATCGGTAAACCCGCCGCGTTAAACAACCGACCGGCAATAGGGTTTTGCGCTGTTAGGACATAAAACGCCCCCGGCCGGAGCCGGGGGACAGATCTAGGCGGTTTCTTCGGTCAGGGGCTTGGTGGCGGCCAGAAGATGCCCCTGAAGTCCATCGAGACGCAGGGCCTCCAGGGTGGTTTTCTCTTCGGTCTTTTCCACGTGGGTCGCGATCACCTTGATTTCCAGGCGAACGGCGATGTCGATCAGCATCTTGATGAAGAAACGGTTGTTGCTGTTGTTGTCGATCCCCTTGGTGAAGTGGGACGTCAGTTTGACAAAATCCGGGCGCAGAGCATGCAGGCTACGGAAAGAGGTCAGCCCCTGACCAAAATGCTCAATGGCGATGCGGACCCCCAGCTTATGCAGGGTGCCGATCCAGCGGCGCATCGATTCGGGTCCGGTTTCAATGGCGTGCTCGCTAACCTCAAGGATCAGACGCCCCTTGAGGTTAGGGGAGTTGCGCAGCCGCTGCTCCAGCCAAAGCAGGAAACTGGGCTCGTTCAGGGAACGGTTGGCCAGGTTGACGCCAAAACAGCGTGCGGGGTCATCGTCTCGGTTGATCTCGCGGGTGAGCATGTTGAAGATCAACTTGTCCAGATCCACGGTCTTACCGTAGCTGGCTGCGGCAGCGAACAGTGTCTCCGTCGGCAGAGGCTGTCCCTGTTCGTTGTGAAAACGGACGAACAACTCGTCGTATATGACCGACTTGCTGTGTGTCTCAAAGACCGGCTGGTAGGTGAACTCCACCCGGCCATTTTCCAATACGTCGTCGATTACGCGCTCCCACCGGTCGCGGTCAAGGTTCAGCGACATGGTCGCCTCAGTCATGCAGAAGAAGCTGTTTGGCGCCTGGGACTGGGCCACACTGACACCCGTATCCAGTTGGATCAGCAGCTGACTGAGGCGGGAGTTGACGGTGTAGGGGACTGTGCCGATATAGCCGGCGGAGGTGACCCCTTCGCGCTCGGCTATCTCTTTGAGTTGCTTGCCGATGGGCTCCAGCAGCGGAACTAACTCTTCCGGTTTAACATCGGGCAGTCGCAACAGAAAGTCGCTGCTGCTGTAACGGTAGAGCGAGGCGTGCTTCTGATCATTGGCCAGACGCTGAAGGTTGGCGGCAATGGTGGCCAGGTAGATGTCGCCTGCCTGCTTCCCCATCCGCTGGTTGATCTCCTCCAAGGCACAACTGCGAAGCATCACCAACTGTCCATGGGCAACACCGCCCTTAAGCCCGTTCTCCATATCCTGGTTAAACGCGGCGCGGTTCGCTAACTGGGTAATAGGATCGATTCGGGCGCGCTGCTCATGCTCTTCCTTGGCCTGCCTGTCCTCAACAGACTGCAGTTTGAGCTGCTCACGTGTCTCAATAATGGCTTTGGCCAGGGGTTTGAACGGACCCCGGGTGGCGTTAAGCGCATTGGGCAGGGTGAGGCTGGGTAAGCGCTCGATGGCGAAGATCAGAAGGTTTCTCTGGCGCCATATCCGCCTGTCGGCGGCCAGTGAGAGCCACAGACTGAGGAAAAACAGGATAACGAGCGTGCCAAGCAGACCGTATCGGATGATATCGCTTTGAGCCAGGTAGTGATCCAGATCCAACCCCATTTCGATTTGGCGACCCGGCAGCGCTACGCTGATTTGAAATTTTTCGGCGGGCAGAACGGCACCGAGCCAGTGCTGGTTGACGCGAAAGATCCCGTGCTGCTCAATGATCTCCGAATTCGGGGACTCGATGCGGTAGTACTGTACCGGGAACATCTCGGTCAGCTCGGTGATCGTGACAGCTTCCCGGGAGAGCAGGGAGGCCAGGGCGTCGCGGTCGGCATTGACTCGCTGCTGTGTCAGAAGCAGGTCCATGCTCATCAGCAGCGCGATGGAGCACAAACCAGTGAGCAGCAGCGCTAAGCTGCCAAATCGAATACCGAACATTCTGTGATAAGTCCTTTTTCACTCAATGGCCCGTAGGTTACACCGCCTACCACGCCTAGGGTCAAGTCTTTCGATCCTGTCAGGCCAGATTATTACCAAGCGTAGACGCCGGTGGCCTTTTGGCGGTGCAATTTCGCAACGATTAAGGGTCCTTACGTTTAAACTTCGGCGGGTTCTGCGATTTTTCAAGGCATCCCATTGGGGCGGATCCGATAGGCAAAATCGGTGCCGGTGCAAGAGCAGATTGGCGAAGTGCGGGATCTGCGCTTGCCGAGCCCGAAATTTGGCAAGCCTGCCGGCCGTTCACGGCGGCCCCACCACCGGAGCTCGCTCCTCCAAGAACATCACCCGGAGATGGAAAAATAAGGTATTTAACCCATTGACTTTTATAAGTTGAGGCGGGGCGCGACCTTCTTCTGGTTATCCACTGTTTTTGTGGATAACCGTGTTTATGTGGCGTCGTCGCGGTCGAAAAATCCCGGTTTGACGCCGCTTTGAGGCGTACTGATGGACCTTTGTGTATAAGTTTTGACCTTATACTATTCAATCACTTAGAGCCTGACCGGTGGAGTGCGGGCGATCCCCTGGACGCTGCGCGAATCCAATCGACTGTGTTAAAGTCGGGTTGCGCACCCGTTTCTGTTTCGATCTTCATTCTGGAGAAGTCGTTGTCCCGCCCGCCCGTTCATCAATTAACCCAAGGCGACCCCGTCGCCCACCTGAAACGCATGACCTGGCCGTTACTGCTGGCGATGGTGTTGCTGACCTCTTTTAACTTCGTGGATGCCTATTTCGTCAGTTTGCTGGGTACCGAAGAGTTGGCTGCCTTCTCCTACACCTTCCCGGTCACTTTCACCCTCTTTTCCATGGTGATTGGTTTGGGGATAGGCACCTCGGCGATGGTGGCCACCGCACTGGGGCGAGGCAGAGCGGCCCGTGCCCGCGCCGCTGGCGGCACGGCACTGGCGCTGTCGGCGTTGCTGGTGCTGGTGATAAGTGTGCCGGTGTGGTTGGGCCACGATGCCATCTTCCGGCTGTTGGGCGCAGACGAGGCGATGCGTAAATTGACCGATGACTACATGTCGGTCTGGCTGATGGGGGCGATCTTTGTGGCGTTTCCCATGGTGGGCAACGCGGTGATGCGGGCCAACGGTAATACCCGGGGCCCCAGTCTGGTGATGGCGGCCAGTGCCTTTACCAATGCCGCCCTGGACCCGCTGTTTATCTTCGGTTGGGGCCCGTTTCCTGCATTGGGTTTGGCGGGCGCGGCCTGGGCGACGGTGATCGCCTACGGGTTATCCAGCCTACTCATCCTGTACATGCTGCTGGTCCGGATGAAGGCGCTTGGCTGGTACCGCCGGCGTCGGGCACAGGTGTTGGCGGCACGGCAGTTACTGGCGGTGGCCGCGCCGGCGGCCGGGGCTAACATGCTGACCCCCATGGCGATGGCGGCGATGACGGCCATTGTGGCGCAGTATGGGGATGCGGCGGTGGCGGCGCTGGGTGTGGGTACCCGCCTGGAGTCCCTGGCCACCCTGGTGATCCTCACGCTGTCAATGAGCCTGCCACCACTGATCAGTCAAAATGCCGCGGCGGGTCAGATGGCTCGGGTGCAGCACCTGTACCGCTCGGTGATCCGGTTCATCCTGATCTGGCAGGGGGGGATCTACCTGGCGCTCTGGGCCCTTTCCGGACAACTGGCGGCACTTTTTGCCCAGGACGCCGAGGTGGCCCAGAGTCTGGGACTGTTGATCGCGATCTTGCCCCTCAGTTGGGGACCGCAGGGGGTGGTGATCCTGACGAACTCGAGCTTCAATGCCCTGCGCCGACCGATGAACGCGCTGACTCTGTCGATTATCCGGCTTTTTGTCACCTACCTGCCGCTGGCATGGATCGGTGGTAAACTGGCGGGCCTGCCGGGTGTTTTCTCCGGCGTGGTGGTGGCGAATCTCGTCACGGCGATCATCGCCTGGCGCTGGCTGGATCGCTGTCTTCACCACCCAACCGCGCCACTACCGAGTCCGTCCAAACGCTAAGAGGTGTTCCAGGCATGAGCCGCCCCTTCAAACTTCAGTCCCGTTTTCAGCCCGCCGGCGATCAGCCTGAGGCCATCGCAAAGTTGCTTGAGGGGATCCAGGCCGGGTTGGCGCACCAGACCCTGCTCGGGGTGACCGGCTCCGGTAAAACCTTCACCATGGCCAATGTGGTAGCCCAGTTGCAGCGGCCCACGATCATCCTTGCCCACAACAAGACCCTGGCTGCCCAGCTGTATGGGGAGATGAAGGAGTTCTTTCCCCAGAATGCGGTGGAGTATTTCGTCTCTTACTACGACTACTACCAGCCGGAAGCCTACGTGCCCTCTACCGACACCTTCATCGAGAAGGACGCCTCCATCAATGCCCATATTGAGCAGATGCGTCTGTCGGCGACCAAGTCGCTGATGGAGCGACGTGACGTGATCCTGGTGGCGTCCGTCTCCTCCATCTACGGCCTGGGGGATCCTAAGGCGTACATGGCGATGCTGCTGCACCTTCGGGTCGGAGACATCATCAACCAGCGGGATATCCTGAAGCGCCTGGCGGAGCTTCAGTACCAGCGCAATGATGCCGCGTTTGAACGGGGAACCTTCCGAGTTCGCGGGGAGGTGATCGACATCTTTCCGGCGGACTCCGAACGGGATGCGGTCAGGGTGGAGTTGTTTGACGAGGAGGTTGAGCGGATCAGTCTGTTTGACCCCCTCACCGGCGCCGTGGAGAGGACCACTGCCCGCTACACCGTGTACCCCAAAACCCATTACGTGACCCCAAGGGAGACGATCCTCGAGGCGATCGACGATATCAAAGCGGAGCTGAAGGTCCGCCATCAGCAGCTGTTGGATAACAACAAGCTGATCGAGGCACAGCGGATCAAGGAGCGAACCCAGTTTGACATCGAGATGATGCTGGAGCTGGGCTACTGCTCCGGGATCGAGAACTACTCCCGCTACCTCTCCGGTCGGGCACCGGGGGAGCCGCCCCCGACACTGCTGGATTACTTGCCGGACGATGGCCTGCTGGTGATCGACGAGTCCCACGTGATGGTGCCGCAGTTGGGGGCGATGTACAAAGGGGATCGCAGCCGCAAGGAGACCCTGGTGGAGTTTGGTTTCCGCCTTCCCTCGGCGATGGACAATCGTCCCTTGAAGTTCGAGGAGTTTGAGTCCATCGCGCCGCAGACGGTGTTCGTGTCCGCCACGCCGGCGGCGTACGAGTTGGAGAAATCCGGCGGCGAAGTGGTGGAGCAGGTGGTTCGGCCTACTGGGCTGCTGGACCCGGAGATCGAGGTTCGCCCGGTAGCCACCCAGGTGGATGACCTTCTGTCGGAGATCCGTAAACGGGTGGCGGTAGGGGAGCGGGTGCTGGTGACCACCCTGACCAAGAGGATGGCGGAGGACCTGACTGAGTACCTGGAGGAGCATGGCCAAAAGGTTCGTTATCTGCACTCCGACGTGGAAACGGTGGAGCGGGTGGAGATCATCCGGGATCTGCGTCTGGGCACCTTTGATGTGCTGGTGGGGATCAACCTGCTGAGGGAGGGGTTGGACATGCCGGAGGTGTCTCTGGTGGCGATCCTTGATGCTGATAAGGAGGGGTTCCTGCGCTCGGACCGTTCGCTGATCCAGACCATAGGCCGCGCCGCCCGGAACGTGAACGGCAAGGCGATACTCTATGGCGACCGCATCACCGGCTCGATGCAGCGGGCCATCGAGGAGACCCAGCGGCGGCGTGCCAAGCAGGAGGCGTTCAATGCGGAGCATGGCATCGTGCCCAAGGGGCTGGATAAGAAGATCACCGATGTGATGGACCTTGGCGGCGGTAAACGTCCCGGCGCACGCAAAGTTGCGGAGGCCAAACCGGATTACGCCATCAAGTCGCCGCAGCAGCTGGTTAAGGAGATCGCCGCCCTCGAGAAGCAGATGTACCAGCATGCCAAGGACCTGGAGTTTGAGCAGGCGGCGGCGTTACGGGATGAAGTGGCCCAGTTGCAGGCCCAACTGGTGAGCGGATAGGCGCAAACGCTGACCCCTTGCCATACTTAATCCAAGATGGAGTCAGTGTGGGGAGGCGTTATGTTGGCAACTACTGAACGCAAACTGTTTCTTGGGATCGCCCTGCTGGGTGCCGTAGCGGCGGTGTTGGGGCCCCGCCCAACGCTCGATAGTTCCGGGCCTATGGAGGTGTCGCAGCTGCGCAGTGCCCTGACCCAGCGTGGTCAAGCTGATGTGATTGGTCTCGCCTACTACGGTACCGATCATACGCCGGCGCCCTATGGCCCAGGCTGGGAGGAGGACATCAACCTCCTGCTACAGGACTTTCCCACTGCGGCGGGGGGGATCCGCGAGCGTGTGCTCAAGGAGGACCAGTACCGCGCTGCCATGAACGGGGATTATGATGAGGCGATGCGGCTGATGGCCAAAAGTTTCAAGGAGGGGCAGGGCAGCGGCAGTTACGCAACCCGTTGGTAGCCTTTGCCCCTTCATGACCGACGTGTCGCATAGCACCAAACAGGGCCCTCACTATGAGGGCCCTGTTTTTGTACCGCGGTTTAGTAGGACAGGTTCAGTCGCTCTGGATCAAAGGCTGAGCCCTGCCCGCTTTATGGCGCAGGCTTAGCCAGCCCCAGTAGGGCAAAAAGAGCGCTAGGGCGCTGGCCACTCCCAAGGCATGAGACTCCACCGCGACCCGGGCATCGATCAGTGCTGCGGTGTCTTCACTGCCGCCGCTAACCAGTTCCCAACCGACCTTGACCAAGACCCCGACCAGCATCAGGTAACCGCTGCGCCAGCCGACGCGGATATCCATCAAGGCGCCCCAGGTGAAGAGGCCATGGAGTAGCGCGCTGAGGCCGACGTAGCGGCTGATCCCGGGTACCCAGTAGAGGATCCCAAGACTGATCAGCGCCATCATCGCGATGCTAAGAAGCAGCATTGGCAGGAAACGGTAGTGGGGTTGATGCAGGGCGAAAATCAGGATCAACCCACCCAGATTCATCAACAGGTGGGCGTTGTTGGAGTGCAGCAGGTGGCCACTCCAGAGCCGCCACCACTGCCCACTCTCGAGATCGTTGCGTGCCCATATCAGGTGTTCAAATACCGATCCGCTGGCCCAGCACAACAGTGCCAGCCCTGTGAGTAGCAGTGGCAGGCCGATCTGATCCAAGCTCGGATAGCCGAAGGGAGCGCTGCGGTCACACAAGGGCGCCTTTCTCCTGAAGCTGATGTTGGTAATGAGCGGGCGCTGCTTGGTACTGGGACAGTCCCCGGGCCCGAAGTTCGCAGGCGGGGCAGTGGCCGCAGCCGCTGCCGATGATGCCATTGTAACAGGTCAGGGTCTGGTCGCGCACCAGCGGCAATGCCTGGTAGTGGTCCGCCAGGGCCCAGGTCTCGGCTTTGTCCAACCACATCAGGGGCGTGCGTAGAGTCAGTGGCCGGTCCATACCCAGCTCAAGTGCTCTTTCCAGCGCCTTCACGAACTCGTTGCGACAGTCGGGGTAGCCGGAGTAGTCGGTCTCGCAAACCCCGGTGATCACCGTTTGGGCACCGATCTGGTAGGCGTAGATCCCTGCCAGGGTCAGAAAAAGGATGTTGCGACCCGGTACGAAGGTGTTGGGCAGCCCATTTTCCATCAACTCGTTGGCCACCGGGATACTGTCTCGGGTCAGGGCGCTGATCGCCAGTTCATTGAGCAGCTTCACATCCAGCACCTTGTGGGCGGCTACCCCCAAGGTCTTGGCCAGCTCCCGGGCCACCGCGATCTCCTCGGCATGGCGCTGGCCATAATCGAAGGTGATGGCATGAACTTCGTCGTACTGCTTAAGGGCCTGGACCAGGCAGGTGGTCGAGTCCTGGCCGCCAGAAAACACCACAACGGCGATAGAGATGTCAGGCATGGGTGGCCTCCTGTGGGGTGGGTGCCGTGAGCCGGCCGGTCTGGCTAAAGCGGTGAAGGGCTTCACGGTAGGGGTGGACATCGCCGATACGCTCAGCAACCCATTCGGGGCAGTAATAGCTGTCCAGGTAGCGTTCGCCGGAATCACACAGCAGAGTGATCAGGGAACCGGACTCCCCACGCTGTTGCATCTCCTCCGCCAACTGGAGTACGCCGTAAAGGTTGGTGCCGGTACTCGCGCCCACTTTACGGCCCAACTGGCCGCTGATCCACTCCATGGTGGCGATGGCGGCGGCGTCCGGTACCTGGCGCATCTGGTCTACCACGTCGGGGATGAAGGAGGGCTCCACCCGTGGGCGGCCAATCCCCTCGATGCGCGAGCAGGCATCGCTGACCAGGCTGGGATCACGGCGATGGTAGTACTCGAAGAATACCGAGTTATCCGGGTCCACCACGCACAGTTCCGTGTTGTGCTGCTGGTAGCGCAGGTAGCGACCTATGGTGGCGGAGGTGCCGCCGGTACCGGGGCTCATCACAATGTAGCGGGGCTCGGGAAAACGCTCCCGTTTCATCTGGTTGAAGATAGCGTCGGCGATGTTGTTGTTGCCGCGCCAGTCGGTAGCTCGCTCCGCATAGGTGAACTGGTCCATGTAGTGGCCGTTCATCTCCTTGGCCAGGCGGGCACTTTCGGTGTAGATATCCTTGGGTTCGACCAGGTGACATCGGCCGCCGTAGAACTCGATCTGATCGATCTTCTTCTGAGCCGTACTTTTGGGGATTACTGCGATAAACGGCAACCCCAGCAGGCGTGCGAAGTAGGCCTCGGAGATGGCGGTGGAGCCGGAGGAGGACTCGATCACCGGAGTGTTCGACTGGATCCATCCGTTGCTGAGGGCATAGAGAAAGAGGGAGCGGGCCAGTCGGTGTTTCAGGCTTCCTGTGGGGTGGGTGCTCTCGTCTTTCAAGTAGATATCGATCTGCGGTAGGGCGGGCAGGTCGAGTTTAATAAGGTGGGTATCAGCGCTGCGCTGAAAATCGGCTTCGATTTGGGCGATGGCCCAGTTAACCCAACTGCGAGGCATAAATCTTCCGTATAATGGCTGGCATGTTAATGGCGAGATGGTAACGCAATGAACCCTGAACTGTTAAGGCAACTGGCGAACGAGACAATGCCCTTTGGCAAGTATGCGGGACAACCGCTTTCCCGTCTGCCTATCGCCTATCTGGTTTGGATGCAGAATCGGGGCTGGCCGGCCCCCCCACTGGGACCCAAACTGGCCCTAATGCTGGAGATCAAGCACAACGGCCTGAGTTACCTTCTGAAGCCATTGGTGCAAACGGAACGCCGGGGATGACAGCGACCGTGCTGCGCTCGGCGCGGAGTGTCGGTTCTCTTACTCAGAAAAGCCCATGAAAAACGCCACCTCAGGGAACTGAGGTGGCGTTATCGATATGGTGGAGGGGGTAGGATTCGAACCTACGAAGGCAGTGCCGGCAGATTTACAGTCTGCTCCCTTTGGCCACTCGGGAACCCCTCCGGGGGTAAAACTAATTGTAGAAGATGGTGGAGGGGGTAGGATTCGAACCTACGAAGGCGGAGCCGGCAGATTTACAGTCTGCTCCCTTTGGCCACTCGGGAACCCCTCCACGGGGTAATGGTTACCTGGTGCCCGCCGCCGGAATCGGCCACGAAGCGGTAAAGATGGTGGAGGGGGTAGGATTCGAACCTACGAAGGCGGAGCCGGCAGATTTACAGTCTGCTCCCTTTGGCCACTCGGGAACCCCTCCACGGGGTAATGGTTACCTGGTGCTCGCCGCCGAAATCGGCCACGAAGCGGTAAAGATGGTGGAGGGGGTAGGATTCGAACCTACGAAGGCGGAGCCGGCAGATTTACAGTCTGCTCCCTTTGGCCACTCGGGAACCCCTCCACAAGTGCGGGGCGTATACTAACAGTCCCGCTCCGACTGTAAAGACCCAAGGGTCTTTTTTTCTAAAGTTTTGACTGCTTAAGGCGATAAATTCACCCAAATCATCCTTTTTGGCTGTTTTCTATTCGTCGCTGGCTTTGGAGCGACGGCGCTTGGGGGAAATTTGGGTGTGGAGCTTTAGGAAGCCCAGGGGAAGCCTGCGAGCGAACAGGCTCCCCCTGGGGCGCAGGTTGCCATAGGCCGCATGACCGTGGCGGTTTACACGGGGTGTGTATCCTAGCTTGCAGTAGGCTAATCGACAGAAACGCATAGGGTTATCGGATTCTCCGTTGGATCTGCCGTGATCGCGATCACGGTGGCCCGGTGAACGCAGCCTATAATCAGGGGTGAATTCGCTGTGCTTAACGAGGTCGTAATGGACGATAAACGGGAAAATCTGGTTACTGAATGTTGTGGTGCCTTTATGGACGTTGGGGCTGTGATTGCTGAAGAGGATGCTGTCCTGACGTTGACATACGATGCTGCCAGCCAAGCCGAGGCAGAGGCGGAGTTCAGCGCCGTGGCGGAGAAAGCCAAGTCGCGCTTTGCCGATGTAAAGGCTCAGGCCAAGTGGTCCGAGTCGGAGAAACGATTGACCGGCACCCTGGCGTTCTCCTGTGCGGCAGAGCGTCTGATCTTCGAGATGAATCCCGACTGACAGGGCTTCTTTTCGTATAAAAACCAGGCAGGCGCCTGGTTTTTTTGTGTCTTAAAGGCGGAGTTGCCGCCTAGCCGCAGCAGCGCTTGAACTTTTTCCCGGAGCCGCAGACGCAGGGGGCGTTACGCCCAGCGGGCTTGGGATCGAACTGCCCATCGCAGTATCGCCATTGTCCCTGGTCCCGGCAGAAGCGACTGCGTTCGTGCATCGCTGCGAGCCGGTCGCCCTGGTAGTACCAGGCTTTGAATTCAACGTAACCCACGTCCTGACTGGCGGGGGGAGTGGAGAGTAGTTCAAGCCTGGCCCAACGGGTTTCGGCGCAGGCCTGCGCCAGCGTTTCCACTGTCAAATCACCTCGGTACTCCGGGTGGTGCGTATCGAGTAGGTATTGAGCCTGAGCAAGCACGTAAGCGCTGTATCGGGAGCGCATCAGTTGCTCAGGGCTTTGAGCGATTTGCTGCCTTTGGTGCAGCGGCTGGCAGCAGCGTTCATAGCCTTGGCCGCTGCCACAGGGACAGAGTGTCATTGTGTGGTTTCGTGGTTGGGTGTGACCGCCATTGTCTCGAAAGTCGGCGCAAAATAGAGGCCGGGCTGTGGTTTGGCATCGGTAAAGAGCTCGGTTTTGACCCGGGTGGCGGAATCGACGCTGACGGACCAGTAATCGTCACTTTCCCGGTGGAAATTCATGATGAACTTGCCAGCGAATTCGGACGCCGGTTTCTCATTTTCCTGGTTGGGCTGGTAACGGATAAGGTAGTACCCAGCGTCCGTCGCCATATCGCCCCTCAGGGTACGGTTAACGACGCGAAAGCGGATGTCGATGGTCGCTTCCCTCTGGCGAACCTTGTCAAACCATCGCTGGTAGGCCTCGCGAATGGCCTCCCGACCTTCATAGAACCCTTCACGCTCGGACACCCCCATCATGCACGCATCATTACTGTATCTTGCCACCAGAGGGTCGGCATTGAGTGTCTGATAAGCATCTACAAACTGGTCGTATATTGGATTGAGGAGATCATCAATGTTACTGCCGTGGCTGGGCAGGCTAGTGATGAGCAGGAGTGGAAACAAGATATGGCGCAGAGACACGGCGTCACCTCAGTCAATTTTATGTTAACAATGATGGAGGAGCGGCGCCGAATGTAAAGATGGAAACCATTACAATTTGTGAGCGGCCAGGTTGCAGGGGCTGAGCCGTGGGTATAATCGTGCCGTACCAAGGTGATATCCACGGCGATAGGGGGACAAGATGGAAAAGAGAGAGCAGGAGCTGTTTCTCGAAGCGATGTCCGATGTGATGCCGCTTGCGGACAGCGATCGCGTGGTCACACAGGGCGGCTTTCAGCCGACCGACGCCCAGTTGGCCCGGCGTCAGGCGGCTCAGGCTGAGTCCGAGCCGGAGTCCGATGGGTTGAGCCTGGAGGCGGTGGAGCCGATCGATCCGGAAGACGTTATCGGTTGGACCCGAGGGGGGATGCAGCATGGCGTCTACAAAAACCTCCGCTTAGGAAAGTATCAACTGGATGCCCGCCTGGACCTGCATGGGCACAGCGTTGAGTCGGCGCGTACCGCGTTGCTGCAGTTCGTTGCCGACTGCCAACTCACCGACGTCCGTTGTGCCCTGATCCTTCATGGTAAGGGGTTAAACTCCAAACCGTTTCGGGGCGTGCTGAAAAGCTATCTGGCTAAATGGCTGCCTCACGTGCCGGAGGTTCTGGCGTTCCACTCGGCCCAACGTCACCACGGCGGTACCGGTGCGGTCTATGTGCTGATGCGCAAAAGCCAAAAGCAGAAGCTCGAAAATCGGGAGCGTCACCAAAAGCGCTGATCCGCTTCATCCCTGTCTGGGCCCATTCGGGCGACATCGCTGCCCGTCTCACCCCTTACGGAGCGCTGATGAGCGGAGAGAAAAAACGGCCCGCTCGATGAGCGGGCCGTTTTCCATGTGGGGTTAGCCCCCTGGGGTCCAGTAGGTTGGGCTGCCGGGGCCTACCGGCAGGCCCAGTACGAAGACATAAACCACGAACAACAGGGTCCAGCCAACGAAGAGCACGATGGAGTAGGGCAGCATGGTGGCAACCAGGGTGCCGATCCCCAAGTCCCGTTTATAGCGACAGGCGACAGCCAGGATCAAACCGAAGTAGCTCATCATCGGCGTGATGATATTGGTGACAGAGTCACCGATACGATAGGCAGCCTGGATGGTCTCCGGCGCGTAACCCACCAGCATCAGCATGGGGACGAAGATCGGTGCCGTCACCGCCCACTGCGCCGAGGCAGAGCCCACCATCAGGTTAATGAAGGCACAGACCATGATAAAGCAGATGAACAGCAGCGGGCCGTCCAGACCGATTGCCTGCAGGAAGCCGGCGCCCTTCACGGCGGTGATCGCCCCCAGGTTGGTCCAGCTGAAGTAGGCAACGAACTGGGCCGCGAAAAACACCAGCACGATGTACATGCCCATGGTGGACATGGCGTAGCTCATGGCGTTAATGACGTCTCGGTCGTTATTGATGGTCCCCACCGCTTTACCGAAAACGATGCCGGGGATAGCGAAGAAGAAGAAGATGAATACCACGATCCCCTTCAGGAAGGGGGAGCCGGCGACCAGACCGGTGTCAGGGTGGCGCAGCGGGCCCCACTCAGGCACAACAGTGAGCGCTAAAATCGCGGAGAGGGCGAGCAGGGTCAGGCCGGCGGACTTCAGGCCGCGTTTCTCGGCTGCGGTCAGACCCTCCATCTCGTCATGCTCGACGTCTTCGGAGGCCTCACTGACGTCGTACTTGCCCAGACGGGGCTCGACAATGCGTTCGGTGACGAACATCGCCAGACTGGCCACCACGAAGGTGGAGACGATCATGAAGAACCAGTTCGCTTCCGGCCCGACGGTGTAGCCAGGATCGATAATGTGTGCGGCGGACTCAGTGATGCCGGAGAGCAGCGGATCAACGGTTCCCAGCAGCAGGTTTGCGGAGTAACCCCCTGAAACACCCGCGAAGGCTGCGGCCAGACCCGCCAGCGGGTGACGGCCCAGAGAATGGAAAGTGACCGCAGCCAGGGGGATCAGCACCACGTAGCCGAGCTCAGAGGCGGTGTTGGAGATGATCCCGGCAAAAACCACGATGAAGGTCACCAGACGGGGAGAGGAGCCCATGACCAGGCCACGCAGGGCGGCGGAGATCAGGCCGGCACGCTCGGCGATCCCGACGCCAAGCAGGGCCACCAGCACAGTGCCAAGCGGAGCGAAGCCGGTGAAGTTGGTCACCATGTTGGAGACCATCATCCGCAGGCCATCGGCGCTGAGGAGGCTGAATACGGCGATCATGCCGTCATCGGCACGTCCCCGGGCCCCTTCCGGGCGAGGGTCGACTACGGCAAGATCGAAGTAGCCGGCAATGCCGGAGATAACGATGATGGCCAAGCAGAAAAGGGCAAACAGGGTGATGGGGTGGGGCAGCAGGTTGCCCAGACGCTCCACGGTATCGAGGAAACGTCGAAAGGCTCCGCTGTTCTCCATGCGATCGTCTGTCGCGACGGCGTTCTGGTTCGTTGAGCTCATGAATAACTCTCTAAAGTTGGGTTATTGTCGTTATTTTTTTGTGTATATCGAGCAGTGGGCGATTGTAGAGGGGAGAGGTCGCTAAAAACAAGGCTTACCTCGCCAAGGTCGGCAGGATGTAGTGGCAACTAATGATGTTTGGTTGCGATTGTGTTGGTTTTATGAGCGCCGGCAGCGCGAATAGTCGATAAAGTCCACAAAGCGCGACACGACCGCCGAAGCGGTCGTGTCCAAATTGCTGTCCTTCCCTCGGCTCGGCCGCTTTGGGCTCACTCCTCTGCCAGGGTACCGAAGAGGTCGTGATCGTCGGCAAACTCGATGCTCACCCAGACCTTGTCGCCAGGATTGAGATCGTATTCACCGCCGATGATCACCCGGCCGTCGATCTCAGGGGCATCGGCGTAGCTGCGTCCTATGGCACCGTCTTCGCCAATCTCATCCACCAACACCAGCATCTCCTGACCCACGCGCTCCGCCAACTTCTCACGGCTGATCTGTGCCTGGACCTGCATGAAGCGCTGGTAGCGCTCCTCTTTAACCGCTTCCGGTACATGATCCGCCAACGCATTGGCGGTGGCGCCCTCTACCGGGCTGTACTTGAAGCAACCGACCCTGTCCAGCCGTGCCTCGACCAACCAGTCCAGCAGCAGCTGGAAATCCTCCTCGGTCTCGCCGGGAAAACCGACGATGAAGGTGGAGCGGATCACCAGGTCCGGGCACTGCTCACGCCAGGCCTGGATCTGTTCCAGCGTACGCTCGGCGTTGCCCGGCCGCTTCATCGCTTTGAGCACCCGGGGACTGGCGTGCTGGAACGGGATGTCCAGGTAGGGGAGGATCTTGCCTTCGGCCATCAGGGGCATCAGTTTTTCGACGCTGGGGTAGGGGTAGACGTAGTGTAGACGCACCCAGATCCCAAACTCTGCCAGCTTCTCGCACAGCTCCAGCATCGCGGTTTTTACCGGCATGCCATTCCAAAAGCCGGTTTTGTGTTTGACGTCGACGCCGTAGGCGCCGGTGTCCTGACTGATCACCAGCAGTTCCTGAACACCGGCCTCTTTCAGCCGCTTGGCTTCATCCAGGATGCTGCCGATGGGGCGGCTGTCCAGTTGTCCCCGCATCGAGGGGATGATGCAGAAGGTACATTTGTGGTTGCAGCCCTCGGAGATCTTGAGGTAGGCGTAGTGACGGGGAGTCAGCTTGACGCCATGATCCGGGATCAGGCTGGTCATGGGGTCATGCTGGGGCTTGGGCAGGTGGGCATGCACCTGTTCCAGCACCACTTCGTAGGCGTGGGGGCCGGTGATCCCTAGGACTTTGGGGTGGATCTCCCGGATCTCATTGTCCTTTGCGCCCAGGCAACCGGTGACCAGAACTTTACCGTTCTCCTTCAATGCCTCACCGATGGTATCCAGGGACTCCTGAACCGCCGAGTCGATGAAGCCACAGGTATTGACGATGACCAGATCGGCCCCTTCGTAGGTGTTGACGATGTCATAACCCTCGGTACGAAGTTGAGTGAGGATCCGCTCGGAGTCCACCAGGTTCTTGGGGCAGCCCAGGCTGATGAAGCCGATCCGGGCCGGTCCGTCGGCGGTGGTGCTCTGCTGGGGCGGGATCGACAAGGCATCGATCGCTTTTGCGGGCGCATTCAGTGTCGTGGTTTGCTTGGGATCAAACTGGTTTACGGTCATCGAAAAGCTCTGACTCACTCGGCGAAGGGACAAGGGGGCGCGATTATACCTAAGTTTTCGCCCGATGGCAGGGCAAATAATCATCAACTTTCCGGCCTGCCGCTGCATCAATCACAGTTTATCCCTGCGCCGTTGATCCTTGGGAAGATTCGGGTTTAATGGCGACTTCTTCTATCCTAATGGGGTAACCCGCTGTTGGATAAGCCCTTAATTTTGGTGTTTGCCTCATAGCCTTCAGCCATTTGCGTTTGACTACCAAGGAGTGCCCAGTGCAGGAGTTGATTATCCACACGGTGACGGTATTCATGGGCTTCTTCGCCATCATGAACCCCATTGCCAACATTCCGATCTTTCTTGGTTTAACCAGCGGCAGTGATCGGGAAACCACCCGGGCCATCGCCATCCGCTCGGTGTTTATCGCCTTTTGCATCGTCTCCCTGTTTGCCATCTCCGGTAAGCTGATATTCGATCTCTTCGGGATCACGCTCTATGCCCTGAGGATCACCGGTGGGGTTCTGGTGTTTCTTATCGGTTTTCACATGCTTCAGGCGCCCGCTCCGTCCAGTGAGGAGCATGAGGCTGATGCGGCGGCGCAGCGCGGCGCCGCACTGGGGATCGCCGTTTCTCCGTTGGCCACGCCGATCCTGGCCGGTCCCGGTACCATCGCGACGGCGATGAACTTCGCCACCACCGGAGGGCTGGATGAAACCATCATCACCATCCTGGCGTTTGGTCTGCTCTGCGTTTTGACCGCTGTGCTCTTCCTGTTCGGTGGTCGTATTGTCAAGGCGATTGGTCCTAGCGTACTGAACGTGATCTCGAAGATGATGGGGTTGATCCTGGCCGTGATTGGCACCCAGATGCTGGTCGAGGGGATCGCCGAGGCGCACAAGGCGTTTTTCTGAGCCTGGTTGCCCCCTGCCGGGGCATCCCCTAACTGAAAAGGGAGCGCGTTAGCGCTCCCTTTATTGATTCAATGCATGAACGTTTCGGCGTACCGCTTTACCAGCCGCATTGACGGCCCGAGGCGCGGTTCTGTTCATCAAGCCATTGATGCAGAGGGGCAAAGTAGTTTAGGAGCGATTGGCCGGACATCTCCGGGTTGCCGGTGACCACCTCCAGTGCCTGAGGCCAGGGTTGGCTCAGGCCCATCTCCAGCATGCGGTTGAGCTTGGTGCCGGCTGCCTCGCTGCCATAGAGGGAACAGCGGTGGATGGGACCCTCGTAACCGGCTTCCTCGCACAGCGCTTCAAACATCTGGAACTGAAGGATGTGGGCCAGGAAGTAGCGGGTATAGGGGACGCTGCCGGGCACGTGGTACTTGGCTCCGGGATCGAAATCGGCTTCTGTCCGGGCCACCGGCGCGGCGACGCCCTGGTATTTTTGCCGCAGATCCCACCAGGCCTGGTTATACCGGTCGGCGCTGATCTCACCGCTGAACACTTGCCAGCGCCACTGATCGATCATCAGACCAAATGGCAGGAAGGCGACCTTGTCCAGAGCCTGGCGCAACAGCAAGCCGATGTCACTCTCTGCCGGCGGAACCTGATCGATCAGGCCTATCTGCTTGAGGTAGCTCGGTGTGATGGAGAGCGAAATCACATCTCCAATGGCTTCGTGGAAGCCGTCGTTGGCACTGTCTTTGAACAGGAAGGGTTGATCTTTGTAGGCACGCTGATAGATGTTGTGACCCAGTTCATGGTGGATCACCTTGAAGTCTTCGCCGTTTCGACGAATGCACATCTTGATGCGGATGTCGTCCCGGTTGTCCAGGTTCCAGGCGGAGGCGTGGCAGACAACATCGCGGTCCTCGGGCTCGACAAACAGGCTGCGCTGCCAGAAGGTGTCCGGCAAGGGTTCGAATCCCAGGGAGGTGAAGAACTGCTCCGCCTGGCGGACCATCTTGATCTCATCGAAATCGTGCTCTGCCAACAGCTCGGTCAGATCATAGCCCGGGCCGGGCAGGTCATCCGGTGCGACCAGAGGGTAGATGTGGCCCCATTGCTGTGCCCACATGTTGCCCAGAAGGTGGGCAGGGATGGGGCTATCCTGGGGAACGACATCGGCGCCATAGTTTTCCCCAAGTTCACCACGAACATAGCAGTGCAGTGCTTCGTAGAGCGGCTCGACCTGTCCCCAAAGGCGATCCAGCTCCACCGGAAAGGCGTCCGGTGCCATGTCGTATTTACTGCGCCATAACTCCCCCACATCCTGGTAGCCCAATGCTTGGGCACCCTCATTGGCCAGGGTCACCTGCTCGGCGAAGAGGGGCCGCATCGGTTTGGCGATCTCGCGCCAGCCGGTCCAGATCTCCTTGAGCAGATCCGGGTCCCGGCTGGTAGCCATCAGTGAGGAGAGTTGGGGTTGGCTCAAGCATTGCTCGGGCGTGATGCAGTAGCGGCCCTTACCATAGAGGCCGCCCAACTCGGTACTCAACTCCGCTAGACGCTGGCTTTTATCACTGTCTACCGGCGCCGGCAGGGTGAGGGCGCGGAGCAAGAGATCGCGCTTGCGCTGCTCGATGGGGGTGAGTTCAGCGGTCTCCAGGGTGCTGGCCAGGGACGCGTACTCGACGGCCTTTTCACTGAAGGCACGGCCGACATCGCTGGCCAAGGTCGCGGTATCGTCGGTGATGAAGTTGGCATAGATCCACTGTGCCCGGGCGGCCTCTTCGCTGAGTTGAGACAGCGACTGTTCCGCAGCGTGGATCTGATCAGAGGGGGTTGGTTTGCTTTCTGTGCTGTTCGGCTCGCTGGCATTACAGCCGGTGAGCAGGGAGGCCACCAACAGGGCCAAGCTTGAGGGGTGGGGCATGACGGTATCCATCTCTTGTCATTTTAATTTGGCAAGAGAGTACGTTAGCCATTTGTAAAAAAAAAGAGGGACGCAAAGACAAAAAAAAGCCCCGGTGGCAATGACAGATTGGGTTCCACCGGGGTCAGGGAGAGGATCTTATTAACCTAGATGTACTAGCTTAGTTGCTAACTTGTGATCCTGCCCATTGGGGCGGTGCCGATTCTACTCAGTCTTCGCGAAGCACTGCCGCCGTTTTCCACGGCTAACACGGCCAGGAAATCCCTTCCCGGTTTGGCCTCACCTTCGTGCCGGCATGACGGATGGCACCCTGTGTTCAGAGGCATCGTGCGGGAGCGTGCGCATGCTTTGACATCCCGAAGCTACCGCTTTATTTTAAACGAACGTTTGATTGAAGTCGGATTCAGGGCATGGCAAATCGGCTCACCACCAAAGATAAGATTATCAACGCCGCGGAGCGCCTGTTTGCCGAGCGTGGATTTTCGGAAACCTCGTTGCGTTTGATCACCAATAAAGCGGAAGTCAATCTGGCCTCGGTCAATTACCACTTCGGTTCGAAGAAGGAGCTGATACAGGCCGTTCTGGCGCGTTACCTGAACCAGTTTATGCCCGCCCTGGGCAGAGCATTGGAGGAGGTTGATCAGGAGCCGGATCTCACCCTTCAGGATGCTTTCGAGGCGATGGTTGAGCCGTTAATGGCGCTCAACGATGTGCGTCAGCATGGAACCGCACTCTTTCTTCAACTTTTGGGGCGAGGGTATATCGAAAACCAGGGACACCTGCGCTGGTTTGTGAGTACCCACCACGGAGAGGTGCTTGAGAAGATCTCCGAGCTTGTTCACCGGACCGCCCCACACCTGAAGCCCACCGACATCTTCTGGCGGATGCACTACACCCTGGGCACCTTGGTGTTTACCATGAGTTCTTATCGCGCCCTGGTGGATATCGCGAAAGCGGACTTCGACCAGGATAATGACGTAGAAACGGTGCTGCGTCGCTTGATCCCCTACATGGCCGCCGGTGTTTCTGCGCCGCAGCCCTCTCTCTTAACGGTTACAGAATAAGGATATCCCATGACCTTGTTGTTTCTGCTTGCGATCGCGGTGATCGTGATCTTCGCAGTCAAAGACATCCGGCGGCAGGTAATTGCCAAGCCGGCCTACGATTTTATGAAGCGGGTTCTGCCTCCGCTGTCCCAAACCGAACGGGAAGCGATGGAAGCGGGTAACGTCTGGTGGGATGGTGAGCTGTTTCGCGGTGCGCCGGACTGGAATCAACTGCACAGCTTCCCGGCCAACAGTCTGACCGCGGACGAGCAGGCGTTCCTGGATAACCAGGTGAAAACCCTGCTGACGATGATCGACGATTACGAGATCGTTAACCAGAAAGATATGCCCAAGGCGGTTTGGGATTACTTGCGCAAGGAGAAGTTCTTTGCCCTGATTATCCCCAAGTCGTACGGCGGCCTAGAATTTTCCGCTTACGCTAACTCCACCATCGTATCCCGGATCGCCGCCCGTTCCATGAGTGTTGCGGTTTCGGTCATGGTGCCGAACTCGCTGGGCCCCGGTGAACTGTTGGCCCATTACGGCACCGAAGCGCAGAAAGATCGCTGGCTGCCGGCGCTCGCCAATGGTGATGAGATCCCCTGCTTTGCGCTGACCGGCCCTACCGCCGGATCCGATGCCGGTGGCATCCCGGACGTCGGCATCGTCTGTCGCGGTGAGTTCGAAGGCGAAGAGGTGTTGGGCGTTCGAGTCACCTGGGACAAGCGCTATATCACGCTGGCGCCGGTGGCCACGGTGCTTGGGCTGGCATTCAAGCTGAAAGATCCGGATGCTTTGCTGGGCAACCAGAAAGAGATCGGCATCACCTGTGCGCTGATCCCCACCGACCATCCCGGCGTGGAGAATGGCAACCGACATGATCCTTTGAGCCAGGCGTTCATGAACGGCACCACCCGGGGTAAGGATGTCTTTATCCCAATGGAGTGGTTGATCGGCGGCGCCGAGTACGCCGGCAAGGGCTGGCGTATGTTGGTGGAGTGTCTCTCCGCCGGCCGCGGGATCTCCCTGCCGGCCTTGGCGACGGCAACCGGGCACCTTTCCACGCGCAGCACCAGTGCTTACTGTGGTGTACGCAGCCAGTTTGGCGTCAATATCGGTGAGTTCGAGGGCGTTCAGGAGGCGCTGGCGCGCATTGCCGGTAACACCTACATTCTCGAGTCGGCCCGTAAGCTGACCCTGACGGCCATCGATACCCATCAAAAACCCTCGGTCGTCACGGCGATTGCCAAGTACCACATGACGGAGCTGGGGCGCCGGGTGATCAACGATGCCATGGACGTTCAGGCCGGTAAGGGGATCCAACTGGGGCCCAACAACTACCTCGGTAATGTCTATACCATCATGCCGGTGGCCATCACCGTCGAGGGGGCCAACATTCTGACCCGCAACCTGATGATCTTCGGTCAGGGGGCGACCCGCTGTCACCCCTATGTGTTGGCGGAGATGGAAGCGGTGGCGGATCCGGATACCGACAAGGGACTGGCACGTTTCGACGGCCTGCTGATGTCCCACATTGTCTTCTCTATTCGCAATGCTCTGACCTCCCTGTGGCATGGTTTGACCGGTGCGCGATTCGCGGATAAGCCGGTGGCCGGTCCGACGGCGCACTATTACCAGCAGCTCTCTCGTCTCTCTGCCAACCTGGCCATCGTTTCTGACCTGGCGATGCTGACCCTGGGCGGTGATCTCAAGCGTCGAGAGATGATTTCAGCTCGACTGGGGGATGTATTGAGTCAGCTCTATCTGGGCTCTGCGGTACTGCGTAACTACGAGATGGATGGACGTCAGCAGGCGGATCTGCCCTTCGTGGAATATGCCATGGCACAGTGTCTGCACGAGGCGGCCAAGGCCCTGAGTCAGGCACTCCGTAACTTCCCCAACCGCTTTGTTTCCGTGCTTTGCCGACTGTTGGTCCAGCCCCTGGGTAACCACTTCCATGGTCCCAGTGATGAGCAGGCCAAGGCCGTAGCTCGCGCCGTTCAGCAGCCGGGCAGCGCCCGGGATCGATTGACCCACCTCTGCCAGATCCTGGACGAGGACGAAGGGGGCGTGGCCCTGGTGGAAAAGGCGTTCCTGGCACAGTACGGGGTTGCGGGGATCGCCAAGCGGTTGAAGAAGGCGCAGCGGGCGGGACAACTGCCCCGTGGCCCGATGGGCGAGGAGACACTGGATCTGGCTGTCGAGCAGGCGCTGGTGACGGAACAGGAGAAGGCGCAGTGGTTGGAAGCGCAGGCTCTGAGCCGAAAAGCTATCGATGTGGATGAGTTCACCAAGCTTTAACCGGTGACGTTTCCAAAGCGCGATGCCGCCCAACCGGGCGGCATTTTTTTGTCCGCACAAGGTCGTATGACGAGCGCGCCAAACAAAAAGCCAAAAAAAAACCCGCTGCACTGCAGCGGGCTAGATGGACATTGATCCAATCTCTAAGGAAGTTAAGCAAAGAACCAGAGAACGCGACAGAACGCTCAACTCTGTCACGACGGAAGACTTTGGCCATCCGGCCAGTGAGCTCCGAAAACAGGGCGTATTCTAGAGAGTCCGCCTCCGCTGAACAAACAAGAAAAACTGCCCATTACCATTACTAAAACTAATGCTTTGACCCATCGTTTCGGTAAAGGTTTTCGGTGCAAACAGCCTCTTTAAATCGGCGAGCATCGCTCGTGTCGAGCCCCTGACTTTGGGATTGACGGTCATTTCGCCCTATGCAAGGTTGAAAAAAATTGTGCTTAAAATCGGTAAGGGACGTGGTGCTGGGATCTTAAAAGGGGGTATCACAGTCTGTGAGCTCAGTGCGAAACTCGCCGAGCTTGCCCGTTGTTGCGGGCGGCGTTCGCTCGAGCTGAAGCGGGAGTTTAGAGTGCGACAAAAAGTGACCAGTCGAGCCGATTTGGGTGATAAGTCAACAAAATGCAAGATTTTCACCCCTCCACAGTACGCTGACGGTCGGGTATAGTGGCTCGACAACATAATTAAATCGTTAATAGCTTGTGGGAAACCCTATTCATTGCTGGCCGGTGCGCGTCTACTACTCGGATACGGATGCCGGAGGGGTGGTTTATCACGCCAACTACCTCAACTTTTTCGAACATGCCCGGACAGAGATGCTGCGCCAGGCAGGGTTCGAACAGGATGACCTGATGGCAAATGGGGTTGTCTTTGTGGTTCGGCAGATGCTCATCGACTTTCTCTATCCGGCACGGTTTAATCAGTCATTAACCGTGGTTTCTGAGCTTCAGCAGATCGCCGGAGCGTCGATGGCGTTCCAGCAGTCACTGCAGGATGAGCAGGGCAGGGTATATTGCCAGGCCCAGGTGAAGGTGGGATGTCTGAATGCACAGACGTTTCGCCCGGTGCGGATCCCACCCGCGATCAAACAGGAGTTAGCACGTGTCGGCTGAGATCTCATTTATCGGTCTGTTTCTGGAAGCCAGCTTATTGGTCAAGCTGGTGATGTTGCTATTGATGGCCCTCTCGGTCGCAGCCTGGACGGTGATCCTTCAGCGTCAAAAGGTGCTGCGCGAGGCGACGCAGCAGGCTCGTCAGTTTGAAGACAAGTTCTGGTCCGGGGTGGACCTGAATCAACTCTATAACGAGCTGGCGTCACGGGAGCGTAATCAGGGACTGGAACTGCTGTTTACTAATGGGTTTCGCGAATACATGCGTCTGGCCAAGAGCTCCCGCAGCCCGGATGCGGTGATGGACGGATGTTACCGCTCCATGCGGGTGGCGCTCTCCCGGGAAGTGGACAAGCTGGAGCTGCATCTGCCGATGCTTGCCTCTATCGGCTCCACCAGCCCCTATATCGGACTGTTTGGTACCGTCTGGGGGATCATGAACTCCTTCATCGCCCTGGGCAGCGTGCAGCATGCCACCCTGAACATGGTGGCGCCGGGGATCGCCGAAGCGCTGATTGCCACGGCCATGGGCCTCTTTGCCGCCATTCCCGCGGTGATCTTCTTTAACCGTTTTTCGACCCGGGTTGAAAAACTGGAGAACACTTACGCCAACTTTATGGATGAGTTTTCCGCCATTCTGCATCGGCAGGCACACAGCCGGGGTGGGGAGCGTAGCGAGTGATCCCGGCGTATCAGCGTAAGCGGCGTCGCAAGGTCGCCGAGATCAACGTGGTGCCCTACATCGATGTGATGTTGGTGCTCCTCATTATCTTTATGGCGACGGCACCGCTGATCACCCAGGGGGTGGACGTGGATCTGCCCCAGGCTTCGGCTGAGCCGCTGGACTCGGACTCCAAGCCCCCTCTGGTGGCGTCGGTGAATGCCCAGGGGGAGTACTTCCTTGATAACGGCACCGTGGATGAGAATAAACCCCTGCAGTTGGATGAGCTGGCGGCCCTGGTCGCAGCCGAACTGACGGTGGACCCGGAGCGGCCGGTGGTGGTGAATGGCGATCGCTTGGTGACCTATGACGTTGTTATCCAGCTGATGATCACCCTGCAGGGTGCCGGCGTCCCCTCTGTGGGCCTGATGACGGAACCGGGGGAGTAAGCCGTGAAGAGATTGCCTGTCAGCCCCGCTTTAATTATCTCCCTGCTTGGCCATGCGGGCCTGCTGGTGTTGCTGGCGGTCAGTGTGGATTTCAGTGCCGAGCGGCCGCAGCCGACCCAATCCAGCGCGCCTGTGGTCCAGGCCACTGTGGTGGACAGTGACCAGGTAAAAAAGCAGGTGGACCGGATCCGCGCGGCGGAAGCGGCGCAGCAGGAAGCAGAACGACAGCGTCAGGCGGAGCGGGAGCGCAAGGCAAAGGAAGCGGAACGCAAGCGCCAGCAGGAGCAGGAGCAGATCCGACGCCTTGAACAGGAGCGGCAGCAGCGCCAGCAGGAGATAAAGAAGGCGGAAGAGGCGGCGAAACAGGCTCGGCTGAAACAGGAGCAGGAGGAGCGACAAGCCAAGGCGGCTGCAGAGAAGCGACGTCAGGAGGAGGCTGCACGGGCCGAAGCGGAACGCAAGCGCAAAGTCGAAGAAGCGGCCGCCGCCAAGGCAGAGGCGGAGCGCAAGGCCAAGGCGGAAGCGGAGCGAAAAGCGGCCGAAGCACGCAAGCAGCGAGAGGCTGAGGAAGCGGCACGCCGCGCCAGAGAGGCGGAGTTAGCCGATATGATGGCGGCGGAACAGGCGGAGCTAGCCCAGGCCCGACAGCGCCAGGTTCTCTCCGAAGTGGATCGATACTCCATCCTGATCCGTCAGGCGATCAAGCGTCATTTGAGAACCGACAGCAACATGCGTGGCAAACAGTGCCGGGTACGCCTGAATCTGGCGCCTGACGGTTTTGTTTTTAACTACCGTGTGTTGGGCGGTGATACGGCGGTGTGTCGGGCGACCGAGGCGGCGATCAAAGCGGCGGGCAACCTGCCGGTTTCCGAAGAGCCGGATGTCTACAACCAGATGAAAGAGATCGATTTACGCATTGAGCCGGAGCTTTAAGGACATGATGAAGTACAGAAAATTGCTGATGGCAAGTTTGAGCGGGTTGATGTTGCTGATAAGCACGTCGGCCCAGGCCACCCTGGAGATCGTGATCACCGAGGGGGTCAATGCCGCCCGCCCGGTGGCGGTGGTGCCCTTCGCGTGGAAAGGCACCGGGGCGATGCCAAGCCAGATAGCGGACGTGGTGAGCTCGGACCTTCGTCGTTCCGGCAGCTTCAATCCGCTGGCACTGAATGCCTTACCGCAGCGCAGCCTCGATAGCGAAGCCGGGATGGACCTGGCGGCATGGGCGGCTACGGGTGCCGAAGCGGTGGTGGTGGGCAGCGTCACCCCGGTAGGGAATGAGCGTTACGAAGTGCGCTTTGAACTGGTGGACCTGCTCCGTGCCCAGGCGGCGGTGGAAGCCAACAAGGGCCCCTCAGAAAACAAAGATCACATTATCGAAGGGCGCAGCGCGGTGATCCCAGCATCCCAGTTCCGCCGCTTTGGACATCGGATCTCCGATCTGGTTTACGAGGCGCTGACCGGCGTCAAAGGCGCGTTCCTGACTAAGATCGCCTACGTGACCGTTGATGAGGGCGCCGGCGAGTTCAAGTACCAGTTGCGGGTCGCCGATTATGACGGTGTGAACGAGTCGGTCCTGTTACGCTCCCGTGAGCCGCTGATGTCACCGGACTGGTCACCGGATGGCCGCAAGTTGGCCTACGTCTCCTTCGAAAGTCGTCGCTCGGAGATCTACATCCAGGATCTCTACACCCAGCAGCGCGAGCGGATCACCGATTTCGCCGGCATTAACGGATCACCCAAATGGTCCCCGGATGGCAAGAAACTGGCGATGACCCTCTCCAAGGACGGCAATACCGAGGTCTACGTGATGGATCTGGCGACCCGTAAGCTGGATCGCATTACCAATCACTACGCCATCGATACTGAGCCGGCCTGGGCTCCGGATGGTCGCTCACTGGTGTTCACCTCGGAGCGTGGCGGTTGGGCTCAGATTTACCAGATCGACCTGGCCAGCCGAAAGATTACCCGATTGACCTACCAGGGCGAATGGAACCTGGGCGGCTCCTTCACTCCGGATGGTAAGTCCCTGGTGATGGTAAACCGTACCAACGGTCGCTATAACATTGCCCGCATGGAACTGGCCACCGGCCATATCGATGTATTGACAGAAACCTACCTTGATGAGTCACCCAGTGTTGCCCCCAACGGCAGCATGATCATCTACGGCACCAGTCATAACGGTCGCCAGACTCTGGCGGCGGTCTCCATGGATGGGCGCTTCAAAGCGCGCCTGCCGATGCCGGTAGGGGCGGTTAAAGCCCCTGCCTGGTCACCCTTCTTGTAATGTGTAAACCAAAACAAAATAAAGGAACGTTTTAATGAAACTCAATAAAGTATTTAAGGGACTGGTGTTCGCGATTCCCGCTCTGGCACTGACTGCGTGTTCCTCCAACGCTGACATGGACAGCGACTCCGAGATGATCGACAACCAGACCGGTATCGAGCAGCAGGGCCCGCAAGTGGGTGGCCTGGAGCCGGTGATGACCCCGGAAGAGATGCAGCGTGAAAAGTACGCGGACCTGCGTAAAGAGCACATCCTCTACTTCGATTTTGACCGCGCCGAGATTCGCCCGGAGTACGCGGAGCTGCTGGAAGCCCACGCCGCTTTCCTGGTGGAGAACCCGAGCACCCGAATCATCGTGGAAGGTCACACCGATGAGCGCGGTACGCCCGAATACAACATCGCCCTGAGCGAGCGTCGTGGTAAAGCGGTTCAGCGTTACCTGCAGAGCCTGGGTGTGCTTTCCAGCCAGATGGAAGTGGTTCCCTACGGTGAGGAGAAGCTGCTGGACAGCGCTGCCACCGAAGCGGCTCACGCCAAAAACCGTCGTGCAGTTCTGGTCTACTGATAGAGAACGAGCATTATGAAAAGAGCCGTCATCCTAGCGGCACTTCTCAGTTGGGGGGCGCAGTCATCGGCTGCGCCTGCCCCCGTTGTGGAAGTGACGGGAAATAGCCAATTGAGCGCGACGGATCTCTCTGGCCGGGTCGAGCGGTTGGAGCAGTTACTTCGCGCCCAGAGTCAATCCCAGTTGCGTCTCGAACAGATGGTCGATCAGATGCAACGGGAGATTGGTGAACTGCGTGGTCAGAATGAGCAGCAGAGTTACCAGTTAGAACAGATGGTGGAGCGACAGCGTCAACTCTATCAGGAGCTGACAAAGCGTCAGGCCCCAGCGGCCGCTGCACCGGCCAAGCCAACAGGTCCGGCGGTACAGTCGTTATCAGAGGCGGACAGCTATACCCGGGCGTTGAACCTTGCCACCAAGGAGCGTCGCTTTGACGATGCCATTCCCGCGTTCCAGCAGTTCATCGAGCAGTACCCTGAGTCCAGCTATACTGCAAATGCGTATTACTGGCTGGGCCAGCTGCTGTACAACAAGGGTGAGATCGATCAGGCACGGGAGATGTTCAGTACGCTCAGTCAATCCTATCCGAACTCCGGTAAGCGGGCCGATGCTCTGCTTAAGCAGGGGCTCATCGTCCAGCGTCAGGGCGACGAGGCTGCAGCACAGAAATTCTTTTCCCAGGTGATTGAACAGTATGCCGGCTCCAGTGCGGCAAAAATTGCCCAGAAACACATTAAGTAGGGCTTTATAACCCCTTAACGCGGCATGAAATTTTCTTTTTTTGACCGGTTAGGTGCTTTCTTGCCCAAGCAGCCCAAAAACCTAAATTTCGGGTTGCAAGCGAAAACGAACTTGGTATTATAGCCGCCCGTCGACAGGGGAGGCCGTCAGCGCCGACACTGAAGATGTCTAAGTGGGTCGTTAGCTCAGTTGGTAGAGCAGTTGGCTTTTAACCAATTGGTCGAAGGTTCGAATCCTTCACGACCCACCACTCTCTTTTCGCGGTTTGCGAAGGGGGATACCATTGTGGGTCGTTAGCTCAGTTGGTAGAGCAGTTGGCTTTTAACCAATTGGTCGAAGGTTCGAATCCTTCACGACCCACCACTTCTTTTTCGCGGTTTGCGAAGGGGAGTACCATTGTGGGTCGTTAGCTCAGTTGGTAGAGCAGTTGGCTTTTAACCAATTGGTCGAAGGTTCGAATCCTTCACGACCCACCACTTCTTTTTCGCGGTTTGCGAAGAGGGAGCACCATTGTGGGTCGTTAGCTCAGTTGGTAGAGCAGTTGGCTTTTAACCAATTGGTCGAAGGTTCGAATCCTTCACGACCCACCACTTCTTTTTCGCGGTTTGTGAAGAGGGAGTACCATTGTGGGTCGTTAGCTCAGTTGGTAGAGCAGTTGGCTTTTAACCAATTGGTCGAAGGTTCGAATCCTTCACGACCCACCACTTCTTTTTCGCGGTTTGCGAAGGGGAGTACCATTGTGGGTCGTTAGCTCAGTTGGTAGAGCAGTTGGCTTTTAACCAATTGGTCGAAGGTTCGAATCCTTCACGACCCACCACTTCTTTTTCGCGGTTTGCGAAGGGGAGTACCATTGTGGGTCGTTAGCTCAGTTGGTAGAGCAGTTGGCTTTTAACCAATTGGTCGAAGGTTCGAATCCTTCACGACCCACCACTCTCTTTTTCGCGGTTTGCGAAGGGGAGTACCATTGTGGGTCGTTAGCTCAGTTGGTAGAGCAGTTGGCTTTTAACCAATTGGTCGAAGGTTCGAATCCTTCACGACCCACCACTCTCTTTTCGCGGTTTGCGAAGGGGGGCACCCTTGTGGGTCGTTAGCTCAGTTGGTAGAGCAGTTGGCTTTTAACCAATTGGTCGAAGGTTCGAATCCTTCACGACCCACCATCTCCTCGTTTTATCTTCCTACTGGCTCCTGCCAAACAATTTCTCCGGCCGCTTTTCCTATTTCGTGTCGTTGCACTTATCACTCAGGCATTTCATATTTCTGCTGTCGTCTGAGAAAGAATTCCCCGATCGTTTTTTCTATTTAGACTCTTCGCACTGACTACCACCTTGCTGCCTATCCTTACCAGCACCCGCCAGACAATTTCCAGACTCCATTCCCTCTATAGGAATGACGAAAATCATTTTGCGATGCTCAATAAAACGTCTCTGCGTAACAAATTTGTAAAATCCTAGCTAAGTCCTTGTTTTGTACTATGGTGTTAATGCGTTCATCTGTTGTGAATGGCATTTAGACTATTTGCTAATAGGTTGTTCAGGTGGATTGCTGAAATAGTAGTGCTGATTTGTAAGGCAAGATCACTATGACAGGGAGAGATTGACGTGGACAAATCACGATTGAGCAAGATGGCCTTATCACCGGTTCTCCTGGCGATGGCCACCGCGGCTTCTCCGGCTTTGGCGGATACTGAATTTAAGTTTGGCGGTTATGTAAAGGCAGACATGATTGTCAGCCATTACGATAATGGGGCGCCGGGCGATTTAGATTTGTCCCGTCAATTCTATGTGCCGGGTACCATAGGGTTTACCCCCAATGGCCGGGGCAGCACGGTAACCGACTTCCAGGCCCGGGAAACCCGCTTCAACTTTACTTCCAGCAGTGACCTGGATGGCCATAAGTTGAAGTTCTTTTTAGAGATGGATTTCTTTACCCACTCCGACGGCAACCAGCGGGTGTCCAACAGCTACTCGCCGCGACTGCGTCATGCGACCGTCACCTACGACAACTGGACCGCCGGGCAGACCTGGAGTACGTTCCAAAACGCCGGCGCTCTGCCTGAGGCGCTGGACTTTATCGGTGCTGCGGAAGGGACGCCCTTTGTGCGCCAGGGCATGATCCGCTATACCAACGGTGGCTGGCAGATCGCCATTGAAAACCCTAAGGCGACCTTTACGAATGCTGCCACCGGTGGCCGTATCGAATCCGACTCCAGCTATGTGCCCGATGGGGTGGTGCGGTATAACTTCGCCGGCGGTGACAGCAATATCTCCATTGCTGCCGTGTTACGTCAGCTTCAGATTGACGAAGATGGCATCGACGAGAGTGAATTTGGCTACGGGGTCTCTTTGTCCGGTGTTGTTCCAACGGTGGGTAACGATACCTTCAAGTTCATGGTGAACTACGGTGACGGGGTGGGGCGCTACATTGCGCTGAACTACGCCAACGCTGCCTTGCTCGATGGCGATAGCGGTGAAACCGACACCATCTCCTCCGTCAGTGGGTTTGTCAGCTACCAAGCCTGGTGGACCGACAAACTGCGCTCCAACTTTACCGCGTCGGCCTTCGAGGCGGACTATGGCAACATGCTGACGGGCTCTGCCAACGAAACCTCCTACAGCGGCAACATCAACCTGCTCTATTCGCCGGTTAAGCCGATGACAGTGGGTATCGAATGGCTCTACGCGAAGAATGAGAAGACCGGTGGTGAGGAGGGCGAACTCAACCGCTTCATGCTGTCATTGAAGTACGCCATCTGAGCATCACGACCGAAAAAAGCCAGCCGCGAGGCTGGCTTTTTTGTTGCCCTAAAGGGATTCAGGCGTACAGGCCCAGGTGCTCCTTGGCGTAAGCTTCGAAGTCGTCGCAGCCGCCGACATGATTTTGGTCGACAAAGATCTGGGGCACCGTCGCGACTGGCTTACCCACGGTCTTCTCCAGATCTTCCTTGGAGACCCCCTCGGCGTGCATGTCGACGTAACGGAACTTAAAGTCGTCACGGTTTTCGCTCAAGGTCTCAGCGATCTTCTTAGCGCGGACACAAAATGGGCAGCCTGGGCGGCCAAAAATTACGACAAACATGGGGATACTCCAATTTTAGTTTTAGGCGGTTATACCATAAATCGCCTCAGTAGGCGCTGTCCGCGGTGCGATAGCGCCCTTTGTAATCAAAGACGCACTCTATCACCTTCCAAAAGCGTTTCTTTTCACGACGGGCTATCACGAAGTCCGGGTGGCGGAACAGTTGCTGTTGTTGCTCCGCGTGCCGGGCATCCTGTAACCGCAGTGGTTGGCCGGGATATTTCAGATGCTGGCGAACAAACTGGTGATAAAAGTGCCCTTTTTGCGCTGCGGTGTCCAAGTAGAAAGGTCGATTGAGCTCATCGCCATCCTCATCAAACCAGTGGACCCAGAGCTGATCACGGCCGGATTTGTCCCCCCTGACCTCCAACTTGATGCCACTGCAGCGCAAGACTTTGTAGTCCGTTAGCTTCAAGACCTCTTTGAGACGGGTATCCGGGTCCACCAGAGGCTTGCCACAATCGCCGCACTGGCGCGCGGCGATGTCATTCTCACACAGGCAATCCGGACACTCCTTGAAGCGGAAGCGATAATCACACTGTTGAACGCTGTCAGGCCCCGGCAGCTCTCCCTGGCAACGCCGGCCAAAATGTTCCAGCACCAAGCCGTTGTCATCGGTGCGCCCCCAGAAGGCGTTGTCATGTCCACATTTTGGGCAGGGAACCACGACCGGCACGGTATCGCTGTGAGGGCGGGGCTCTCCCACCTCCGGCGAGTAGAGTGAGTAGCCGTTGCCGGCATAATCCAGGACCAGACAGTCACGCTTTCCTTCACTGAGCCTCAGGCCCCGGCCGACCATCTGCTGAAACAGCGCCACCGAGTCGGTTCGGCGCATCAGGGCGATAAGATCCACATGCGGCGCGTCAAACCCGGTGGTCAATACCGATACATTGACCAGGTACTTCAGCCTTTTCTGTTTAAAGCGTTGGATGATATCTGCGCGCTCGCTCTTGGGGGTGTCGGCGGTGATAAGCGCGCCCTGGTTATCGGGCAGGCGCGTCAGGATTTCGCGCCCGTGGAGCACGGTGGCGGCAAAGATGATCACCCCCTGGCGTTGTTCGGCCTGTTCCACGATCTGCTCGCAGATCAGGGTGGTGGCCCGTCCACGAAACTCCGGGTGAACATCCGGAAGTGTCCCGTCGGGGTTGGGCAGTAACCAACTGGCGACGGCACCATCGACGATGGTGGGCTTGGTGAGAAACCCCGCCTTGATCAGGTGACTCAGAGGCAGTTCGTACACACAGCGGGCGAAGGGTTTGGCGTCTGTCGAGCGCAGCGTGCCATTGTTATGGTGCTGATAGATCCATCCTCCGTCCAGCCGGTAGGGGGTGGCGGTGAGGCCCAGGATGCAAAGGCGGGGATTGAGTGTGCTTAACCGGGTCAACAGGCTCTGGTATTGGCTGTCGCTTTCGCTGCCAATGCGGTGGCACTCATCGATGATCACGATGGAGAAGGGCTCATCCAGCTGCTCGGTGATCCGGGCCAGTGACTGTACGGAAGCGAAGACCACCTTGGCATCGGTGCGCTTTTCGCCCAGTCCCGCTGAGTAAACCGCACTCTGTTCACCGTAGGCGGCAAACTTCTCACGATTTTGCGCCACCAACTCCTGGACGTGGGTGAGCACCAGGACTCGGCCTCGGGCCAGGCGTGCCAGCTCGGCGATCACCAGGCTCTTTCCGGCACCGGTCGGCAACACCACCACCGCCGGTTCGCGGCTTTGGCGAAAATGGGTCAATACTGCCTCGACGGCATCCTGTTGGTAGGGGCGTAGGGTGTAGGCCATTTTAGGGGCAGGTTAGGGTGTTGGGACGCTTGGGTCGACAGCATACCAAAATGGGCTCGGGAGGGGCGTAAGAAAAAAGCCCCGCCTAAAGGGCGGGGCTAAGAAGATAGCTTGGAATTACAGCACCATGGCTGCGACCCAACCGGAGGCGATCAACGGCAGGTTGAAATGAAGGAAGGTGGGGATCACGGTATCGTTGATGTGATCATGCTGCCCGTCGGCGTTGAGGCCGGACGTCGGCCCCAGGGTGGAGTCGGAGGCCGGTGAGCCTGCATCCCCCAGGGCGGCTGCTGTGCCCACCAGCGCGATGATGGCGGGAACGGAGAAGCCAAAGCTCAAGCCCAGGGGGACGTAAATGGTGGCGATGATCGGGATGGTGGAGAAGGAGGAACCGATCCCCATGGTGATTACCAGGCCGATCACCAGCATCAGGAGCGCGGCCAGTGCCTTGTTGTCACCGATAAACTGCTGAATGGACTCCACCAGCATCGGTACCTCGCCGCTGCTGCGAACCACCTCGGCGAAGCCCTTGGCTGCAATCATGATGAAGCCGATGTTCGCCATCATGTGGACCCCACGGGTAAAGGCATCCTGGGTGCTGATCGCCTCCTTGTCGATGCCACCGATGGAGAGGACCACGAAGCCGATCAGGGCGCCGAAGATCATGGAGTCGGTCCAAAGTTGGACAAAGAGGGCGAGGCCGATGGCGGCAAAGGCGACAGCGATGCGGCGTGGATTCAGGTTAAGGAGCTCAGGCTCCGCTGCCAGCGTTTTAGCGACGCTGTACTCCCGGGGTTTGCGGTAGCTGATAAAGAGCGCCACCAGCAGACCCACCACCATGCCGGCGGCAGGGATCACCATGGCGGAGGCGACGTCGTTGACGTTCAGGGGCGCGATGGTGCCCGCATCCACCAGTCCCTGCAGTCCGTTATTGAGCAGGTTCTGCAGCAGCAGCCCCTCCTGGAAGATCAATCCAAACCCAAGAGGAACCGCCATGTAGGTGGTTACCAGGCCGAAAGTGATGAGGCAGGCGATCAGTCGGCGATCCAGCTTCAGGGACTCCATCACGTGCAGAAGGGGCGGGAGCAGGATCGGAATAAAGGCGATGTGAACCGGGATCAGGTTTTGAGACATGACTGCCATGGCGAGAATCGCCATCAGCAGGGTGATCTTCACCTTGCGCACCGCGCCGCTGTCCGGCGTCCTTCCTAGCTTGCGAATGATGTTGTGGGAAAGCAGGTCCGTGATGCCGGTATGGGCCAGGGCCACTGCAAAAGCACCGAGCAGGGCGTAAGCCAGCGCGACTTCGGCGCCGCCACCGAGCCCCTGGTTGAAGGCAGTAATGGTGTCGTTCAATCCCATACCGGCGGTAAGGCCGGCAACCATGGCACTGATGATCAGGGCGATCACCACATTCACACGGGCCAGGCTGAGGGCAAGCATCAGCACCACAGCAACAATAACGGCATTCATAATCTGGACAGTTTCTCGCTTCGGTTTTGGATGGCGGGTTCTTAGCCGCCCAATGGTAAGGTTTATTTACCCGGTGTCCAGTGAAGAAGCGGGAATGGCTCAAAAAGTCACAGGCGGTGGTTTTTCTCTCTGTTCGGGAGTGATTTTTCAATATTGAATTTTCCTTATGGTGCAATCGGAAAAGCCTTCGGTCCCTGCTCTTGTAACCAGATCCTGCCCCCTTATAATGCCTTCATCGGTTAACGAAAACGTTAACTTCTACAAATGTCTACGGAACACTCTGGAGAAAGAGCATGAGCGTATTAGTTGGTCGTAAGGCCCCTGACTTCACCGCCGCCGCCGTACTGGGTAACGGCGAAATCGTTGAAGATTTCAACCTGGCAAAAACCATCGAAGGCAAGCCGGCCGTGGTGTTCTTCTACCCGCTGGACTTCACCTTCGTCTGCCCCTCTGAGCTGATCGCGTTCGATCATCGCATCGAGGAGTTCCGTGCCCGTGGCGTCGAGGTGATCGGGGTTTCCATCGACTCCCAGTTCAGCCACAACGCCTGGCGCAACACCTCCGTCGAAGATGGCGGCATCGGCCAGGTTCGCTACCCGCTGGTTGCGGACGTGAAACACGAGATCTGTCAGGCCTACGACGTAGAGCACCCGGAAGCGGGCGTGGCGTTCCGGGGTTCCTTCCTGATCGACAAAGAGGGCGTAGTACGCCACCAGGTGGTGAACGATCTGCCGCTGGGCCGTAACATCGACGAGATGCTGCGCATGGTTGACGCCCTGCAGTTCCACGAAGAGCACGGCGAAGTGTGTCCGGCTCAGTGGGAGAAGGGCAAGCAGGGCATGGACGCCTCTCCGGACGGTGTTGCCCGCTTCCTGGCCGAGCATCACGAAGGCCTGTAAGCCCTAACGATGCCAAACAGCCCCGCTTGCGGGGCTGTTTTCGTTTGTATCGATGGCAATTTCGGCCGCCCAAGGTGTGCAAGAAAAAGTGGTGGGTACAATCGAAAAAGCCGAGGGGTCAATGGCTTGCCTGCGGAACCTGGCGGCATATAATGGCTTCACACCGGGCGGGAAGCCCGCTTTAGACACTGAAAACGAAAACAAGCTGGAGAAGATTATGAGCGTATTGGTAGGCCGCAAGGCTCCCGACTTTACTGCTGCCGCTGTCCTGGGTAACGGCGAGATCGTAGAAGATTTCAACTTGGCAAAAGCCATCAAAGGCAAGCCGGCGGTGGTGTTCTTCTACCCGCTGGACTTCACCTTCGTCTGCCCCTCTGAGCTGATCGCGTTCGATCACCGCATCGAGGAGTTCCGTGCCCGTGGTGTCGAGGTGATCGGGGTTTCCATCGACTCCCAGTTCAGCCACAACGCCTGGCGCAACACCTCCGTCGAAGATGGCGGCATCGGCCAGGTTCGCTACCCGCTGGTTGCGGACGTGAAGCACGAGATCTGTCAGGCCTACGACGTAGAGCACCCGGAAGCGGGCGTGGCGTTCCGTGGTTCCTTCCTGATCGATAAAGCGGGCGTCGTGCGCCACCAGGTGGTGAACGATCTGCCGCTGGGCCGTAACATCGACGAGATGCTGCGCATGGTGGACGCCCTGCAGTTCCACGAAGAGCACGGCGAAGTGTGTCCGGCTCAGTGGGAGAAAGGCAAGCAGGGCATGGACGCCTCTCCGGACGGCGTTGCCCGCTTCCTGGCCGAGCACCACGAAGGCCTGTAATGCCTTTGCAGTAAAAAAAACGCCCCGCATTTTGCGGGGCGTTTTTTATTGGTCGCTTGGTGGATTTGGTTGTTCCGGAGGCAGGGGCCAGCCACCGAGCGCTTTCCAGCGATTAACGATGTGGCAGAACAGTTCCGCGGTTCGCAGGGTGTCGTACAGCGCCGAGTGTGCTTCCTTGTTGTCGAAGGGGATATGGGCGGCACGGCAGGCCTTGGCCAGCACGGTTTGCCCCAGCGCCAGGCCGGAGAGGCAGGCCGTATCGAAGCTGGCAAAGGGGTGGAACGGATTGCGCTTCAGGCTGGCTCGCTCGGCGGCAGCATTGACAAAGCCAAGGTCAAAGGACGCATTGTGCGCCACCATGATGGCGCGGTTACACCCGGCGGCCTTTTGCCCCTTGCGAATACCCTTGAAGATCTCACTGAGCGCTTCCTTCTCCGACACGGCACCACGCAGGGCGCTGAATGGCTCGACAATGCCGTTAAACTCCAGTGCTGCCTGTTCCAGGTTTGCGCCCTCGAACGGCATGACGTGATGGTGGAAGGTTTGATCGGGCAGCAGCCAGCCGGCTTCATCCATCTTCAGCGTAACGGCGGCGATCTCCAGCAGGGCATCGGTCTGGGCGTTGAAGCCGGCGGTTTCGACATCGATGACCACGGGGTAGTAGCCGCGAAAACGTTGATTCAGCAAATTGGACTCAGGCAGGCTCATGACTCTCGGGGGACCGTTAAAAAGGGAGGCATTATCGCAAACCCGGGGCGCAAAAGAAAAGGGCGCCCGCATGCCCGTCGAGTGGAGGGTAATTTCGGTCAAAGCCCCGCCAAGGAGCGGGGCTTTATATCAAAGGGAGATGGGTCAGCGGTTGAACTGCAGGCGTTGACCTAGCGGTTGCTGACTGGCGGTCTCGCCGTCATAGACATGATGGCCACCAACCCAGGTGCCGGCGATACGGCTGCGCATGGTCTGCCCCTCGAACGAGGACCAGCCGCACTTGTAAAGCAGGTTGTCCTTGGTGACTTTGAACGGCTGCTCCAGATCCACCAGGGCCAAGTCCGCGTGATACCCCTCTCGCAGGTATCCTCGCTCCTTCAGGTTGAAGCGCTCTGCGACGGCGTGGCTGGTTTTCTGGACGATGGTTTCCAGGCTCAGTGCGCCGGCATGGTAGTGCTCAAAGAGGGAGAGCAGGGCGTGTTGAACCAGGGGAACGCCGGATGGCGCATTGAAATAGGTGCCCTGCTTCTCCTCCCAGGTGTGGGGGGCGTGGTCGGTGGCGATGATGTCGATGATGTCCCGACGCACCGCGTCCAGCAGTGCCAGTCGATCCCGCTCGGTTTTGATGGAGGGGTTGCACTTGATCTGGGTGCCCAGTCGTGCGTAATCGGCGTCACTGTAGTAGAGGTGATGAACACAGGCCTCTGCGGTGATGTTGGCGTCCCGAAGGGCTGAGAGCTTTTTACCCTCCTCGAACAGCGCCAACTCCTCAGCGGTGGATATATGCAGCACATGGAGGCGGGTGCCGTAGGTGCGAGCCAGACTGATCGCCAGCTTGGTGGAGGCGATGCAGGCCTCACGGGAACGGATCTCGCCGTGCAGATGGATAGGCACCGCCTCTCCGTACTTGGCTCGGGCGGCCGCCTCATTGGCGGCGATCATGGGGCTGTCTTCACAATGGGTCGCGACGGGGATCGGCGCGTGGGCGAAGATCCCGGCAAGGGTCTGCTCATTGTCCACCAGCATGTTGCCGGTGGAGGCGCCCATGAAGATCTTGATGCCGCAAGCGGCGTGGGGATCCAGCGACTTAATCACGTCCAGGTTGTCGTTGGTGGCGCCCAGGTAGAAGCTATGGTTGGCTACCGAGACTTCTGCCGCTCTTGCGAACTTGGCTTCCAGCGCCTCGACATTGGTGGTCTGGGGCTGAACGTTGGGCATCTCCATGAAGGAGGTGATTCCGCCGGCCACGGCCGCACGGGACTCGGTGGCCATGTCGCCCTTGGCGGTCAGGCCAGGTTCGCGGAAGTGGACCTGATCGTCAATCATGCCCGGGATCAGCAGTTTGCCGTTGGCATCGACCACTTTGGCACCCGCAGGCGCGGTGATCTGTCCGCCGATCTGGGCAATGCGGCCCTGCTCGATCAGCAGATCGCCCTGTTGGCGGATCCCTTCATTAAGAATTTCAGCGTTGGTGATCAGAGTGCGAGTCATAGGGTCATTCGTCTTGTTATGTGAGATAGGGCGGTGTTAATAATAACGTTTTAGCCCCCAGTTGCCTAACAATGGAGCTTATCGTGCGCCGTGTTATCTCTTTTTTTATCCTGATTTTCCTTTCTTTTTCTTCAGGTGCCCTGGAGCTGAGGGGAGCCCTGACACAGGGCAGTTTGATCCGGGGCCAGGCCGAGCCCGGTGCGCAGGTGAAACTCAATGGCGAGGCGATCCCGGTCACTGAGCAGGGCGCCTTCGTTTTCGGTTTCGGCCGGGATGCGCCCCTGATCCATACCCTGACGGTGATCGGAGAAGATGGCGCCGTGGATACGCATCCGCTGACGCTCGCCAAGCGCGAATACCGGATCCAGCGTATCGAGGGGATCGCGCAGCGGATCATGTCACCGTCGCCGGAAGACCAGGCCCGGGCGGTGCAGGATGCCCAAGCTTCCCGGGCTGCCCGGGAGCGGTTCGAGCCCCGGCTGGATTGGCAGCAATCTTTTATCTGGCCGGTGACCGGACGGATCAGTGGTGTTTATGGCAGCCAAAGGGTGTACAACGGCGAGCCCCGTAACCCCCACTTCGGTGTGGATATTGCCCGACCCACAGGGACCCCGGTGGTGGCACCGGCAGACGGTGTTATTACTCTGGCGGTGCCGGACATGTTTTACTCCGGCGGCACTCTGATCATCGATCATGGCTATGGAGTCAGCTCCACCTTTATTCACCTGAGTGAACTGCTGGTGGCGGAGGGGAGTGAAGTGAAACAAGGCCAAGTGGTTGCGAAGGTGGGGGCGACCGGTCGGGTTACCGGGCCGCACTTGGACTGGCGGTTGAACTGGCACCACGTCAGGCTGGATCCCGCTTTGCTGGTGGGCCCCATGCCCGAATCTCGCTGAGAATCAGCAGGAGCTGACAACGATGGATAGCCGTTTCGATCGCCTCCCTGACCGCCAGGGCAGTGACAGCATCAAGTGGCGCCGTTACGACGGGGAAGCGGTGATCCCGATGTGGGTGGCGGATATGGACTTTGCTGTCGCTGCGCCGATCCAAGAGGCGCTAAATCGACGGATTGCCCATCCGGTCTACGGTTATGCGTCGGTGCCGAGCAGCCTCAAGGCGGCGGCCCAGGACTGGTTAGCCGAGCGCTGGGGATGGTCGGTGCCCGAGGCCCATCTGGTTGCCCTTCCTGCGGTGGTACCCGGGATCCACTTCCTGGTGCGGGCGCTGGGGCGGCTTGGTTGTGTGGGCGGGCTCGCTTACCCGAGCCCGGTGTACCCACCCATTCGCCAGGTTGCCCAAAATCTCGGGCTCAATGCGTACCCCTTCCCTTTTTCTCCCACCCGAAGCGTCACGCTGGCGCAGGGCAACCGGGGCGGTTGGGACCTGGATCAGCTGGCACGCGCCTGTGAACAGGGGGCGGACACGCTACTGCTGAGTCATCCCCACAACCCCATCGGTCAGCGCGTTGACCCGCAGCAGCGGGAAGCGCTGACAGAACTGGTGGCGCACTACGGCATGCGGGTGATCAGCGATGAGATCCATGGGGATCTTATCCTGGATGGTTTGGGACACTGTCCCCTGGCCAAGGACCCTCGCCTGGCGGAGCGCACGGCCACGCTGTTCTCCGCAGGCAAAAGCTTTAACCTGGCGGGGCTGCCTTTTGCCTTCGCCGTGGTTCCGGATCCCAAGTGGCGCCAAGCCCTTAAGCAGAGCCTGCGGGGTCAGGCCCCGGCGCACAACGTACTGGCGATGGTGGCGACGGAGGCGGCCTGGCGTGAGGGGGGAGCTTGGCTCGATGGCCTGCTCGACTACTTGGCCGCCAACCGTGAGCGGGTCAGCTCGCAACTGGCTGGGTTGGCCGGCGTGCGTGTTCATCAACCGGATGCCACCTACCTTGCCTGGATCGACTGTCGCGGCACGGGCAGTGCCCGCCCCGCGGAACAGTTACGGCGGGCGGGGGTCGGGGTGTCCGACGGGACGGAGTTTGGCGCGCCGGGGTTCGTCCGCCTTAATTTTGGCTGCCCCCGCGAGCTTCTGGACGAGGGGCTGCAGCGCTTTCGGCGCGCGTTTGAACAGCGCGCCTGACGCGCCTGAAAAGGGGGGAGCATCAGGGTGATGGGCTTTGTGCCGCACCTGCCCTGTGGCGGTATCGCACCCCCTTAACCGGGCATTGAGCTATCCTGGCGTTCCGTGTTTTCAAGGCCCTTGGTACCTAAGCCCAGTACATCGCGAATATCATGGGGGTGGATCTTGACGCTGATCCCATCCTGGCTGAAGGAGACGGTGGGATTGGGCAACGGCTCCCCTTCGCCGGTCGGGCAGCGGGTCTTGATGGTTATCCCCAGGCTGCCATCCTTGAGCACAGGCCATTTGGCGATGATGGCGGGAAGGGAACGAACCTCCCGCAACATCTCCTCTTCCGTTTCGGCCTGGCAGGGGAGAACCAGCTCCACGTGCTCCCAGCCGTCGGGGCGCTTGCGCCCATCGGGGAAGGGCAGCTCAACCAGTTCGATCGCCCAGGGGCCGACCTGGATCGGCAGGTCGAGTTGGATCAGCGCAATGGGACGGCCATTGATCTGCTTTTCCGACAGCAAGCGACCTCGCTCCATGAACGCCGATTTCAGGGCGATGGCATCGGACAGTTCGGTGACCCTCAAGGCGATATGATCGGCCTGAAGTTGTCGCCGGACCAGTCCCAGTCGATCGGCGAGGGCCCCGGCGCGCTCGGCAAAAGCCGGCAGTTGTTGCATCAGTTCTGAGTAGTTCATTCTCGCTTCCAGCTGGCGCTGGCCAAAGTGTTGCCAGCCATGTCCATGACCCGGAGCCGCTCACCGTCGAAGTGACCAAAACTGGCGGGCTGACCATTACGGGGCAGCGTGACGGAGCCGGGGTTAAAGTGCAGTCGATCCTGCCGCCACTCGGCCATCGGGATATGGGTGTGGCCGAAGGCGATCCCCTCTCCCGGCGCCAAGGGTGGCAAATTATCCGGCCCCAGACGGTGCCCATGGGTCAGGCAGAGCCTGCGCCCCTCCAGCAGGAGCCAGTTGTACTCAGCCAACAGGGGAAATCCGCACAGCATCTGGTCCACCTCGCTGTCACAGTTTCCCCGGACCGCAATGATCTGATCTGCCAGGGTACTGAGTGTGGACGCTACCGCCTGCGGGTCATACCCGTCGGGGATCGGGTTTCGGGGGCCATGATTGAGCAAATCTCCCAATAAAACAAGGACATTTGAATCGAGCCTCTGTTTCCAGGCGAGCGCTTGATCGAGTGCAGTGGCAGAGCCATGAATATCTGAGATAAACAGCATGTTCATTTCGCATTATTGAAGTTTTGCAGGCAGTGTAATGGCAGAGTGTGGCTTACTCCAGTAGACCCTGCTTCGACCTTGGGTGCACTCACCGGCGAGGTTAAAAATTCCTGTTATTGCCCAGTTTGCTGGTGTACCGTTTGCTCATCAGTGAAACAAAAAATTAACAGATGGTTAGCGGTGGAGGCCAGGGATGGACAGAGATATCGACAGCGAAGCACTCATCGGCCCTTGGTATCAGCGCACGGAAGAGGTAGACGAACAATTGCCCAGCGCCATGGTGGCCACCATGTGGCTCTGCATGCTCAAAGGGCTCGAACCTGAACACCTGGAAGCCTTACAGGAGTGCAACATGGCGGTCGCCTTCGACCTGGGAATTGCGGCTCAGGTGGCCAGCGATGATCAGGTCCCGCTGGCAGCAATGTTAGCAGAGGTGTTTGAATTTTATAATGAACGCCTCTGCCTGAGCCTACCGAGCATGACCCTGGGAGAGCGCGTGGCGCTGCATTACCAGATGGCGGATACGGCGCAATCGCAACTGCATTAAGTTATTCAGCCCACATTTTTGACGCCCGTTAAGCACAATTCAGTGACGGGCTAAGCACCGCCGCGCCGCTCGCTTGTTTCTTTCCCATCTCTTTCCCACACTTACCTGTATCGAAAATCGGTTGAGGAAAAAGTGTGGTGAAAAAACTCATATCGACAACATTACTCATGGTCGTTCTTGCCGCTCCCCTGGTAGCAGAGGATAAACGGGTTATCGGGCCTATCGCTCGACTGCACGTGGAGGAAGTGGGCATGACGATGCTAGCCCGCATCGATACGGGGGCGGCCAAGACGTCGCTGCATGCGGAGCAGATGGAGATAGTGGGCGGCGAGCTGTCCGATTGGGACGATAACATTGGCAAGTCAATCCGCTTCGTGACCCGCAACGCCGTGGGCAAACCATCAAAAATTGAGGCGACGATCGCGGACGTCAGCCACATTCGCAATGCACAGGGCAGTGAAGATCGCTACGTGGTGTGGATGACCATAGGTCACGGCGATCTGAATAAGCGGGTTAAGGTGACCCTGAAGGATCGTTCCCCGATGGATTACAAGCTTTTAATTGGCAGGGATTGGCTGGAAGGGGATTATCGGGTGGATGTGGAGCTGCCCCCGGAGCAGTAAATTGAAGATACAAAAACAGGACGCCTTGGCGTCCTGTTTCTTTACGATTATCGCGTCGAATTAGATGCGAGTCACGTTAGCAGCTTGCGGGCCTTTCGGGCCTTGTTCGATGTCGAACTTCACTGCCTGACCTTCGGCCAGAGACTTGAAGCCGTCGCCTTGGATAGCGCGGAAGTGAACAAATACGTCACCGCCACCGTTGTCCTGGCTGATAAAACCGTAGCCTTTTTCGTCGTTAAACCACTTAACGGTACCTGTTGCTTGAGACATAGCCTCTCCTGAATCGAGAATAGTTGTTACAGATAGCACGCAATTTGTGCTTGGGACCTCTGGATAAGCAGATCTCCGAGCGGTGTGAATCGCTTCTCGACGACAGGTCTAGCAGTTGGAACTGTTGAGCGGAAGGTTCAAATTTCAAATTGTCGCTGCCTTGTCCTTGGCGGACTTGAGCACTATAGCACAGAGCCGGGCATTTAATAGTAATTTGCCAAACACTCTGCTGTTGTTGACTTCGTGCATAATTCTATCGGGCATCATCCTTGTCCGACGCCGAGCACTATAACACAGTGGTGCTAAAGAGATAGCTTTGTTTCAACTATCTCGAGAGCTTTGTGTTCAGGCCTATGAATTCGATGGGTTTTACCAGACCCGCAGCGCCAGTCCCTTGAGGTAAAACCCTTCCGGATAGGCGCTGCCGATGGGGTGATCCGCGGCCTGGGTCAGCTTCTCCAGGATCTGCGCCTCCCGCCCGGCGTCCAGTGCGGCGTCGGCAACAATTTTCTGGAACAGGGCCGCGTCCATCAGCCCGGAACAGGAGTAGGTCAACAGGATCCCACCGGGTTTCAGGCACTTCATCGCCACCATGTTGATGTCCTTGTAGCCGCGACAGGCACCGGGAAGCTGGGCCTTGTTGTCGGCGAACTTCGGCGGGTCCAGAACGATGACATCGAACTGCTCGCCGCTGTCCCGGTACTGTCGAAGCAGCTTGAAAACGTCCGCTTCCAGGTTGGTCAAACGTGCGGTATCGAGGCCATTAAGCTCGGCAGTTTGTTGTGCCAGGGCCAGCGCAGGCTTGGAAACGTCGGCATTGATCACCTCCGCGGCACCGCCATGGAGGGCGTAGGTGCCAAAGCCACCGGTGTAGCTGAAGCAGTTCAGGACCCGTTTGCCCCGGACATAGCGGCTGGCGGCAAGACGGTTATCCCGCTGATCGATGTAGGCACCGGTTTTGTGGCCCTGAACCACATCCACCAGCAGTTTCAGCCCATTCTCTTCGAAGGTCATCGGCTGGGGGGGGAGGGTTCCGTACAGCAGTCCTTTAACGGGGGCGAGTCCCTCCTTTTTGCGTACCTCCACGTCGCTACGCTCGTAGAGAGCGCACTGGGGGTACTGGGCCTTGATGGCCGCCACCAGGGCCTCCCGTTGCGCTTCGGCACCGGCGCTGAGCAACTGGCACACCAGCACATCTTCGAAGCGGTCGATGGTGATCCCCGGCAAGCCGTCGGACTCTCCCGCCACCAGGCGGTAACCGGTCAGCCCGTCTCGCTCGATCAGGTCCTCTCTTCCTGCCTGGGCACGCGCTAGTTTACGGCTGAAAAACGCCTCGTCGATGATCTCATCGGGATCAAAGGTCCAGATCCGAACCCGGATCTGCGAATGGGGCGAATAGGCCCCCCGACCCAGCCAGCGACCGTCGCTGGCCAACACTTCAACGGTTTCACCCAGACCCGGTTTACCCTGGACGTCGGCAACGCCATTGGAGAAGACCCAGGGGTGTCGGCGCAGCAGGGATTTTTCACGGGCGCGTTTGAGGATGATTTTGGCGGTCATGGTGACAGGTCCGGTCGCTTGCAGGAAAAGAGGGCGGATTGTAGGCCCCATGGGGACGTCAGGCAAGTGATCGCACTGCCTCTCTGGCTGCTTGTGGGGCGGGGAGTGTGGCACAATGGCGCTGAGAATTTGGATGGTGGGACGACAGTGAAAGACACCAGTTTCAATGGTCGCAGTGCGAAGTTTGCGAGCAATATCTATGGCACCAGCAAGGGCAAGGTGCGCGAGGCGGTGCTCTGGCACCAGATCTCTACGCACCTGCTGCCTACGATGGCACCATCGACCCGGGTGCTGGATGCCGGGGGCGGCCAGGGGCAGATGGCGATGCGATTGGCGGCAGAGGGCCACGATATTGTCTTGACGGATCTCTCCGAAGAGATGCTGGCGGCGGCGAAAGAGCGTGCACAAGCGCTGGGGCTGGCGCAGCGGTTTCGCTTTCTCCCTGGGCCGATCCAGTCTCTGGATGCCCATAAGCTGGGTCAGTTTGAGGTGATGCTGTGCCACGCCGTACTGGAGTGGTGCGCCAACCCCCGGGAGGTGCTGGCGGCACTGGCGGATCATCTCAGCCCCGGTGGCGCCCTGTCGCTGGCTTTTTTCAACTACCAGGGGGCGGAGCTGCATAACCTGGTGGCGGGTAACTTCGATAACCTGGGGGCGGCGATGACCCAAAGCAAAACGCGCCGAGTGCGCATGGTGCCCCAGAACCCGCTTCGCAACGAGGAGGTCGCCGGATGGCTGACGGCACTGGGGTTGACCATAGAACACCAGTGCGGGGTGCGGGTGATCCACGATTACCTGCGTGATAAATCCCAGCAGAACACCCAGCTGGACCGCTTAATTGAGCTGGAGCTGAGTTACTGCGACAGGCCGCTGTACCGGGATATCGGTCGCTACACCCACTTCCTGGTGCGAAAACCCGGCTAGGGGTTGATCCAGAGCCAATTAGAGCGGACGCCGAGAAAAGGTGCCGACTTGCGGTTATCGAAGTTGACCTCCCGAAAGGAGCCTTTCACTGCAGGCTCTTGCTTTTCCCCCGTTGTGGGAGCGTTCACAGCCCATAAAAAACGCGCGGCTTAACAAAGCCGCGCGCTTTCATTACTGACCGGTCATTGCTGTTGGGCGATGCCAATCAGCTCCAGACGCACCTCTAACCTGGGAGATGAACGACGGGAGTCATCTTTGCTCTTGTCGTCACAGATCGCCCGCACCGGCCCCACTTCCGGATTGAACCACAGCTTGCAGGTTTCAGGTTCTTCCGTGCCATTTGAGTTGCGACGCAGGGTATCCAGCCTTGTACGATTCACCTTCAGGTAGGCAAGGCTGTGCTGGTCAAGGGCGACCGTTTCAATCATTCCTGAGTAGTTGCCCTGCGAGAAAGTGAAGGTTGTCACAGAGAGATCTTCACCCTCGACCCGCCATGAGCGCCACTCCAGGGGTTCAGGGTGGTAGAGCAGGGCGCAGGTGCGTTTCCCACTATAAGATGTGGAATTTTTGGTGTATCCCACATAGGTGTGCTGGCTCTCCTCCCAATAACAACGGTTCCAATCTAGGCTCATCATCTGTGGAGTAAAGGGTAAGTAAAGTGGTTCGGTATCCCAGATGATTTTCAGCGGCCCTTCGGAGGATTGGCGCGCGGAGAACTCCCCACCGGGCAGGTCGATCTGCTCGCCCGGCTCGACGCAGTACTCTTTTGTTATCCAGTAGCCCTGCTCGTCCCGCTGATCGGTCCAACGTCTGGCACACTGAGTGCGATCCTGGGTCGTGTTGATCAGACGGGCACGGTAGCGATAGGATAGGGTGTCGCCCGGTTGGTAGTAGGTCTGGATACTGTTGGTACTGAGTTCGCTGATGGGCGCTTCCACACGGGGCTCGCTGAACACGGCGTAGTGAACCGTCACCGCCTGGGTTGCTTCACCGGCTTCATGGGTGTCGGTTTCGGAGAACTCGTAGTGCAACAGCGCTTCCCCTTCGCCGCGAATGGCCAGGAGCTGTTGGTTCTCTGCCTCGTAGGGGGCGACCACATAGGGATCGCTGGACGCGATTACCACCTCTTGCTGGTCGCCCAGTGGCGGCAGTTCGAGGGTGACCTCCGGATCACCGAAATAGAGCTCCAGGGAGTCCAGTTCCAGCTGCTCACCGGCGGTCTTGCCGACTTCAAAAGCGATGCTCTTCTCCAGCTGAGGGTACACCCCGTCGGCCAGTTGGATCACCTGGATCTCTGCATGGCCCACGTACTTGATAGAGAGCATCCCGGATGCGTCGATACTCACCACATCGGGAGTCAGGCTGGTGTAGCGATACGCTCCGGTGTGTCCACCGGTCACTTCCAGCTGAACAGGCTCATCACCGTAGCGAATATTCTGCGGCACGAATGGTTTAAGGTCGGGGTAGAGCGGGGTTTCGATCACTTGCTGCGCCTCGTACCCGTTCTCCTTGCGGTAGCGCGCCTGCATCCGCAAGGTGGCGGCTTGCACCAGCTGCCCAACGGAAACCTGCACCTCGCTGCCCTCGGTGATCGTTTCAATCTCCAGGTTACTCAGCTGTTGCCACTCCAGCTGGCTGGGGTCGATCGCCTCGGTGTTGAGCGCTGCGGTGTAGCTCAATGACACCGGCACACTGGCGGCCTCGGTGGGCCCGGCCAATACCAGGTTGGGTTGAATCAGCCACTCGCCCCAATGGCCAGAGCTGTCGCATTGCCGCAGCCAGGTGTGCTCATCTTCACGGATCTCCTGTTCAACGTCACCCGGAGCGCACTCCAGAGGTTCGGTTACCGGCTTATCAGGCTTTCCGCCGATAGGTTTCGGTTTGTCGCTGCAGTTCTCTTTATCTTTGCAAGGCTCAGGCTTGGTCGGCTTGGCCTGAAGGAACAGGGTTTCCTCACCGGATTGAGGCGACCGGTTGTGATGACCGTTTGCCGCCGGCTTGGTTATCTGTGTTGATTCGTTGCTGGCGTTGACATGGCTGACCATCATAAAAGAGGTAAAGATGGCAACCGTCGCGTAGCGAAGTGGGCTTAACGGCATCAGGAATTGAACTCGCAGGTGAAAATGTGGGGGCGGATATTAATCGATTTTCGCTGCTGCCTTGTGAGCCGTTGCGTGCTTTGTGAACTTCATCACCGCTTCTGGTGAGCGACGTCCCGGAGTTCAGCCATAGCCCCGGGAGCGGCCTGGGATAAGGCTTACCAAGAGTGAATGACTTACGCTCAGGTTGGTAGGCGGCGCTGTATCAGGGTGCCTGTGCTGCCGGGCAAGGTCGCGGGGCGACACACAGAAGGTAACAAGGTTGTTAACTGGCCAACCTTACGGTCATACTGTGGCGATTCGAAAACCTTTGTATGAGAGAGAGATGCAGTTACATCGCCTTGAGGGGTACATTCAATCGCTCTACCTGGTGGAGTATCCACAGGGACTGCTGTTGCTCGACGGCGGGTGTCGGGTGGATGTGGGACGGATCCTACGCTTCATCCGGGATCAACTGCAGCGGCCCATCGGCGATCTCAAGCTGGTGGTGGTGACCCACATGCATCCGGACCACGCCGGTGCGGCGACCCGACTGCGCGAGATAACCGGCTGCCGCATCGCCGCTGGAGCGGCGCCGGGGCAATGGTACGGCGGGTTTCTCGGTCGTCTGATGCACCTGGCGGACGTGGGGCTGGCGCAGTACGTGGCTTCCCGGCAACAAAGGCCGCTGCGCAACATCTGGTATCCGGCCTGTTTGTCGGCGGATCTTCATCTCAACGACGGTGATCTCCTGCCGGAGTTCCCGGATTGGCAGGTGGTGTCGACCTCCGGGCATACCGACCGTGATATCTCTCTGCTGCATCGTGATGAGCGCCGGATCTACGTGGCGGATCTTTTCGTCAAGGTGAAAACCCGATTCCTGCCGCCCTGGCCCATCTACCACCCCAACCGCTATCGCGCATCGTTGATGCGGCTTCAGGCGCTGGCGCCGGTGTCTGTGATCCTAGCCCACGGCGGCGAGGTACCGGCCGAGGATATCGATATGGCCAAGTTGCTGGCCAAGGCGCCCCAGCAACCCAAGACCCACTGGCGGGCGATCAAAGCCCGTTTCCAGCGTTTTATACCCTTGCCGCGCTCTTAAGCGAGCGCCCCCGGATTAACGCAGATCCACCCGCACATCTTCGATGTACTTGTTGCCGCTGAAGATGGGGTCGTCCCTGAGCATGGGTTCCAGTTCGAAACAGTGGCGTTGCGCCTGCGGCAGGCTGTCGAAATTTCCGATCACCTGATAAAGCCAGGCTTCCGGGGGCCATGGCAGTGCCTGCTGGTGCCGATACTCCAATGCGGAGAGACGAGCGGCCTGGTCGATAACGGCGATGAAAAAAGCATCCACATCCCGCTTGAGCCCCTCATCCCCTAATTCGAAGGGTTCTGCCGGGGTCAAAAGGAAAGGTGACGCCTCGGCCAGTGCATTGTTGTCCGGGGCAGGCCGTCGGCGCAGCTGATTGACCAGGGCAATCAGGGTCTGTTCCTCATCCCCATCCTGGACATCAACGGCGGCAGTTTGCACACAGCCTTCCCCCAGATTGAACAGGGTAGGGACGGTGACCCGCTCTGTGTGGGCGCCGGGGAGATAGTCCGGATGTTGCTGGCAATGCAGCAGGAACCCTTTGAGCAGCCGGGTCCGGCCCTGGATCTCGCGAAAGCGTCCCAGCAGCGTGAGCAGCCGTCCCTGCACCACCGCCAGTTCGCCGGCGCACTCCACCAGGGTGTGCTGGAGGCCGTTGACCAGCAGCCGACGGAGCTCGCGCAGATCGCCGGAGAGCGCCGCCAGTTCATCGAAGCGGAACAGATCCAGGCTGGCGAGCAGCTCCGCCACCTGGGACTGGGCCAGCTCGTTTTCCCGGATCTTGGCGTCCATGGTGCCCACGTAACCGAACTCATTATTGATCCGGGACCATAGGCTACGGGTGCTCAGTCGCAACCCCTCTTTAAGGCTGAAGACCTGCTCGGAGAGTTGTGCCAGGTAGGCTTCCGCGGCGGGATGATCCCCAAGATGGACCGCCTCCTTGTAGTGTCGCGCCACGGTTTTGATCGTGGCCAGGGCGGAGCCGATATTGGTATCGACCTGCCGCCCCTTCTCATCCTTGAGTCCCTCCTCCAGCAGCGCCCGAAGCCCGGGCGCCAACCTCAGGGGCTCCTCGGAATCGCCCCGGCGCAGCAACCCGGCGGTGGTCAGTTTGGCCACGGCCTTGGCGTTTTCCTCGGTCTCGTTGACGGTGCCGCTGAGATAGGTATCCATCAGCAGGTCCGCATGGCGGGCCAGCTGGTTGAGCAGCGCCTTGCCCGCCTTGTGCAGCTGCTGGCTCACAGCAGATCCTCCTGCTGCATCGCTTCGGCCTTCTGCTCCAGGGCCAGGGATTCGGTTTCATCGATAAAGCGCAGCACTTCGTAGAGGTACTCGATCTTTCCCGTGGCCTGGTAGATCTGCTTTTCGATGTTGGGACGGATCAGGTAACCCATCTCGCACAGGCGCTTGAACACCTGCTTAAGCTGGCCATCCACGCCGGTGGCGGTGGAGTTGAACAGGCGCAAGCGGGCGATCCTGGCCAGTTGCTCCGACAGGGCGGGGACATCCTCGATGGTGCTTTGCAGCTCATTGAGGCGTACCCGCACCCCCTCGCTCAGCGGTTCATCGCCGCCTCCGGCTTCCTGGACCAGTACCATGAACTGGACCAGGGGCTGAAGGTGGCTGACCAGGTCCTGGAACTGTCCGGAGATCGCTTTGCGCTCCTCGTCCCCCAGATCGACGTAGCTGCAGAAATAGACCGCTTCACCGGCGGCACAGGCGACCTTACGGTTGAGCACCGACAGGTGTTCGTTGATCAGGGCCCGTCGCTCCTCACTGTTGAGCAGGGTCCAGGCGGCTTCGTCGCTGATCCGGCAGATAAAGGCGCCCCGCAGCAGGGCCTCAATCACACGTCCAGTTTCGGTTTTCATGCGGTTAACTCCGGTTGCAACTCCCCCTGACGTGCCTTGAGGCGCTCGGCAATGGCATTCACCTTAGGCTGTACGACCTGCAGCTGGCGGGTTTGCTTGTTGATGATGTAACGATGGGTAAAAAGGTTCAGCACCTCGGACTCCGGGTTAGGGAAGGCGCCCAGTACGCTGATGTTATTCTTTTCACAGGCATCGAAGATCTTCTTCACGTTGACGTGGTGCAGGGTGCCCAGTTCATCGATCGGCCAGTGGATGGTGGCCTCGGAGGTTCCGCGCAGTAAGCGGGTAAAGGCTAGCAGGAATTTACACAGAATGAGGTAAGCCATTCCGTGACTTGATGATTCGTTTAACTGACGGTCGGTTCGGATCACCAAATCGGAGTTACCCTCCCGAAGTCTCAGTTCGATCTCCAGCAGCTTGGCCACCGAACCGGTCAGGGCGGTGCGGCCGATCACCTCAAGGGCACGGCGCAGCAGCGAGGCGTAGGTTTCTCCGGGCAAGCCGACGAAGCCCTGGTCGCGCCAGGCCTGATGCGCCTGGATAAAGGCGGTCAACTCATCCCAGAACTCCAGGTCGCTGATCCGGGATCGGATCTGAACCGCCGAATCGGATACCCCGTCGAGGAACAGCTCTTCACCCACCTCATGGGTGATCCGTTTGGATTGAGTGCCGATGCGCTTGTCGATATCCGCCAGCACATGGTAATAGCTCTCCAGGTCCATCCCGAAGTTCTGTCCCGTCCCCCGCAGTACCTCCATCCTTTGCGGCACCAGGTGATGCATCAGGTGTCGCAGCTCCACCATCATCTTCATATGGTCCATGCGCGGGATCCCATCGTCCGCCGGTTCAAGGCAGCGACTGCGGGCCTCCTCCCAGGTCGCCTGCAGTTCTGCGCCCGCCTTCTGACCGATCTGACTGTCGAAGTGGTCGATCTGCTCTTTGATGATGCGGCGGTGCTCGTCGCGCTCTTGCAGCTTGTCGCGGGCCTCACGCAGCCGCTCATCAAGCTCACCGCTGGGCAGCAGTTCGGTGGGGACTTCACCGGCGAGCCGCAGTTTGGTGAGTTCTACGAGACGTTCATTGAGTTGCTGCAACTGCTCCTGACCTTGGGTCAGGCCGCGATCGGCGAGGGTGCGGGCATCGGTCAGCTCCTTGCGCACTGACTTGAACTGGCGCTCCAGTGCGCCGAGGCGGTCATCCAGCTCCAGCAACTCCTGTCGAACCGTGTTCAACTGGGCCTGCTTCTTAGGTTTCTCCAGAGAGAAGGGCCCCTTGAACCAGATCTCGTAGTTTTTGACTTCGTCCCGCATCGACTCCGTCCGCTCAATGGCGGACTCCATGTCGGTGATCTGCTGCCTAAGCGCACTGATCTGGCTGTCATCCACACCACGGGCCTTGAGCTCGTTGCGGTACCAGCGCTCGCACTCGCTCAGCTCCTCCTGTTTCCGGGCCCGGCGCGTCGCCAGATCTTCACTGAGCTGGGTCAACTGCTGCTCCAGGTTTCCGACCCTATCCTGCCAGAAGACCGCCTTGTCCATGCGCGCTTCGGTATGTTGCTCCTGCAGCCGCTCCATGTAGAGATCGAACTCGGAACTGAGCCGCGCCAGATCCGCTTCCGCCACTTTGAGCTGCTTCTGGCATGCGCGCTGCCGCTCAGCGACGGCGGCACGGAACTGCTCCGCCTGCTGCTTCTTCTCCTCCAGCAGTCGGGTGTACTGAGATTTTGCATTCTGGTACTGGGTATGGGCACGGATCACCCCTTCGGTCAGGGCCTGAAGCGTCTGCTGCTGGGTGGCGATCTGGCTCTCTGTTTGTTGCTGTTCGGCGTGTGCCTGCTCCAGGTTGCTGCGAGCCTGTTCCGCCTGGGCAGCCAGGGCCGCTTCATCCAGGGCGTGCTCCGGCGCTTCGATATTGCTGAGCTCCAGAGCAATGCCGTAAAGGGTCTCGCTCTGTTCTAACAGTGCAGGCTTGAGATCACTGCGTTGCAGAAGCTCGGGCCGGATCACCTTGCCCAGGGAGTGGTACCAGGTTGGCCGCTCCTGGCGCAGGAATTTCAGCAGGGTGTGATCTTTGGGAAAGCGTAGGCGGTCGATGGCGTCGTACTGCTCCTGACAGCGGGCGACCTGGCGCCGCTGCTCGCTTAGCTGGGATTGAAGGTCACTTCGTTCCTGCTTGCCTGCCTGTTCCAGCTCCCGCGCCTGCTCCAGGGCCTTTTCGGCCTGTTGCTGCTGCTGGTAGGCGCTGTCGATACGGGCCTCCAAAACATCGACGGCACGGCGTTCGTCACTGCTGTAGCCGGCGTTGTCGATCTGCAACTGCCACTTCTGTTGCGCCAGCTCCAGTGTCTTGCCCTCCTCATGGTGGCGCTGCTCAGCCTGGCGTTTTTGCTGCCGAAACCCGTCATCCAACGCCTGCAGCTCAGATTGTTGCTGGTTTCTGAGGTCACTGTGCTGTCGCCGTGCCTGGTCCTGCCGCTCGCGAAGGGCTTCAAGCGCAGCGTTGTTGGTGATCTCGATCTGCCCCCGCCGCTCGTTGTAGGTGGCTTCGATATCGGAGTGTTTTTCCGTCAGCAGTTTTGCCCTTTCCCGCAGGGAGTGAAGGTCGGCGCGCCACTGGGGTAGGGTGTCCAGATCCCGCTTGACCCGTTCGATATCCAGCTCCAGCCAGTGCTGGTGTTCATCCTCGATCTCCTCCAGCCGACGCTCCAGGGTGTCGGCGTCCGCCTTGGCATCGGCGCGTTCCGCCCGTTTTTGCGTGGTGTCCTGCTCATACTGGCTGGCCAGCTCACCCAACTGGTACTCCGCCTCGCGCTTCTCCCGTCCCAGCTGCTCGAGCCGGGCTTCCAGGATGATCTTGTCATTGGCAAAGCCCTGGGCCAGGCCCTTAAGCTGTAACTGGCAGATCTGAAGCTGGTCAAAGCGTTGCTCCAGCTTGGCGAACTGCGGTCGAATGGTGTCGAAGTGCTGCACCAGGGCGCTCTCCCGGATCCACTCATCGACCCGTTGCGGATTGAGGCGGGTTTGTGGGGTCTCGACACCATCCTCCTCCAGGATGGCGGCCACCATCTGGCGGATGGTCTCCATCTTGCCCTCTTTCGAGTGAACCGCACGCACCAGTTTCTCCATGTGGCGCAGGGAGGTGCTGCGTTCGCACAGGGCGTATTGGTCCGCAAGACGGCGCAGTTCAGCGCTGTTGCCGGCGGCCGCGATGAGACCCCTGTCGTTCTGAATCACCGCGCGGTAGTCCTTGACGTTGCCAACGGCGTTAGAGAAGGCGACCCCCTGCTGACGAAAGACCGTCTTGAGTTCGTTGGCGTTGTGGCAGATGACGCGGTTGTCATCGGTACGGGCCTTGATGTAGTCGCTCATCTCGAACGCTTTGTCGATAAACCGGTACTGAACCCCTTTGCCATCCCCGGCGGAGTGCAGTACCGCCTGGGCCGGCTTGCCGCCCGGGCGCAGGTATTCGTAGATGATAAAGCTGGACTCCGTGGGCAGGTACCAGCGCTCGAAACTGTCCCGCGTGGCCGGTACGACCCGGCTTGGGTACTCACCGTAAAACACCGGCACCAGGCGCTGTAGGGTGGTTTTTCCTGAGGCGTTGGTGCCGCAGATGTTGGTGTGGCCCTGGGTTTTCAGCTCCACCTCGCCGGGAAGGTGGGTATTGATCAAGATGATCCGGTTCAGAGTCGACATAGTTGGCTTGCCCGAAATATGGAGGTTCGCCCTCTCGGTTGAGGGGCCAGGCACGGGGCCTGAACGATAGGTCTTAGGCCGATAATATCGTAAATTGCCCGCCTTTCGGGGGCGTTGGCCTCAATGCTGCAAAAGGCCATCTTATCACCTTCATGCCGTGCCGCATTAAAACCTTGGTCGATTGCACTATCTTTGGACAGGTATTGGCCTAGTGTTTGATTTTAATGATCTTAATTTTTTCAAGCAGTTTAAAAGCGGCCGGGATCAAGGTGTGGAGGAGATCCAAAATCCTGCCGCCAAATTTGACAGTTTGCCCAGAACATCGCATTTTGAACCCCATTTTCATTTTTTCGAGGTGTGGCGGTGTTGGGGTCGAGCAATAAAGGCAATGGAGCGGGGCGCTCCTATGGTCAGTCGCGTCGACAGCCGACACTGCGCAGAACGGGGGCCTCCCAGGCTCGTCGTCGGCCGCTTGGACAGAATCGTCGAACCCTGATGGCCCTGCTGAGTGCGGGCGTTCGCTTGGCACAGCAACGTCCTTTGGCCTCGGCATCACTGGCCCTGGTGATCATCGCCTTGAGTGTTGGATTATTGCTTCCCAGCAAAGATGTCGAGTCCCCTGTCGCCTCTCCTGTGACCTTACAGTCAGCTGATCTGCAGACGAGTCCGACCGAGGAACTGCCATCAAATGATCCACCTTTAGGGATCCTGGAGCGGCAAGCCTATGGGCCGGGGCTGGGTCAACCCCTGCGTCAGGGGGAGCGGCGCGAAGCACCGGTACCGCAAGAGGGCACTGCAGAAACGCCGGACGTGGCTTTGCCAGAGGTGGCTTACAGTCCCGCGGAGGTAAACGGGGAATCAAGTGTCCGTGAGCAGCTTGACGGGCCACAGGGTGAGGCGTTGGCGAAGGAGGAGCGCTCCGGCTCCTGGTGGCCCTTCTCCCGGTCAGCCAACGATGACACCGCCATGGCGCGGGCGTCTGAAGGGTTGCCGCAGCTGGCGCTGGATCTTGGCCCCTATACCCGAATCCCCCTGGTACTGGGCCCACCGACCGATCGCTATATCGTCGCCAAGGGGGACACCCTGAGCGATATTTTCAGCCGTTTCGATGTGGGCCAGAGCCAGATGTACCAGGTTCTCGAGGCAGACTACGCCTACCTGGCGCTGGATACCCTGATCCCCGGCAATGAACTGCGCTTCTGGATCGATCACGACAGCCAGCGGTTGGAGAAGATGGCGGTGGTCTTCGATCCTGCCCATAAGGTGGCGTATCAACGTCACCAGGAGACCTTCGAGGTCACCGAAACTTTGCTGGAGGGGGACTGGATGGCCTCGAGTTCCGAGGTTGAGATCCAGGGCAGCTTCTCATTGGCGGCATCCAAAGCGGGCCTGAGAGCCTCCGAGGTTCAGCAGATCACGGCGCTGTTCAACGACAAACTGGATTTTCGTCGCCAACTGCGCGCCGGGGATCGGGCGCGAATTCTGCGCGAGTCGCAATATATCGATGGCAAGCCGACCGGCAATCAGCGACTGCTGGCGGTGGAGTTCGCCGGTCGTAACTGGACCTCGACGGCTTACCTGCACAGCGATGGCAGCTTTTACGACGAGGATGGGCAGAGTTTGAACCGGGCGTTCATGCGTCACCCCATCTCGGGCAATTATCGGGTCAGTTCCCGCTTCAACCCCCGGCGCCTGCACCCGGTGACCCGACGGGTTTCGCCACACAATGGGACCGATTATGCCGCATCCACAGGAACGCCTATCCTGGCTGCCGGGGATGGGGTGATATCCCGTGTTGAGAATCACCCCATCGCCGGCAAGTACGTGGTGATTGACCACGGTGGTCGCTATCGCACCCGCTACCTGCATATGGCGCGCATTGATGTGCGCCGGGGCCAAACGGTGGAGCGCGGACAGCGGATCGGTACCGTCGGCGCCACCGGTCGTGTGACCGGAGCGCACTTGCACTACGAGTTTCATATCAATGGCCGAGCCGTGAACTCGCTCACTGCCAACATCCCCATGGCCACCTCGGTGCCAAGTTCCGAGCGCCAGGCGTTCCTGGCGGAAGTGTACCGCTACCAGCGCGACATGAACGAACTGCTGGCAAAGGTGGAGACGGAGGCGGTTCCGGAACGGGCCAATTGACGCCCATCTCGGTAACCACCCAAACGCGCCCAAGGGCGCGTTTTTTTGTGCCGAGAAAATAGAATCGGTGTCGCAGGTCGGCCTTGTGGGCTCGGTTTCTGCGCGGGAAAGAGCGGTGGGTCTGGTTGCAACATTGCGGGAACCCCACCGCTGTTATCTTTGACGCGTTGAATGCGAGGTGAGCGCGGTTTCCGGTATTGGCTGAAACGGTGGTGCCCTTGCCGGGATGGCAGACGTGGACCTGTCTGGGCAAACCCTTGTGTGGACGCGATGAACCGGTTGTACAGGGAGTAAAACGGCGGAAGGGGTCTTTAGCGGATCAGAGAAGGGTACAGGGCGCCAAAAAGCACAACGCCCCGGTAGTCGGGGCGTTGATGGGGCGGCGATAGGGCGAGGGGTCAGACCCGATGTTTAATCCGCCTAGCCAGGCGCTCGGCACAGCCGAAATGATCCCACTGCTCGGTCAGCAGCAGGGTCTCTTTGCGATTACAGATGTGCGGCAGGAAGGCGTCATGGCAATCGGAGATCAGCTTAATGTACTCAAAGGGGGTGCCATCCTCGGCAGCGCGGGCCCGGTTGAGCATGCGCTGGTAGGCGATCTGCGGGTTAGAGCGCAGGTAGAGTACTGAGGTGACCTTGGGGTAGTCATCCAGCTTGTCCCAGATATCGTAGTAATAGGTGAGATCTTCACCATCGGGCCGGCAAGCTTCCTGCAAGTTGGCCTGGCAAAACACCAGATCCGAGTAGAGTGACCGCTCAAGCACGTAGTTGTACGCGGGATCCAGATCCGCACAGAGCGACGCACGGTGGTTGGTGATAAAGCGTTGGAAGTTAATCCGTTTGGTCGGATCTTGGGTGAATTCCGCGAGCAGACGCCTGAACTCCGGGTTGCTGTCCACGTCTTCCAGGATCATTTTCCACGGACGGTCATCAATCTCGTTCAGGTGGTCCACCAGTCTGGGAACCAGGGTGGATTTGCCCACACCAATGTTGCCCTCGACTGCGACCAGTTCAAATTGCTCTTGGTTCATCTCTCGCCCTTTACTTAATTCGGCACACCGATTACCGGTTCCGGCCAAAACGGCGGGCATACTAACGGCATCTCAGGGCGGTTTCCAATCCAAATTGAGCGTCATGTCGAGTCAAGCCAGATTCGCCGATTTTCATCAAAATTTACCCTGATAAACGGTTGCATTTGTGTCGCGTTATCGCTGTTTAATTGGTGGAAATTTACCCATCAAGGGGCTTGGGCTTGGGGTGGCTTGGGGTACACTGGAGATCCTGGAATCCGAAGGAGTCAGACAATGGCGATTGAGTTTAAAGGCAAGCAGCCAGCCCCCTTTTCCCTGATGCGTATCGACGTGTCGTTTGAGCTGACGCCCAATCTGGTCGCCCCGGTAGAGAAGGCACTCTCTGCCTACGTGGATCACCCTCAGGTGTCGACGGAGATCGTTACTTGCGGTTACCAGAATGGCCGGATGACGTTGGAGCTAGTGTATTTCAGCGCCGATGGCGGTGTGAAGAATGAGCTGGCCTGGCTGCACAAGGCAGTACAGAACGTTGTGGTTCCGGTGCCGGTTTTCACTGTTCAGATCCGTGAGGACTGAAATCGGTGCACTCTGGCCAGAGGGTTCTCTGGCCTGAAAATGTGCACTTTTGCGGAGAGTTTAAGCAGCTGGCGCAGTAACCGTGTTCGAACAGTCAGTTATGGGGTAATCTGCCGCTATTGCGTTTAATTTTGGGGGAAAAGGGGTGTCATTAGTGCAGACCTTGTTGTGTCTTCGTGGGCGGGACCTGCCGGTACGTACGCTGCTTATTCAGGCGTTCTCAGTGATGCTGATATTCATCACTGCCGGGTTGTTCTATGGTCTCGATGCCCAGCCCGTTGCGGTGTCGCTGATGGCGTTGCTGATGGCTGGTGTCGGCTATTGTGCCGCGCGGCGAAGGCTCAATGATGCGGGATACCAGTTGGCCCTGGCGGTTGCCAGCCCGGTAACCTGGTTCATATTTGCCCTCACCCAGTGGGGCAGTACAGGGGCCAGTTGGAGTTTCGGATTGCTGCTGTTGCCCAGTGCGGTGGCACTGGGGTTGGCGCTCCTGCCGCGCAAGCCTGCCCCCACCGGACATCACGGCAAGATGGGCTATCGTGGCCCGGCGTTGTCGCGCGACGCTACTCTGCCTCCCCGGCGTGTTGAACCCTCGCTGGATGGTCGACCGCCGGCTGTCATTTCAAAACCTTTGGCGCAGGAGTCTGAGTCTTTGGAGTTCTCCTCATACCGGGAGGACAGGGAAACGGGGGGAGAGTCGCTCTCTCACCTCGGCTCGGCGCTCCTAAAGAGGTGGCCACAGCAAATGCCCCCGTGGCTGCGTCATCGAAGTATTCAATTGGCTGCGGTCATGCTCCTGGTCCTGATGATTGTGTGGGGACTTTGGCCGTCAAAATCGCAGGTCGAAATCGCCGCTCAGACGGAGCATGCTCAGATGGCTATGCCTCAGGGTGGCCAGGTACCGGAGTTTCAGCATGGCGTCGAGATGCCGGATACTTACGAACTGCTACTCAATAATGAGGGCGTGATCCTACGCTGGCCGGGGGACCCGGAAGAGACTGGCCTTTATTGGTCACTGCTCACCGCGAAGGGGGATCGACAGTGTCGAAGCGCGAAGTTCAACAGCGGCAGTGAGTATCGGCCGGTGAAGGTGGAGGTGTGGGGGGAGGACAACTACTACGCCTTCTTCTCACCGCTGGATACCCATAGGTTTCTCTACGATGTGGCGATGAGGGGGAGTTTCCAGCTTTGTGGCTACGATTTCAGCCTCAGCGGCAGTATGGATATCCTCAGGGCAAATCCTGCCTTTGCACCCTACACCCGCAATCCCGGCTAAGTATCGCTTTGCCCGTTTGGGCACAACATGGCGTGGCTGTATAGGTCGCGCCTTTTTTGTTGGGTCACGTTATGGCTGCCTGCCGGGTTAAAAGGCGGCGATACGAGGCTTGGTAACCCAGTTCTTGCGATGGCCGTCCTATTTATCATGTATAGGGAATTCACCTAACCGTTAAAATTGCAAGGATTTTACACTCGGTAGTTGGCACATTTTGGCTCTACTCTCTAAGGTTTAGTCTTTACCCCTTGGCTCTTAATACGTAGTAGCGGGGCCGGCGGGACAAGCGTGAGCGGCCCCCGGGGCCACCAGTAGGGAGCGGCAGATCTATGGCCATCGCCATCATCTTGGTGTTGATCCTGGTTATCTCCATCATCTTTCACTTCTCCGGCCCTTGGGTATTGCCCGAGTTGGCCTCTAACTGGAAAGATATCGACCTCACCATCGGGATCACTCTGGCCCTTACCGGCATCGTGTTTATCGCGGTGATCCTCTTCACAGCTTACGCCGTCTACCGGTTTCGTTATCGCCCTGACCGGCAAGCGAGCTACGAGCCAGAGAACCGAAAGCTGGAGCTTTGGTTGTCCGGCGCAACCACCGTCGGCATCGTGGCAATGCTGGCACCAGGCCTGGTGGTTTACTCCGATGTGGTGACGGTGCCAGAGGAGGCATTGGAGGTGGAGGTGCTGGCCAAGCAATGGACCTGGGGCTTCCGCTTTCCCGGTGACGACGGGGTACTTGGCCGAGCCGGAGTGAGTTTTATCTCCGGCAGCAACCCTTTTGGCCTCGACCCCAAAGATCCCGCCGGCCAGGATGACCGCCTGATCAATGCCAACCAGTTTACCCTGCCAGTCGACCGACCTGTGCTGGTCAAGCTGCGCTCCATAGACGTTTTGCACGATTTCTATATCCCCCAGATCCGCAACAAGATGGATGCGGTGCCGGGGATCGTTTCATCGCTCTGGTTCACGCCCACCCGGATTGGGCAGTTTGAGATCCTCTGTGCGGAGTACTGTGGCGTCGGGCATTACAACATGCGCGGCGGATTGGAGGTGGCCAGTACCGAGTCATTCGACACCTGGCTCGCCAGCCAACCGACCTTCGCACAGAGCCAGAAGGTGGCCGTGACCGGGCTCAGCCCCGCGGCACAGCGTGGCGAGTCCCTGGCACAGTCCCAAGGGTGCCTGGCCTGCCATGGTTTCGATAACAGCCCCCTAGGCCCGAGTTGGAAAGGGATCTACGGACGTGAAGAGCTGATGGCCAGTGGCGAGCGCCTGACGGTCGACGAGGCCTACCTTGCCGAGTCGATTCGACAGCCTGCGGCACGTATTGTCGACGGCTACGGCAACGTGATGCCACCTTATGATCTTGATGATAACCAGATAGCCGACCTGATCGCCTACATGCGTGAGGCTGGTGGTACCTCCAGTGAGGCGGTCCCTTTCGGGGACGCCGCTGAAGATCTGGGGGACAGTAGGAGCCACGCAGAGAATAGCGCACCCGAGACATCGGCGCAGAGTGCCACCAGTGACGGAGCGACTCTGGCCTCCAGCAAGGGTTGCTTGGCCTGCCACAGTACTGGGAGAGAGGCGATGGTTGGCCCGGCCTGGGGGGGACTGGCAGGCAGTGAGCGCACGCTGGTGAGCGGGGAGACTGTGGTCGCGGACGCGGCATACCTGCGGCGTGCCATTGTAGCACCGTCGGAGGAGATTGTTGAAGGCTATCCACCCGTGATGCCAGTGGTGCCATTGACGGCACAGGAGGTCGATACCTTAGTCGAGTACATGATGAGCTTAGGGGGCAACGATGAGCAGTGAAACCACCCAGGGAGCGGGCATTCTAGCGGCCAACGACGCCCAGGCCGATCACCACGGCCATGACGCGCCCTTGGGATTCTGGCAGCGCTACATCTTTAGTCAGGATCATAAAACCATTGCCATCCAGTACATGCTGACCGCGATCGCCGTTGGCCTGGTGGCCTTGGCCCTCTCCGTGGTGATGCGATTGCAACTGGGTTTTCCGGACCACTTTAATTTCATCGACCCCAGCGAGTATTACCAGGCCGTAACCATGCATGGGATGATCATGGTGGTGTACCTGCTGACGGCGCTGTTTCTCGGCGGCTTTGGCAACTACCTGATCCCACTGATGGTTGGCGCCAGGGACATGGTATTTCCTTACCTGAACATGCTCAGTTTCTGGTTCTACTTCCTCTCCGTCGTGGTGTTGATGGCCAGCTTCTTTGTCACCGGCGGGCCCAGCGGCGCAGGGTGGACCCTCTATCCGCCACAGTCGATCCTGCCCGGTACCCCCGGGGTGGATGGCGGCATCATCCTGATGCTGGTGTCCCTGGCGATCTTCATCGCGGCCGCCACCATGGGGGGGCTGAACTACGTCACAACGGTACTTCAGGCACGGACACAGGGCATGACCCTAATGAGAATGCCGTTGTCGGTGTGGGGGATTTTTACTGCCACCATCATGGCACTGCTGGCGTTTCCGGCACTTTTCGTTTCCGCCGTCATGATGCTGTTCGATAAGCTTCTGGGCACCAGTTTCTTCATGCCGGAGATCGTGTCTTTGGGCCAGTCACTGGACTACGGGGGGGGCAGTCCGGTGCTGTTTCAGCACCTGTTCTGGTTCTTTGGCCACCCTGAGGTGTATATCGTCGCACTGCCCGCGTTTGGGATCGTCTCAGATCTTATCAGTATCCACGCGAGAAAAAACATCTTCGGCTACAGACAGATGGTCTGGGCGATCCTGGTGATTGGCGGGCTCAGCTTCATTGTTTGGGCACACCATATGTACGTTTCCGGCATGAACCCCTATTTCGGCTTCTTCTTCGCCGCCTCAACCTTGATTATCGCGGTACCGACGGCGATTAAGGTTTACAACTGGGTGCTGACGCTGTGGCGGGGCAACATCCGCCTCAATATTCCGATGCTGTTCTGCCTGGCTTTTATTCTTACTTTCGTTTTCGGCGGGATGACCGGACTGTTCTTAGGGAACGTAGTGGTGGATCTGCCGTTATCGGATACCTACTTCGTGGTGGCGCATTTCCACATGGTGATGGGAGTGGCGCCGATCTTGGTGATCTTTGCCGCCCTCTATCATTGGTTTCCCAAGGTAACCGGTCGCATGATGAACGAGACCTTGGGCAAACTGCACTTCTGGCTGACATTCCTGGGAACCTGGGCGATCTACTTCCCGATGCACTATCTCGGCGTGCTCGGCATGCCGAGGCGTTACTACGCTTACGAGAATTACGATTTTATTCCACCGGAGGCGGTCACTCTGAATGCGTTTATTACCGTGATGGCGCTGGTGGTGGCGGCGGCCCAGTTGCTGTTTCTGTTCAATATGGGTTGGAGCGCCTGGCGAGGCCGACCCAGTGGTGACAACCCCTGGCAGGCAACCAGCTTGGAGTGGTGCACGCCCAAGACGCCACCCGGACATGGCAACTGGGGGCCAGAACTGCCGGTGGTTCACCGCTGGGCCTACGACTACAGTGTCCCTGGGGCGCCCAAGGATTACCTTCTTCAAACCGATGACTGGGAGGCTGGGGCGCAGACTCAGCAACAGGCTGAAGGGGAGGCCAAGTCATGAGCATTCTGACCGAGAAACCCTGGCTGGCACAGGAGATGGGGGCGTGGCCCGACAATGAATGCCGCTACCGTCGTCAACTCACCGGCCTGCGCTTCCTGCTGGCGGTCATCGGATCGATGTTTCTGCTCTTTATGGTCGCCATGATCATGCGCACCCAGTTGGGCGATTGGCAGCCGCTCACCGAGCAACCATGGCAGCCGCTTTTCGATACCGGCCCACTGTGGCGAAACACCGCCTGCCTTTTGGCGAGCAGTGTGCTGGTTCAGGTGGCCTACTTCTCTGTGCGCCCAGCACCGGTTCTGGCCCAGGGATTGATGGTATTTGGGGCGGCCTCGGCACTGCTGTTTCTTTACGGCCAATGGGAGCTCTGGGAGTTGTTCTCCGCCCGCCAATTCGGTGTACAGAGCTCCGTATCCGCCAGTTTTTTCTATCTGTTGACGGGACTACATGGGCTTCACCTATTGGTGGGCCTACTGTTCTGGCCCCGAAGTTTTGTTGCCTTGTGGCGCGGTAAATCTCAGCTGGCGCGAGAGCGGCTCGCACTGATGCTGACCTATTGGCACTTTCTGGCGCTGATCTGGCTGGCACTTTTTGCCCTGTTGACCAGCACGCCGCAAACCTATCGGGCGCTGGCGGCACTGTGCGGGGTATCTGTACCCTGAGATTTTGCTCCTGTCGCAGTTGAATCGAGGAGAACGTCATGAGTGGTGATCTACACAGCAAGACCGGCTGGGCCGGCGTTACTGAGGACTTTTCCCACGATCGCCAGGCCTTCAAGGTGTCCTGGGGAAAGGCGATGATGTGGATCTTCCTGCTCAGTGATACTTTCATCTTCGGTACCTTCCTGGTGGGTTACATGAGCACCAGGATGGCGACCCCCGAGGCTTGGCCACTCACCACCGAAGTGTTTGCCCTCACCATCGCCGGCCATCAGATTCCGCTTTTGCTGATCGCCATCATGACTTTCATCCTGATCAGCTCCAGCGGCACCATGGCACTGGCGGTGAACTACGGTTACCGGGGTAACAAGCAGACAGCGGTGACTCTGATGGTTGTCACTGCCGTGCTCGGCGCCAGTTTCGTTGGGATGCAGGCGTTTGAGTGGAGCAAGCTGATCGAAGAGGGGGTGCGCCCCTGGGGTAACCCCATGGGGGCGGCGCAGTTTGGTGCATCTTTCTTCATGATCACCGGTTTTCACGGAATGCATGTCACCGTCGGGGTTCTGCTGCTATTGATATACGCCAACAAGGTTCGACGAGGCGATTATGACCGCAGTGGGGACTACGGTATTGTTGAAACCGTCGGGCTGTACTGGCACTTCGTTGACCTGGTTTGGGTCTTTATCTTTGCTTTCTTCTACCTCTGGTAAGGAGTCACCCATGGAGCAGACACAACACCAGCATCCGCCGCTGGCCCTATATTTCAAGATCTGGGGCCTGCTTTTCTTGCTCAGTGCCCTGTCCTACATGGTGGATTACCTTGAGGTCCAGGGAGCGCTTCGCTGGAGCCTGATATTGATCTTCATGGTGCTCAAGGCGGGGCTGATCGTGGCGGTCTTTATGCACATGATGTGGGAGCGGATGGCGCTGATTTATTCGATGTTATTGCCGCCACTGATGATTTTGGTGCTGGTCTTGATGATGGCCCTGGAGGGCAACTATACCCATCTGAACCGGTTAGCGAATTTTGCTTTCGGTGGAGGTTAGCCTTCTCTGGCGACACGCGGATCCTGGGAGGAAGTGTGTGACGGGACCTTCTAAAGTCGGAGGCAGATAGCCCCGAGTGATAGAATTCCGGGCTCGAATGGTGCTTTCTCAGCGCCAGTGCACAGTTCAATCCTTCGCCTGAACCGGTCGACGCCTCTGCAACCACCAGTGTTCCATTTTTACCCAGCCGGGATGGGCGCCCCGGCTAGTGCCCCTTGGCCGGATCATCGGATGGGAGCGCATAATGCCGTTCAAGGTGCTCTCCTGTCGATCCTCGACATCCACGAGCAGCAAGTGTTGTCCCGAGTCGATAGCCCGGTGGAACTGGCCAAAGTGATGGTGGGGAGATTGTAAGCCGATCAGTCCTCCCTCCCAGGTACAAAAACCGAGGACCATTAGTGCCAACATGGTGAACGGAAGCCAACTGCCTACCGCTTCGTGCCAACCGGAATAGGCGACACCAAGCAGCACCCCGCCAGCAAGAACCAGCCCAAGTGCGAGGCCGCGGGTCAGGTAATGGGGCAGGTCGTAAAGCCAGAACTCGGACAGGGGGAGAAGTCGAAAGCGGGCAGCCAGACCGGGCTGCTGACTGAGCACGTGTATCTGCGCCGGAGAGAACCCCTGTCCTTCCAGTTGACGCTCAATCCACTCTAACTCCCAGAGACTGTCACTCAGGTAGTAGTGCCGAACCATAAATTTCATCCCCCGGCTGCGACCCTCCCGGGGCGCATGTCAGTGATGGCAACGTCCATGTTCGCGTATCGAGGACCTGTCGGCAAAGTATATGAGTCAGTTTCTATGGCGGCAAATTCAGCTCTGCTGCTGGTTAAGTTGCCCCACGAATTGTGCCAACTGCTCGGTTCGAAAGCAGGCGGTGTGGCTCTCGAGATCGTCACGATTGACCAAAACGGTGCGCATCCCCAACGTTTGGGCGGTCGTTAAATTGCTCGGCTGGTCATCGAAGATGACGGCGTTATCCGCCTCGAAACCAAAGTGATCGCAGATGGTGCGAAAGGCATGGGGATGGGGTTTCATCTTATAGTTGGTTTGCTCAACGGAGAACACTTCATCAAAGCAGTGACGCAATCCCAGGTGCTCCAATACTCGCTCTGCGTAGGGGCGTGGCGAGTTGGTGAACACGTATCTTTTCTTCCCGTTTTGCTCCAGTGCTTCCACCAAGTTCTCACAACCCGTCACGGAGCTGAGGTCCACATCGTGGGCGTAGGAGGAGAGCGACAGAAGGTCGACGTCCGGGTGATGGAGTTGAATTCCCCGCAAGGTGCCGCCGTAGGTCAGGTAGTAGTGGTGGCACAGCTCATCTGCCGCCAGGGGAGTGAGCCCCAGGGCCTCGGAAACGTAGTCACGAAACCGGCGGATAATCTGTTCGATGATCTGGTTCTCCGGTCGATACAGGGTGTTGTCCAGATCAAACAGGTAGATGTCACGTTCTAGAAGCGGGGTCACTTTGGCTCTCTCTTTGGCGCGGGCGTGGCAGAGTATCAGTCCACTTTTTAACTCGCAACTGTCGCCCCTCTATCTCCAACGCTGAAGCGGATGATTCACCCCCGCCTCCGTGCTGACCTGGTGGACACCCCTGTGAAACTATGAGCGGATGAACCGCTTTATCGAATCTTTGTCTGTTATCCCCGCTCGTGCTCAGACCCGGTTTCGATAGGGCTTTTTTAGGACTGATGAGTAACGAAACTGTCACTTTCTTCCACAAGATCGCCATGGCGCTGGCCGATTCACGCCACGGATTGGTGTTGCTATGGTGTTGCGAGCATCTCCATGCTGTTTTGATTGTCAAGATTCCTGGTTGTCGATGGCGTTAATTAGGGAGCCGGAGGTTGCGGGGCAGGGTGCGTTGGCATCAGAGCTTCACGCAAATGGGCTATGCATCGCTAACCGTGATCGGGGTCACTCGACATGTTCGTGAACGTCATTACTATCGCCGTTAAATTTTGTGATGTCGTGGTGTTTTGTGGAAGTTTTGATCAGTCTGGTGGGCATGATGGTGCTCATCGGTATCGCAGTGCTCTGCTCGGAAAATAGAAAGGCGATCCGGATTCGGACTGTGGCCGGTGCCCTCGGTTTCCAGGTGGCGTTCGGCGCTTTTGTTATGTTTGTTCCTCTTGGACAGCGCATTCTTCAGGCGGCCTCCGATGGGGTAAATAACGTGATTGGCTATGCCAACGCGGGGTTGAGCTTCCTGTTGGGGGACCTGGCTAACTTCTCTCTGGGTTTTATCTTCGTTATCCACGTGCTTGGTCCACTGGTGTTTATCAGTGCGCTGATCTCCGTTCTTTACTACCTGGGATGGATGCAGAGGATCATCGGCGGCATCGGCGGGGTGCTGAGAAAAATTCTTGGGAACCTCCCGGACGGAATCTCTCTCTGCCACTGCCAACATCTTTGTTGGACCCATTGAAGCGCCCTCCATGGTGCGTCCCTTCGTGAAACAGATGACCCGCTCAGAACTGTTTGCGGTGATGACGGGAGGCTTGGCATCCGTGGCCGGCGGCACCATGATCGGTTACATCTCGCTGGGCATCGATCCTACGTACATTCTCACTGCCTGCTTCATGACGGCTCCTGCGGGTCTGCTCTTTGCCAAGCTGATCTGCCCGGAGACGGAGAAAGCGCAGGAGGACTTGAACAAGGTCGTGGCGGAGGACGAGGATCGTCCTGCCAATGTTCTGGACGCGGCTGCCCAGGGCGCCGGGATGGGCATTCAGCAGGTGATGCAGGTCGCCGCCCTGTTGTTGGCTTTTGTCGGGTTGATCGCGATGCTTAACGGCATCATCGCTGCCACCGGCGCGCTCTTTGGCTACGGCAATGCTGACCTGATGGCCAGTTACACTGCGCTGCAAGCCAGTGCCGGTCATCTGCCCGCCTTTGCCGAGTTCATTGCTCAGTTGGCCCATCAGGCGGGCCAGGGTAGCGCCCCGGTGATCCACTGGCTCACGGAGGTGGAACGTTCTGTCCTGGTTGCACAGTTTAGTGCGCTGGATCTGGGTGTGGCCCATGCCGATGCCGTCAAGGCGGTCGTTGCCGCGGCTGACGCCAAAATGCAACTTCAGTCCCTGCTGGGTGTACTACTGGCCCCTCTGGCCTGGGTGATGGGCGTGCCCTGGTCGGAAGCTCACGTGGCAGCGACCTTCATCGGTCAGAAGCTGGCGATCAACGAATTTGTTGCCTACGTCGATTTTGTCGCGGTCGCCGATGCCTTGAGTCCCAAGACCCAGATCATCATCACCTTTGCCCTGTGCGGTTTTGCCAACTTCAGTTCCGTCGCCATGGTGATTGGTGGTCTGGTGGCGATGGCGCCTGAGCGCCGCCACCTGCTTGGCCAGATCGGCTTGAAATGCCTGTTGGCCGCAGCCTTGGCCAACCTGATGAGCGGCACCATTGCCGGCCTTCTCTTTACCTTGCAATAACAGGGATTTCTGATGACGCCTCATATCAATGCCCCAGAGGGGGCCTTCGCTGACACCGTGCTGATGCCGGGCGACCCCCTGCGAGCGAAGTACATCGCCGAGAACTTCCTGGAGGAGGTCATCCCGGTCTGTGACGTTCGCAACATGCTGGGCTTTACCGGTACCTACCGGGGCAAGCGGATCTCCGTGATGGGCTCCGGCATGGGGGTGCCCTCCATCTCCATCTACGCCAAGGAGTTGATCACCGAGTATGGTGTGAAGAACCTGATCCGCATTGGCTCCTGCGGGGCGATCTCCGATGAGGTGCAGATGATGGATGTGGTTCTGGCTATGGGGGCTTCGACTGACTCCGGTGTCAATCGCAGCCGTTTCCCCGGAACCGATTTTGCTATGATCGCGGACTTTGGCCTGCTCTCTGCGGCGGTGAACGCGGCGAGTAAGCTGGGTACCCGTTACCACGTTGGCAATGTTTACACCTCGGATCTTTTCTACAGCCCGGATGAGAGCCGGTACCAGACCATGGCGAAATACGGCATGCTGGGCGTGGAGATGGAGGCGGCGGGCCTGTATGGGGTTGCCGCGGAGTATGGTGCCAACGCATTGGCGATGATGACGGTGACCGATCATATCATTCGTGGTGAACACCTGACTCCGGAGGAGCGTCAGCTGACGCTCAACGAGATGATCCGCCTGACCCTGGACGCGGTCAGCACCCTGGACTGAGAACCACACAGCTTGTGAGAAAGCCCCCGTTTCCGGGGGCTTTTTTGGTGGACCTGACGGCGCTTGGGTGGCCGCTTAGCGGTGACGCTCCACCAACCGGGCAACCACCTCACTCATGGGGACCTGCTGCTGCTCCAGCAGGACCGTCAGGTGATAAAGCAGATCCGCCGTTTCATCGATCAGGTTTTCCCGGTCGCCGGTGGCGGCAGCCAGGGCCACCTCCACCCCCTCCTCACCGACTTTCTGCGCTGCCCGGCGCGGTGGCCCCGTAAGCAGCGACGCGGTGTAGCTGGACTCCTTAGGGGCATCGCGACGTTGGTGTACCAGGCTTGCCAAGTGGTTGAGAAAGGGCTGATTGGCATCGTCATCGAAGCAGCTTTCGCTGCCTTTGTGACAGGTGGGGCCGAGCGGCCGGGCCTGTATCAGGATGGCGTCCTGGTCGCAATCACTGCCCAGTGTCACCAGTTTCAGTCTGTCGCCGGAACTTTCCCCCTTGGTCCACAGACGCTGTTTTGAGCGGCTGTAAAAGGTGACCAGGCCACCCTCCAGAGTGGTGGCCAGGGCATCGGCATTCATGTAGCCCAACATCAGGACCCGGCCGGTCAGGTGATGTTGCACGATCGCCGGCACCAGGTTGTTCATCTTCTCCCAGTCGATGACTGGCATCGCTGCCTTGGGACTTGTGGGATTACTCATGGGCGTACCACCACCTGTTGCTCCAGAAGAAATTGTTTCAGTTCCGGGATCGGGATGATCCCCTTGTGGAAGACCGATGCGGCCAGGGCTCCGTCTACCCGGGCCTGCTGGAACACCTCGGCAAAGTGCTGCGGAGTACCGGCTCCGCCTGAGGCGATCAGGGGCACGGAGCAGACTTCGCGCACCGCTTTGAGCTGGGCGATGTCGTAGCCCTGGCGGACCCCATCCTGGTTCATGACGTTGAGGACAATCTCACCGGCACCCCGGGCGATCGCCGTTTGGCACCACTCCAGGGTGTCCAGGCCGGTGTCCCGGGTCGAGGCCTCAGAGCCGGTAAACTGCTTGACCCGGTAGCGGCCACTGTCGGCGTCATACCAGGAGTCGATCCCCACCACCACGCACTGGCGACCGAAGCGATCATTGAGACGGTCAATCAGGCTGGGGTCGGACAGGGCCGGACTGTTGACGGAGATCTTGTCTGCACCGTCGGCGAGGATCTGCTGCGCATCGTCGATGGACTGGATCCCACCCGCCACACAGAAGGGGATGTCGAGCCGTTCCGCCACCCGGCTTACCCAGCTTTTGTCTACCGTCCTACCATCGGCACTGGCAGTGATGTCGTAAAACACCAGTTCGTCGGCCCCTTCGGCAGCGTAACGGGCAGCCAGAGGGACAATGTCACCGATGATCTCGTGGTTGCGAAACTGGACCCCCTTAACCACCTGACCCGCCTTGACGTCGAGGCAGGGAATTATCCTTTTTGCCAACACGATAACGCCTCCTCGATGGAAAAATTGCCGTTTAGCAGCGCTTTACCAATGATGATACCGCCGATCCCTATCGCTTTAAGCTCCGACAGGTCACTCAAGCTGGCGATGCCGCCGGACGCCTGCCAGCGTATGCTGGGGTAGCGGGTCACCAGATGGCGATAGAGCGCCACGTTTGGGCCACTGAGCATGCCGTCTCGATCGACGTCGGTACAGAGCACGTCAGAGAGGCCCGCTTGCAGAAGCGGTGCGATCACCCGATCCAGTCCCTGCCCGGAGCCTTTCTGCCAGCCGTGGGTCAACACCTCGGGCTCGCCATCTGGTGTGAGGCGTACATCCAGTGCAACGGTGATCCGGTCTGGACCAAAGGTGCCGAGCCAACTTGCTACCCGCTCTGGCTGGCTCACCGAGAGTGAACCTACCACCACCCGGGCAACGCCAATTGAGAGCAGGGCCTCCACATCCTGCTCGCTGCGCACTCCACCACCAACCTGGATCGGGGCATAGAGCTGCTGAACCAGCGAAGCGATGGTGTCCAGTTGGCGTTTGTCGGGATCCTTGGCGCCGTCCAGGTCCACAAGATGCAGCAGGGGACTGCCGGCCTCCTGGTAGGCGGTCAGCTGGGCCAGTGGGTCGTAAGAAAATTCGGTGACGGCGTTGAAATCGCCGCGCTCAAGACGGACGACCTTGCCGCCGATCAGGTCAATGGCCGGGATAATCATGCCGGGTACTCCAGGAAGTTTTTCAGGATTCGAGCGCCGACGGCCCCGGAGCGCTCGGGGTGAAACTGCACGCCCATGATATTGCCCCGGCCCACGGCGGCGGAGAAGGGGCTGCCGTAGGTGCAACTGGCCAGGGTCAGCGGCCCCTCGGCGATGCCGTAGCTGTGAACAAAGTAGAGGTAATCGCCGGCAACGACGCCGGCAAACAGAGGGTGCTCCGTCGGGGTGATGGTGTTCCAGCCCATGTGCGGCAGTGGTTGGCCGTCGGCTTTAAGGCGTGCCGTGTGCAACGGAAGCAGGTTGGGCAGTCGGATGGGGTTGTCCGGTGCAGCCCCCTCCTCACTGGAGGCACCAAGCAATTGCATTCCTAAGCATATCCCCAGCAGCGGCTGCTCGATCTTGTGCAGCACGGAGAGAAGCTCTCGCTGCTCCAACTGTGTCATCGCAGCCTGCGCGGCGCCAACGCCGGGCAGGATCACCCTGTCTGCGGAAAGGATGGCGGCGGGGTCGGCGCTGATCAGCGGGTGATCTCCCAACCGCTGCAGGGCGAACCGTACGGAGGCAAGGTTGGCACAGCCGGTGTCGATAATAACGGTCATGATAGGATCTCCCAGCTACCGATTCAGAGTACGCCCTTGGAGGAGGGCAGGGTGTCGCCCTCCTTGCGGATCGCCTGGCGCAGAGTGCGGCCTAGGGCCTTGAATAGGGCTTCCACCTTGTGGTGCTCGTTGTCTCCCTTGACCTTCAGGTTGAGGGTGCAGGCGAGGCCATCGGCGAAACTGCGGAAAAAGTGCGGCACCATCTCCGTGGAGAGGCCACCGACGCGGTCGCGGCTGAACTCGGCGTCAAACACCAGGTAGGGGCGACCGGAGAGATCCAGCAAACAGTGCGCCTCGGTTTCGTCCATCGGCAGGGAGAAACCGAAGCGTCCGATACCCCGCTTGTCACCGAGCGCCTTGCGCAGGGCGTTACCCAGTGCCAGGGCGGCGTCCTCGATGCTGTGGTGATCATCGATGGCAAGATCCCCCCTTAGCTGCAGCTGCAGTTGGAAGCCGCCGTGGGTGGCGATCTGGTCCAGCATATGGTCGAAAAACCCGATACCGGTGTCGATCTCACTCGCGCCCGGCTTATCCAGGTTGACCTTGACGAGAATGTCGGTCTCCGAGGTGGTGCGGCGTATCTCGGCGGTGCGGTTCTGGCCGGTCAACTCCCGGGCGATCATGGCCCAGTTTCTGGATTTTGGATCGTACCGGATCCCCCGGATCCCCATCGCCTGGGCGAGTTGAAGGTCGGTCTCCCGATCACCGATCACATAGGAGCGCTCAAACTCCACCCGGCCCTCAACCAGGTAGGGTTGGACCAGCCCCAGCTTAGGCTTGCGGCAACTGCAGCCATCTTCGGCGAAGTGCGGACAGATCAGCACCTCATCGAAGCGGATCCCCTGGCTTTCAAATAGGGCCATCATCGCATCGTGGGGGAGGTCAAAATCCGCTTGAGGGAAACTTTCGGTGCCTAAACCATCCTGGTTCGACACCATCACCAGCCGGAAGCCTGCGCACTGCAGTTGCAGCAGTGCCGGGATCACGTCAGGCTCAAACTTGAGTTTGTCGAGTCGATCCAGTTGCTTATCCAAAGGCGGTTCCTCCACCAGGGTCCCGTCACGATCAATAAAAAGGATGGGTTGTCTCACTGCGGGCGCTCCTTGGCCAATCGGTTGGCAGAGATTCGGTTATTGTCTTGTTCTAGGGTTCGTTGATCTTCGCTGCCTTGCAGGATCGCCCCGAGGGCGTGCTCGAGCTGTGCCAATTCGCGGTCGCTGCCGATGCTGATCCTGAGCCAGGCGTCCAGCGCCGGATCACGGTAGGCGCGGATCAGCAAACCCTGTTGCACCAACTGCTGATAACAGCCCTTTGCATCCTCCAGTTCAAACAGCAGAAAGTTGGCGCTTGAGGGCAGCACCCGGCGAACCCCGGGCAGGGAGGAGAGGCGAAGACTGAGGGCATCGCGGCTGGTATTGAGGCTTTGAACCTGCGCCTGCATACGGGCGATCCCCTCGGGGGCGAGTGCCGCAACGGCAAGCTGAGCCACCGGCGCCGGTACGGGATAGGGGGCGATCACCTTGAGCAGCATCTCGATGATGGCACTGTTGGCGAGGGTGAAACCGCAGCGCGCGCCGGCCAGGGCAAAGGCTTTGGACAGGGTGCGAAGCACCACCAGGTTGGGGCACTGTGCCAGAGCCGGGACCAGGCTCAGTTCGGGGCAAAACTCAATGTAGGCTTCGTCCACGACCAACAAGCTGTGTGGCAGCGCTTTGGCCAACGTTATGATCGCCTCGGGCGCGAGTGTGGTGCCGCTGGGGTTATTGGGGTTGCACAGGAACAACAGTTTGCAGTCATTGACCCGGCTTGCGGTATCCTCCGGCAGCGTGTAGCCAGGCCCCCATTCCAGGGTTTTGCACGCCACCCCGTTGGTGGCGGCACTAATGGCGTACATGCCGTAACTGGGGGCAAAGGTGGCGATGCAGTCCTGCCCGGGTCGGCAGAAGGCGCGGATCAGCAGGTCGATCCCTTCGTCGGCCCCGCGGCTGATCAGCAGCTGCTCCGGCCGTACGTCGGCATAGACCGCGTATGCGGTGCGTACCCCTTCGGGCTGGCAGTCCGGGTAACGGTTCACCCCGTCGATATTGGTGTTGTTCCAGGGGGATTCGTTGGCGTTCAGCCATAGGCGCCCGCCGCTGTGCTCCCTGCGTGCGGAGGCATATGGGGTAAGAGCAGCGATCTCCGGGCGCACCAGCCGCTGCGCCAATTTTTGTGCTTGCTGTTCGACGCCGTTCATGCGGATCCCTCCCTGTTGGCTGACAGTCGCAGGGCCACCGCCCGGGCATGGCCCTCCAGCCCCTCGGCCTGAGCCAGGGTGATGACGGTGTCGCCCAGGGCATCGAGGCCACCGCGGGTGAGCTCCTGAACGGTGAAGCGGCGCTGGAAGTCTGCCAGGGAGAGGCTGGAAACGGTGCGTGCGGCACCGTAGGTGGGCAGCACATGGTTGGTGCCGCTGGCGTAATCCCCAACGGACTCCGGTGTCCAGGGCCCCAGGAAGATGGAGCCGGCGGATCTGATAACGGGCAGTAACGCCCTGGGGTCGCGGGTCTGCACAATCAGGTGTTCCGGGGCATACGCGTTGCTGATGGCTGCCGCTTCGGGAAGATCCTGGGCCACGATGGTGCGGCTTTGCCTAAGGGCAGCATTGGCGATCTGCGCCCGGGGCAGGGTAGCCAGCTGGCGCTTCAAGGCGCGGTCTACCCCATCGGCGAGGTCCGTGGACGGTGTGACCAGGATCGCCTGGGAATCGGCGCCATGTTCCGCCTGGGAGAGCAGGTCGGCGGCGACAAACTCCGGGTTGGCGAGTTCATCGGCGATCACCAGCACCTCCGACGGGCCTGCCGGCATATCGATGGCGATCCCCTGCTGGCTTACCTGGCGCTTGGCTTCGGTGACGAAGCGGTTGCCGGGGCCGAAGATCTTATCGACCCTGGGCACCTGCTCGGTGCCGTAGGCCAGGGCTGCGATCGCCTGGGCTCCCCCGATGGCGTAGAGGCGGTCGATACCACAGCGCGCTGCGGCGTAGAGGATGGCGTCGTTCACCGGCGGGGGCGTTACCATGACCTTAAGTTCACAACCGGCGATCTGCGCCGGCAGGGCCAGCATCAGCACGGTGCTGATCAGTGGTGCACTGCCGCCGGGAACATAGAGCCCGACACGCTGCAATGGCTCGGTACGCAGTTCACAGGCGATCCCCGGCGCAATCTGTGGGCTGACCGGCGGCAGCGCCTGAGCCTGGTGGAAGGCACGGATATTTTTGATGGCGGTGTCGATGGCTTGTTTTAGCGGGGCTGACAGGCGTTCGCCCGCTTCGGACAGGGCGGTACTATCATACTGCCAGGACTCGGGCAGGGTGCCATCGTACTGCTCGGTTAATGCTCTTAGGGCCACATCACCTTCGCACTTTACCTGTTTCAGGATCTGGCTGACCCGGTCGACCAGGGCAGGGTCAGTGACAATATCTGAGCGTTGTAGGGCGGCTTTACGTTCGCTTTGGCCACACTGGCACCAGTGGATGCGTTGCAACATACGGGTCTCTCCTTTTAGCGCAGCATCTTCTCAATGGGCAGAACCAGGATGGAGCTGGCTCCCAGGGCTTTGAGCTGTTCCATGGTGTCCCAGAACAGGGTTTCACTGGAGACGGAGTGCAGGGCGACCCGGCTATTGTCCTCTGCCAGGGGAAGCAGGGTGGGGCGTTCGGCGCCGGGAAGCAGATCGATGATCGCCTCGACTTGCTCTTTCGGAGCATGCAGCATGATGTACTTGGACTCTTTGGCCTGGATCACCCCATTGATCCGAAGCTGCAGCTTATCGATAAGGCGTTGCAGGGGGGCGTCGAGGGGACGGTGCCCCTGGATGAGGGTTGCCATGGATTGGAAGATCACCTCCACCTCCTTCAGACCATTGGCTTCCAAGGTGGCACCGGTACTGACCAGGTCACAGATGGCATCGGCCAGTCCCGCTCTGGGCGCCACCTCAACGGATCCCTTGAGCATGGCGCTGCTGATATTGACCCCCTTCTCTTTCATGAAGCGGTTCAGTAGGTAGGGATAGGAGGTGGCAAGGCGGCATCCCTCTAGCGAGTCGGGGGCTGCGTAATCAAACTCTTCCGGCACGGCCAGGGAGAGGCGGCAGCCGCCGAAGTCGAGTCGCTTCAGGGTCAGGAAATCGGCGCTCTGACCTTTGCTCTGCCGCTCGAGTCGCTCCTCCTCCAGCACGTTCTCGCCGACAAACCCCAAATCCACCACTCCGTCCATCACCAGGCCGGGGATGTCATCATCCCGGACACGAAGAATGTCAACGGGCATGTTTTCAACATGGCTGATAAGCCGCTGCTCCCTGAGATTGAGCCTCATGCCGCAGGCTTTGAGAAGCGCCTGGGTTTCGGTGGCGAGTCGGCCGGATTTTTGAATGGCGATTCGAAGTCGTTGAGTGGTCATGCGATGTGATCCCTGTGTTGAAATGAAAAACCCCTGGCGCTAGGGCCAGGGGTTTGCAAGTTCTAGAACTTCGACCACTGGCGGCGCCTGAACGGCAGCCACCAGCGTACGCGCATGGGCTACCGCGTCATGTGGCAATGGTGATGTCGAAAGTGGCAGCCCTGGTTCATTCTCTTGAGTCCAAATACACGATTTATAACTGAGTTGTTATTAACGCTAATACAGGGCGGTGGGCATTGCAACAGTCATTTGTCAGTGATTTAGCGCGCAACGCCGAAAAGTTATGGTGTTATCGCATTTACATTTTCCACTTATATCTCAAGTAGAAACCGATATAGGGACGTAACAGGGTGCGGGTCGTTTGGGGTTATGATCATCAGTGTCCGAAACCGCAATATAGGAACAAAAAAAGGGGAGATACAAGTATCTCCCCCTAACAGGCTCCCCTAAGCCAAAGTGGTTGCGCTAGCGAACCAGGAAGCGGCGCAGAATTCTTTCTTGCTCTGCATGGGGCAGGTGGTCAAACAGATTGACCAGAATACGTATCAACCGAGAGCGGGAGTGACCGGTGGCATCGGCGGCCTTGGTCAGAATTTCCCGAGTCTTTTCGCTCAGCATGACGTGGGTTTGATGTAACGGCTTAGCCTCGTCGCAGAATCGAGCTTCCAGATACATTTCAGCTTGATGATTCGGGCTTTTTACAGCGCTTGGTCGATCCTCCATGCCGTACGCGTATCTATGGGCACCCTCAAGGAAGTCATCCAGGGAGAGTGGTGGCTTCTTAGTGGCCGTAGGTTGTCGGCGCAGATCGGCTAAGGACATACTGTTCTCTCTCCAGTTGGGCGGCGCTTTGGGCGTAGGTTACTTCGATGGCACGCTGGTTTTCCTGTTTAAGCAGCTGGTTGAAAATCTGGCGTAGTTCGTGGGCCGCCTTGCCCTTGGGCTCGAACTCCATCACCGAGCTGCCGGATTCCTCGGAGTCGTCGTAGATATTGCGTTGATAGGTAAAGGCATCCAGAACACGGTGTCCCCAGGTCTGGCAGACCTCTTTGGCTTCCAGGATGCGGTTAGCCTGGTTGGGGAGGCTGGGACACTGGGTCAGTACAAAAGCGGCATCCAGATTGGGGTTGAACATCATGCCGTTGTTCAGCAGGTCATCAACATGGGGAACCGTCTGGAGATCGCGACGCTTGGGCCGCAGAGGTAGCAGGGCAAAGTCAGCCACGGACAGGGATGCGCGCAGCGCAACGGTATCTTGGCCACCACAGTCAATAACCACGGCTTCGTAATGGTTGCCGAGGCTAATCAGGTCATCCCGGATTTTACCAAACATCTGTACGCAATTGATTTTCTTCAACGAAGGGTTGTCATTGCGGGCCTGTATCCAGTTCGAGGTGGTGCGTTGGGGATCGCAATCCACCAACATGACCGAGAGCTGGCACTCAGTGGCTAGGTAGACGGCGAGGTTCTGTGCTAGGCAGCTTTTACCACTGCCGCCTTTTTCTCCTCCAATGAGAATAATCATCTGCGCTTTCCTTATACGTGGTCAACGTGCTTAGGGTGAATCTACGAGTTGAAAGTATACGGGCGCTTAACAAATTGATCATCGCGATTTTAAGACTGAAATCGCATAAGAATCACGTAAGTAATTATAAAATAAAGAAAAAGTCAAAATGATGGCGCCGACGTAAAGTTGGCGAAGGGGGATTTAGAGCAGCCGCGGTTAGTGACGAAATAGCAAGTGACCTTGGTCTTGGGGTTGCCTAAGCACAATGACGGGAACGGCAGGGTGATACCGGCGTAGGGGGACTTGTGGTGGTCGGCACAGCGGGGGGCCGATCACCTTCAATGCCGGTGATGGCGTTCGTCAGCTTGCCTCAGTGCGGTGAATGGATCTGCTTTTTCAGTGCCTCGGCAGGTCGAAAGCTCGGCACTGTCCGAAGTGGAATGCTCACCGGTTCTCCGGTCACTGGATTGCGACCGGTTCGTGGCAGGTGATGGCGGATCTCGAAGATGCCGAACTTCGGCAGGTAGACCCGCTCGCCCTCGTGCAGCGCTTGCGTGATGGTTGTGACCAAACGGTCCAGGAACACTTTGGCCTGTTCCGGCGTCAGTTGCCCCTCGTCGGTGATCCGCCTGATTAGCTCTTTGCGTGTCATCTTGTTGGGCTCCCGGGAAAAAGCGCTTTTATACACCGCGGGTGGACATAAATCGAGATCTCTGCCGGTAAGCGCCCAGGAAACAGACGATTAGTGTGCCATACCGTCTCTGTCAGGCAGAAATTGTCTGGAAAATGGCGGACAAATGGCCAGTTGGATGATGCGAACGCAAACTCAAGGATAAAGCGTTGGAAAGTGTGCTGTTTGAAACAAACGGAACTATGTTAATAGCTTGTTAAGCGCAAGGGGGCGTCAATGATGAAGCAGGTGATTGGGGCGGTATTGGGGTGTGCCATAATGGTGCCGGCAGCTCAGGCGGCGGAGTACGACCGGACCTTTCCCATCTGGGGAAAAGAAGCCTACGAGCGCGGGTACGATCTGCCTCTGCCCTTTGGCTTGACGATAAGTGTGTTTGATATGGATCAGCCACTGATTATCGATGAGATCATTCTGACCGATCCAGTTTTGCCGTTAGAGCAGTTGGTGACCATCGACGCTAACTTAGCTCAGCAGACCTCGACCACCTACACCCTCAGGGGGGACATGTGGGTCCTCCCTTTCTGGAACATCTATGCGGTGGTGGGGTACACCGACGGCGACAGCGTTGCTCCGGTGGATGTTCAGGTGAACTTGGGTCCCATCTCTCCGGCGCCGTTCAGTACCAATTTTAATCTTGAGTTTTCCGGCCCCAGCTACGGTCTCGGTACTACCCTGGCGGGGGGGGGCGATAACTGGTTTGGCCTGGTCGACGTCAACTTCACGGCCACTAGTCTTAATATCCTCGATGGTAAGATCGACGCTTTCACCGCCACCCCAAGAGTCGGTTACCGCTGGCCCCTGGGGATAAACGAATACCGTCTTTGGGTCGGGGCGATGTATCAGGATGTGGACCAGGTGTTTAAGGGGCGCATCGCCAGCCTCGGGCTCGGTGAAACCATTAACCAGATCACCCCAGATGGGCGTTTCGAAGTGACCCAACATCTCTCCGATCCCTGGAACACCGTGGTGGGCGCAATGTACGTCTACGACAAGAAGTGGGAAGTGATCCTCGAGGGCGGCTTTGGTGAGCGGGATTCGTGGTTCCTCTCTCTGGGACGGCGGTTCTAGACAGGATGGGGCGTTTATCGCCCCGTTTAAGATCAGGCTGGAGTTGATTGAGAGGGTTCAGATGTTCGCGAGGTTGTTATGTCGTTGCTTGCCTTTTTAGTGATCGGTGCCATTGCCGGCTGGTTGGCGGGGAAGTTGGCACAGGGCCGTGGCTTCGGTCTGCTCGGTAACATGGTCATCGGTGTGGTGGGATCGGTTATTGGCGGCTTTACCTTCAAGCTGTTGGGGCTTCACAGCAGCACCATGGCGGGATCGATCGTCACCGCCACGGTCGGGGCGGTGATCCTGCTCTTCGTGATCGGCAAGCTGAAATCTTGAGAGGCGAGGATCCTGATGAAAAAAAGGCGAGCGGTCACCGCTCGCCTTTTCCATTTTGCTACCTCTCTTACTGGCAACGCAGCGCAGCGCAGCTCAGAGCAGGGTAAAAAGTTCCTCGACGGGTAAACGGGACTTGGGCAGTGCGGCATTAAAGTCAGAGCCACTGCGATAGCCCAGGGCCACCATGGCGACGGCGGTATAGCCTTGCTCAATAAGACCAAACTCTTGGTTCAGGGCTTTGGGGTCCAACCCCTCGATCGGCACGGCATCAATACCCAGTGCCCCGGCACCCAGCAGGATGGTGCCCATGTTGAGATAGACCTGCTTCTCCATCCAGTGTTGTGCATCCTTAAGGTCAAAACGGTGCATGTTGACGAATAGAGTTCTGCCCTGGTTGACCGTTTGCCGAAATTGCGGCTCGGCAAAACGGCCATCCTTCTCCTCCACCTCCAGCAAGTGGGTCAGGTAGTGATTGTCGATGCCGGTTTTGGCACAGAACAAAATTACATGCGAGGCGTCCTTTACCTTGGCTTCGTTGAAGGCATAGGGCCCTTGGGTGCCTTTACTCAATCGCTCTCGCCCTTGCGGGGTGTTGGCGATCACAAAGTGCCAGGGCTGAGAGTTCACGCTTGAGGGGCTCAGTCTCAGCAGCGCTTTGATCTGCTCGAACTGCTCTTCCGGGATCCGCTTGTTAGGATCAAACTGCTTGGTGGAGTAGCGATAGTGGGCAACGTCGATGAGGTTCATGGATTCTGTCCTGCTTGTTAAGGCACAAACGGCGCGGGGTCGCCGTCGGGAATTCGGCTCGGGTTTACTGACACTGGACTGGAGCAAGGGCGCTGATTTTAGCCGACCGTCGGCAAGTCAGCCGCCTCTCCAGGATGGCGCCAGTTTAGGCTTGTCGTTATCATTGAAAAACCCACGCCAGAGCGAAACACTTTCAATCAATAATTAAAAATGAAGGCACTGCAGGATCTTCGAATATTTGTCGAGACGGCCCGGCTCGGTAGCCTGTCCGCAGCAGCGCGGGCATTGGCGCTGAGTCCCGCGGTGGCCAGTGCCGCGATGAAACGCCTCGAAGGGGAGTTGGGCCAGCCGCTTTTTGTGCGCTCAACCCGGCAACTCCGTCTGACGCGGGCTGGAGAGCGTTTTCTGGAGAGTTGCCAGCCGGCGCTGGACCTGCTGGACGAGGGAAGCGCCTCACTGCGGGAGGATGAGTTGCACTTATCTGGCCAGATTAACCTGTCGGCGCCTTCGGATCTGGGACGACGCTGGCTGGTGGACTGGCTGGATGAGTTTATGCAGCACCACCCCAGTCTCTCGGTTCGTCTCCACCTTTCTGACAGCCTGGCTGATCTCTATCGGCAGCCATTGGACCTGGTGTTGCGCTATGGCAAACCCGAGGACTCCAGCCTGGTGTGCCTCCCTATCAGCCAGGAGAACTTTCGGGTTCTCTGCGCTTCGCCGTCCTACTTGCGTCAGCACCCGCCGCCAAGCACGCCGAGGGACCTGGTTGGCCACAACTGTCTCTGCTTTGCCCTGGGTGACCGACTGCACCAGAGCTGGCGGCTTGTGTCCGGACAGGCGGCCACAAGCCAGAGTGTGGTTGTCCAGGTATCGGGAAACCGGGCGGCTAACGATGGGGATGTGGTTCACCGCTGGGCCCTGGCTGGGAGGGGGGTCGCCTTCAAGTCGCTGCTGGATATCGGCGAAGACCTGGCCCAGGGGAGGCTGGTGCGGCTCTGTCCCGCCTGGCGCGGCGAACCGGTTCCACTGAGCTTGTTGTGTGCCAGCCGGGCTCAACTCAGCCCGTCCATACAGGCTTTGAAGCTCTTTTTGCAGCAGAAGGTGGCGTCGCAGCTGACGCAGTTTATGGCGCTGTGATGGTGGGGCTGGGAATATGCGCGGCCCCTGTTGGCAGTTTGGTTGGGGCTCGCAGGGACGCATCAGGGCATAGTCTTGCTAATACTTTTCATCAGTTTTTCTTTTAGTTACATTAGGTTGTATCTTTCTCTGTGGGGTTTTGCTCGTGCGCGACTTTGTTGTGCAGGCACGGGGTGAGCGACAGAGGGGCAACTTAGGTCAAGACAACACAAGGATGTGATATGTCGCAGTGGGATGCGCTGAGTAAGCAGACGCAAGAGGTTTACCGGAGGCTGGGTACCCGCGACAGGGAGGAGATCCGACGCATTCGATCGGGCCTTATCTGGAAAGCGATGCGGGAGTCCAACGCCAGGGGCTATCACCATGGGGCGCCCTTCATCTGGCTGAAACATGAGTATGAGCGGCGCCGGGGACGCTGGCTCAAAGGGGCAGCGCTCCTTCTTGTTGTGGCGGGTTTGTTATGGGCCTATGAGTCCATGCTCGGTTAAGGGCCCCTCGAGATCCCGGTATTCGTTCTCTGATTGAGCGAGAGTGATGCCAGTGAAAAAGGATGCGGCCTTAGCCGCATCCTTTTTCTTTTATCGGGCGAAAACGGGTTTGCCAGCGCCGGGGTTATACCGCCCGCAAAAGGATCGCTTCACAGCAGGCCAGATCCACGTTGCGCTGTTCACCCATGGGCAGGGTGCCATGATCCGCCAGGGCCGGCACCACCTGGGTCACAATGTCGTTGCGGTTGATGGCGTACTCTGACAGCCGGGTCTTGACGCCAAGGGACTGGAACAGGGCTTCGATGGCCTCGATGGTACGCTCGGCCAGGGCCTCACCACTCAAACCAAAGACATTTTTCCCCATCTGGCGCAGCTTGCTCTCTTTTTGCGGCTGTAGCTCGCGCAGAAGGGCCGGCAGAACGACCGCCAGCGTCTGGGCATGATCCAGGTTGAATTGGGCGGTCAGTTCGTGGCCGATGCCATGGGTTGCCCAGTCGTGGGGGACGCCGGCACCGATCAGTCCGGACAGCGCCTGGTTGGCGGTCCACATCAGGTTTTCCCGCCACTGAGGGGTCTCGTGTTGATCGTACTGCTCCGCTAACTGCTTAAGGTTACGCAGCAGCACTTCGGCGTAACCGTCCTGAACCAGGGCCTGGTCGTTATGGGACAGGTACTGTTCGCAGACGTGTACAAAGGCGTCGACGATGCCGTTTTTCAACTGACGCTCTGGTAGGGTACGCATCACAGAGGGGTCCAGTACGGCAAATTTCGGGTGTACTGCCGGCGCATAGAAGGAGCGCTTCTCATGGGTGGCGGTTCGGGTGATCACCGACGCCGCATTGGACTCCGAGCCCGTTGCCGGCAGGGTCAGGATCGCGCCCAGGGGCAGAGCCTCGCGAACGCGGTGCTTCCCCTCCAAGATATCCCAGCCGTAGCCCTCGTAGCGGGCAGCGGCAGCGACATATTTGGTGCCATCGATCACTGACCCGCCACCTACCGCTAACAGGTAGTCAAACCCCTGCTCCCGAACCATGGCGACCGCCCGATCCAGGGTTTCCACCGAGGGGTTGGGTTCAATACCGGCGAACTCCCCCCATTTATGCCGAGACAGGGCCTGAGTGACCTGATCGTAGACGCCATTTTGTTTGATGGAGCCACCACCATAAAGCACCAGCACCTTGGCGGAACTGGGGATCTCTCGGGTGATCTGCGCGATCTGGTTTTGCCCGAAATGGATACGGGTGGGGTTATGAAAGCTGAACTGCATGAATACTCCTTGGCCATGCCGCCAACGCGGCCTGCGAGATGGGTCGGGGATATTGTGCGGCGCACCGTCCTTGAATGCCACCCCGAGTCAAGGGCTGAGGTGATGGAGCGGGATATACGCAATGCTTATAGAGGTCGCCGCCCGTCGGCTAACCGACGGGCGGCGGCATTCAATCAATGGGGCGAGGGTTGCCCGGGGCGATAGTCGATGCCGGCCTTACGGTAGAGAAAGCTCAACAGCCAGATGGGGCCGATCAGCAGAAACTGCACATCTTCGAAGAAGCTGGGTTTGGCGCCCTCCAGCAGATGACCGATGAATTGGCCAATCCAGGCGATCACGAACAGCACCAGGGCGCTTTGCCAGAGGGGCAGATCCAGGGCTTGTTGGTGCCAGAGGATAAGACCGACGTTGATGCCGGTATACACCACCATGCCCAATGCCAACTTGGGCGACAGGTACCAGTAGAACAGCAGGGCGATGAGGATCAGCCCCGTAGCCAGGTTGAGCAGAGGCAGCCCCGGCAGCGACACTCCCCAGAGCAGCGCCAGTACTGTCCAGACGATCACCGGGACGCAGATCCAGTGGATCAGTTTGTTGATAGGATGCCGGTGGCTGACGCCGTAGGCATCCAGCCACTGGTCTATATTTCGTTGCATCATGAGGGCTCCTTGCCGGCCAGATGAGATCTGGATCACACCTTACTTCAGCGTTGTCCAATAATCCATCCAGCGAGAGGGTTAGGTCACCAGCCCTCTGGTCAGGGTTTTTATAATCACGAGGCGCGACCGGCGCGGTAGGACGGCGCTTCAACGGAATATCCTCTGGGCCGGGGGCTCAACGATGCGCGGAAGAGGCCCTTTGCCCCGGTATGGCGCATACTCCCACGGAGAGAGCCGTCATCGGATAAGGAGAATGCCGTGTCGTCAACAGAGCAGGCGGTGGCCTGGACCCGTGCTGCCGTGATGCAGTTTTACCAGCATCAGGGGGAGTCGCTTGAGCAGGTGCGGGCACTGCTTCAGATCCGACTTGACCAGCTGGCCCGAGCCTACTGTCGCCGTCACCGCCTGCCACCGGAAGCGGTATGGGTCCTCACGCGGGTAAAGCCCCTTACGAGCGTGCTCAGTAAGCTGGCCCGAAAGGGCTGGCCCCGCTTTGAGTCCCCCACCGACGTGCTCGCGGACATCATCGGAGCTCGGGTGGTGTGCTGGTTTGTGGATGATTGCAACGGAATGCTAGCGCTGATCTCCTCTTCGAAGCATTTGAGGTTTGAGCGTGAGGTGGAGGACTACATTCGCCATCCCAAAGCCTCCGGTTACCGGGCTATCCATCTTACTGCTCACGTTAGCTACGATTGTGTCCAGGGGGACGAGGCGGCGGCGAAGATCGTTGCTGCGGAGATCCCTGCCGAGATCCAGGTGCGCAGCAAACTTCAGGACGCCTGGGGGGATATCACCCACGAGTTTCACTACAAGGCCAAGGGCCAGGGGTTGGAGCAGCAGGCTTATGAGCAGGTGCTGGCCGAGATTGCCGCCCGGTTGGCCGAGGAGGATGGGGCCTTGATGCAGATCCGAAACGCCTACCAGAGGTTGGCAACGGCACCGGAGCATGGCCATGAGAGTACCCGGTTATCCGACACCGGATCGCCCTCGAAGGGGTGATATCGATGCAAGCCTGCGCAAGATCTCAGTTTGAGCTCGCTTATTTGCGGCGATCACACCCCATCCTCTAAGGTGGAATGCACTGTTCTAAGTGCGCAATGGCGCCATGTTATCGCCCCATTTTGGCGATGGTGAAGTGAATTATGTCCACGATCAATCAACAACGCCTGATCCAGCACTTTATCGATCTGGTGAAAATCAACAGCGAGTCCTGCAACGAAAAGGCGATCAGCGAAACTCTGGCGGAGCAGCTTGGGGCGCTGGGCTTTCGGGTGGCCAAGCAGCCGGTCCCCGAGGCGATCTCCAACGGCCATAACCTCTACGCCAAGCTGCCCGGTACCAAGCCGGGCGCGGTGTTGCTCAGCTGTCACATGGACACCGTCGCACCGGGCAACGAGATCGAGCCGGTGATCGAGGATGGCGTGATCCGTTCCGCCGGCAACACCATTCTCGGTGGAGATGACAAATCCGGTATCGCGGCGATCATGGAAGCGGTACGGACGCTGCAGGAGCAGGGCATGGCCCACCCCACGATTGAACTGGCTTTCACGGTGCATGAGGAGGGGGGATTGCACGGCTCTCGCCTGTTTGAGATGGGTAGCATCGAGGCCACCGAGGCGATCGTACTGGACTCCGGTGGTGCCATCGGTACCATCATTACCCGGGCACCGGGCCAACAGGGCCTTGAGGTCGAATTCACTGGTAAACCGGCACATGCGGGGCTGGCACCGGAGGAGGGGATCAACGCCCTTACCGTGGCGGCGGAGGCGATCTCCACCATGAAGCTGTCACGGATCGATGGGGAAACCACCGCCAACATCGGCGTGGTCGAGGGCGGTCTGGCCACCAACATCGTGATGCCGAGCCTCTCGTTGAAAGCGGAGGTGCGCTCCCTGGACGACGAAAAACTGGCTGCCCAGGTTGCACACATGGTGGAGACCTTTGAGCGCGCTGCTGCACGTCATGGTGCCAAGGTCGTCATCGAATCGACGCGCTCCTACGATGCCTACGCCATCGACGATCAGGACCCGCTGGTGTGTGGTATCAAGGAGGCGTTCGCCGGGATCGGCATCGAGGGCAAAACTGCCTCCACTGGTGGTGGCTCTGATGCCAACATCTTCAACAGCAAGGGACTCAAGACCGTGAACCTTTCCACCGGGATGGCGAAAGTGCATACCTGCGATGAGTTTATCACTGTCTCGGATCTGACCCAGATCACCGAATTTCTCCACGCTTACCTGAGCCGTTGAGCCAAGGCATCTTCCCCATCGGCGTATCCGTCAGTGGTGGGAAGGTGCTGCGTCGCAATGCCTCTGGCAACCCCGCGGCCTGCGCCAACCGGTTGTCACGGGAAGAATGGACAATACTTGCAACTAGCTGGCATTATGCCGCGCCCGTTCGCTCCGCCGTTGCGGGGCTGACCCAGATAGTAAAAGGTTAAAACATGAGTGGCTTACCGAACTGCCCCAAGTGCAACTCCGAATACACCTACGAAGACGGCACCATGCTGATCTGTCCTGAGTGTGCCCATGAGTGGTCCAAAGATGCCGCGGCGGATGCCGAGGATGAGGATGTGAAAGTGGTCCGCGATGCGGTGGGTAACCTGCTGCAGGATGGGGATACGGTGACCGTGGCCAAAGATCTGAAGATCAAGGGCACCAACTCCGTCGTTAAAGTAGGCACCAAGGTGAAAAATATCCGCCTGGTGGATGGCGATCATGATATCGATGCCAAGGTGCCCGGTTTCGGGCCCATGGGGCTCAAATCCCAGTTTGTGAAAAAGGCAGACTGAGCGGGCTTAACCGCACTGGAACCGCAGAGGGCACCCAAGGGTGCCCTTTTTGTTTCCACACCGGTTTTGTGACTACTGGAAAGGGTGAAAATGGCTCACAGCAGCGGCGCAAAGAGGTAGAAAAACTGCTCGGTGAGTTTTTTACGCAGCGACCGTTGGCGCCAGATCGTCAGATCCAGGGCATAGGAGTCGCCCTTGTAGTGGCCCATCAGGGTCTGCAACTCGGCACAAAACGTCGGATCATCCAGCGCCAGGGTGATCTCATCGTTCAGATGCAGGCTGCGCATATCCAGGTTAACGCTGCCGATAAGACAGTGGTCGTCGTCGATCAGGACCGCTTTGGTGTGAAGCAGCCCACCCTGGAAACGGTAGATCTTCACCCCTGCCCTGAGCAGCTCGGTGAAGTAGGAGCGGCTGGCCCAATCCACCATCATGGAGTCGTTTTTATCCGGAACGATCAACTCGACCCGGATCCCACTCTCGGCTGCCGTGATCAGGGCTTCCAGCAGGTGCTCGCTGGGAACAAAGTAGGGCGAGCAGAGGGTGATCTGTCGACGAGCATGGTAGATCCCGAGCAGCAGCACCTTTTGGATCACCCGCTCTGGCTGGGTCGGCCCGGAGGGGATCACCTGCAGCGCATCGCTGATGTGGCTGGGATCCGGCGCGGTTTCCCCACTTGGCAGTTCCGGTAGGGCACGCTCTCCGCCCTCCAGTTCCCAGTCCCAGGCGTGGATGGCCGCAAGGGCGGTCACCGCCGGGCCGGTGAGGCGCACCATCACATCGACCCATTGGCCGACGCCCGCTTTCTGCTTGAAGAAGCGGGGATCCACCAGGTTCATGGAGCCGCTGTAGGCAATTTCGTGATCCAGTACGATGATCTTTCGATGCTGACGCAGGTCCATCCGCCGCAGGAACATCCGGAGCGGGCTTACCTCCAACGCCGCGATCAGGGCGACGCCGGCCTCTTTTAGCTGGCGCGGCCAGTGGCTCTTGAAAAAGTCCCGGCTGCCGGCGGCATCCAGAAGAAGCTTCACCTCCACGCCCCGCTGGGCGGCGTCGATAAGGGCCTGGGCGACCTCGTCCGCGTGGCCGCCGGGGTGCCAGATGTAGAACTCCATCTGAATGGTGTGGCGCGCACCTTCGATGTCCCGCAACAGGCTCTCGAAGATGGTTTTCGGGTCCTGCATCAGGGTGGGGTTATTGCCGAGGGTGGCGGGGATCCCCATCTGCTGGAAACAGAGATGGTGAAGCGGGTGGGCATGTCGTCCTAGGTGATGTTGATGATGGTGAAGGCTCTGTTCCAGCTGACCAAACCATTGACGGTACGCGTCTGCCATCTCGGCGGACCGGCGCTGGCGCGCCCGGCCGATGTTGCGCTCCCCGATCAGCAGGTAGAGGCCGACTCCGAAAAGCGGCAGGATATAGATCACCATCAACCAGGCCGCGGAAACACCCACGGTACGGCGCTTAAGCACGACCCTCAGGGAGACCGCAGCAACCAGTAGCCAGTAGGCGCCGACGCTAAGCCAGCCCATGAGTTGATAAACCTTATCCATGCCATCCAAATGTTAGGTAAAAGCGCAGTAATTTAAAGTCATCAAAGGGATGGCGACAAGGGGTATCGCGATTTATTGCACTTCGGGCATCAGCTTCAGGTCGACGAGCAGAGGAAGATGGTCAGAGCTGTCGTAACGATCAAGAGTGTCCGCCGCGGTCAGTTCAAAGTGACGACTGAAGAACACGTGGTCAAGAGGATTACCCATAAAGCTGGAAACCGGGTTGGGGAAGGGAACCGGTTGCAGCTGATGCTGTGCCATCAACTGCGCCAAATGGGTAAGGCGCGTCGGGTTCCAACTGTTAAAGTCCCCCACCACCAGCAGCGGCCCGTCGTGCGCGCTGATCGCCATGCTCAACTGCCCCAATTGGGTGCCGTAATCTTCCTTATCGACAAAGTTAATGGCGTGGATATTTGCCACCAGCAAGGTCTCTTTGCGCCCGGCCAGGGGGTACTCGGACAGTAGGAACAACTTGGGACTTGCCAACAGTGGCTCAGTGACGGAGGAGAATACCGCCTGGCTGGCACTCGGAGCCTCCCGGCTGGCGGTGGCTACACCAGCATGTTCACTGTCATTCAGAACCAGGTTTGCGGCAAACTCCAGGCCAAAACCCGCCGGCAGCGGGAGGTTAGGATCGGAGATATCCAGGTTGGCTTCCTGCAGAGTGATCAGCGTGGGTTGGTGATCCTGTTGGATCTGGGCCAAATCCGCACGCCACCCGGCCGCATTCAGCTCCTTATGGATGTTCCAGTTGAGCAGCACCAGGCGATCGCCGTCGATCACCTGATGCTGGTAGTGACCCAGCTGGTAGGTTTGCGCCTCGATGACTGGCTGCGGCAGCTCGGTCATCTGCAGCGCCGATAGGAGGGGGATCGCCAGGAACAGGCCCCAGCGCAGAACACGTTTTACCACGGTACACCAGATAAGGGTTCTTTGAAGCCAGATTACGCTCCTGCAGGCCCCGGAGCAAACCCGATGCGGCGCCTGATGGGCCCCTGAACCATCGCCGGGAACCCTTTGGATGTGATCTTTTTGCCTGTTCTGTCGTAGCTTAGCCATGATGAATAAGAACAACTTGGCAGAGAGGATGGGATGGACTGGGTAAAAAAAATGGGGCAGGGAGCGGCCATCGCGCTGTTTCTGGGACTCGGAGGCTGTACCGGGTTACCGGAGAAGGTGGAGCCCGTCAGTGGGTTCGAACTGGAGCGCTACCTGGGAACCTGGCATGAAATTGCGCGACTGGATCACAGCTTCGAGCGGGGCCTTGCGCCGGTCACTGCGGAATACCGGCTACGGGAAGATGGTGGGATCACCGTCATCAATCGCGGGTTTGACAGCGGAACCGGGCAGTGGGAGGAGGCACAGGGGAAGGCCTATTTCGTCGCGGAACCGGATATCGGCCATCTGAAAGTCTCTTTTTTCGGCCCCTTCTACGGCAGCTATGCGGTGTTTGAGCTGGATCCTGACTACCAGTACGCCTTTATCTCCGGCAACAGTACCGATTATCTCTGGTTGCTGGCCCGCATGCCGGAGGTGTCCGACGAGGTGAAGGCCCGCTTCATTGAACGTGCTGACGAACTGGGCTTTGCCACGGGGGAGTTGATCTGGCTGGATAAAGCTCCTACCGCCACATCACCCAAGGGTTAGAACCCGGAGTTAACGCTCATATCCCGGCGACAGCGCATCGGCTTGGCCTCGTAGCCCCAGGTCACCGTCGCTTCCGTCGGGCTGTGCGGATCTGGACTTGAGTGCTCCCAGAAGCTTTCGTTGCGCCCCTGGTAGTGACTGCCACTGGCGCTGGGCTGATGAAACATCAGGGAAACCTGGTCGCCGCGCTCCGCTATCAGGGTGGGGGGCTGGGTATCAAAGTGGGTGATGATCACCTCATCGGCGTCATTGTCGGCGCAGAGGAAACGATGCGGTGCCCCGAAAGGGACCAGGCGGTAGTGGGCCTGCAGTTCCGCTGTACGGCGCCGGTAACTCCGGGTCACGCAGTCCGTCGGGTCGTTACTTTTCCAACAGGCGTCACGCCCCTTGATCCACCCGCGCTGCTCGGCTGCCAGGCGGGGAGGATGTTCATTGTGCGCCTTGTTGCGCGCCGCATGATAGAGGTTGTTGAGGGTACGGTCCTGTGCCGCCAAGGCAGGAGATTGGCAGATCATCGCCTCGATGCTGCCTGTTTCGACTGTCCCACAGTCAAAGGCGGGGCCAGGAGCCGTGGCGTTGTCCGGGTAGAGCGCTTCGGTCAGTGCCCGGTCGATGTAGTGACACCAGGCCTCGCTCTCCTTTGACGGCAGTGATCCATCGCCCCTCACCCCAAGATGAAACTCGATCACCGACTGCCACTCGACAGAGCCAAGATCCGGCCCGTGTCCGGCGCCATCACCACTGGGCAGGTTGGCTTCAACGTATCGTTGCCAATTCCCGGAACAGGGTGTTTCCCCCTGCGCGGCCTGCAGGGTGATAGGAAACAGGGAGATCACGACACAGAGGATGGGCAAAATGGAGCGTTGGTGCATCGGCACGCCTTAAGGTTTTCGAAGCTGATGGCTCAGAATGTAGATGAAGCGGGACTTCTCTGCTGTTGAGAAATCGCGATAGGCCCCATGCGCGACCGTCTCCGGCGCTTAGCTTGGTGAGTGTGGGGTTAAAGGCAGTTGGGGTTTCGGAAGAGGCCGGAGCGTTTCCTCGATAAAGCGGGCTGAGAGCGAATTCGGGAGGAGAAAGGGCATGCCGACTGGCATGCCCTTTTTGCGTGGTTCGCTGATACCCTGTTACCAGATCTTAACGCGATCCTCCTCCGGGATGTACATCGCATCCGAGGGTTTCAGATCGTAGGTCTGGTAAAACTCCGGCATGTTGCCCAGCGGGCCGTTAGCACGGAAGTGGGAGGGGGAGTGCGGATCCGTGCGTACCCGGTTACGCAGTGCTTCCTCTTTGTACTTGGCACGCCAGATCTGGGTGAAGCCGATGAAGAAACGCTCGTCGCCGGTCAGGCCGTCGATCACCGGGGCTTCTTCGCCGTCCAGCGCCAGCTGGTAGGCCTTATAGCCGATGGTAGCACCGGAAAGATCCCCGATGTTCTCGCCCAGGGTCAGTTGGCCGTTGACCGAGAGGTCGTCGAACACCTTGTACTCGCTGTACTGCTTGATCAGCTTGCGACCACGGCGCTGGAACGCCATCAGATCCTCTTCGGTCCACCAGTTCACCAGGTTACCTTCAGCATCATAGCGTGAGCCCTGGTCGTCGAAACCGTGACCCATCTCATGGCCAATGACCGCACCGATACCGCCATAGTTCACGGCATCGTCCGCTTCCATGTTGAAGAACGGCGGCTGCAGGATGGCGGCAGGGAACACGATCTCGTTCATGGTGGGGTTGTAGTAGGCATTAACCGTTTGCGGGTTCATAAACCACTCCCACTTACGGATGGGGCCGCCCAGCTTGGACATCTGCTCCTCGTGCGCCCACTGGGCAGCACGCATGGAGTTACCCACCAGATCATCGGCTTTAACGGTCAGGCTGGAGTAATCCTTCCACTTGTCCGGGTAACCGATTTTCGGCGTGAAGGCGGCCAGCTTAACCTTGGCTTTCTTCTTGGTCTCTTCACCCATCCAGTCCAGTTCATCGATAGACTGAGCGTAAGCTTTGCGCAGGTTCTCAACCAACTCGCCCATGCGGGCCTTGGCTTCCGGTGAGAAGTGCTTCTTGACGTAGACCTTGCCGACCACCTCACCCAAATCGCCGTTGACCTTGTCAACAGCGCGCTTCCAGCGAGCCTGCTGCTGCTCCTGGCCGTTCAGTTTGCGGGCAAAGAAATCGAAATTCTCTTCGTCCAGCGGTTCGCTAAGTTGGCTGGCGAAGGAGGTGAGGACCTGCCAAGTCAGGTAGGTCTGCCACTGGTCAACACTGTACTGGCTGAACAGATCGTTGAAACCCTCGATGTAGCTGGGCTGGTTGACGATGATGTTGTCCAGCTCCTCGGCCCCCAGGGTGCCCAGGAAGGCGCCCCAGTCAAAATCGTCGGCCAGGGTATTGAGTTCAGAGGTGGCGAACTTGTTGTAACGCTTTTCGCTGTCGCGGGTCTCGACCTTGGTCCATTGATGCTTCGCCAGTGCGGTTTCCATCTCCAGAATGGTGTTGGCGGCGCTGTCGGCCCCTTCCAGTCCGGCCAATTCGTACATGGTGGCGATGTGTTTAACGAAGTCGGCGCGCATTTTGGCGAAGCGCTCACCTTCGTCAAAGTAGTAATCGCGATCCGGCAGGGAGAGGCCGGTCTGCCAAAGGTGTCCGGCGTAGGCGCTGGAGTTCTTGGCATCGACGGAAACATAGAAAACGAACGGCGAGTTGACGCCAATCATCTGTGCATGGGCGAAGTAGGCGGCCACATCGGCGTGGTTCTCAAGGCCAGCGATCTTCTCAAACTCGCCCTGAAGCGGTTTGACGCCCAGGGCGTTCACCGTATCGACATCCATCATCGACTGGTAGAGCGCTGCGACTTTCTGCTCGTCGCTGCCGGGCTTGAGCCCCTCGGTTTCTGCCAGTTCGGCGATGATCGCTTGGACGTCTTCCTGGGCCTTGATACGCAGATCGTAGAAGGCACCGGTATTGGTACGATCCGCCGGGATCTGGGTCTCTTTCAGCCAGGTTCCGTTGACGTAGGTGTAGAAGTCATCCTGGGGGCGAACGCTGGTATCGAAATTTTCCAGGTCGATACCGGAGGTGAGGGCCTGCTTAACCGCGGCCGCGCTGGCGGTCGGCTGGGTGTCGGTTCCGCTCTGGCAGGCGGCCAGGATCAGCGCGGAGGCACACAAGCCACCATACACAAACTTTTTCATCCAATTATCCCTATGGTTTTGATCGGAAAAGGTCCATCGCGATACTAACCATCCGTTAACAGGGGGTCAAAGCCCCTCGGGCCTTTAGGTGTAAAAGAGTTTGTCTGCGGGAAATACTGCGGTGAGGGCACACTCTTGAGCGGCCAAAATTGGGCCTCTTAAAGGCCCAAGCACAACTGCCTCTCCGGGCGGGGCAGAGCTCAGGCGGTCGGGCGCCGGGTAAACAGTCTCAGGGGCTGCCGCAGCCACTGGGAGAGCATGACGCCGCTGATGATCAGCAGGCCGCCGACCAGGTGGCCTGAGTGGAGCTTCTCCCCCAGAATGGCCACCGCACTGGCGGTGGTAAACAGGGGGATCAGGTTCATGAAGATGGCGTTATTGCTGGCGCCGAGCTTCTGGATCCCGCTCATCCAGCAAAATGGCGCGACGACAGAAGAGGCAATACCGGCGTAGAGCACCAGGGGCAGTGCTGACTCACTTATGGCCATCGATGGGCTCATGAGCACTGCCGGCATTAGCCAGAGCAAACCCAGCAAGATCTGAACGTAGAGTGACTGCCAAACGCTCATCGGTATCTGCCAGTGGCGGATCAACACCCCGTAAAGGGCATAGGCGGTAGCACCGATAAGCATCAGGAGGTCACCCTGATTGATCCCGTCTCGGGTGAGGTTGGAGAGGTGGCCCCCTGAGAGCAGTATCGCCAGGCCGATAAAGGAGAGGGCAGCGCCCAGCATCGCGCCGAGTGTGGGCGCTTCGCGCAGGACAATAAGGCTTATCAGCAGCGTCAGCAGTGGCACCGTAGCACCGATAAGACCCATGTGAGTCGCGGAGGTGGAAGCGGCGGCCACGTAGCCAAGGCTTTGAAAGGCCACCACACCAAGTATTGCTAATAGGCTGAACTTGAAAAGGTTTCTAAGCACAAAGTGTCGCAATTTCCACACCGATGGCAGCATAAAGGGGGTCAGCAGTATCGCCGCCAGCAACCAGCGGTAGAAGGCGATCGCCGCCGGGGAGATGACGTCCACCGAGAGTTTGCCCACAAGGTTGTTACCTGCCCAGATAACAACGGCGATCAGGGGGAAGACGATGGCGGGCATTGTGGGATTCCTACAGCAAAATGGATAGAGGTTGAATCCGAGCGACGTCGGTGAGCGGCGCGCATTGTATAGTGTCTTAGCCGATTTAGGGAGCCTATGTCTGAAAGAATGACAGTGACCGCAGGGCTTCCCTGTGCTTCCTACTGTTCCGGTCGTGTTGGCGCCGATCTCAACCAGGGCGTCGCCGGCTATTGAACGGTTTCGTCCACCCAACCCGTGGGGTGGGGCCGCTGATAAGGTAAACTATGACACCCCTGATTTAAGGAGAGTTTTTGTGCGAGATTTGACTGATATTCGACGAGAATACCTGCGCGGTGGCCTGCACAGCAAAGATCTGCCTGAGAGCCCGATGGAGCTGTTTGAGCGCTGGATTGAACAGGCGAAAGAGGCTGGATTGAAGGATCCCACCGCCTTCTCCCTGGCGACCGTAGACAGCGATGGGCAGCCGTTTCAGCGTATCGTACTGTTAAAGCAGGTCGATGAGCGGGGCTTTGTTTTTTATACCAATCTGGGCAGTCGCAAGGCCGAGCAGATCGCCCACAACCAGAAAGTCAGCATGCTGTTTCCCTGGCAGGATCTGGAACGTCAGGTTGCCATCACCGGTCGTGCCACCCGTCTTTCGACCAGTGAAGTACTCAAATATTTTGCCTCTCGCCCGAGAGATAGCCAACTGGGGGCCTGGGCCTCTCCCCAGAGCCATAAGCTCTCGGCCCGCAGCGTGCTGGAGTCGAGCTTCATGAAGATGAAGGAGAAGTTTGCCAATGGTGAGGTGCCTCTGCCGGATTTCTGGGGGGGCTATCGTATCGAACCGAACAGTTTGGAGTTCTGGCAGGGCGGTGCCCGGCGGCTGCATGACCGCTTTCTCTACCAGCGAACCGGCAAGGGATGGCGTCACGACCGCCTTGCCCCCTAAGACGCTGAGGCGCGCGAAGGGGGATTACTTTAGGCGCCGACACCATTGATGCGTGCAGTGGGACATGGGTTGCCAGCCCAGAGCACGATAGAAGGCTTGGCTGTCCGGCGCCGGTGATAGCCGAACCGTGCGGGCACCCAACCAGTGCAGATAGTGCTGGGCGCGCATCAACAGGGCCCGACCCAAGCCGCAACGGCGATAGGGAAGCGCGACACAGAGCGCAACGATACGGGCATCGACGCGGCTGATGCATACAAAGCCGATCAAGTTGCGTCCGTTAACAATGACATAGGTACGGCCACGGCTGGCAATATAAGGGTGCAGGGGTTCTTGGCCGCACACCCCTTGCTGTGGCCATAACGCCAGGATGGCGGGGAGATCACGCATAGTGGCTTGACGCAGCTGCATCGGAGTTCCTCCCTCGATCCCAGTAGGTTTAGGTGAGCGGCGATTGAGGGTCAACAGATCGAGGGCCGCGACTTAAGGGTTCACTCCTGTTGTCATAGTGTTAAAGTGTTGAGCAGTGTAACGAATTCTTTAAGACAGGATGTCACTGATGATGCCCGGAAAGATGACCGTGAGGCCGGTGCTGCAGCGAGCCGCCTTTGCCTCGACGCTGGGCGCGGTAGGCTTCTTTCTTAACCTTTACCCCATCCCGTTGTTCGCAAACCTCCAGTTGATACTGGGTAACATGGTGATTCTGCTTTGCGCCAGCCGGTTGGGGCTGCCCTGGGTACTATGGACGGCGGCTCTGGCGGTGACGGGTCTCCACTTAACCTGGGACGTCAGCATCGCCTACCTGATTTTCGGTTTGGAGGCGGTGTGCCTCGCCCTGCTGCGCAAACGAGGTTGGTATCTGCTTTACGCCGATATCGTTTACTGGATTTTTTTCGGGATGCCGATCACCGCCATCGCCATCTTTCAATGGGTCGATCTGCCTCAGGAGTACGGCTGGTTCACCATCTGGAAGCAGGGGTTTAATGGGGTGCTTTACAGCGCCTTTGCCAGTCTGCTGTTGATGGGGATCCCCAAAGGCTGGCTCAAAAGGATCCGGCAGCAGCCAGTCCTGGTGCGTACCTTCCGGCAGAAACAGGTTCACGCTATGGTTGCCCTGCTCAGTGTAACCCTGATGGTGATGCTCCTGGCCCACAATCGTCAACTGATGGCGACGCAGAAAGTAATGCACTACGCCCAGTTGAGTGCCGTCGGCAAAGGGGCTGCCCGACAGTTGGAAGATTATCTTGAACGTCACAAGGGGGCCCTGATGCTGGCGGGCCGCTGGTTTTCCCATTCTGGCGAGGATGCGCAGGCTGATCTGGCTGCCCTGCATCGCTCCTACCCGGGATTTGCCAGCCTGTTTATCACCGACTCCGAGGGGCAGGTGCTTGGTGCGTCTCCGCCGAGACGGCTTGCGGCCTATCGCAGCATAAATGTCTCTGCTTGGCCCGACTTCAAGGCAGTGATGGCGACCTCTAAGCCTTATCTTTCCGACGTGATACGAGATCGGGTTTTTGGCCGAGCGCCCATCGTCACTGTCAGTGCACCCAGGTTCAGCGAAGCGGGCGAGGTTGTGGGGACAGTTGAAGGGGCACTGGATCTGTCGGCGTTAAACCAGCAATTGGCGCAACAACTGCCCTTCGAATGGGTGTTGCAGGATAAGACCGGTCGGATCGTCGTAGCCTCCGCTTCGTTGGGCCTTGCCCCTTTAAGTCGACCTGGCTGGTCTACCTTGCGCCCGGTCGAACTCGGTGACCCCTCCTTGATCCGGCTCGAGAGTGCGTTTGGCACCTTCACCGATTATCTGCGCCATCAACGGGAACTGGAGAGCGGCTGGACTCTGAACCTGGTGGTGCCCTATCTGCCGCTGGTAAAACAGGCGGAATCGCAATTTGGCGTGGGTACGGCGGTGATGGTGGTTGCCTTACTGCTTGCGGTGGCGCTCGCTGCCCACCAAAGCCGCTACCTGACCCTTCCCCTGGAGGTTCTGGCGAAAGATGTTGAGCAGCCGGAGGCGGAGCGCCGTCCCCTGCGTCGACTGCCTCAGGGGTCAGCCCGGGAGATCTTGCAGCTGCAGAAGCAGATGGCGATACACCGGTCAGCGCTTTGGGCACACCAGGATGAGCTGGAAGCCCAAGTGATGGCGCGCACCGAGGAGCTGGCGGAAGCCAATCGAAAACTGGCCATCCTGGCCAGCCGCGACGGGTTGACTGGAGCCTATAACCGGCGCTACTTCGTGGAAAACTTCGAGTCGATCCGACAGTGGTGTATCAGAGGCGATCACGCCCTGCTGATGGTGATGCTGGATATCGACCATTTTAAGCAGGTTAATGACACCTACGGCCACTTGGTGGGCGACGAATGCCTGCAACGTCTGGTGGCCCTGATGCAGGCTCAGTTTGGCCGACACAATGACCTTCTGTCCCGCTTCGGCGGCGAAGAGTTTGTGTTGCTGCTGCCGGGGCTGGGGGAGCGGGACGCCCGAAACTTGCTGGCGACGCTGGTCAGCACGGTCGCGGAGCAACCGATGGCGACAACCTCGACCGGGCAGCCGTTGACGATCACCGTTAGCCTTGGGGCCGTGTTGGCACCGGCCTCCTTCAGTCCCACCCTGGCAGACTGGTTATCTGAAGCGGACCGCTGTCTCTACAGGGCCAAGCAAGAGGGACGCAACAGGATGATATTCAAGAGCCTTACTCCTTCTTTGACGAGAAGTTGAGCGAACGGTCTTACGGTCAAGCAGGGACAATCACCGCCAGGGGCAAAGCTGGGGTACACTCTGCGAACCCCTGTAGTAAGAGACTGACATGTCAAAAATCGATCAACTGTTTGAGCGTAACCGGGCCTGGGCGCAAGAGATCACTAAACAGAATCCGGCGTTTTTCTCAGAGTTGGCCCTGCAGCAGACGCCGGAGTTTCTCTGGATCGGTTGCTCTGACAGCCGGGTTCCGGCCAATCAAATTGTTGATCTGGCCCCCGGGGAGGTGTTCGTCCACCGCAATATTGCCAATGTGGTGGTGCACTCGGATCTCAATGCGCTGTCGGTGATCCAGTACGCGGTTGAGCACCTTAAGGTGCGTCATATCATGGTGGTGGGCCACTACGGCTGTGGTGGGGTGAAAGCGGCGCTGGATAACCTGCCGATTGGCTTGGCGGGGAACTGGGTTCGGCATGTCAGGGATGTCTACGACGCTCATCGAACGGCACTGGAAACCTTGCCGGAACCCGTGCGATTTCGCCGTCTTTGTGAGCTTAACGTTATTGCCCAGGTGATCAACACCTGTCAGACCACCACGGTGCGGGATGCCTGGAGCCGTTCCCAACCGCTGACGGTCCATGGCTGGATCTACGATGTGGCTGATGGCCTGCTCAAGGATCTGAAGATGCGTATCGATGCGGATACCCCGCTGGCCAACACCGCGAACCGGGCGATCTTAAGCCTGGATTGAGCGTCCAACATCATCGTAGTTGCGCCTGCTTTCGCCAGTGTGGTTGGGGCCCCGCCTGGTTATTCTGCTCAGGTGGCAACCTATCGGGGTCGAAAGAAGCGTTAAGCGCTTTCCCGTGTCCGGATCCCACCGTACAAGCGCCACTTCCAGTCCTGGGCGCGCAGCCAGTCAAGGGCTGCGACGAGATCCCCATACTGAAACGAAACGTAATGTGGCGAAGTCCATAGGCTGCCGGATGACTGGCGCGTTGGCACGCATCGGGAAAGATGAAACGCTCGATTTGGCTGCCATCCTGCCCGTCCAGGTCGATGTTATGGGCGTTACGATGCGGCTAAGGCTGCTTGGTCAGGATGGTGAGGACCAGGCTCTTGTTTGTAGAAGGTGGCTGATCGGGCTTGGTCGCAGCGGGTAATGGTGGCGTGATGGACCCCTTGTATCAGTTTGATTCTTTCCGTTAGGGGTGATGCGTGGCCATTCCCATGTTCATGATGACAGGGTGAAGTTTTTCAAATGTCGTTAAGCCCAGAATGAACAAAGGCCAATCCCGAGGGGTTGGCCTTGCTGGTTAGAGGGTGTGTCACGGGTTGCGGAGCACGGGCCAACGCTCAGGCCTGTTTGCGGTGTGACAGCTCTTCCTCTTTGACATGGCGGGAGAGCTCATCGGCGAAGACGGCGTGCAGCTCCTCTTCGGCGTCCCTTAACCGTTCGCGCAGTTCTGCGATGGAGTCCGCATCATTGAAGTGCTTGTGCAACAAGCTGGCCAACTCGGAGTGATGTGTTGCCATATTACTACCTCCCGGACCCCTGACGATATTACTGCTTCTCTGCCGGTTAACGACTGGAGTCTCTGATTTCATCATAACCACAGGCGACTTCCTTCCCTGTTGTGCACGTGGATAGCCACAGTATCCTTCGCAGGTTCGCTAAGCGCAAGTTTCCCCGTCAATAATTCGTCACGGCGGAACCAGTGGGCGGTAAGCTCTTGACCCGGGCCGTAGCGCTCAATAAAGGCATCGGGGTTGCTTCCCACCTGCAGCCCATCGAGGGCGATCAGGTTATCGCCGGCAGCCAGTCCCGCCCTGTGTGCTGGGCCGCCCTCGGCGACGCTGATGATGGTCACGCCCTGCGGTGCAGCCTTGTAACGTGCACCCAACGTCGTGCCATGGGTGGTATCACGGACACCGCCCTTGTCGTTTTGCCCTGCGGCCGCGCGCAGGGTGAGGGTCACCCCGATCTGTTCGAGTCGTTCCGCCAGTGGCAGATCCTCGGTGTTGTCCAGGTAGGCGAACAGGTCGGAGACATCGCGGCCGAGCAGTTCGGCAACGATCCTCTGGTGGCTCTGATCGTCGGTACCGATCCCGGCCTCACCATACTCTTGCCAGAGGCGCTGCATGACGCAATCGAGGCTGTGGCGCCCCTGGGTTTCTATACGCAAAGTCAGGTCCAGCAGCAGGGCAAACATCGCCCCTTTGGTGTAGTAGCTGACGATGGCGTTTTGGGCATTCTCATCCTGTTTGTAGAACTTGGTCCAGGCGTTGAAACTGGAGTCTCTCAGGGTCTGCTTAAAACGCCCGCGCCCCCTGGTGACCCGGGTCATCCCCTCGCTGAGCATGGTCAGGTAGGTGGCTTCATCCACACAGCCCGCTCGGTAAACAAAATAGTCATCGTAGTAGGAGGTGATCCCCTCGTACGCCCAAAGCTGGCGGGTGTAGCTTTCCTCCTGCAACTGGTAGGGAAGGAACGCCGCGGGCTTGATCCTTTTGACGTTCCAGTTATGGAAATACTCGTGGCTGCAGAGTGACAGGAAGGTTCGATAGCCGTCGCTCATCTGTGGCTCGGTGACGGAGGGCAGATCACCGCGGCCACAGACCAGCGCCGTGGAGGCGCGGTGCTCCAGGCCACCAAACCCCTCGCCGACCACCTGAGTCATGAAGAGGTAGCGTTCGAAAGGCGCTTTGCCACCGAAAAGGGCGATTTGGGCTTCGCAGATCTTCTTGAGGTCGGCGCAGATCCGGTCGGTGTCCGCCAGGTGCCGACCGGTAAGAACGAGATCATGGGGCACACCGGCGGCTTCGAATCGGGCCAGGGTGAAGGTACCCATCTCCACCGGGTGGTCGATCAACTCGTCGTAGTTATGGGCACGGTAGCGGCCAAAGCCGTAGCGTTGTGCCCCCGCTTCGGTCATCGCCGTGGCGACGCGCCAGTCCTTGTAAGCCGCCCCTTCCGGCGCCAAAATGTCGACACTAACCGGCTGCTGCTCCTGTCCCTCAACGGCGAGGAAGGTGCTGCTGCCGTTGAAGAAGCCATGGGTTTGATCCAGGTGGGCGCCTCGAACGGAGAGATCCCAGGCATAGACCTGGTAGTTCAACTCCAGCACACCGTCATGATCCTGGGCTTGCCAGGTTTGCTTGTCCAACTGGGTCAGGGCAACCGGGTTGCCGGCCCCATCCCGGGCGTGCAGTCCGATGAGGTGGCGGGCAAAGTCACGCACCATATAGCTGCCCGGGAGCCAGGCGGGAAGGCTGAAGCGTTGCCCCTGTTGCGCCTGTGGTACGCGCAGGGAGACGGCGAAGAGGTGGGCCAGGGGGTCCTGGGGCTGGATCTGGTAGTGGATCATCCGTAAAGCACTCTGTGACGGGTTAGGGTTACCGATTGTAGAGGCAGTGTTACCCTATTGTCAGCCACGCAGCCGCCAGTGAATCCGTTTGCCCCAAACGGTTTTTTCTTAACGCTCAAACACTCGTATACTGGTCACCACCCCCTCAGGCCCAACGAAACCGGAGTTGCCGATGGCTGAAGAAACCTTGTTTAGCAAGATCATCCGCAAGGAGATCCCCGCCGATATCGTCTACCAGGATGAACTGGTGACCGCCTTCAATGACATCAATCCCCGTGCGCCCCATCATGTACTTATCGTGCCCAACATGGTGATCGCCACCGTCAACGACGTCACCGAAGCGGATGAAGCCGCCCTGGGACGCATGATCACCGTGGCGGCCACCTTAGCCAAGCAGCGGGGGATCGACGAGGATGGCTACCGCCTCATCATCAACTGCAATCGCCACGGCGGCCAGGAGGTGTACCACATCCATATGCATCTGCTCGGCGGCAAGCCCCTGGGACCCATGCTCAGCGTCTCCTGAAGGCGTGTGGTTCAGTGTTGAGGGGCGACATCCGTTTGGTTGTCGCCCCTTTTTCGTGATGGCGTCACTATGTAGGCTCCGCACCCGCTACTGCCACGGGGTTCGCGGGTTCTGGCCATCGGCTCACAGCTGTTCAAAGCGGGAAGGTGTTGGTCAGCACCTTGTACAGTTCGGTGCCCTGCTGGACGCTGGCGGAGGCAAAGTGCAGTACCGGAATGGCGTCACAGGGCAGGGAGAGGGTCTCGCTCAGGGGGTGATCGTGCTGCTCAGACTCCGATGCACCTAGTCGGTCAAAATGCCACAGGCGAGCAAGGGGGGCGCCCGCTGCCAGTGGCTGCTCAGGCTTCGCCAGGTACTCTACCTGACCACCGCGGGGGCTGTAATAGGCACGGTAATCTACCAGTTCACAGGCATGAAGCGGGACGGGTTCTATTTGCCACTGAGGAAGCGACCACAGCGGGCCCCAGGGGGCGCTTTGGTGGCTGTGCTGCAGGTAGTTGAGGATCCCCAATGCATCCCGTTTGGCGGCCGTGAGATCCAGTTGCTCCTGTGAACCCAGCTCCAGGGTAAAGCCGTCCACCCAAACGGGCACCTGTCGACCCAGTGCGGCAAAGGCTTCGGACAGCTGCCACCAGGGACTGAAGGTGGCCTCATCCAGGGCGCCGCCAAACTCGCTGCCCATCAGAATATTGAGGGGAATATTGAAGGCGCGGGCCCGCTCCCGGGCATACTTCGGGACATAGAGGTGGCGACCGGAGACCGGGCCGGTGTGAAGATCTAGGACAATATCGGCGTCCAGGCTCAACTGCTGGAGCCGCAGCGCCAGGTGTTGTCCCACCGGCAGCCCCCAGGGATCCTCGAGTCGATGGCGTAACTGGGCCTTGAGCTTGTCGCGGAAGGCGGCTTTAATCCGGTCCTCGTCACTGTCGATCTCTGTTGCAACGAAATCGGCGATGTCGTCACCGCAAAAATGGTACTGCCGGTTCCAGTTGTTGCCGGTGACGGGATCGAAGCGACCCAGGGTGAACTCCCCGTTTTTGTGGTTGATCCCCAGCGGGTTGGCCAGTGGCACCAGGGTGATACGGCCTGCGGGTGGGTGGAGCGAGAGTGCCTCCAGCAGGTGATGGATCACCGCGTTGCCCTGGACCTCCGCACCGTGGAGGTTGGCCTGGATGTAGACACTGGGGCCGGGCACCCCGGCATCGACGGTGATCACCGGGATAGTCAGCTCAACGCCGGTGGGGTGTTGGGCCACCGCAAGCTGGCGGGTCTGGATCATGGTGTTTCCTTCTCGCGTTTAAGCTAAGTAGTGTTGGGCCGCTTTGGCAGGGCGCAGAACCTGGTACTCCCCGTTGCTCAGGGTGATCTCCGCCGGCAGCGTGTGACAGAGAAAGTAGGGCATGCTCTCGGTAAAACCGTAGGCGCCGGCCTGACCAAAGCAGAGCCAATGGCCGGGTTGCAGGCCGGCAGGCAACTGGACATCCCCCAGGTTATCCAGCCCGGTGCAGAGCGCGCCGCGGATCTGATAGGGCTGCATTGGGCCCTGAGTGGTGTCCAGGGCGGCGACCGGGAAGGGTTGTCCGGTAAGGGCGGGACGCAGGGCGTGTTGACTTCCCCCTTCGATCACAGCGAAACGCACTCCCTGGTTCTCTTTGATGTCCGCCACCGGGCTCAGGTAGTAGCCGTAGGGTCCGACCGCGTAACGACCTAGCTCTAGCCAGCACTGGCCCAACCGGTATTGCCGTTTCAGGGTGGTAAGAGCCTCCACCACCCGCGTCCAGTCGAGGGTCTCTGATTCGCCGTGGTAGGGGATCCCAAGGCCGCCACCGAGATCCACCACCGGAGCCTCCAGCTGCCAGCGATCCAGCAGTCTGGCGAGGCGGGGCAGGGCGGCCTGCCAGTGGGCGATCAGGGTGTCGGCATCGAGGATATTGCCCCACTGGAAGCAGTGCACCCCCAGCAGTGTCATGGAGGGGGGCAAGGTGGTGCACTCCGGGTCCCACTGCTCTGGAGTGAGGCCAAACGGGGTAGCATCGCTGCCCCCAAGGACATTGATCTTGCCATCGTCCTGCTTAGGCCAGGAGAGCTGTACCCGAAACAGCACCTCGACCTGGATCCCCGTTTGTTCGCACAGGGTGGCCAGATCCGTCAGCTGCCGATGACTCTCCAGGACAAAGATCCGCACTCCCCGTTCGAGGAAGTGACGCAGCATTGCCGGGGTCTTGACCGGACCGGTGTTGAGAATGCGTGATGGGCAGACCCCCTGGGCCAACACTTGGTCCAGTTCACCGGGACTGGCGACATCGAAGCCAAATCCCGCTTCTGCCAAGGTCTGGATCACCGCAGATAACGGGTTGGCTTTGACTGCGTACCACAGGCGGGCCGGCCCAGCCTGAAGCTCGCCCAGGTGCGCCGCAAGTCCGTCGAGGTCGTAGGCGTAGAACGAGCTGCCGAGTGCGTCCGTCGCGCGCCGCAGCAATGCGTGGGGGAGAGTGGTTGGCGTCATCAGCGCAGCGCCTCTTCCAGCACCAGGGCGGCGTCGGAGCCGGCGTCGCGGTACTTGATGATCACCGGGCACTGGACACTAAGTCCCATCTGGCGGCCCCATCCGCTGCTGGCGGGACGGCTGCCGGGGACCACGACGGCGTTCTCCGGGATGGGCGCGCCCCTCTCCAGCTGGCATTCATTGATCAGGTCGTAGACTGGTACCGAGGCGGAGAGCTGAACACCCGGGGCCAGTACGGCACCGCGCTTGACGATCACCCCCTCCACCAGCACACAACCGGCCCCAATAAAGGCGTGATCTTCCACGATCACCGGCGCCATCCCCACGGGTTCAAGCACACCGCCGATCTGTACGCCGGCGGAAAGGTGCACCTGCTTGCCGATCTGGGCACAGGACCCGACCAGGGCGTGGGAGTCCACCATGGTGCCGCTGTCGATAAAGGCGCCGATGTTGATGTAGGCCGGGGGCATGATCACCACCCCGGCCGCCACGTGGGCCCCGCGGCGTACCGCCGAGCCGCCGGGGACCTGGCGTACCTGGTCGCGGGGATGGAAGCGGCGTGGTGCCAGGTTGTGTTTATCGACGGCCCCGGGAAAGTCGGCGTCAAAGCTGATCATCTCGCCGGCGGGAAAAGCGGAGAGGATCCCGGCTTTGACTTCGGTGTTGGCGTGCCATTGACCCTGTTCATCCTGGTAGGCGGCGCGCAGGGTACCCGCTTCCAATTGATTCAGCAGTTGCTCCCAGGCCGGGAGAGAAAGGGCTTCGGACATGAGGGAATCCTTATCGTTTTAATTTTTTTGTTGGGTTCTGGCTTGGGATTTAAGCGTCGACTGCGGGCGCCGAAACGCCCTGGACTGTCGCGCGGCCTCAGGCCGGCTGGCTTAAAAACCGGTCGTGTACCCGGCGAACCACCTGGTCCGCCGCCGCTTCATCGACCAAAAAACAGAGATTGTGGGGGCTGGCGCCCTGGCAGATCATCCGGACCGGATCCGGTACCACGGTGGCGAAGGTATGCTCACTGACTGCACCGCTGCGGTGGACATCGTTGCCGATCACCGCGACCAGGGCGAGATTGCGCTCCACCTCCACCCGAGCCAGCTGGCCCAGCTCCGCCAAGACCTCGTCAGTGAGCAGGGCGTGGCCGTTGGCACTGCTGCCCGCTTCGTCCAGGGTCAGGGCAATGCTGACCTCTGAGGTGGTGACCAGGTCTACGCTGATGGCGTGGCGCGCCAGGATGGCGAATACCTCGGCGAGAAAACCGGTGGCGTGCAGCATGTTCATGCTGTGCACCGTCACCAGTGTCTGCTGACGACGCAGGGCCACCGCCCGCACCAGCGGCCGCTCCTCGGTGCTGGCCAGGATCCGGGTGCCCCCCAGCGCCGGTTCTCGGCTGGAACCCACAAACACGGCGATGTCGTTGGCCACTGCCGGGATCAGGGTGGCGGGATGGAGCACCTTGGCCCCGAAGGTGGCCAGCTCCGCCGCCTCGGCAAAGCTGATCTCGCGGATGGCTCGTGCACCGTCACAGAGACGGGGATCGGTGCTGAAGATCCCCGGGACATCGGTCCAGATCTCAACCTCCTGGGCACCGATGCCGGCAGCCAGGAGGGCGGCGCTGTAGTCGGAACCGCCCCGGCCCAGGGTGGTGGTGTAACCGTTACCGTCGGCACCGACGAAGCCCTGGGTAACGATCACCTGTTGGCTCAGGCGGGGCAGCAGGGCACCCTGGCAGAGGGCGCGGATGCTCTCCTGTTGGGGGATCGCCTTACCGTGTTGACTGTCGGTGCGCATCACCTGGCGCACATCGAAGCAGGCGGCACCGCCATGTTGGCTCAGTTCACGGTTGAGGATGCGGCTAAACAGCAGGGAGGAGAAGCGCTCTCCGAAGGCAAGGATCTGATCCCGCCACGCCGCGAGGTCACTGCTTTGCGGACCCATCTCGGCCAGGGTGGTCAACTCATCGATCCAGCACTGGATCTGGGTGGCGATCTCCGGCTCGTTGAGCGGTCGACAGATCCCCATCTGGATCCGACGTATGGTGTCCAGTTGCGCTTGCCGCTCGGCGGCATCGGGTTGGTTACCCAGTGCCACCAGGGCGTTGGTAACGCCGGCGCTGGCACTGACCACCACCAGGCGAACCTGGGGACGGGAGGCAACGAGCTTTGCGCAGCGCTGCATGGCCGCGTAATCCACCACGCTGGTGCCACCGAACTTGGCAACGGACAGGGCAGCATGGTGATGCTGGAAATGAGGTTGTGACATGGGCCTCTCTCGAACTTAGAAATCCTATTTAAGTTCGGAAAGCCTGGTTTTTGCGGCGAGCAGGGGCGCATCTAGGCGGCGCCACTTGGGTAACGCAAAGACCAGAAGCTCTCCACCAAAGGTGACAGTTGCGAGGATTCAGCCTCAACAACCGGCGGCGGGTCTGGCCAAATCGACCCTCTGCCTCGGCATCAATCCCCCTCAACTGTCATCATCGGTGTTTGGTCACCTCGAACAGCCTACCTGGTTGACGCTCCTCTTCTGGTCCCTTGGTGGTCGCATCTGCAGCGAGCCACGGATAGGGAACTGCCGCATTCAATCACGGTGTTAACTGAGTGTCAAATATGCAGTGAGCCGTGAGTGGATCGCCATGCTGTCCCGAAGGGCACCGATGAAAAAGGGGTCACCGGAAGTGACCCCTTTGTTGCTGTCGTGTTGGTGGTGAATGCGGCGCGGTCAGGCCACCTCCAGCCGTGCCGCGGCGACCTTGAACTCCGGGATCTTCGCATAGGGATCGAGCGCCGCATGGGTCAGCACATTGGCCGGCGACTCGGTAAAGTGGAACGGCAGGAACAGCATCCCCTTGGGCACCTGTTTGCTGAGCCGCGCCGGCAGGGTCAAGGCGCCGCGTCGCGTGGTCACGGTGACCTGGGTGTCGTTGCGGATCCCCAGGGCCTCGCCATCTTCGATGGAAACCATCACCTGGGGGGGGGCCATCTGGTCCAGCCCTTGGGTCTTTCGGGTCAGGGTGCCGGTGTGGAACTGGGCCAACTGCCGCCCGGTACTGAGGATCAGCGGGTAGGCCTCGCAGGGGGCCTCCGCCGACAGGCGATGGGGCACGGCGGCGAACTGGGCCTTCTGGCGTCGGATGAACTGCGCCTGGTGGAGGATCGGCGTACCCGGGTGCTGCTCCGAGGGGCAGGGCCACTGCAACTCTCCCGCTGCGGCCCGCGCCCAGGTGATGCCCCGGTAGCTGGGGGTTACCTGGCAGATCTCGGCGGTAATGTCGCTGGGGGCGCGGTAATCCCAATCTGCGCCCATCGCCTGGGCCACCTTCTGAATGATGGCCCAGTCCGGCAGGGCCTCGCCTGGCGGTTTGAGGGCGGGATTGAGGCGCTGAACCCGGCGTTCAGTGTTGGTAAAGTGGCCACTTTTCTCCGCGAAGGCCGCCGCCGGCAGAACGATATCCGCCAACTGCGCGGTTTCGGTCAGGAAGAGATCCTGGACCACCAGGCAATCCAACTTGGCGAGGGCTGAGAGCACATGCTGCTGATCGGGGTCCGACAGCACCGGGTTCTCCCCCATGATGTAGAGTCCCTTGAGCGCGCCGCTGCCCATAGCGTCGATCATCTCGGTCAGCTTCAGGCCCGGCTGTGTCGGCAGGCTCTGTTGCCAAAACGCCTCGAACCGCTCGAGGTTATCGGCTTCGCCAATCTTCTGGTACCCGGGCAGGTAGTTGGGCAGGGCACCCATGTCACAGGCCCCCTGAACGTTACTCTGGCCCCGCAGCGGGTTGATGCCGCCACCGGTGACGCCGATGTTACCGCACAGAAGTTGCAGGTTGGCCAGGGAGCGCACGTTATTGGTGCCGTTGCTGTGCTGGGTGATCCCCATGGCGTAGTAGACCGCGGTGCGGCCGCTGGTGCCGATAAGGCGAGCCAGTTGGGCGATCTTCTCTGCCGGGACCCCGGTGAGGGTGGCGGCATTGTCGAGGCCGTACTCCTCCCGCATCACCTCAGACTTGAGCCCGTCGAACCCCTGGGTTCGTGCAGCGATATACGCCTCATCCTGCCAGTTGTTGACCAGGATCTGCTGCATCACCGCATTGATCAGCATGACGTCGGTGCCACTGCGCTGATTGACCACCAGTTCCGCATGCTCTGCCATGTCGATGCGACGGGGGTCCACCACCACCAAACGGATCTTGCCCTGCTTCACCGCCTGCTTGATGCGGGAGGCAATGATGGGATGGGCATTGCTGGTGTCGCTGCCGATCAGCACGATGAGATCCGCCTGGTCCAGAGTGGCCAGGTCGTTGGTCATGGCGCCGCTGCCGATGGCTGGCTCCAGGCCAGTGACCGTGGTGGCGTGGCAGAGGCGGGCACAGTGATCCACATTGTTGCTGCCAAGTAGGGTGCGGACAAACTTCTGGAACAGGAAGTTCTCCTCGTTGGTGGTCTTGGCAGAGGAGAGTCCGGCCAGGGCGTTGCCGCCGTGCTTCGCCTTGATGGCGCCGAGGCGTTCGGCCAGGGTAACCAGCGCCTCCTCCCAGGAAACCGGCACCAGTTGTCCCGCCTTGCGGACCAGGGGCTGGGTAAGGCGCTCGGGGGAGTGAAGGAAGTCGAAGCCGAATCGTCCCTTTACGCAGAGCATTCCCTGGTTGACCGGGGAGGCCTCGTTGCCGGTGATCTTCACAACACGGTTCTTTACCTCGTCGACATGCAGGGTCAGGCCACAACCGACGCCGCAATAGGTACAGAGGGTATCGACGGTTTTCAGCGCTGGCCGCGCCCCGTACTGATTGAGGGTTTTCTCGGTCAGGGCGCCAACCGGGCAGGCCTGGACACAGAGTCCGCACTGGACACAGGCGGAGTTGGCCATCAGGGTGCCGTCGCCGATCCGGACCGGCTGCTGACACTCCCCGTCGGCAAAGTTCAGGACGTTGTGAACCCCCTGGTTCTGGCAGGCCTCCACGCAGGCACCACAGCGGATGCAGCGGTTGGGATCGAAGCGGATGAAGGGGCTGCTATCATCCACCGGCCGTTGCGGTGACCAACGCTTATCGAGATCCGCATCCTTGATCCGGTACAGGCTCGCGGCGTCACGCAGGCCGCATGCCTGGCTTTTCTGGCAGCCGCAGGCGAGACAGCGTGCGGCTTCGGCGATGGCGTCATCGACGCTAAAACCCAGCTCCACCTCGCTGAAACGGCTGGTCCGCTCGCCGATAGCCTGTTCTGGCATGATGCTTCGAGGCGCCGGAGTAACCCCCTCGAAGCAGCGCACCTCAACCTCGGCCAGAGTTTTGGCTTTGCGGGCGTTATAGCCGGGCTGACGGGGCTGGAATTCGCCCTGTCTGAAGTAGTCCAGCATCGCCTCGGCGCAGCGCCGGCCATCCCCGATCGCCTCGACGGCGGTGGCGGGACCCAGACGGAAGTCGCCGATGGCAAACAGACCATCCTCCCCGAGCCGGAAGGTGTCGGGGCAGGCGTCGGCGGTGCGCCAGCGGGTCAGGGGCAGGCTACCCTCGGGGACGAAGTCGATCTGTGTCTGTTGGCTGACGGCGGCGATCACCGTATCGAACGCGTGCCACTGCACCTCGCCAGTGGGTTCCGGACGGCGGCGCCCTGAGGCGTCCTCAGGCCCCAGTTGAAGGGTCTCAAATCCCACCTGGGCGATGCGTCCGTCATCATCGGCGCGGTTTTCTACCGGGTTGGCGAGGAAAAGGAAGTTCACCCCCTCCACCTCGGCCTCATGGATCTCGTAATCCTCCGCCGGCATCTCTGCCTTGGTGCGGCGATAGACCAGGGTGACCTCCGCCCCCTGGCGCAGCGCAGTGCGGGCACAATCGATGGCGGTATTGCCGCCGCCGATCACCGCCACCCGCTTGCCCAGCGCCGTGGGTTGGCCGGCATTGGCGGCACGCAGGTAATCCACCCCGAGCAGCATCCCGTCCAGTTCGCTGCCCGGGTAGTCGAGTGCTACCGCTTTCTGGGCCCCGACCGCCAGGCAGACCGCGTCGTATTGTTGACTCAGCTGCGCCAGTTCCAGATCCCGCCCCAGCTTTAAACCGGTGTGGATCTGCATGCCGGCCCGGCACATCAGGGCGATCTCCTTGGCCAGTATCGCCTTAGGAAGACGGTACTCCGGGATCCCATAGCGCAACCAGCCGCCGGGTTCGTCGGCGGCCTCGAAGATATCCACCGCGACGCCTGCATGGCTCAGGAAGTAACCGGCGGACAAGCCGGCGGGGCCGGCACCGATGATTGCTACGCGCTTGCCGGTTGAGGGCGCGATGGGCGCCAGAACCGGCGTTTCCTGTGCCAGGTCACAATCCGCCGCGTGACGTTTGAGCTGGCGTATGGCCAGCGGCTCATCCACCAGGGAGCGGCGGCAATCACGTTCACAGAAGGCAGGGCAGACGCGGCCGATGGAGAGAGACATCGGCAGGGTCTGCTTGATCACCGCATTGGCTTGCACCGGCTCGCCGGCGGCAATGTGATGCAGGTAACTCTGAACGTCCACTTCGGCGGGACAGGCGGTCTGGCAGGGGGCGTCGCAATCTGCGGTATGGTCTTTGAGGATCCGTTTCAGCGCCGCCTGGCGATGGGCGGTGATGGCATCGGATTCGGAGACGATCACCAGTTCCCGGTTCACCCGCACCTCACAGCTGCGTTGCAGCTGACCATCGACCTCGACCACACAGAGATCGCAGGCGGTCTTAGGCCCGTTACTATTGTGTTGGCAGAGGGCGGGAACCTGTACGCCCTGGATTTTCAACCAGTCCAGCAGGCGGACGCCGTGCTCGACATCGTGGGTTTGGTGATCCAGTGTGAGGGTATACGCGGAGGGGCTTGAGGTCATGGGCGAGGATCGAAAGTTGATTCACAAATTGTCACAGATGATATCGCTTTGGTGGGCACGGCGTGGAGATCCCTCTCAGGCCTGTGAGCCTTGTCTCGTTTTAAGGGCTGAATGGCTCTTATCCCGGGGGCGTCACAAGGATGCAGGGAGGTGGTGGGTGATACACCACGCGCTCAATGGATCAATGCGCTGCGGCGGCAGTGCGTGGGGGGAGGCGTACCGATGAGAGTGGCGCACCACCTCACCCAGTTTAAGCAAAGCCTGTTGATTGCCACTGCCTTTACCCTGGTGCTCTGGGGGATATGGCTCTGGGAGCAGCTGTTTGGTCTTTATTTGGGTCATTACGGTGTGCTGCCCCGCCATACCGCTGGTCTGCTGGGGATCCTGACTGCACCGCTGATCCACGGGGATGCGGCGCACCTGGCGGCCAACAGCACCGGTTTGCTTATCTTGGGCACTGCGCTGCTTTACGGTTACCCCCGCTGCCGGTTCAAAGTGATCGCCCTGATCTGGCTGGTCTCAGGTGCTGGGGTCTGGCTGGTGGGGCGGATGAGCTTTCACTTTGGCGCCAGTGGCCTGACCCATGGGATCTTCTTCTTTCTGTTGGTGGCGAGCCTGCTGCGAAGGGATCCGCGCTCCCTCGCCCTGATGATGGCGGCATTTTTCATGTTCGGAGGGATGATCTACGGCATATTGCCAAGGTACGAAGGGATCTCCTTCGAAACACACCTGTTTGGCGCCGTGGGAGGCGTTCTCGGCGCGTTGTGGTTTTGGCGTGATGACCCCCTGCCAAGGCGTAAGCACTATGACTGGGAATATGACCCGCCGGCCGATCCGGTTGAGGAGGATTGCATTGGCGAATTGTGGCGGCAGGCTGATGGGCCGGAGCGGCCGTTGGAGAAGCAGGAAAGAGGGGATCGAGAATCGCAGTGAGCCTTTAGCCAGGTTGTTGTCGTTATCCGGGTAATAAAAAACCCCGCCAGATGGCGGGGTTTATCAAAGGGTCAACGGCCAGGAATTACTTCTTAGCGTTTTTCTCTTTGGCTTCGGCGATAACTGCTTCGGCAACGTTCTGCGGGCACTGGGCGTAGTGGCTGAACTCCATGGAGAACTGGCCACGGCCGGAGGTGATGGTACGCAGGTGACCGATGTAGCCAAACATCTCGGACAGCGGTACGTCTGCCTTGATGCGAACGCCGGTAACGCCCGCTTCTTGGTCCTTGATCATGCCGCGACGACGGTTCAGGTCACCGATAACGTCACCCACGTGATCTTCCGGAGTGAAGACGTCCACCTTCATGATCGGCTCCAGCAGCTGCGGGCCGGCCTTAGGCATGGACTGACGGAAGGCGCCTTTGGCGGCGATTTCGAACGCGATGGCGGAGGAGTCAACGGCGTGGAAGCCACCGTCGAACAGCTCAACTTCAACGTCCAGAACCGGGAAGCCAGCCAGCGGACCGGTTTCCATCATGCCCTTGAAGCCTTTCTCAATGGCAGGCCAGAACTCTTTCGGCACGTTACCGCCCACAACGGTGGAGGTGAACTTGAAGCCGGAGCCCTGCTCGCCAGGCTTGATGCGGTAGTCGATCTTACCGAACTGACCGGAACCACCAGACTGCTTCTTGTGGGTGTAGCTGTCTTCAACCGGAGTGGTGATGGTTTCGCGGTAGGCCACCTGCGGCTGACCCACTACCATCTCTACGCCGTAGGTACGCTTGAGGATGTCTACTTTGATGTCCAGGTGCAGTTCGCCCATGCCCTTCAGGATGGTTTGACCGGACTCTTCGTCGGTTTCAACCTGGAAGGAGGGATCTTCGGCAACCATCTTACCGATGGCGATACCCATCTTCTCGACGGAACCTTTGTCCTTCGGCTCAACGGCGATGGAGATCACCGGCTCCGGGAAGATCATCGGCTCCAGGGTGCACTCATGCTTAGGATCACACAGGGTGTGACCGGTCTGCACGTTCTTCATGCCCACAACCGCGATGATGTCACCGGCTTGTGCGCGGGTGATCTCGGTACGGTCGTTAGCGTGCATCTCTACCATGCGGCCGATACGCTCGGTCTTGCCGGTGGCGGAGTTCAGGATGGTGTCACCCTTGTTCAATACACCGGAGTAGATGCGGATGAAGGTCAGGGCGCCGAAACGGTCGTCCATGATCTTAAACGCCAGGGCGCGCAGCGGCTCTTCGGCAGATACGGTAGCCACCTCACCAGTCGCTTCACCGGTTTCAGGATCGGTCAGATCCTGCGGCGGTACGTCGGTCGGGGAGGGCAGGTAGTCAACAACGGCGTCGAGAACCAGCTGGATACCTTTGTTCTTGAACGCGGAACCACAGTAGGTCGGGAAGAACATCAGGTCGCGGGTACCTTGACGGATGCAGCGCTTGATCTCGTCCATGGACGGCTCAGTGCCCTCTTCCAGGTACTCCATCAGCAGATCTTCGTCGGCTTCCAGCGCGGTTTCGATCAGCTCTTCGCGGTAAGCGGCAGCGTCGTCAACCAGTTCGGCCGGGATATCAACCACTTCGTAGTTCTCCGGCAGGCCGGAGTCATCCCAGATGTAAGCTTTCTGAGACAGAACGTCGACTACGCCTTTGAAGTCGTCTTCGATGCCGATCGGCAGGGTCATCACCAGCGGGCGGGCACCCAGTACGTTCTTCACCTGGTCAACGACGCGGTAGAAGTCTGCACCCATACGGTCCAGCTTGTTCACGAAGATCAGACGAGCTACTTCGGATTCGTTCGCGTAGCGCCAGTTGGTTTCGGACTGGGGCTCAACGCCACCGGAACCACAGAATACGCCAACACCACCATCCAGTACCTTCAGGGAGCGGTAAACTTCAACGGTGAAGTCAACGTGCCCAGGGGTGTCGATGATGTTCAGACGGTGATCGTTCCAGAAACAGGTAGTGGCAGCAGACTGAATGGTAATACCACGCTCAGCTTCCTGCTCCATGAAGTCGGTGGTGGCGGCGCCATCGTGTACTTCACCGGTCTTGTGGATCTTACCGGTCAGCTTCAGGATACGCTCGGTGGAGGTGGTTTTACCGGCATCTACGTGTGCGAAGATACCAATGTTACGGTACTTGGATAAGTCAGCCATTTTTCACTCTATAAAAAATCAGCGCCAAAATTCCGCGCAAGTATACAAGATTTTTGTCCCATTGTTATGGGCAATCTGAAGTTTACTGGCAGCAACCGATGAATTTGTCCCGGATTGCCTCTCCAGTATGGGCGCAAAGCCCCATATTTTGCGGTTTTCTCCGCAGGATTGCCCACGTGCCTTGACCCATTAGTGATGCTTTTTTCGCCTAAAAATGGGAAAATAATCCGGAAAAATAGCCTTTTACTCCCTTAAAACCGCCCAGAGTGCTTTATGGCTGAAACCTGCGGCTGTGGGCTCACTCGCTCGGGTGCAGATTGGATGCTGGGGCTGAGCTGGGCAGCGTGACCCGGGCCAGGTAGCCGGTGTCGACCCCAAACCAGAGGTTTTGGCCGTGGTGGATCATGTAGCGTACCGCACCGCCGCTGGGGACACCGAGACGGTAGACGATGCGAGTCTCGGCCGTATCAAAGGCCACCAGGACGTTGGGCTTTTCACCGGTCAGTGCGACCCAGACCCAGCCAAGGTGGTCCAAAGCGGTACCGTAGGGGAGGCTGTGGGGCTGGGGCGAGAGGGGAAACTCGGTCACCTTTCGCCGGGCGGGTTGGTAGCGTCCCAAGGTGCTGCGGCCATAGTCGGCGTACCAGATATCCCCCCTGGGGTCGATCTCCAACCGGCGGGGGCGGGCGTCCACGTGGGGCAGAGGGATCTCCGTGACCTCGAAGCTCTCCGGCCTGATCTTCGCCAGCTTATGGGTTCCCAGCAACACCACCCAGACGGTGCCCTCCCTGTCTCGCTTTATACCGTAGGGACGGGCCTGGGGGGTTGGCATCGGGTAGACGGTGACCTTGCCACTGTCCGTCTCCAGAAGGCCCACGACATTACTCCACTGCGCGGTAAACCAGATCTGATTAGGCTCGCCAAAGATAAGAGTGTGGGGATCCGTCACGCCCGCAGGCAGGGGGTATTGCCGGATCTGGCCCGACGCGGGGTCCAGGGCCCCGATATGCGCATTCTGGTTTCCCGCATACCAGACGGTCCCGGCCTCGTCGATGATCAGGTTGTGGGGGTGAGTACCCTCGGGCAGCTCGAAGCGGGTAAAGGCTTCGGTATGCGGGTCGAACCGGCCCAGGTAGTTGCCGGCCTGGCCACAAAACCAGACCTTGCCATCCGGCGCGACAGCCGGGTCTCGCGGACGGCCTCCCCAGGGGACCCGCCATTCGGACAGGGCAGGTTCCTCGCTGGGGTTGGCCTGCGCCGAACCGGAAGGCAGCAGACACAGGGTGAGCAGCAGGGTCAGGAGTGTGAAAAAGGGGGTGTGCCGCGGTGTCATTGCCTCTCCTTGTGCCAAGGGACTGAGATTGCCTCCTACTGGCTTAGCACCCGTGCGCCCGAATTGGGAATTTTTTTCTCGACAGGGCATACCACAGGGGCAGAGGTAAAGGTAAGCCCTGGCTACCGGGGCTTCGACCGGAACAGCGCCAAATCCACAGGGTGTGAACCTTTGCCCATGTGACTGTCACCCGCCCCTTATATCGTCCGGCCCCCGCTGGGGCAACAATCTCTGCCTCAAGCGAGACGGATATGGCGAAGCAGGAGGTTAGGGCAGCACCTCCATTGTTACCTCGACCAGGCCCGCATTGAGGTTTCCTAACTGACCAAAGCCCCGGCGGCTGAGATCGATGATCCGCCCGCTGACAAAGGGTCCGCGGTCGTTAATCCTTACGACGATGCTCTTGCCGGTGTCCACGTTGGTCACCCGCACCCGGGTATTGAATGGCAGGGTTTTGTGCGCGGCGGTCATGGCATTCTGATCGAATCGCTCGCCATTGGCGGTGGTCCGGCCCTGGTATTTGTTGGCGTAGTAGGAGGCGAGCCCGCGCTCGACGGTACCGGTACGACCGTCACGCAGATCCTCGCCCAGGCTGCTGCAACCGGCCAGGCCTAAGGCCAAAAACAAAACTGGAACAAGCTGTTTCATCGTGGTCTCTCATAACAATGGCCGCCGACCATAGCAGTGCGGCGGAGCCACTGTCACGGGCAAGAATGCTGACTGCTCAACTCTTGATCGCGCCGGGGCGCTGCCGTCACATTCTTGTGATTCATCTCCCGTTGCGCCGTTGCCAAGGGTAACAACCAAAAAGAAGCACAAGCGTTTGATTTAACCTGAGCTTTCGCCGTTGGGTTTGAGACCGAGATAGGTCAGAGCGCGCAGGAAGACCGGGTCCGGCTCTGCGCTCAGGATCATGGGCTCGCCACTTACCGGATGGGTTAACCGGAGCTGCTCGCAGTGCAGCAGCATCCGGTCTATCCTCACCTGATCACGGAAGTGGTGGTAGTGGCGATTCTTGCCGTAACGGGTGTCGCACAGGATCGGATGGCCAAGATGACGCAGGTGACGGCGGATCTGGTGTTTTCGTCCGGTCAATGGTTGGCAGCGGACCAGGGAGTAGCGGGAGCAGGGATACTTATCGATGGCCAGGGGCAGTTCTACCTGGGCCAGAGCCGTGAAGCGGGTCTGGGCCGGCTTTTCCGGCCCCGGCGTCCAGTGGGGGTCAAAGCGATCCCTCGGGGCTGCCAAGGGAAGGTCCAGCTGGCAGTCCGACAGGTGACCGCGGACAACCGCCAGATAGTGTTTCTCAACCTCTGACCACTGGGCCACCAGCCTTGATGCTACCTCGGGGGAGAGTGCCATGATCAGCACGCCGGAAGTGGCCTTGTCCAGACGGTGTACCGGGTAGAGACGTTGCCCCAACTGACGGCGCAACGCCTGCAGCACCGGCTCGCCCCCGTGGCTGGCTCGTTCGCCGCGATGGACCAGCATTCCGGCGGGTTTGTCGATGGCAACCAGGTCAGGGTCGAGATGGAGGATGTTCAGGGGCATGGCGTCGCTCAGAGAGATTGATGGGGTAGGGTAAGCCGATGCCATGCTAATGCCCCAATGTTGGCCAGACAAGGGTTGTGCTAGCAAGGGCTTTTTACCCTCTGGCGTCAGAAATGCTCTGCCAGCATCGGGGTGCCCGATCCCAGCGGTTCAATGAGGGTCGAATAATCGAAGCGCCCCAGTGAGCGTGACATCTTGTTCAGGTAGCGGGTGGCTGCAGCGGTTCCCTGATCCGGTGCCCGGCGTAGATTACCGGGCCCGACGTTATAGAGGCTCAGCGCGCAGGCGTAGGGGGAGGCGTCCCCTTCGCAAAAACGCTGTTTGTAGTGGCTGAGCACGACGCCGGCGCAGAGGACGTTGTTACGGGTTTCATGGACGTCACCGCAGCTCTCCCCCCAGATATTGGGCATGATCTGGGCTGGACCGACGGCACCGACGGAGGAGACGGCATCGTCGCGAAAGTGGCTCTCGATCTGGATCAGGGCGGCCAGCAGCTCTTTGGGTACGCCGGAGTAAGCGGCCGATTCGAGAATGTAGGCTGCGAAGGTTTCCGCGGTCTCCGGCTCGAGGTGGTAGGCATTGGCGAGCCTGGGGGCGTAATCTGCCACCTCTTTAGAAAACGGCGGGCTGTCGCTGTGCAGCGGCGGCAGGCGCAGTGCGATGCGCGGTGGTTGGCCACTGTTAAAGCGCTCCACCAGCACCATGACGAAGAGCAGAAGTGACAGGACGGCGAGTATGGTCTTGGGCAGAGTCAATTTCATCGCGCGGACTTTGCCAGAATCGGGGGCAAGCGTCCCGTATTTCAGCGAAAAAGCCTTCAACTGTTACCCAATGGTCACCCTGCCTTTACCTTCGGCGATCAGCGCTCTCAGAATGTTAACTCGCTCCGGTGTTATTTCCGCATCCGTCAGGCTTCGTCGTCGGCGATGGCGTTGGCCGCGTTACACACATCGAGCCAGCCCGGCGTACGTTGATGGGCACCCTGGTAGATCTTCTTGGCTTTATCGGGGTGTCGTCGCACCCAGTGGCAGAGTCCGGCAAAGGCGGGACTGCGCAGGAAGTCACCGCCGGAGGGCCGTTCGGCGGGGGAAGTGCGGATGGGCAGACCGAAGTGGGCGGCCAGAGCGAGCACCTGCTCCTTGTCCAGGGTGGGCAGTTCCAGGGTGCAGTGGGGGCCGTGAAGTCGCCAGCCCGGGGAGATGGGATCACCAAAGTGCAGGGAGGCTTCCCCGATGGGAATACTGACGCCGCCCATCTGTTTTATATGGGGGCCATCTGCAGCCACCATGCCCTCGAAGTGCATGGTATCCAAGTCGAGCAGATAGAAGCGCATGGACATACCGCTGTCCCCCATGCCAGATTTATTTAAGTGTAACAGTTTGAGCCGGATCTGATTCGCTTAGATGGAGATGGGCGTCGGTCGAGGCTTGAGCAGGCTCCGAAGCAGTAAAGTCAGGGTGACGCTCTGGTAGAGGATCCCCGACCAGGAGAGCAGGGTTACCGACAGGGTCAGGTTGAGCAGGTTGACGCCAACCAGGCCCCAGCGCAAAAGATCGCCACGGCAGCAAAACAGCAGGTAACTGGAGAGCACCGACCCGAGCACGACACACCATTCGGCGGGGCGTTGCGCCAGTGCCAGGCCCTGCAGCAGTGCCACGCCCGCAAACAGGTGTGCCCATCGGCGATGGCGAACCCGCTGGGCCAGCCCAAACCGGGCGGCATTCACCAGCTGATTACTCATCCCCAACGAACTGCCGAGCCCGCCCAGGTGGCCGGCGGTCAGCACTGCGGACAGGAGGTTGCCCCTGAGCAGGCGCTGGTCACACCGCTGCGCGGCCGCCCACCAGCCCACCGCCATGGCGACAAATCCCAGGGCCTGGGCAAACAACGGTGCGAGATCGGACATGGAGGACGCCTTTGCGGTCAAAAAGGCGCCATTGTCGATATTTTGACCGACTTGTCTGTGACCAAACCCAGATCTGGAGAAAGCGGTGATGAAAAAAGCGCCTGATGGGATCAGGCGCTTGGGAAGAGTGCAGTATCTAAAAAACCAGAGCGGCCACCTGCTCGTAGCGGTCCGCGAAGTGAACGGCCATCCCCTCTTTGACGTAATCCGGCAGCTCCTCGTAGTCGCCACGGTTGGCCTCGGGGAGGATCACCTCGAAGATCTTCTGGCGCTTGGCGCTGATCACCTTCTCGCGGATCCCGCCCACGGCCATCACCTTGCCGGTCAGACTCAGCTCGCCGGTCATCGCCAGCCCCGACCTTGGGGCCCTATCCAGTGCCAGTGACAGCAACGCGGTCGCCATGGTGACACCGGCGGAGGGACCATCCTTGGGGGTCGCACCATCCGGAACATGGAGGTGGATATGGGCCTTGTCAAAGAAGTGGGCGTCGGCCTTAAGGTGGGCCAGCGAGCCGCCCTCGGCAATGGCGCCGGCTACGAAGTTCAGGGCGATCCCCGCCGACTCCTTCATTACGTCACCTAACTGACCGGACAGGTGCAGCCCCCGCGCCTGCTGATGAACCCGGCGCGCCTCTACGGGCAGGGTTGCGCCGCCCATTGAGGTCCAGGCCAACCCGGTGACGATCCCCTTGCCGCTGAGCAGGTCATCCGGTCTGAAGCGGGGCATACCAAGCAGGGACTCCACCTCTTTGACGCCGATGCTGGCTTTTTCTGCGCCGCTCTCCAGCAGGGTAACCACGGATTTGCGCACCAATTTGGCCAGCTGCTTATCCAGGGCGCGGACGCCGGCTTCCCGGGCATAGCCATCGATCACCTTGCGCAGTGCGGGCTCCGAGAGGCGCAGTTGGCTGCGTTTGAGCCCGGCTTTGGCCAGCTGGCGGGGCCAGAGGTGGTGCTTGGCAATGGCGACCTTCTCCTCTGCCAGGTAACCGGACAGGCGGATCACGTCCATCCGGTCCAGCAGGGGGCCGGGGATGCTGTCGAGGGTGTTGGCGGTGCAGACAAAGAGGGCCTTGGAGAGATCCAGGCGTTCATCCAGATAGTGATCGAGGAAATCGACATTCTGCTCCGGATCCAGGGTTTCCAGCAGCGCGGAGGCGGGATCGCCCTGGTAGCTCTTGCCCATCTTGTCGATCTCATCGAGCATGATCACCGGGTTCATCACCTCGGTTTCCTTCAGCGCCTGCACCAGCTTGCCCGGCATGGCACCAATATAGGTGCGTCGATGGCCCTTGATCTCCGCTTCGTCCCGCATGCCACCGACACTGAAACGGTAGAAGGGGCGGCCAAGACACTCGGCGATGGAGCGGCCGATGGAGGTTTTGCCGACACCGGGCGGGCCCACCAGCAGGATGATGGAGCCGCCAATCTCCCCCTTGAAGGCACCGACCGCCAGGAACTCCAGGATCCTGTCCTTCACATCCACCAGGCCATCATGGCCTTTATCCAGGATCTTGCGGGCCTTGGCCAGATCGATACTGTCCTGGGAGAAGACCCCCCAGGGGACCTGTGTCAGCCAGTCGAGATAGTTACGGGTGACCGAGTACTCGGGGGAGCCGGTCTCCAGTACCGAAAGCTTCTGCAACTCATCGGCGAAACGTTGCGACACCGGCTCCGGCAGGGTTTTGCCGATCATCCGCGCCTTAAACTGCTCGATGTCGGCGGTTTTATCATCCTTGGCGACCCCCAGCTCTCGCTGGATCACCTTGAGCTGCTCCCGCAGGAAAAACTCCCGCTCCCGCTGCTCCAGTTTTTGGTTCACCTGTTCGCTGATTTCGCTGTGCAGCTTGGCGGCATCGAGCTCCTTTTTCAGCAGTGCGAGCACTTTCTGCATCCGGGGAAGCAGGGTCACCGTGTCCAGAACCCCTTGCAGGGCCTCGGCCTTCGCCGTGGTGATGGCGGCGGCAAAATCGGTCAAAGGCGAGGGCTCGTGGGGCCCGAAGCGCTCCAGGTACTGTTTCAGCTCCTCGCTGTAGAGCGGGTTGAGGGGGACCAGCTCCTTCAGGGCGCTGATGAGGGCGATGGCGTAAGCCTTGATCTCCTTGCTGTCCGGATGTTCATCCAGCGGGTAGCTCATCTCCGCCAGGTAGGGTTGAGCGTCAGTGATCCAACGCTGGATCTGGGCACGACAGACCCCCTCGGCAATAAACTGGAACTGGCCATCTTCGGTTTTGTTGATCTGGTGGACCCGCACCAGGGTGCCGGTTTGTGCCAGCAGATCGCGCTGAAGCTCTCCCTCCGCCGCATCCTGCTGCGCAGTATGAAAGAGCACCATCATCTTGTGGGGGCTTTTGTCCACCGCTTCCAGGGTGTGAGACCAGGCGCCGCCTTTGACTGCCACCGGCATGATCTGGGCGGGAAAGAAGGGGCGGTTTTGCAGTGGCATGACCGGCAGGACATCCGGATGCTGGGGCAGGGCGGGGAGCAGGTCGCTGCTGCTCTCACCGTCCAGCTCGATATGAAAGTTGGCGCTGAATTCGTCGATGGCGTTGTGGCTCATGAGTCCGTCGTTGTTGCTCGCTGTTGTCCACTAGATGGGGATGGGGCCCGGGCAATCCAAGGGGGGCGAGCGGTAAACCGGCCAATCGGCCGCCAGCTTCCCTCGTCCCTTGGCGTTGCGTCCCCAAAACGTCGGTAGACGCCTCATAGGGCGCGAATGATCCCCCCCTCGACCCGCAGCCCCTGGCCGTTCATCGCACGGTTGCTGGTCAGGTAGACGGTGGCTTCCGCCACCTCATTGACATCGACAAACCGCTGCAGCAGCGAGGTAGGTTCGTGATCGGCAAAATAGTTACGAGTCAGGGATTCCAGGGGTTTGCCCTCCTCGGCAGCCAGGGTATCGAAGTAGTGCTCTACCCCCTCGGTCCAGGTGGGGCCGGGCAGCACGGAGTTCACCGTGACATTTTTCCCCTTGGTCAGTTCCGCCAGGGCACGGGAGAGGGAGAGCAGGGCGGTTTTGGTCACGCTGTAATGCACCATTTGACCCAGGGGCTTGATGGCGCACTCGGAGGAGATATTGACGATACGGCCGTAATCACGTCTGAGCATCGCCGGCAGCAGGGCACGGGATAGGCGCACCGCAGAGAGGATGTTGACGTTGAAGTAGTGCAGCCACTCCTCGTCACTGATCTGCTCGAACGGTTTCACCTCGAAGATGCCGGTGTTGTTGATGAGGATGTCTATCCCGCCATCCTCTGCCAGCCTGGCCAGTAGGGCATCGGTCTGCTCGGCGTCGGACAGATCCGCAGCTGCCGGCCGGGCCCGGCCCTTGCTGCCGGTCAGGCCTTCGAGTTCCGTGGCCACCGCCTGGCAGCGGGCTTCATTGCGGCCGTTGATGTAAACAACCGCCCCCTCCGACAGGTACTTTTCCGCGATCTTTTTACCGATGCCACCGGTGGAGCCGGTCACCAGTACCCGCTTGTCGTGAAGTTGCAGATCCATGGGGATACCTCGCACTGCAGGGGGAGTTCGATACAGTCTAGTGCCTGAGCCGATGCCGAGACAGATTTGCCTATGGTGATCTGCGCCGCCGGCCGAGGTCAACAGTAAGTTACCTACATACCAAAGGGTAGCAAGCGCCACCTCAGCGTCTGTGCTAACCGGGTCACCACGCGGCTTGGCAGCAGACCCAACCCGCATCGGAGCGAAAGCGGTAAGAGAGGTAGGCCCAAATCGAGGCACCGATGCGAGACACTCCCCTTTGGTACGCAGGTTTTCCCGTAAAGCGAGGTGGGGTGTGCGATATTTATCCAATACATAAGGAGGTTGAGACAGGGGAAGCCAATGAAAAAACTTGGGTTTTGGTTTATCCGCGTGTGGCCGGTCGCGGTGCTGATCCTGGCTGGCTGTGGCACCGGTGAGGGCGAGCGCCTAGCACTGGGCAGCCTGGAGCGAGATCGCATCACCCACTCGGCCACCATCAACGAAGTGCTGGTGGCACTGCCGGTGGCCCAGGGCAGCTGGGTTGAGCAGGGAGACCTGTTGGCGCAGCTGGACGATCGTCAGCAGCAGGCCCGGGTGCATAAGGCCCGTGCCGATGTGGCGGCCGCCGAGGCCAACCTGGATAAGCTGCGCAACGGTGCCCGCCCGGAAGCGGTGGGGCAGGCCCAGTCGGAGGTGGTGGGGGCGCAAGCGGAACTGCGCGAAGCGGAGCGCAGTTTTGCCCGGATAGACAATCTGGTAAGCCGAGGATTGGCCAGCACTGCGGAGCTGGATCACAGTCGGGCGCAGCGCGACTCCACCCAGGCTGCGCTGCGCAGTGCGCAGGAGCGGTTGCTTGAGCTGACCAACGGCACCCGTGAGGAGGATCTGCGCATGGGGGAGGCCCAGCTGGCAGCGGCCCGGGCGGAGCTGGCAGGACAGGTGCAGACCCTATCGGAGCTCACCATCACCGCCACTCGCAGCGGTCGCCTGGATAACCTGCCCTGGAACCTGGGTGAGCGGGTACGGATCGGCAGCCCGGTGGCGGTGGTGCTGGCAGGAGAAGCCCCCTATGCCCGGGTTTACGTACCTGAGCCCTACCGGGCATCGGTTCGCACCGGACAGAGTCTCAGCGTCCGGGTCGATGGGGTGGCGCAAAGTTGGCAAGGGCGAGTGCGCTGGATCAGCAACGAGCCGGCTTTTACCCCCTACTATGCCCTCAATGAGTCTGAACGCAGCCGCTTGATGTACCTGGCGGAGGTACAACTCCCGGCCGAGGCCGCGGCGCTGCCCAACGGTTTGCCGGCCCAGGTGGTCCTGCCATGACCGAAGCGGTGATCCAGGCTCGTGGCCTGGTGCGAAAGTTTGGCGATTTCACCGCCATCGATGGGCTGGACCTGACCGTAGAGCCCGGGATTATCTATGGCTTCCTGGGCCCCAACGGGAGCGGGAAAACCACCGCTATCCGCCTGCTAACCGGCCTTCTGGCCCCCACGGAGGGGGAGGTGACGGTGCTTGGTCACCGGCTGCCACAGGCCGCCGAGGCGTTGAAGCGGGAGATCGGCTACATGACCCAGCGCTTCTCCCTCTACGGCGATCTTACGGTGAGGGAGAACCTGAAGTTCATGGCCCGGATCCATGGACTCTCCGGCAGCGAGACCCGCCGCCGCATAGATGAACTCTTGGCGGTGTATGGGCTGGATCGCCTGACCGGGCAGCTGGCGGGCTCCATGAGCGGCGGCCAACGGCAGCGCCTGGCCCTGGCCGCCGCGGTGCTGCATCGCCCGCGCCTGCTTTTTCTCGATGAGCCTACCTCGGCGGTGGATCCGGAAAACCGGCGGGATTTCTGGGAGCAGCTGTTTGATCTCTGTGCCGCCGGTGCCAGCATCCTGGTTTCCACCCACTACATGGATGAGGCGGAGCGCTGCCACAAGCTGGCGATCCTTCAGAGCGGACGCAAACGTGCTGACGATGCGCCGCAGGCGCTGATGGCCTCGATGGGGGGCAGGGTGGTGGAGTTGGCCGGGGCGGACCTGCGCCAGGTGAAGCAGCAGCTCATCTCACTCCCCCAGGTTCGCAGTGCCGCCCAGTTGGGCAGCCGTTTGCGGATCCTGGTGGACCGGCAGCAGCCGGACCCCGTCGCCTGGCTGCTGGCTCAGCCGGGCTGCGAGGGGCTTCACGATGGGGTGGAGGTTCGCCCCAGCCTGGAGGATGTGTTCGTTATGCGTACCGCGGGAGCCCGGCGTCAATGAAGGGGTTAAGGCGGATCTGGGCGGTGTTGGCTAAGGAGTTGATGCAGCTGCGACGGGATCGCATGACCTTTGCGATGGTGATTATGATCCCGCTTATCCAGCTGGTGCTGTTTGGCTACGCCATCAATAACCGGGTACGGGATCTGCCGGTGGCGGTGGTGGATCAGAGCCAGACCGGGCTCAGCCGGGCGCTGATCCAGAGTGTCATCGCGACCCAGGTGGTCGAGGTGGTGAGCCGGGGCGTGGATCTGGCCGAGGGTCAGGCGGCACTGACCGAAGGGCGGGTGCGGGCGGTATTGATCATCCCGCCGGACGTGGATGATCGCCTGGCACGTCACAGCGTTGCCGGACTGTCCACCCCGGCATCCAGTGACGAGCCCCTCAGTCGGCCCATCGCCCAGTGGTTGGTGGATGGCTCCGATAACGTGGTGGCCGGGGCGATACAGAGCTTACGTTCCATGCCGCTGCCGGATCTCTTTCGCCAGAGCTCCCTGCACACGGTGCCGACGTTCGAGGTGACACTGCTCTACAATCCGGAGCAAAGGACGGCGGTGAACATCGTGCCGGGGCTGGTGGGGGTGATCCTCACCATGACCATGATCCTCTTTACCTCCCTGGCGATCGTCCGCGAACAGGAGCGGGGTAACATGGAGATGTTGATTACCACCCCGATCCACCCCCTGGAGTTGATGCTGGGCAAAATCATTCCCTACATCTTTGTCGGTCTGCTGCAGACGGGGATCATCCTGGGATTGGGGCGGGTGCTGTTTCGGATCCCACTCGGTGGCAGCGCACTGGATCTGCTGGTGATCACGCTCCTGTTCATCGCCGCAAGCCTGGTCCTAGGACTGCTTATCTCCACCCTGGCGAAAAGTCAGTTGCAGGCGATGCAGATGACGGTGTTTATCCTGTTGCCCTCGATCCTGCTTTCCGGCTTCATGTTCCCCTACGAGGGGATGCCGGTCGCGGCGCAGATCATCGCCGAGGCCCTCCCGGCGACGCACTTCATGCGCTGCATCCGCGGCGTCCTGCTGCGCCAGGCCGAACTTGGCGATCTGGTACCGGACCTCATCTGGCTCGGCGTGTTTACCCTCGCCGGGCTGCTTTTGGCTTCCATGAGGTTTCGCAAAACCCTCGACTAGGCATGGCCAACTCACCGGCACCATCCCAGGTGCCGGTGCCACCTCAAGAACCCGGGTTGGTTTACCTGCGCCGGTTATCACGAGGGCCCCCTGACGCGCCTGCTCCCATCGCCGGGCCCGGGCACTGCCTCAGGGCGTCACCGTGAAGGTCGCCCCGGTTCGCTCCTCACCCGCGGGTCTTTCGATTCGCGCTTCCACCCAGTGTGACCCCGCACCCAGGGTGGCAAAGTCAAAGGGCAGTGCATTTCGATTGCTGTCATTGGCCGTGCCCCCGAGATCCCAGGGGGCATTGTTCTCCGTCTGTACCTCGATGCCATCGATGTAGAAGCGAACTCGTCGGATCAGGCCATCATCCGCTACGAAAACGTAGCCAATGCCTTCGACACTTGACCCTTCGAGCGCTATCGGGGCGCTGCGATCCGCACGGGTGGACCACCAGAGCGGTGTGGCGCTGCCCGCCTCCGTGAGGACCAGGGTAACCGGTAGCTCATCACTGCCCACTGCGTTGCTGGCGCGCACCAGCCCCTGGTAGTTGCCGCTTGTGAGGCCACTGGCGTCCACGGTAACGGTGGCGGCCAGCGGGGTCTGGCCGCTGCCGGGCGCCACGGATAGCCAGGGGGTCGGAGTTTCAAGGGTGACGGTGCTGCTCGGGCTCGCGCTGACCGATACGTTCAACTCGGCACTAACCTCGGGCAGGGTTAAGGGGATCTGAAGCTGCGCTGGGGTGAACACCGGGGCACCGTCGCGGATCTCGTTGGCTACGGTGAAGCCCAATATCTGCTCCATTTCACCGCCATCGGCAAGGATCAGGCGCGCGGTGAGGGTATGGAGACCGTCACTTAAGAAAGCCGTGTCAAAGGGTTGAGCACTGCCATCGCCAGCCGTGCCGCCCAGGTCCCAGGGGGCGCGATTCTCCTGTTGCTGTTGGACGCCATCAATCAGGAAATTGACCTGGTCCAGGCCGGTCGGGGGATCGATAAAGGCGAAGATCTCGCCGGATACTCTGGCGTCCTCCATCAGGATCGGGCTCGCACGCTCAGGATTGTCGGCGATGAGGACGCGGTATTGATCGTCGAACAGTGACAGGTTTACCCCCAGGGTGCGACTGAGCTCCTCGCTGGACTCGACCCTAAGCTGACCCTGATAGTTACCCGGTGCCATCCCCTGAGTATCCACCTCCACGTCAGTGACCAAGGGGCTGGGGCCCTGGGCCGGCGCGACCCTGAGCCAGGGCTGGTCGGTGTCAACCCTGAGGTCGCCGCTGCCCTCGGTCAACGAGAGTTGCAGAGTTTGGGTGGCGGACTCGCCGGGGGCCAGGTTAAAGCTCAGGCTCGCAGGCACTGCGCTGATGGCGCCGCCGCAGCCCGCTCTTAGGGAGAAACTGTCGATCTGCCTGAGTGGCTGATCGCCGTCGATACCGTACACTTTGACGTTGAGCTCGCCCGCGGCGGTAAAGGCCAGGCGAGCGAAGTGATGAGCATCGTTGTTGCGAAACGCGGTCCAGCTTGGGGCCGGTACCGTGCGCCACTGGGAGAAATCACCGTTGATGTTGCTGCGTTTTCCCCCGGGGCTGATCTTCATATAGATGGTGCCGTCTGCGGGGCCGTAGCAGTCAAGCCGCTCACTGGTGGGCTGGTTACTCTCAGGTACGTCCACCAGTGGCCAGGTCCGCTCGTAATTCTGGTCGTGAGCAGTGAGCACCAGGCGGATCCCATGCTTTTCGAACAGGGGCCCGAGCTGGGCCCGAATAAGATGGGCGGAGGGGTGGTTTGTGCCGTCGGAGAAGGGGGCGACATGCATGAAGGGGATCACCCAGCGGTACTCACGGCCGGCGATGGCATCCAGGTGATCGCTGAGCCAGTCGACGGCGGACTGGGGCATCGACTCCTTCTCGTGGAAGGCGTAGACGGAGATAAAGTGAACATCACCGACGTCGAAGGCGTACATGCGTCCTTCGTCATAACCAGCGGGAAGGGGAAAGCGGGCGGCCCAGGGGGCAAACCCTTCGCCGAGCCGGATCTCATGGTTACCCCAGGCCGGCATCATCGCCACTTCCGCGAGGGGGGCCATCTGGTTAAACCAGGCATCGATGGTCCGCTCCAGGGTCCCGTAGCGTTTGTCGGTGTCGTAGTAGGCGTAGTCGCCGCCGAGCAACAGAAGGTCCGGTGGCTGGTTGGCGAGCGCCCCGATCACCGCAGCGGTGCCGGTGGCCAGGCCATCCTCCCGTCCAATCAGGCCGGTGTCGGCGACGAAGGCCGCCTCCCACGCACTGCCGGGTTCGGGCGGACTCAGGGTGGTGTAGATGCGACTCCACCTTTGTGGGGCCAGCAGCAGGCGGAACTCGTAGCGGGTGGAGGCGGTGAGATTGTCAGCACCGACCTGGTGGTAGATCCCATCGTCGTTGCTGTGCCTTGGTTGGCCCTGAAGGTTCAGCCACTGGCTTTGGCCCGCGGCTCGCAGTTGCAGCTGGGTTGGCGTAGCAGGGTCTGGGCTGAACCAGACGACGGTCAGGCCATCGGCACCGCGATCCCAGGCCAGGTGCAGTTGCGGCGCGTCATCGCCAGAGACATCACCGATCCTTAGGGTTACCGGCAGCGTCAGTGGCGGGTAACCGTCGGCGTTCACCGCGATGTTGCTGCTATAGGTCCCAGGTTCCAGTCCTCTTCCGTCGAGCCCAGCCTCGAGCGTTAGAGGGGAGACACCGGAGTAAGAACTGAGCGAAAGCCAGGGGCTGTTCTCGGTCAGGATCAGTGGGGTTGCCTGACCATCGCTGGTGCTGAGTTGAAGCGATGTGGTGGTGGTCTGCTCCGGCATCAGGGCAACGTCAATAGCACCGGGGTCGGCCAGCAAAATTGGGGTGGTGTCACTTTGTACCTGGAAGGTGGCGAACACCGAGCTGGTGCTGCCGTCGTCAAAACGTAGCCGGGCCTCCAGTTCCTGGCTGCCCTCGGCAAGATCACCAGTATCAAACGCCAGCGCCGAGCGGGCGCTGTCACTGTCTGTGCCACCGAGATCCCAGGGGGCCCGATTCTCCTCCTTCTCGAAAGTGCCGTTGAGAAAGAATCTGACCTGCTGCAAGCCGGCCTCATCGGGGTAGAAGATAAAGCGCTGGCCTTCGAGGATCTGGTTTTGAAGCGGCACGGCGTTGGATCGGTCGGGCTGGCTTGAGACCATCAGCTCGCTGGCGAAGAGGGGAGCGGCAAACAGCAGACAGAGCAGGAGAAGGCGACGGCACATGGCGGGGATCCCCATACAACGGACAACTGGGTAAGCAGTAAGATTAGTTGTCGTTTTTACCCAGCGCCGGGCAATGCAGGGAGGGGGCCCGGTCGCTTCCCGGTGGGGCGACCTTGAACGGTTCTGGGCTTAGCTGTCGCCCACGGTCATGGTGACCTCCAACATCAGGGCATCGTAGCCGGGTACGTCGATGTAGACCTGGGTGTCGTATAACCCCGGTACCAGGCCGGTCGGGTCCGCGGTCAGTTCGAGCACCTGTGGTGTCTCCCCTTCGGTGATGTTGACCACCAGCCAATCGGCAAAATAATCCAGTGTAAAGGGAAGGCTCTCGCCGGTGGACTCCGTCAGCGTCACCTCCTCGGTCATTGGGGTCTCGGGATCTGTGGCGATCACCACGCTGGGCTCCGACAGGTAGAGGCTGGCAGGGACGTTGGTAACCCGAAAATCGGCGCTCAGTTGCACTTCATGGCCGTCAACCAGTGCGATCTGGGCAGTGAGGGTATGATGCCCCTCCTCCAGGCTCTCGGTGGCAAAGGGCAGGGCATTACCCTGGTTATCTGTACCCTGAAGGTCAAAAGGGGGGTATTCCTCTGTCGTCAATGGGTGACCGTCGAGAGAGAAGTCGATCTGCGCGATCTCATGGGGGGGATCCACGAAGACGTAGATCTCCCCTTCGACGCTTTGGCCGTCCAGTGGCAGGGCGGGCGCACGTTCGGGGGAGTGGGACAGCAGCAGTTCAAGTGCCGCCACCGGCAAAGCCAGGGCACACAGGGCAAATAGGGAGCCTCGCATCATCACCTCTTAAAGGGGATTACATCTTCAGTATGGTTGAATCTTCCTGCTGGCATGCATCCCTGCTGCGCCATTGAGCGGGGAACAAAGCCCCCCGACAGCGCAAGACAATGCCATTGCTGTTGCCAGGATGCAACTTCAGCGTTGGGCCAATGTGGCCGAGTCGTTTGGGAGAAAATGGCGAACCAACACCCGTGATCTGGAGGTCGGCACATAAAGCCAAAACGAAGCAATCTGGGTAGAAGACTGACCTACCATGCTTTTACGACATTGAGGGGTACCGCACTGACCGGCTTCTGGCGGGGGAGCGCAGCCAGGAACGGTTTGTGCCGCATTGCCGGCGCGGCCGGCTTTCACGCCAGCTTCCCAAGGGCTTTCAGCGAGGCGCCTGAGGGTCAGTGACGTTCTGGCGTCGCCAGAGCGTCAACATCACAAGCAACAGGAGCAGGTTGGCTAGGGCACCACTTTCCAGCCGGGCCCGAAGCGGCGCCTCCACAATTTTCTCCTGCATCATCCGCTGTGGCATGCGGTCAAGCTCCAGTGCCAGCCCACGGGCAAGATCCTGAAGTGTCATGGTGACGCTGCAGCCTGGCGCTGGCGTGGAAACCGCTGAATCGGAGTGGAGCCCGGTGCAAGCCGAGCGTCCCTGTGCCCAGATCAAGAGTTGTCCCCGTGGATAGTCAAACAGCGCCAGTTCCGCGCGGTACTCCAGGCTGTCCTTGGGCAGGGATTGCATGCCGGTAAGGGTCTGGTAGGGGCCATGAGAGACGAGATCCACCGTGACAAGGGCCAGCCAGCGACCGTTCTGGTCATCCAGTTTTGGCAGGGCCGTGTGGTAGGGGGAGTGCGTGGATGCGGGCTGCACTGGGCCGACGCTGACGTGCTCCTCAATCAGCTGCACCCGATGGATCAGGGGGGAGTGGGCGAACACAGGGGCGATCAGGTTGAGCACCCGATGAGCTGTTGGGAGTGAAGTGCGCTCCTCAGCGCCAATAGGGGTGTGAAGGGCGGCGGGGGGCGCGACCCAGAGCAGGGTCACCGCCTGGGGTGGCTCGATGCCGGCGGCCAGGGGAACTAGGGGCGTGGCGTTGCTGGGGGCGAGAAGTGCAACCAGAGGGCTACGTTCGCCCCCGCTTTGAGTGGACGGCGTCGAACTGCAGCCACCGAGCAGAAGGAGTAGGGCGGTCGCCACCCACTTCAAGGGGGCTAGGTGCCGTAGGGAGTCTGTGAGGGTTATTGGCGAAAACAGCACACTCCACTCCTCATTGAAATCGGCCACATCCGGCCTCTGAACGGTGGGCAAAGAGGCTCGGGCCCAACCTCCGTCGGAGACACTGGGGGAGGTCGCAGCCTCCACCGAGTGCGATTACCGGGGTGTCTTCACCGATGTCACCTCTGCCAGAGTTTCAGGTTTGGCAAAGTAGGCCCGGGTCAGACGAAACACCACCGGACTGAGCAGCACCAGGGCGATCAGGTTGGGGATCGCCATCATCGCATTGAGGGTGTCTGCCAGCAGCCAGATAAAATCCAGTTTGGCCACGGCACCCAGGGGCACGGCCAAGGTAAAGAGCAACCGGAAGGGTTTCACCGCCCAACTCCCCAGCAGGTACTGTACGCAGCGTTCACAATAGACGCTCCAGCCCAGGATGGTGGTAAAGGCGAAGATCACCAGGGAGAGTGACACCACCAGGTGGCCGTAGGGAATGGCGCTGCCAAAGGCCGCGGTGGTGAGGGCGGCGCCACTTTCGCCGCTGTCCCAGACGCCGGTCAGGATGATCGCAAGGCCGGTGATGGAGCAGACGATCAGGGTGTCGATAAAGGTACCGAGCATGGCGATCAGGCCCTGGCGGACCGGGTTGTTGGTTTTGGCTGAGGCATGGGCGATGGGTGCAGATCCCAGGCCGGCCTCGTTGGAGAACACCCCTCGGGCCACCCCGAAGCGAATGGCCGCCCAGACCGCGGCCCCAGCGAAGCCACCTTGCGCCGCTACCGGCGTGAAGGCGCTGACGATCACCAGCTCCAGCGCCGCCGGGATGGCGCTGAAGTTCAGCGCCAGGATCACCAAACCGCCGGCGATATAGAACAGGGCCATCAGGGGTACCAGTTTACCGGCGACAACGGCAATGCGCTTGATCCCGCCCATCAGGACAGCACCCACCGCCAACATCAGCACGATGCCGGTGAGCAGGGGATCGATCTGAAAGTTGCTCTCCAGCGCGTGAGCCACTGAGTTGGATTGGGTACCGTTACCGATACCGAAACCGGCTACGGCGCCAAAGAATGCGAACGCCGTGGCCAGCCAGCCCCACTTGGGCCCCAGTCCGTTCTTGATGTAGTACATGGGGCCGCCAACAAATTCGCCGTTGGCATCGGTTTCGCGGTACTTGACTGCACATACCGCCTCCGCGTACTTGGTTGCCATCCCCACCAAGGCCGTGCACCACATCCAGAACAGGGCGCCGGGGCCCCCCAGGGCGACGGCGGTTGCCACCCCGGCGATGTTGCCGGTGCCTATGGTCGCGGAGAGGGAGGTCATCAGGGCATTGAAGGCACTGATGTCGCCTTGGTCTCCCTGTTTTTCTTCTCGCCCCTGCCACAATAAGCGAAAACCGGTGCCCAGCTTGCGCAGCGGCATGAATCCCAGCCCTAGGGTGAGATAGAGGCCGACGCCGAGGATCAGCACCAGCATGGGTACGCCCCAGACGACGCCATTGATGGCACTGATGAGATCCGTAAGCCAGGTCATCCTTGCGCTCCTTATTCCTTAGAGTTGTTAGCGTTAAATTAAAACAGCGACGATCAGTACCACATTTCAACCCACCCTTGCACCGTTACCTGAGATAAAAACTGTTTATTTGTTAATAGCTAACGACGGATAACCGCACCTATGAACGCTGTTGGGCCGGACAGTAACTCTCTATCAATTCGGCAAATCGCCGGGCCGCGGGCCCCAGGGTATCCGGGCTGGGGAACACCATCGAGAGGGGCAACTCGGTGCTGTGCATCTGGGCTTGATGGAGATGGACCAGGGACCCCTCCTGTAACGCTGGTTGCGCCAGGTGTTGCGGAACCCAGCAGAAGCCAACTCCCCGTTGCAGGATCGCCAGCGCCTCATGGAAATTCGAGAAGGTCCAGCGCTGCTCCGCTTTCAGCCAGCCCAGATCTTTGTCTGCCTGGGAGCCGGTATCCCGGATCACGATCTGCAGCTCCTTGGTCAGCCGGGCTTCATCGATCACCGCCTCCTTGCTCAGGGGGTGATCCCGGTGACACACCAGAAGCATCATCACCGTGCCGAGGGGGCGCCCTCTATGTCCTGGCAGCGATTGCGCGGTAATCGCGATATCACAGCGTTTCCCGCTGATGGCGTCTAGGGTGCCTGAGAGGACGTTGTCGATCACTGTTAGCCGGGTACCCCGGCTCTCGGGATAGAAGTGACTCATCGCCCGGTAGAGGGCATCGGTGGGGTAGAGGATCTCACGAGATAGAGTGATCTCCGGCTCCCAGCCCTGCTCCAGATTGTTTGCCAGCAGCTCCAACTGCTCTATCTCCGCCGTTAAGGACCGGGAACGCCTTAGCATCACCCGTCCCTGGGGCGTGAGCTCTGCCTTGCGTCCCTTCACCTCCAGCAGGGTAACGCCGAGCAGTTGTTGCAGCTTGGCCACCGCATGATTGAGGGAGGATTGGCTCTTGTTTAGGGCGACGGCGGCCCGGGCATAGCCGCCGTGATCGACCACAGCCTGCAGGATCCGCCATTGCTCAAGCGTCGTGTGGGGCCGATACATAAGCGTCTCATTTGTTAGAAAGGAATGAGCGAAATTATGGGGTTTTCTTTCGTCTCGATGCAAGTATTCTCGAGTTTAGTCAGAGCGAAGGAGCCCGTTATGAGAACCCTACTTATCATCAATGCCAGTGCCAGCTTGGCGCACAGTCATAGCCGCACCCTGGCGCAACAGTACGAAGCGCAATGGCGCAGGGTGAATCCTGATGGCCGGGTGTTGCATCGGGATCTGGGTGCGAACCCGCCGCCACACCTGGATGAAGCCACCTTCGCGGCGTTTTATACGCCGGCTGATGAGCGTAGCGAAGCCCAGCGGGTGCAACTTACCCTGTCTGATAGCCTGATCGAGGAGCTCAAGGCGGCGGACGATCTGGTGATCGCCGCTCCGATGTATAACTTCTCCATCCCAACGCCGCTCAAGGCCTGGTTTGACCATATCTGCCGGGTCGGCGTGACCTTCCGCTACGGCAGCAACGGGCCCGAGGGTTTGCTGCCAAGAAAGCACGCCGTGTTGCTGTTGAGCCGGGGCGGGCGTTACGAGGAGGGGGCGTCCATGGACCATCAGGCACCTTACCTGCGGCAGTTGCTCAACTTCATCGGCATCGAAGAGGTTGAGGTGGTCGCGGCCCAAGGAATGGCGGGGAATGCCGATGCTGGGATGGCGGAAGCGAAAGCTAAAGTGGATGCGCTGTTTGGCGCCTAAGTAAGAAAGTGCGAGGAGTGATGGTTCCCGCGGGAATGCCCCAATTTCAGTACCCTGAATCCCCTTAGGGTTGGGCTAAAAAACAACCGGCGCCCAGATGGGCGCCGGTTCTGGTTCATGGGGCCGGTTAGCGGCCGCTGCCAAACCACTCTTTGGCCATGGCGATTCTATCTTTGACCTCGAAGCGCTCTTCGCCCAGGGCTTCAATCTTCTGCAGTCGCGGCAGCAGGCCCTGATTGTTGGCGATCTGGATCGCCAATCCTGGACGCGCGTTGAGTTCAAGCAGCAGAGGCCCCCGCTCTGAGTCCAGCACCATGTCGGTGCCCAAGTAGCCCAGGCCGCACATCTCGTAACAGCCGGAAGCCAGCTCCAGCAGTCTGTCCCAATGGGGCACCTGTACCTCGAACAGATCCTTGCCGGTGTCCGGATGAGTCTGCACAGGTTCATCGTACTGTACTGCGCGCAGGGCTTTGCCGGTGGCGATATCGACGCCGATCCCTACCGCGCCCTGGTGCAGGTTTGCTTTGCCGTCCGAGGCGTGGGTCGAGCAGCGAAGCATTCCCATAATCGGGAACCCCTTGAACACGATAAGACGGATGTCCGGTACACCTTCGTAGGAGATCCCCTCGAATACCGAATCGAAGCGAATAAGTGCCTCGATCACTGCCACGTCGTTCTTGCCACCGAGGCTGAACAGCCCCGCCAGGATGTTGGAGCAGTGGCGCTCCATGTCAGTCAGGGTCACCTCGTCCCCGGAGGGTTTGAAGTAGCGTCCATTCTCCACTTTAGTCACCACCAGGATCCCTTTGCCCCCGGAGCCTTGAGCAGGCTTGATACAGAAGCCGGTCTGTCCTGCGAGTCGCTCTGTGAGTTCGGCGACCTCATGCTGCTCAGTGATCACCGAGATCAGATCCGGTGTGCTGATGTGCGCTTCCAGGGCCATCTTCTTGGTGATCAGCTTGTCATCCACCCGCTTGTAGAGCGAACGGGGGTTGTAGCGGCCGATGTAGGAGATGTTACGTTGGTTCATCCCCATAATGCCGCGCTGGCGCAGTCGCCGAGGATCGCAAAATATCATCACTTATCCTCGGCCAGTGGACGGAAGCGCCGCAGTTCCAGCAGCCGGTATCCGGTGTATTGACCCATCACCAGGACTAGGGCGAGGACGATCAGGTGGATACCCAGGAAATTGAATGCCCAGTGGCGAACCAGTTCGTTGTCCATGGCCAGGTAGGTGATGGTGGCCACCAGCAGGCTGCCGCCCCCCTGGATCATCACCTCCTTGGGTCCCTCCTCCTCCCAGAGGATAGACATCCGCTCAATGGTCCAGGCGAGAATGATCATCGGGAAGAAGGTGATGGTCAGACCCTCGGTTAGCCCCAGATTGAAGGCCAGCAGGGTAAAGCCGGCGATGATCCCCAATACCACGATCACCACCGCCGAGATCCGGGATATCAGCAACAGGTTGAGGTTGGAAAGATAGGATCGAATGACCAGGCCGAAGGCGACGATCAGCAAGAAGCCGATCAAGCCTGTGGCCAGCTTCGTCTGGATGAACGCCAGCGCGATAAGCACCGGCATAAAGGTTCCCGAGGTTTTTACGCCGATCAGGACGCGCAGGAAGACCACGACCAGGACGCCAATAGGGATCAGGAAAAGTCCTCGAAGCAGGGACTGCTCCTCCAGGGGAAGGTTATAGAGCGACATGCCACGCCCATCACCGGACATCATGTCGATGGCAGTGGCCAAGGCCGAGCGGGTGTCTTTGATGATGGAGAAGGTGACGTTGGAGTTGCTGCCGCCGGTCAGCTCCAGCACCGAGTGGCCGTGACGCTGCCAAAGCAGGATGTTGTCCTCTCGTCCCTCCTTGCCGGTGACAGGATCAAACAGGTAGCCCTGACCACCGTCCATCACCTCCACCCAGGGCCGAAGGCTCTGGCGACGGCGGCCATCCTCCAGCTTCAGCGCCAATACGATATTGGCGCGAACGCCGGCACTCTGAAGCAGGCGAGACAGTAGCTTGGCCGGCTCATAACGCGCCAGCAGCAGGGCAACATTCTGCTGTTGCTGTGGATTGGCGACTATCTTGGCCAACTGCTGGGCAAAGGAGCGATTGGAGGCACTGAGTTCCCAGGCCTGATCGATCACCGCCTTGGCGGCGGTATCCAGCCCTTCGTCCCATACGAGATCCCGCTTGGTGGTCGTTGCCATCTCGTCTTCCAGTGCCAGATCGCCGGTGGGCACCAGGTTTGCGGTGTAATACAGCTCCTGGTTGCCCTGGGCATCCCGCACCGTCCACTGGGCCCGGCGGTCGCCGTTACTGCGCGCCATCGACAGTCCGTAGCCCGGGGAGGCCGCTGACTCGGAGAGTAGGGTAAAGGCCGGGTCCGAGGGCAGTGCCAGTGACGCTTCCACCGGTCCGTTGGCGTTAAAGGTTACCCGGGCCTCTACGGTCCAGGTGGTCTGAACGCTGCCGGGCAGGAAGGGGATGCTGTCCACCTTATGGCGGTAGGCATTGATGCCGATGCCGCCTGCAATCAGCAGGAACACGAACAGGTAAAATGGCTTACGCGACACTGGGGATTCCTTTTATTGGCTGTTTGAGTCGGACAGAATGTAACTGCGGCTGACATCCACCACGGCAATGTCCTTGAAAAACTTGCGGCCGAGTAGCAGGGGATACTCCATGTGACTGCGGTCGGTCAGGTTGAGCTCGGTTTCCGCCACGTAATCGCCGACCTTCAACCGGGCCAAAATAACCGGGCGGCGCTCCGTTCCTTCGGCGGAGGCACGCTTGATATTAACGTAGCGGGCGATGCGCGCCTCTACGGTGTTGGCTTCGGGCGTTTTCTCATCCTTTTCGTCGGCCTGAGGCTCGCCGTTTCGCGGGATTTCGAAGCGCACCCACTCCTTACCGTCACGCTCAAAGGCTTGAATGTTTTGCGCAGAGATGGAGGAGCTGACCGCGCCGGTGTCGACCCGGGCATCGAAGGCACGGCCGACCTCCTGGACATACACATGCTCCACTTCACCCAGCACCATCTTCTCCCCCAGGGGATCGGGTTTGACCTCCGGGCACTCGACGGGGGGGCGCTGGCTGCTGGCGACTAAGGCCGCCATGGCGGTATTGACGCCGGTCAACTGTTCGATCACCTGGGTCTGATACGCCTGCTCGGCGGCATCCAACTGAAACTCCTCGGCACAGCGTTGATTGAGCAACTGCGCAATCTGTGCTTTTTGTTGCTCCATAACGTTGGTCAGCTGGGCTTGGGTGGCGGGCTCTGGCTTCTGGGCACAGCCGCCCAGCAGGCTAATCATGGTAACGGCGATCAGGATGTGAGATCTCATCGGCAGAAAATCCTTAAGTGGTTTAGCCAGCTTTATTTGCAATGATAATAGCGCGTTTGGGCGCGGGATAGCCTTCGACAGTACGGCCCGGATCTTCTGGGTCCAGGTAGTCGCTCAGGGATTCGTTGGTCATCCAGTCGGTGCGCCGCTGCTCATCGAGCGTGGTATCCGCCTCATCGACCACACGGGCGTTTTCGAAGCCGCATTTACGCAGCCAAAGTAACAGCGCCGCAGAGGAAGGCAGGTACCAGACATTGTTCATTTTCCCATATCGCTCCTCAGGCACAAGGACTTGATTCGCATCTCCTTCAATTACCAAGGTTTCCAGCACTAATTCACCGCCGGGTTTGAGTTGGTCCTGCAGCTGTAACAGGTGATCGATGGGACTGCGCCGGTGGTAGAGGACCCCCATTGAGAAAACCGTATCGAACGCATGCAGGGCGGGCAGCTGCTGGATTCCCAGTGGTAACAGGTGGATATCTTCCGCTCCCCCGGCAATCTTGCGTACCGCTTCGAACTGCGCCAGGAACAGGTCCGACGGATCCACGCCGATCACCAGTTCGGCGCCCTCGCCGAGCATCCGCCACATGTGGTAGCCACTGCCACAGCCCACATCCAGCACAGTGCGGTGCTTAAGTGGGCTGATGTGGGGTAGCAGGCGATCCCACTTCCAGTCACTGCGCCATTCGGTATCGATATGGATCCCGTAAAGATGAAACGGCCCTTTTCGCCAAGGGCTTAAGCACATCAGCAGGTTGTGGAGTTTTTTCTGCTCGCCGGGGCTGAGTTCTTCGGGCTGACCAAACGCGACCCGGGTCTGGATATCCTGGTAATCGGGTTTGGCGCCGGGCAGTTTTGCCAGCACCTTTTCCCACTTGGGGAACTGACCATTGCGGTGGTATTTGCGCCACTCGGCCAGTTGACCGGGGGCCGTTTCCAGCCAGTGGTTGAGTCGGCTGCCGGCGATGCGCTTAAAAAAATCACTGAAATCCATTACTTGATCGCCACCATGGAGGCAAAGTTATAACATTGGAACCAGAGGCTGGACTCGCGAAAGCCCGCCTTGGCAAAGCGCGCCTGATGCTGCTCCAGGGTATCCGGACGCATCACATTCTCCAGTGCGGTCCGTTTCTGGCTGATCTCCAGCTCCGAATAGCCGTTGGCCCGCTTAAAATCCAGGTGCAGGTCGTCCATAAGGCGATGGGTCTGGGGCTGGGCAAAGACCAGCTTCTCTGAGACCACCAGTAAGCCTCCAGGACACATGCCTCGATAGACCTTGGTGACGAGACGGTCCCTGTCCTCGGGAGCGAGGAACTGCAGGGTAAAGTTGAGCACCACCATGGAGGCGTGCTCGATGGCCACATCGCGGATATCGGCGCAAACCAGTTCCACCGGCACATCGCTGACGTAAGCCTGCAGGTGGGACTGGGCGCGGTTGATCATCGCCTCGGAGTTATCGACCGCGATGATCTTCACCCCGGTTTCTCGGATCCCGCGCCGCATCGCCAGGGTCGCGGCCCCGAGGGAGCAGCCGAGGTCATACACCTGGCTGTCCGCCGTCACCGCCTTGCGTGCCAGCTTGGAGAGGGTCTGAAGAATTTCGCCATAACCGGGGATGGAGCGGGAGATCATGTCAGGAAACACCGACGCCACGGTGTCATCGAAGCGAAAATCGCCAATCTGATCTAACGGCTTGGAGAAAATTTTGTCCTGTTCGACGGTCATAACAGCCTTCCTGTAAAACAAGGGCGCGATTTTATCTCGCTGGTTCGGTTGGCAGCAAGCACGGCCGGACGCAGAGGCCTGACATCCCTTCATTTTGTACCGAAATCGACCATTACGCCGCTTAAACTGCGACGGCCATCGCCGATCCCTTGCCGACTATACGCGCAAAGAGGTCGTTAAGCGGGCCGGGGCGCTTCTGATCCTGAGGGCTTTTCTCTATAATGCCGGCTTTGAAAATTCCCGTGACGGTGCCCCTGGGCGTCGTCGACTCATCGCATTAAGAAACAGGAGCTGTCGATGCGCAGCCATTATTGTGGACAAGTCACAGAGGCCCTGGATGGCCAGGAAGTCACCCTGGTCGGCTGGGTCAACCGCCGCCGTGATCTGGGTGGCGTCGTATTCCTCGATCTGCGCGACCGTGAGGGCGTGGTTCAGGTGGTTTATGATCCGGATCTGCCGGAAGTGTTTGAAACTGCATCGAGCCTGCGGGCAGAGTTTTGCGTTCAGGTAAAAGGCCGTGTGCGTCTGCGTCCGGAAAGCCAGGTGAACAAGACCATGGCCACCGGGGGGATCGAGATCCTGGGCAAAGAGTTGAGCATCATCAACAAGGCCGATGTGCTCCCCATCGATTTCAACACCGATGTCTCCGAAGAGCAGCGCCTCAAGTATCGTTACCTGGATCTGCGTCGACCGGAGATGGCACAGAAGATCAAGTTCCGCGCCCAGTTCACCTCCGAAGTGCGCCGGTTCCTCGATGGAGAGGGCTTCCTGGATGTGGAAACCCCGATCCTCACTGCGGCGACACCGGAAGGTGCACGGGATTACCTGGTACCCAGCCGGACCCACAAGGGGCAGTTCTTTGCCCTGCCACAGTCGCCCCAGCTGTTTAAGCAGCTGCTGATGATGTCCGGCATGGATCGCTACTACCAGATCGTCAAATGCTTCCGCGACGAAGATCTGCGTGCCGACCGCCAGCCGGAGTTCACCCAGATCGACATCGAAACCTCCTTCATGAGCGCCGAGCAGGTGATGGCGACCACCGAGGCGATGATCCGCACCATCTTCAAAAAGATGCTCAACGTGGATCTGCCGAAGTTTCCGCACATGAGCTACGAGGAGGCGATGCGCCGTTACGGTTCCGACAAGCCGGACCTGCGTAACCCACTGGAACTGGTGGACGTGGCGGACCTGCTGAAAGACGTTGAGTTCAAGGTGTTTTCCGGTCCCGCCAACGACCCGGAAGGTCGGGTAGCGGCGCTGCGGATCCCCAAAGGCGCGTCCCTCTCCCGCAAGCAGATCGACGAGTACACCAAGTTCGTGGCGATCTACGGTGCCAAGGGTCTGGCCTGGATGAAGATCAACCAGCCCGGTAAGGGGATCGAGGGGGTGCAGTCCCCGGTGGCCAAGTTCCTCTCGGACGAGATCGTCAACGGGATCGTCGAACGCACCGGTGCCCTGGGGGAGGACATCATCCTCTTCGGTGCCGACAGCGCCAAGGTGGTGGCGGATGCCATGGGCGCACTGCGACTCAAGGCCGGTGAAGAGTTTGGCCTGGTGGCCGATGGTTGGGCACCCCTTTGGGTGGTGGACTTCCCGATGTTTGAAAAGGCAGACGGTCGTTACTATGCCCTGCACCACCCCTTTACCGCACCCCGGAACATGACCCCGCAGGAGCTGGAGGACAATCCGGACGGTGCGATCTCCGATGCCTACGACATGGTGCTCAACGGCTGTGAAGTTGGTGGGGGATCCGTCCGGATCCACCAGGCCGATATGCAGGCCGCAGCTTTCCGCGTGCTGGGGATCTCCGATGAGGAAGCCAAAGAGAAATTTGGCTTCCTGCTGGATGCGCTCAAGTTTGGTACTCCGCCTCATGCCGGCCTCGCCTTCGGGCTGGATCGCCTGGTTATGCTGATGGTCGGTGCCGAGTCGATCCGTGAAGTGATGGCGTTTCCGAAAACCACCACCGCAGCCTGCCCGCTGACCAATGCGCCGGGCCAGGCCAATCCTGAGCAACTGATGGAGCTGGGGATCCAGACCATCGCCAAGGATCAGCAAGACTGACTCAGACGTTTCTGAGTGCCCACAAACCCGGCCATCGCGCCGGGTTTGTTTTCCTTGGGAACAGGCTTAACCTAAGGAAATCTATGGAGGAAATTTTTTATGGCCGGACACAGTAAATGGTCCAACATCAAACATCGCAAGGCGGCACAAGACGCCAAGCGGGGCAAGATCTTCACCAAGCTCATTCGTGAGCTTACGGTGGCGGCCCGTGAGGGCGGTTCCGATCCGGATGCCAACGCCCGGCTTCGTGCTGCCATCGACAAGGCTCTCTCCAACAACATGCCCAGGGATACCGTCGAGCGAGCGGTCAAGCGGGGAGCCGGAGAGCTGGAAGGTCAGGCACTGGAAACCATCATCTACGAGGGTTACGGGCCGGGGGGTACCGCGGTGATGGTGGAGACCATGACCGATAACCGCAATCGTACCGTGTCCGGGGTCCGCAGTGCCTTTACCAAGGCCGGTGGCAACCTGGGGACCGATGGCAGCGTGGCGTACCTGTTCAGCAAGCAAGGGGTGATCTCTTACGGGCCCGGTACCGATGAGGACAGGGTGATGGAGTTGGCCCTTGAGGCCGGTGCCGATGACGTCATCCGCAGCGATGATGGCAGCATCGATGTGTATACCACGCCGGAAGCGTTCGGCTCGGTAAAGGATGCACTGGACGCATCGGGACTGGAGGCGGTCAACGCCGAGGTCACCCTGGTACCGGCGACCAAAACCGACCTGGATCTGGATACTGCCAACAAGCTGCTCAGGTTGATCGATGTGCTGGAAGACAATGACGATGTCCAGGAGGTATACCATAACGGCGATATCTCCGATGACGTCATGGCGCAGCTGGGCTAGGGCGGTCGGATGAGTATCATCCTGGGGATCGACCCTGGCTCGCGCCTGACCGGTTATGGCGTGGTTCGTTTCCGTGGTCGTCACTTCGACTACCTGGGCAGTGGCTGCATCCGGCTGCCGGAGCAGGATCTGCCAGAGCGCCTGAAGATCATCTACGACGGTGTCTCGGAGCTGGTGCGTCAGTTCCAGCCGGACGAGTTTGCCATCGAGCGGGTGTTTATGGGGCGCAATGCGGACTCGGCGTTGAAACTGGGCCAGGCCCGGGGGGCAGCCATCGTGGCGGCGATGAACGCCGCGCTGCCCGTGTCGGAATACAGCCCCACCCAGATCAAAAATGCCGTGGTGGGTACCGGCGGTGCCAGCAAGCCGCAGATCCAGCATATGGTTACCCAGCTGCTGAAACTGCCTGCCGCCCCCCAGGCGGACGCGGCGGATGCCCTGGCGATCGCCATCACTCATGCCCATATGCAGCGCGGCCTGGTGGCCCTGGCGGGCAGAGCCTCGGTGCGTATCGGCGGGCGGTACCGCTAGGCCCTCCCTTCCATGATTGGCTCACCTCTGCCCCCGGGTTGAGGAGGGCTTTGGCTCACTGGCTTGGGATTGGCCCACCAAAGACCCCGGGCTGGCGCCAAACTCGTATCCACAGCTTTCATTTTGAACTGGTAAGCGACTTCGCTTGGGATCCCCCAGGCGAGGTCAGATAACCCTTTCGGCCATCCCGGATAAGCCCCTCGACACACGGACGTGTGTTGCTCGCCATTTCGATGCGCAAGCGACTCAACCTCTCCCTATGTGATTGAACTGTATGGAAACTGTATGGCCCAATCCCGCTGGTAAAAAATGTTTACCATGTCACAGAAATGGCATATCGATTGGTTTTTGGCCAATGCGATCGGTAAGGTACGCACGCCTTTTCAGAGGCATAGAGCAGCGACATTGAACCTCGAACGCTTCAGGTCGAAGGGATTGGCGTAAGCCGGACTCACAGCACCGTCGGTTGCTCCCACCACAGATAGGGATATCGCCTTCCACGCCCGCCATCGCTTTGCAGCCAGCCGCGGAGAAAGGGGAGGTTTTCCGTCGGGCCCCGCCGCGACGAGCGTCACCATTTCGCATCACTAACCGAGTATGTAATGACCGATCTGAAACCTGTTCGATATCTCTACCTATTCCTTGTCACCGCCTGCCTGATGCTGTTCCAGGCTGCCGCTGAAGCCAAGACCAGTCGTAGTGAGGGTCGCGAGGAGTCCGAGGAGCAAGAAGCAGCCGAGTTGGCGCTTGAGACCCTTGGTGTGCCTGAGTACGTTCCGACTCTGGGCCTCACCAGCCTGGCGACCGACGCCCATCTGGTGCAGTTCGTGGACAAGCGCACCATCACCGATGGGGAGGAGGCCCGAACCCAGGCCTTCCTGGTGCAAAGCACTGATGAAAAGGGAAATATCGATCTGCGGATCAAGTATGAGCCGGGTCTTGTCCATAAGGACGAGCGCCTGGTAGAGAACATCGAGCAGATGGTCCGGTTGGAGTATCGACTCAACCAATACGCGGAGACCTACGACAAGAAGTCGCTGCAGGTGACGGATCTCGGTGGCGGTGAAACCCTCATCAAATTCAGCTATTCACGCTTCGCTCTGCCGCAGGATATCAGCTATTTCCGTCACGTTCGTGCCGAGATGCGGGTAGTGGACGGTGAAGTGGTTAGCATGGAGTTGACCAATGACAAACCCTTTACTTTCGCGGGCATTAAGGTGGACAGCTACCACCAGCGCACCGAGTTCGCGCAGCTGCCCAGTGGTAAGGTGGTTGTAAAGAGGAAACGGGTTCGACTCGAAGGCACGGTGAAAGGAAAGCCGGTAACCAAGCATATTGAAGTGCTGCCCGTGGCCTACTACGACAGCGACAGTCAACCCCTGGTGGCTGACGAGGATCTGCTCAGTCGGGTATCTGACCCGCGGGTCCGCGAAACCAAGGTCAAACTGCGTCGTACCTTCCCGCTGATGGGTGATATGGTGCGCCGCAAGGGCATTGACCTGCCGCTGCCCTTCGGTGTGTCCATGTCCTACCGTAATCAGAACATGGATGTGGGCTTTAACAGCTTCAGTGTCCTGGACCTGCCCCCGGAGGTCCTTGAGGTGTTCTTCGATCCTGCCGAGTCCACCGCCTCGGTGAACGCGGAGAGCGTGACCTTCCGTGGTGACGTGAACATTCTTCCGTTTTGGAACGTCTACGGCCTGGTGGGTAAGGTAAATATCGACGCGGATGTGGCTGCCAAGTTTAAGGGGATCTGCGCGATTGAGGTTGCTGGTCAGTGCATCAAGCCTATTGTCGAGGAGCAGATGCTGCACGTGCCGCTGGATCTGACCTACAACCTCACCGGGATTGGCACCACGCTCTCCATTGGCTACAAGCAGTTCTTCGCGTCACTGACCGGTACTTACACCCGGACCAAGCTCGAAGGGGGCACCGGCGATGGCTCGGCCGTTGTAACGGCACAACCGATGGTGGGCTACCAGATGGTGGACTGGGGCGCCCAGATCTTCGTGGGTGCGGAGTACCAGGGCCTTAAGGACTACATGCGAGGCGAGTTGGGTCCCGTGGGCCCCTTCGACAACTTTACCTTCGACGTTGGCGTCAACGTGGATCGCTGGACCGGCCTGATCGGTTTTAACAAGCAGTTTGGTAAACACTACCGGATCACCGGGATCTACAACCTGGGGCCGAGCCGCGACTCCTTCACCCTCAACCTGAACTACCGGTTCTAAGGGTTCCGAAGAAGAGGTTCTGGCATTGTCATCAGAAGGCGCCCCTATGTGGGCGCCTTTTTCGTGTGCGGTGCGTGTATGCGGTGATAGGTGTCTTTGGCCCAAAGCGCGTTGAATGTCATAGCGTCAGTTGCTCAACACTGAGGTCGAAGGAGCTTAATCCTCTGGGCTAACGCGGTCGCACCGGGGAGGTCGGGCGGGGCACCACCACAGGCGGGACCGGACGCAACAAGGGGCGCGGCTGGACCGGGCTGCGCCTTGGCGGTCCGATAACTGCGGGCACCGGGGGTTTGGGCGTCAGGTAGTCTGGGGGCTGATTGGCCGGCGTAATCACCTCGGGGACGGGTTGAACCGGCTGACGACCGGGCACATAGCGGTGCGGTAACGCTGGCCTTTGCTCGATCGAGGGCAGAGTCGTTGGGTTGCGATCCCACTGGATGGGACCCGTGGGGCGTTGCAGCGGGATTAGCCCCCGGATCGGCGGCGTTGCGGGCGAGTAGGGGGGATAGAGGTGAAACGGGGCGTACCCCGGTCTTGGCGGACCGTAGCGGGGGCTCTGTGGCAGGGGCGCAAGACCACGCTGCGGTGTGTAGCGCAAAGGTTCCGGAGCGGCGCTGATACTCCAGTGGGTGACCGCTGTTGGGGCGGTAGGTTGCGCCGGTGCCGGATTGGCACTGCACCCTGTCCCGAGGATAAACAGTAAAAGTGGCAGGGTCAGCCAGTGGGGCTCGGCCAGTGATCGTGCCCCAAAGGGCGTGAAGCCCCGGGTGTTCGATGGCGGCGTACAGTGAGAACCTCGAGCGGGCATTGTCTCCTCCCATGCTACCCACCACGGGCGTCAGCGCCGTTCCAGACAATGACTCAAGTGGTGCTCTGAGCGGTGTATCCTCAGCGATCCGGGTGGCCCTATCCTTGGGCAGTTTATCACGGAGGCGTGACCTGGCTCACGGGTGTTGGCGCCATTGGGGGGCTCGGTTATCATAGCCGCACCGAAAACGGCCGGTTCACCAACCGGTTAAACCGTGATGCGGGCTTGGAAGCCCTGGAGTATTCAATGGCTGTGATCCAGAAAGAGCACTTCGTCAGCTCAGTCGCTGACGCGCTGCAATACATCTCATATTACCACCCGAAAGATTTCATCCAGGCGCTTAATGCCGCCTATGAAAAGGAGCTGAACCCGGCGGCCAAGGACGCCATGGCACAGATCCTGATCAACTCCCGAATGAGCGCCGAGGGGCACCGTCCCCTGTGTCAGGACACCGGGATTGTGACCTGTTTCGTTAAAATTGGGATGCAGGTGCAGTGGGACAGTGATCTGACGGTGCAGCAGATGGTGGATGAGGGGGTACGCCGCGCCTACACCAACCCGGATAACCCGCTGCGTGCCTCCATCGTTGCCGATCCCGCCGGCGCTCGCAAAAACACCAAGGACAACACCCCCTCCGTCGTTCATATCGAGATGGTTCCCGGTGACGAGGTCGAGGTGATGATCGCCGCCAAGGGAGGCGGCTCAGAAAACAAGTCCAAGATGGTGATGCTCAATCCCTCCGACGACGTGGCCGAGTGGGTGGAGAAAACCCTGCCGACCATGGGTGCGGGCTGGTGTCCCCCGGGCATGCTGGGGATCGGGATCGGTGGCACCGCCGAGAAGGCGGCGGTGATGGCCAAAGAGGCGCTGATGGAGCATATCGATATCCATGAGCTCAAGGCCCGAGGTGCCAAGGACGCCGATGAGGCGCTTCGGCTGGAGATCTTCGACCGTGCCAACAAACTGGGGATCGGTGCCCAGGGCCTGGGCGGACTGACCACCGTCCTGGATGTGAAGATCAAGACGGCACCGACCCATGCGGCCTCCAAGCCGGTGGTGATGATCCCCAACTGTGCCGCCACCCGCCATGTGCATTTCCACCTCGACGGCCGCGGCCCGGCGCAGCTGCCGGTGCCCAGCCTGGAGGACTGGCCTGAGATCACCCAGGAGGTGGGGGAGAAGGTCAAGCGGGTCAACCTGGATACCCTGACACCCGAGGAGCAGCGCAGCTGGAAGGCCGGTGATGTGCTGCTGCTCAACGGCAAGATCCTGACCGGACGCGATGCTGCCCACAAGCGGATCAAGGAGATGCTGGACTCCGGCGCAGGCCTGCCGGAAGGGGTGGATTTCCGTGGCCGCTTTATCTACTACGTTGGCCCTGTCGACGCGGTGGGTGACGAGGTGGTGGGTCCGGCTGGCCCCACCACCGCCACCCGGATGGACAAGTTTACCGAGCAGATGCTGTCGGAGACGGGCCTGATGGGGATGATCGGCAAGGCGGAACGCGGCCCGGCGACGGTCGAGTCCATCGCCCGCCACAAGTCCGCTTACCTGATGGCGGTAGGGGGCGCGGCTTACCTGGTGGCCAAGGCGATTAAGAAGGCCCGCGTGGTGGCGTTCGAAGATCTGGGCATGGAGGCGATCTACGAGTTCGAAGTGGAGAACATGCCGGTGACCGTGGCCGTGGATGCCGAAGGGAACAACGTCCATGAAACCGGCCCCGCCTTCTGGCGCGGCGAGATCGCCCAGATGGGTTGAGTGTCCGGGGACGGCAAGCCGTCAATGGATAAACCTCAGGCGGCCCCGATAAGGGGCCGCTTTTTCGTTTCTGTAACCGAAAGAGATGGCTGTGAATGGGTCCATCAGGCCAGTAGATGGTGCCACAGCCAGGCGAGACTGGAGCCCCCCACGGTGGCGGCGGTCACTATGATTCCCAGGAAGATTTCCAGAAGCTCCCACTGTCGGTGCAGGGTGATCAGGGTGAAGGTGCAGCAGGCCAGCAGGGAGACGATCCCGCAGAACGCGAAGACAGCGAAGATCATGGAGGGTAAGGCTCTCGGGTCCAAAAGCAAAAGTCAGGACTCTACCGATCTTATCCGGCCGTGCCAGAGCCACGATGGAAAGTTGTTGTCATTGCAGCGAATTTCATGCCAACGGATGAAACTTTTTTTCATTGTGCTGCCAGTGGCATCATCGAAAACCCTCTGCACTCACGCTGGATAGCACAGTTGCCAGCGCCGTGAGAGCGCACTCCCCCTCCCGACTTGAATCCCCGTAATACCTGTGGAAAAGTTTCTTTCGATTTCAATCCGTAAACGCTATTTCAGTTCTGCTCGTGCGCGGGCAGTCAAAAGGACATGACGATGAATCCATGGATCGCTTCGCTGCCGCTGACCCTGGCAGCGCTCTCTGCGGGCGCGGCCCCCTTGACGGTGGAGGCCCTCAACCAGTTAAACAAGTTGCACTCTGCTGCCCTGTCACCGGACGGCAGTCAGGTCGTGTACGGCGTAACGGAGGTGCAGGGGGAAACCAAGCGCTCCGAGCTCTACCTTCGATCACTGGCGACACCGGACCGGGTCACTCAACTGACCTTCGACGAAGGGAGGGAGCACAGTGTCCAGTTTGCGCCCGACAGTGAGGGGATCTACTTCCTCGCCGGTCGCTCCGGCTCCAGCCAGCTTTGGTACCTGCCTCTTGGCGGTGGCGAGGCCCGTCAGATCTCCGATCTGCCACTCCCCGTCGACGGCTTCAAACTGGACCCGAGCGGCGAGCAGGTGGCGTTGCAGGTGCGCTTCCATCCTACCTGTGCAGACCTGGTCTGTGCGGAGAAAAAGGCAACACAACAGGATGAGCGAGCGGCTCAGGGTCGCCACTATACCGAGTTGATGGTGCGTCACTGGGACGAGTGGAACGATGGTTTGCGCAACCAACTGTTGGTGGCGCCGCTGTTGGAGCAGCGCCTGGGTGAACCCGTGGTGGTCACGGCGGGTTGGGATACGGAAGTTCCGCCCCGGCCCTTCTCCGGCATGGAGGAGGTGGCCTTCAGCCCAGATGGTCAGCACCTGGTGTTCTCCGCCAAGGCGCCGGGGACCGATCAGGCCTGGCATACCAACTACGATCTCTGGCAGGTGCCCGTCGGTGGTGGTGAGCCGGTGAACCTGACCGAGGATAACCCGGCCTGGGATGCCCATCCGGTGTTCTCAGCGGATGGGCGCTACCTGGCCTGGACCGCCATGAGCATTCCCGGCTACGAGTCGGATCGCTTTCGCATCATGCTTAAAGACCTGCGCAGCGGCGAGGTGAGTGAAGTGGCACCGGGGTGGGATCGCAGCGCCGCCAGCATCACCTTCGGTGAGGATAGCCACACCCTTTATGTCACCGCACAGGACGTTGGTCAGGTCAGCCTCTTCGCCATCGACGTACGCTTCGGTGATGTGCGCCCCCTGCTCACCGAAGGCAGCAATCGCCTGGTGGGCGCCGCCGGTGGCAAGCTGGTGTATACCCAAAATGATCTGGCCAACCCGACGGATCTCTACATGGCAACGAGCAGCGGCCAGCAGGTCACCCCGCTCACCGCCATCAATGCCGATAAAATGGCCGATCTGCAGGTGGGAGAGTTTGAGCAGTTCCAGTTCAAGGGCTGGAACAATGAAGTGGTTCACGGCTACTGGATCAAGCCGGTAGGTTACCAGGAGGGACAGCAGTATCCGGTGGCTTTCCTGGTGCATGGTGGCCCTCAGGGCAGTTTCGGTAACCGCTGGCATGGACGTTGGAACGCCCAACTGTGGGCGGCCGCGGGCTTTGGTACCGTGATGATCGATTTCCATGGTTCCACCGGCTATGGCGCTGAGTTTACCCACTCTATCTCCAAGGATTGGGGCGGAAAGCCGTTGGAGGACCTGCAGAAAGGGTTAAAGGCGGTGGGCGAGCAGCAGCCCTGGCTGGATATTGCTAATGCCTGCGCCGCCGGGGGGTCCTACGGTGGATACATGATGAACTGGATCGCCGGGAACTGGCCAGAGGGGTTTAAGTGTCTGGTGAACCATGCGGGCTTGTTCGACATGCGCAGCTTCTACATGGTCACCGAGGAGCTTTGGTTCCCGGAGTATGAGTTTGGTGGCCCCTATTGGGAGCAATCTGAGCGCTATGAGCGCTTTAACCCGGTGAATCTTATCGACAACTGGCGTACGCCGATGCTGGTTCTGCACGGTGCCAAGGACTACCGGGTACCCCTGGAGCAGGGATTGGCCGCCTTTACGGTGCTGAAGCGCAAGAATATCCCTGCCGAGATGGTGGTGTGGGAGGACGAGAATCACTGGATCCTCGACCCCGATAACTTGGCGCAGTGGTATCACCATGTCCTGGGCTGGATGCAGCGTTGGACCGCTAAGCCCGGAGCGCACTCGCAAAAGGGTGTTGATTAGGGCGCGATGTTATCGGTCTTCCCGTGCCGATGGGAATCTGCCCTAACGACACCCTGAACTGCGCACAGGTACAGAGTCCCATTTCGGGGCATCAAATAAAAAACGGGCCCAGGCCCGTTTTTTTCATTCCGCAGACGGGGCCGGGAAATCGCAATCTGGGTCTCACGGTGGCGAATGACTCAGGCCTGAATCGATGTCTAATTGAATCAAGAGCATATTAAATTCTGTTCAGGAGGCTTTTGCACTGTTATTGCCGGGCGACTTCAAGGCGGGAGTATCCTAGCCCACAAATGGGCCTGAATGGTGTTTTCCTTAATTCCGTTTCACTCGACAGGAAATGGTCGCAATACCTCGGGACACACTTTGCCCTGACTTAATCAGTTCTGGCGGTGAAATGGGTAAGTCATTAATGAATTTGCAGAGGATGGCTCTTCTGTCCGTTTTGGGGTGGCAACCCTGTTTTACAGCCGGGAAGTTTACTCAATGTTGTGAAATTGATGTTGTTCTTGTTTGCTTTTAGTTGCGGGAATAAGCTGCGCCCGACAATTACTAAGGTTTGCCGGTGGACGCTGCCGGCCATTCAGGGAGCGGGAATATGAGCATCAAAGATAGCAGTGCAGTATTGGGAACCATCGTGGTGGGACTGGGGCTGTATGCCACTCTGGAGTCGGAAGCCTTGACCTCTTGGCCCTACGTTATCGCGGCGGTTTTGTTTATCGGCCTCATTATGATGGAGGCCCTGGGCCGGGAAGCCGGCTAAGAGTAAAACCTGAGCGCTGGCCTGATACTTCGGGTGTTTCAGGCCTTGCTCCTACTTTGTGATATTCCCTGTTGCCAAAGCTTGAATCCGCGGCCGATGCACAGGAAGCCAGCCAACGGTTTGTGAGTCCCAGACCGATAATCCCTTAATTCGTAGCGGTTTTGAAAAATTCCGCACTGAACTGTCGTCGCTGTGAACCTTAGGGTTACACTGTGCGTACATTGACGACTGCTAGCAGAAAAACGGGAGCTCCAATGGTTTCGGAATATGCGAATAAAGTTCGCGGCGCCCTCGAAGCCGCCGGTTTGGAAACCCCGATGATCAACATCGGGCTCAGTGCTGAACAGAAGCGTGAGGAGATCGCCCAGCACATGGCGGCTGTGATGGATCTGCTTGGCCTCGACCGAACCGACGACAGCCTCGAAAGTACTCCGGCACGGATTGCCAAGATGTACGTTAACGAAATCTTCGCGGGTCTTGATTATCAGCAGTTTCCGACGCTCTCCCTGATCGACAACAAAATGGGCATCGATGAGATGGTTACCGTGGCGGACATCGACCTCACGAGTACCTGCGAGCATCACTTTGTGACCATCGACGGCACGGCCAAGGTGGCGTACATCCCGACGGATAAAATCATCGGCTTGTCCAAAATTAACCGCATCGTGCGGTTTTTTGCCCAGCGTCCCCAGGTTCAGGAGCGACTAACCCGACAGGTCTTGGTCGCGCTGCAGACCCTGTTGGAAACCGACAATGTGGCGGTGTCCATCCGCGCCACCCACTATTGCGTTAAGGCACGCGGGATTATGGATACCAACTCTCACACCACCACTACTGCGCTCGGTGGAGCCTTTCGCGATGATCTGCGAACCCGGGCAGAGTTTCTCCGCTGAGGCCCGGAATGTTGTGCCTTGGGATAACAACTGTTACACAAGGCACACTTTCTGGTTTCCCGTTTGCGCCGAACTGCTGCACCCCCTAGGCTGTCGGCTCCTCTGACTAAGAGCTGCAGCCCAAATGCGCTTAATCCCCCTTTTGCCCCTGTTTTTCTGCCTTTCCGTGCTTGCGACGCCGCATGATCCGGCGACCGATACCTTGGATGCGGATCGACATCCGGCCTACGAGGCTTCTGAGCCGGTACTTGAGCGCCATTTTTTGGCTGACGGCGCCTTCGTGGATATCAACTTACAGCAGGTCAAACTCCGGGAGGGGCGCCTGGTGGCGGGTAAAAGGGACGGTCTGCTGGTGGAGTACTTTCCGGACGGCGCGGTGCGGGCCCAGAAGCACTATCGCAATGGGCGCAAAGAGGGGGAGTGGCGCTGGTGGTACCCCAATGGGCAGTTGAAGCTCGTCGGCCATTGGCAGGGAGTGGAGGGGCAACATCCGGACGCCGGCGCGACCGAGGAGAGCGAAGCGAGTGCTCAGAGCCAGTTTGTCGTCGAGGCGGTTTGGAATGCCGAGGGCGAGGCGCTCACCATGGACGGAGAGGGGGTTTATGAGAGTCGTTTCCCCTCGGGCCAGGTGAAGATCCTCGGGCGATACCGCCAGGGCCTGCGCGATGGCGAGTGGAGCTACTTTGACGAGGCCGGAACGGTGGTTTATCGCGAAGTCTACGACGTCGGCACCTTCAAGGTGGGCTGGCGGATCCTCGATGGGATGAGTATTCGTTACACCGAGGTGCGCACGGAGGCTCAGCCGCCAAAGAGTTGGCCCGAGTACTGGGCCAGCCGTCCCGGCGCCGCCACTAAATTGCCCCTGCCAGAGATCCTGGTGACCCTGGCCCCTGATGGCCGGTTAAGTTGGCTGGACACCTCCAACGAGGCAGTGGCCGAAAAGACCCGCAATGGGTGGCAGCAGTGGCTGGCGCAAGCGCCGTCGTGGCTGCCTGCCACAGTCAGGGGTAAACCGGTTGCTACCGTATTGACCCTGAGTGACCTCGAGTCTCAGACACGAGACGCGCCTTAGCTCTAAGCGACGCGGGTTGTCCGATGGTCGTCACAGCGTGCGGAGTGAGTGTCGATGAGACGCTGCCGCGGCGGTTGAGATACACTGGAGGGTAGTCGGCCCGTTCGCCAAGGGGGGAGGATGTCGGTACGTCGGATGCGAGAGCGTCAGGAGCAGGGGGTCTCAACCCTGATGATGCGGGAGCAAAGCGGTGCGCTGGGCCTGTCAGGCCAGGCGTTAACCCGTGCCATTGAACGGTATCGCGCCATGGCCGGTGTCAGAGGGGCGCGCAAAGAGGCGATGCTCGATGAGATAGCCCAATGCTGCCGGCAGTTGATGATCCAGCGCGAGGCGGTGGGATTCCAGACCGATAACCTCGAATATATCCAGCGCCAATACGATCTGCCCGAAGAGGCGGTCGCCCGTATTGGCGCGTCGCGACGGCGATGACGCTCCCAAGAGGGGGCCGCCTGAGGCTATCAGAGCAGCCTGACCTGTCACTGTTCGAAACGGATAACCGAGCGGATACTCTTACCCTGGTGCATCAGGTCAAAGGCGTCGTTGATCGCCTCCAGCTCCATGGTGTGAGTGATGAAATCCGTTAGGGGGAACTTTCCGGCCAGATAGTCTTCGACCAACTGGGGCAGTTCGGAGCGGCCCTTGACCCCCCCGAACGCCGTACCCCGCCAGACCCGACCGGTGACCAGCTGGAAGGGTCGGGTAGCGATCTCTTCGCCGGCCCCGGCAACCCCGATGATCACCGATTCACCCCAGCCCTTGTGACAGCACTCCAGCGCACTTCGCATCACGTTGACGTTGCCGATGCACTCGAAGGAGTAATCGACACCGCCGTCGGTCATCTCGATGATCACCTCCTGGATCGGTTTGTCATACTCCTTCGGATTGATGCAGTCGGTGGCGCCCAGCTGACGGGCAAGCTCAAACTTGCCGTTGTTGATGTCGATGCCGATGATGCGGCCCGCTTTTGCCATGACGGCACCGATCACCGCCGACAGGCCGATACCACCAAGGCCGAAAATGGCCACGGTATCACCGGGCTGCACCTTGGCGGTATTGAGCACCGCCCCCATTCCCGTGGTGACGCCGCAGCCCAGCAGGCAGATCTCCTCCAGCGGTGCCTCAGGATTCACTTTGGCCAGAGCGATCTCCGGCAGGACCGTGTACTCGGAAAAGGTGGAGCAGCCCATGTAGTGATAGATGGTTTTGCCGTCTTTGGAGAAGCGCGAGGTTCCATCGGGCATCAGGCCTTGTCCCTGGGTCTCACGGATCCGCTGGCAGAGGTTGGTCTTTCCTGAGCGGCAGAATTTGCACTCCCCGCACTCCGGGGTGTAGAGGGGGATGACATGATCGCCCACGGCGACACTGATGACCCCTTCGCCGACGGACTCGACAACGCCGCCCCCTTCGTGGCCCAGAATGGCGGGAAAACGCCCCTCCGGATCGTCGCCAGAGAGGGTGTAGGCGTCGGTGTGGCAGACCCCACTGGCGAGGATCCGCACGCGCACTTCGCCTTTCTGCGGCGGCATGACGTCGATCTCTTCGATGCTGAGGGGTTGCCCTGGGCCCCAGGCGACGGCGGCACGGGCTTTGATGGTTTTGGCGGTCATGATGAAGATTCCTTACGTCCGTGAGGGAAGTAGCCAAGTTATCATAGTGTGAAATCCGAACCGATATGGGCATTGCACATGCCGGTTGTGGATGGCAGCGCGAGAAACGTGCACAAAAGGTGACGCTGAGGGAAAAAGCCGTTAGGATCCCACTTATACTGTAAATAATGACAGTGGTTTGCCGGTGTCGCCCGGTGAAGCCGCCAACGATAAGGGGTTTCCTGTGATTGGACGCTTACGAGGGGTGCTGGTGGAGAAGACCGCGCCTGAAGTGGTGCTGGAGTGCGCCGGGGTGGGTTACGAGGTCCAGATGCCGATGTCCAGCTTCTACCAGTTACCGGAGGTTGGGGCTGAAACGGTGATCGTCACGCACTTTGTGGTACGGGAGGACGCCCAGCTGCTCTACGGCTTTGCCTCCAAAGAGGAGCGCGCCCTGTTTCGAGAGCTGATTAAGACCAATGGTGTCGGTCCCAAGATGGCGCTGGCGATCCTCTCCGGCATGTCGGCGGAACAGTTTATCGATGCGGTACAGGCGGAAAACGTGGTTGGGCTGACCAAGATCCCCGGTGTCGGGAAGAAAACCGCCGAGCGCCTGGTGGTGGAGATGCGTGATCGGCTGAAAAACTTTGGTGCGCCGCTGCTTACACCCTACGCAGACCGCCTGGCGGGCAATGACACGTTGGCCACGCCAATCAATCCGGAAGATGACGCCATTGCCGCGCTGGTGGCGCTGGGCTACAAGTCGACCCAGGCTGCCAAGTTGGTGGGTAAGGTGGCTGTACCGGGAGTCAGCTCCGAGCAGCTGATTAAAGACGCCCTGAAGGCGATGCTCTGAGGGAACAACGATGATTGAAGCGGATCGCCTGGTGGCGGCACCGGTAGAAAGCCGGGAAGAAGCGGTGATCGACAGGGCGATGCGCCCGAAGATGCTGACCGATTACACCGGTCAGGATGACGCCAAGGCACAGCTGGAGGTCTTTATCCAGGCGGCGCGTAACCGGGCTGAGGCGCTGGATCACCTGCTGATATTTGGCCCACCTGGGCTGGGTAAGACTACCCTGGCCAACATCGTCGCCAACGAGATGGGAGTCAGCATTAAGTCCACCTCAGGCCCGGTGCTGGAGAAGGCCGGGGACCTGGCGGCGCTGCTGACCAACCTGGAACCCAATGATGTTCTCTTCATCGATGAGATCCACCGTCTTAGCCCTGTGGTTGAGGAGGTGCTCTATCCGGCGATGGAGGATTACCAGCTGGATATCATGATCGGTGAAGGGCCGGCCGCCCGCTCCATCAAACTGGATCTGCCCCCCTTTACCCTGGTAGGAGCCACTACCCGAGCGGGCGCCCTGACATCGCCGTTGCGGGCTCGCTTCGGGATCCCGATGCGGTTGGAGTTCTACAATGTGCGGGACCTCACCGACATTGTCCGACGCAGCGCCGAGGTGCTGGGGCTCTCGATGGAGCCGGCCGGTGCGGTGGAGATCGCCCGCCGAAGCCGGGGCACACCGCGTATCGCAAACCGCCTGCTGCGGCGGGTGCGTGACTTTGCCGAGGTCCGGTTTGACGGTGTCATCTCTGAGTCCGTCGCCGCCCAGGCGCTGGACCTGCTGGATGTGGACAGGGAGGGGTTTGACTACCTGGACCGGAAGATGCTGACCACCATCATCGATAAGTTTGCCGGCGGGCCCGTAGGGCTGGAGAACCTGGCTGCCGCCATCGGTGAGGAGAGAGAAACCATTGAGGATGTGCTGGAGCCCTACCTGATCCAACAGGGGTTCCTTCAACGCACGCCCCGGGGGCGCATGGCGACGGATCGGGCGTACCAGCACTTTGGTCTGAGCCGAAACGACTAAGCAAGACCTGCCCCGGTGGGCTGTGCCACTGGATAGACAAAGTAAAAAAGCGCCGCAGATCTGCGGCGCTTTTCTCTTTCTCTAGGCATGGTTCAGGCCAGGATAAGCCAGCCACCGTAGCCGAGGAAGTGCAGGGCGGTGATCCCGTAAAGCCGGGTCATAAACTCAACTTTACGGACCTTGTGGCGAAACATCTGTGCGCCGAGGAAGGCACCGAGCCAGCCGCCGAGCAGCTCAAATCCGTGCAGCAGGGCCTCGGGAACCCTCCGGGCGCCGGTCAGGGCACGGCGTTTATCCAGGCCGAACAGCAGCAGGGTAATCATGCTCACCGCCAGGTAATGGGGTAGCATGTTGAGCGGCCCCATCAGCATCAGCATCAGTACCCAAAGCAATGAGAGAGCCAGGCCGATCATTCCGCTTTGCCTAACCCCTCGCCGGCCTGGCTGCGCTGGATCAGCTCGATCTTGTAGCCGTCCGGATCTTCTACAAAAGCGATGTGGGTGGAGCCGCCCAATACCGGGCCGGGTTCGCGGCTGATGGTGCCACCGGCGGCACGGATGGCGTCACAGGCCCCGTAGATATCGGCAAATCCCAGGGCGATGTGCCCGAAAGCATTTCCCATCTCGTACTCTTCGACACCCCAGTTGTAGGTCAGCTCAATAACGGCATGCCCCTCGCGCTCCTCGCCGTAACCAACAAAAGCGAGGGTGTACTTGTAATCTTCATTCACCGACTTTCGCAGCAGCTTCATGCCGAGTACGTCGGTGTAAAACGCGATGGAGCGATCCAGGTCGCCTACGCGGAGCATGGTATGCAGGAGTTGAGACATGGGACTTTCCTTGAAAATGAACAACCGCTCAAGGGTAACAGATGCTCGGAGAAAAAATAACGATGCGCTATGAAGTTGCGAGGGGGATTGCGGCACTGTTGACTGGGGCGCTGGGGATGGGAAAAACTCTGTGATCTGGTTCACGGTGGGGCCAATCCCGATCCCATTTATCGTCGGGTTTCCGTAACCTTGGTCGCGGGGGGATATACCAACCCTTTGCGGAGAAGCAGACTGTGAATACCGATGTGAAATACGCGGTGATGGCGGCGGCCGCGATCCTGAGTGGGATCGTGGCGATGGGTGCCCTCATCTTCAGCTAATGCGGGATCCCGAGTGTGTATGTCCAAGTAAAAACGCCGGCTTTTGCCGGCGTTTTTTTATCTGTCGTTCAGTGCATGATGACGGCGGACTGAACCGGGGGCGAGGGCTGCTCCGGCTCCTCCTCTTCACCATAAAAGACCACGTTGAGTGCCTCGATCTCCTTGGCGGCCTGGCTCATCTGTTCGATGCAGTCGCTGACAAAGAAGTGGAACTGGTCCGGGCTGATCCCCGGCGTGAGCGCCAGGTTGTGGCAAAGCAGGATCCGCGGCAGGGTGTCATCCACCATCTCGACGAAGATCTTAAGCGTCGGGTACTGGCTGTTGAGCTCACTCATCTTGGCGAAGGCGGTCATCAGACCGGTAGGACGGATCTCGATGGAGGCAGAGAGATAGACGAACTCCCCTTCGATCTCGATCTTGGCATCATAGATCCCGTTGATCTCCTGCAACTGTGGCAGGTGCAAGCCTTCACAGGAGCCGCACAGGAAATACTCAATCTGACTCTGTTCCAGCCAGGATCTCAGGGTATCGTGGTTGGGGACCGGCAAGTTGGGCATGAAAAGGGTTCTCTAAGGGGACGAATAACGGGGCATAGGATACCGGTTAGCCCCGGGAAATGCACCCTGCAGGGCCTCTGCGGCCGGCGTCCGGACGGGCCGTTGACCATGGCGGTCAGTCAGCCTTTACCGAGCGCTTTACCAACTCTTTGGTTATCGAACCGTTTTGGGCGACTCAATGAAACAGGGCGCCCGTAGGGCGCCCTGAAAAGATTACCTAAGGGTTAGCGATGAGCGGCGGTGATGATGGCTCGGGCCATCTCGTCCGCAACCACGGCGGTGGTTTTGCCACTCTCGTCCGCCTGACGGAAGATCTGCAACAGGGTATCGTAGATGTTGCGGACCTTGGCTTCCGCCGCATTCGCATCGTAATCCCGCTCGAAGGAGACGTTGATGATGCCGCCAGCGTTGATGACGTAGTCCGGGGCGTAGAGGATCCCCAGGTCGCGCAGGGCTTCACCATGGCGCGGCTCCGCCAGCTGGTTGTTGGCACAACCGGCCACGATGGTGGCTTTGAGCTGGGGGATGGTGTGGTCGTTGATGGTGGCGCCCAGGGCGCAGGGAGCGTAGACATCGACATCCTGGTGGTAGATCGCATCCAGATCGACGATCTCCGCCTGGAGCTCGGTGGCGGCGCGGTCCAGCTGCTCAGGGTTAAGGTCACACACCACCAGCTTGGCACCGGCCTTGTGCAGGTGCTCACACAGGTAGTAGCCCACATGGCCGAGTCCCTGGACGGCCACTTTTACTCCCTCCAGAGAGTCGCTGCCGCGCTGATGCTTGATGGCCGCCTTGATACCGAGGAAGGTACCCAGGGCGGTGTAGGGCGACGGGTCGCCACTCTTGCCTTCCAGTCCTGCCATGTAGGGGGTCTCCTGGTGGGCAATCATGATGTCGCCGGTGGTGATCCCCACATCCTCGGCCGAGTAGTAACGACCACCCAGGCTGTGGACCGCACGGCCGAAGGCGCGGAACAGGGCTTCGGACTTGTCGCTTTTGGGATCGCCGATGATCACCGACTTACCGCCACCGAACTCGAGGCCCGCCAGGGCGTTCTTGTAGGTCATGCCCCGGGAGAGACGCAGGACATCGTTCAGCGCTTCCTCTTCATTGGCATAGGGCCACATCCGGCAACCGCCCACGGCGGGGCCGAGGGTGGTGTCGTGGACCGCGATGATCGCTTTGAGGCCGGATGCCTGGTCATGAACAAACATCACCTGCTCATGTTGGTCGAAAGAGGGGTGTGAAAATATCGCCACCGTGATTACTCCGTGATAGACGCGCCGATCCGTTCGGCCGCTTGCGTGCAAAATTGTGTGAACCTTAACAGTGGGACCCGCTATCACACAGCATCCATCCCTTGGTGACAGTAATCGGGCTGGAAAGCCAACTTGACAATAACGTGAACGTCAGGGAAATTGGCCGCTTGGAAGTGTGAAGTAGAGCAAGAGGGAATTGATCATGTCGCAAGCCGGACAACAAGAACAAGCCTGGGTCCGAGAGCAGTTTCAAAAGGCCAACCGGTTTATGGCGGAGAAGGGGGTGATGCCGGGCAAGGTGCTGGATAAGCAAAGCCGGGTGCTGCCGCCGCTGATCGCGCTTTGGAAGATGGAGGAGCAGGGTCCTCGCAAACGCCAGTACTGGGTACTCAGTGGCGATCTGCCCACCGACATGGTGGCGGACTCCGCCGCCGCGGATCCCCGGGAAGCGGTGCGGCACTTTGCCCTGTCCTGGCAACTCAAGGCGGAGAACCTGCTGCGCAGCAACGACGCCACGCAGCAGAAGCTGGCCCAGCTGATGATCAGTCGGGCCCAGAGCCTGTCGGACCTGCACCGGGAAGATCGTTTCTGGGGCGTGCCAAGCCAGCAGGAGACGGTCTGAGCATGAAGCTCGGCCTGCCAGCGTTTCTGGTGGGCCACAAAGAACAAGAAACGCCGCCCCGGGTAACCGGGGCGGCGTTTTTACTCGTGAACGTTCGGAAAGCGAGTGCTTACAGGGACTCGACAAACTCGACGGCGCGGCCGATGTAGTTGGCCGGGGTCAGCTGCTTGAGCTCCGCTTTCACCGCGTCGGGCAACGCCAGGTTGTCGATGAACTCGGCCATCATCTGCTGGTTGATGCGCTTGCCACGGGTCAGCTCCTTGAGTTTTTCGTAGGGCTTTTCGATGCCGTGGCGGCGCATCACCGTCTGAACCGGCTCTGCCAGCAGTTCCCAGTTGCTGTCCAGCTCATCCAGCAGGCTCTGCTCGTTCACCTCCAGCTTGGAGATCCCCTTCAGGGTGGCCTGGTAGGCGATGCTGGAGTAACCCACACCGACCCCCAAGTTACGGATCACCGTGGAGTCGGTGAGGTCACGCTGCCAGCGGGAGATGGGCAGCTTGGCCGCCAGGTGCTGGAACAGGGCATTGGCCAGGCCCAGGTTGCCTTCGGAGTTCTCGAAGTCGATGGGGTTGACCTTGTGGGGCATGGTGGAGGAGCCGATCTCGCCGGCGATGGTCTTCTGTTTGAAGTGCCCCAGGGCGATGTAGCCCCAGATGTCCCGGTCGAAGTCGATCAGAATGGTGTTAAAGCGCGCCAGGGCGTCAAACAGCTCGGCGATGTAATCGTGGGGCTCGATCTGGGTGGTCCAGGGATTCCAGGTCAGGCCCAGGCTGGCGACGAAGCGCTCGGACAGCTGATGCCAGTCCACATCCGGATAGGCGGACAGGTGGGCATTGTAGTTGCCGACGGCACCATTGATTTTGCCGAGCAGTTTCACCTCGGCCACCTGCTTGAGTTGGCGTTCCAGGCGGATGGCAACGTTGGCCATCTCCTTACCCATGGTGGTGGGTGAGGCAGGCTGACCATGGGTGCGGGCCATCATGGGGACACGGGCGTAACGCTTGGCCAGGGCGAAGATGGCGTCCACCACCTGTTGCAGCTGGGGCAGAATCACCTGCTCGCGGGCGTTATGCAGCATCAAACCGTGGGAGAGGTTGTTGATGTCCTCACTGGTGCAGGCAAAGTGAACGAACTCATCGATCGCCGCCAGTTCGGCGTTATCGGCGATCCGCTCCTTGATGAAGTATTCCACTGCTTTGACGTCGTGATTGGTGGTGCGCTCGATCTCTTTGATCCGCGCCGCATCGGCCTCACAGAACTGCTCAGTGATGGCGTCCAGCCGGGCCAGGGCCGCTTCGCTGAAGCAGGGGACTTCGGCGATCTCCGGACAGGCCGCCAGCAGTTTCAGCCAGGAGATCTCAACCTGCACACGGTATTTGATCAGGCCGAACTCACTGAAGATCCCTCGCAACTCGACCGTGCGGCTGCCATAGCGTCCATCGACCGGGGAGATGGCGGTCAGGGCAGATAGTTCCATGATGACTCCTTGAGAAATGGGTAGAGGCTTATTGGTTTTTTAATGCTTGCTGGGCGGTCATCACCACCGCCTTGCGTGACAACACCAGTTGACGGCGCTTGCCGCCGAGTTGGCGCCAGAGAACGGCGGATCGCACGGCGCCCAGCAGTAGGGTACGAATTCGATACTGGTTCTGGGTACGTTGCAGGTGGGTGGGGTTACCCACCACCTGGATGCGGGCACCCAGCGGACTGATCACATCCGCGTAAATGGAGGCCAGATTGGCCAGAACCTGCTCGTCGGTCAGGGCAAAATGGTGGGTCTGGCGTTTAACCTGGGAGAGACGCTCCGCCAGGGCGGCGAGGGCGGCGGGCTTGCGGCTGAGCTTGCGCTCGAGGGCAAGGATACCGACGAGGTAGCGGGTGAGATCCACATCTTTGCGCTGGCCATCGCCAAGCTGGTCGATGATCACCTGGAATCCGTGCTCCAGGCTGCTGTCGCCGTAAACATCCTGAGGCTGCTCGGGATCGGTATTAAGGATGGAGGCCACCGTGGCTTCCAGCAGCGGCTCCTCCACCTTGCCGTGGCGGGCGATCTCCCTTACCTGGTGAATCGCCTGGCAGATCCCGGCAAAGGCCAGGGTGCGTTGTTGCAGTTGGTTCATGCTCAGTCCCTTATCGGATCACGCGTTCAATTACGCCACCACCGAGGCAGATTTCACCCTGGTAGAAGACCGCCGATTGCCCCGGGGTCACCGAGCTCACCGGCTCGTGGAAACGAACCTCCAGTTCGCCGTTCGCCAGCGGGGTCACAGTGCAGGGCACGTCCTGTTGGCGGTAGCGGGTCTTAACGGTTAACTCGGCGGCCTGCTGTGGCCCCTTGCGGTCGACCCAGTGCAGCTGCCCTGCGATGAGGCCGTCGGAGAAGAGGCGGGGATGACGATGCCCCTGGCCAACCACCAGTACGTTGCGTTTCATATCCTTGTCGACCACGTACCAGGGCTCATCCCCGGCGTTCTTCATGCCACCTATCCTAAGCCCTTTGCGCTGACCCAGGGTATGATACATCAGGCCATCGTGCTGACCGATTACCTCTCCCTCGCAGGTTTCGATGTTGCCCGGCTGGGCCGGCAGGTACTTGGCAAGAAAATCCTTGAATTTACGTTCACCGATAAAGCAGATCCCGGTGGAGTCCTTCTTGTCGGCGGTGACCAGTCCCTGCTCTTCTGCGATACGGCGTACCTCGGGCTTCTCCAGTTCACCGACGGGGAACAGGGTCTGCGCCACCTGGTCGGCACCCAGGGTGTAGAGGAAGTAGCTCTGATCCTTGTTGCCATCCAGACCACGTAGCATCTGTACCTGGCCATCGGCGGTGTCACGACGGCGGACATAGTGCCCGGTGGCGATGTAATCCGCCCCCAGCGCTTCGGCAGCGAACTCCAGGAAGGCTTTGAACTTGATCTCTTTGTTGCAGAGGATATCCGGGTTGGGGGTGCGTCCGGCTTTGTACTCCGCCAAGAAGTACTCGAATACGTTATCCCAGTACTCGGCAGCGAAGTTCACGCTGTGCAGCTCGATCCCCAGTTTGTCGCACACCGCCTGGGCGTCCGCCAGATCCTCGGATGCGGCGCAATACTCGTCGGAGTCGTCCTCCTCCCAGTTTTTCATGAACAGGCCTTCCACCTGGTAGCCCTGCTGCAGCAGCAGATAGGCGGACACCGAGGAGTCCACACCGCCGGACATGCCGACAATCACCTTTTTATCGCGGTTTTCTGACATAACGAATTCGGGTTTCAATGATCGAACTTCGGGAATTTTGGGGGCGCATTCTACCACGGACCCTTGGGCGACCGCCAATGCACTCAGCCATGATACAGAGTCAGGTCCAGCGCCCGGTCGACCGGCACCCCGGCACCCCGCTCAAAATCTTCGATGCTCTGCAGCACCAGGGGGCTGCGCAGCTGATGACGGCGACTGAGCACCTGGGCCTTGGTCAGCCAATGGCAGCGGAGAATATCGGGATCCTGGGGGGCGGTGGGTGGTATCGACGGAAGCGTCAGGGCGAAGGTGAAACGGACAAAGGGCGTGCCATCGGCGGCGACAAACTGGTAGATGCGCAGCAGCCGCTGGGGTGCCAGTGCCAACCCGGTCTCCTCAAAAAGCTCTCGCTGACAGGCGGCGAGCAAGCTCTCCTGGGCTTCGAGGTGACCGGCGGGCTGGTTGAGCTTCGGCTCGCCGTCGATGCACTCCTCTACAAGGAGGTAGCGCTCTTCGCTGCGCACAACGCAGGCCACCGTAGTGTGGGGCAGGAAACGCCCGTTCACGCCAGACACTCTCGAAACTCACCCAGGGCGAGCCCGTCGAGAGTCCAGCTTCCGATGCGGTAGCGGATCAGTCGCAGGGTGGGGTGGCCGATGTGGGCGGTCATGCGACGCACCTGTCGGTTGCGTCCCTCGGTGAGGGTGATCTCCAGCCAGCAGGTCGGGATGTTCTGGCGCTGCCGTATTGGCGGCACCCGCGGCCAAAGCCACTGCGGCTCGGCTACCCGACGCACCCGAGCGGGCAGTGTGGGGCCATCCTTCAGCGTCACGCCCTCGCACAATGCGGCAAGGGCCTCGTCGCTGGGCTCCCCCTCCACCTGGGCGTAGTAGGTTTTGCTGGTTTTCTTGCCCGGCTGGGTCAGTTTGGCCTGCAGTTGCCCATCGTTGGTGAGCAGGACCAGCCCTTCGGAGTCCCGGTCCAGCCGCCCGGCGGGGTAGACCCCCTTGATGGGGACAAGATCCGCCAGGGTCTGACGGCCCTGGCCATCGGTGAACTGGGTCAGGACGTCAAACGGCTTGTTGACCAGCACCACTTTACGCGGGCCTTTGGGTGCCGGCTCGCGGTCGCGCCGGGCCTTTGGGTACCGGCGGTCTCTGGCAGGGCGGGCCTCGCCCTGTCCGTGATTGCGTTTACTACGTTGATGCATCTTATGATTTTATCGTTTTTGACTCACTGGACGCCAGCCTAGCGCACCGTTTCACTGAAACTGTGATTGATCTATCATGTGGCCGCTTTATGGATAATAACAACGCAAAAGCACCACGGGATAAGGATAACAAGGACACCCTTCAGTATGTCGAAGATCATCTACACCTACACCGACGAAGCGCCAGCCCTGGCGACCCATTCACTGTTGCCGATCGTCAATGCCTTCACCCACGCTGCCGGCGTGGATGTGGAGACCCGAGATATCTCTCTGTCCGGTCGGATCATCGCCGCTTTCCCGGAGCGTCTGCGCCCCGAGCAACGCCTGGATGATGCCCTGGCAGAGCTGGGTGAACTGGCAAAAACGCCGGAAGCCAACATCATTAAGCTGCCGAACATCTCGGCGTCTATCCCCCAGCTCAACGCGGCCATCGCGGAACTCCAGGCCCAGGGTTATGACCTGCCTAACTACCCGGATGAGCCCAAAAACGACGCCGAATCAGCCATCAAGGCCCGGTACGCGAAGGTCCTCGGCAGTGCGGTCAATCCCGTGCTTCGGGAGGGCAACTCAGACCGTCGCGTCGCCCAGGCGGTGAAGCAGTATGCCCAGGCCAATCCCCACTCCATGGGGGCCTGGTCCAAAGACTCCCAGTCCCACGTCGCCCATATGGAGTCCGGAGACTTCTACGGCAGCGAGCAATCCTATGTTGCCGAGCAGGCAACCGAAGTGCGCATCGAGCTGGCCGCGGCGGATGGTGAGGTCACCGTCCTCAAGGACGCGACCGCGCTGCAAGCGGGCGAGGTGATTGACGCGGCACGGATGAGCAGCCAGGCGTTGAAGCGCTTCTTCGCTGAGCAGATCGTCGATGCGAAGGAGAAGGGCGTGCTCTTCTCCCTGCACCTCAAGGCGACCATGATGAAGGTGTCCGACCCCATCATGTTTGGCTACTGCGTGGAAACTTTTTTTGCCGATCTCTTTGCCAAACACGGCGAGCTCTTTAAGCAACTCGGCGTCGATGTGAGCAACGGTCTGGGTGATCTCTACCGTAAGATCGCCCAGCTGCCCGACGCTCAGCGTGCGGCGATCGAGGCCGATCTGGATGCGGCTTATGCCCAGGGCCCGGATCTGGCGATGGTGAACTCCCACAAGGGGATCACCAACCTGCATGTGCCCAGCGATGTGATCATCGACGCCTCCATGCCGGCGATGATCCGCAGCTCCGGCATGATGTGGAACCGGGATGACCAGTTGCAGGACTGCAAAGCGGTGATCCCGGATCGCTGTTACGCCGGCATCTATCAGGAGACCATCGCCTTCTGTCAGCAACACGGTGCCTTCGACCCCACGACCATGGGCAATGTCTCCAACGTCGGGCTGATGGCCCAGAAGGCGGAGGAGTACGGCTCCCACGACAAGACCTTCAAGATCACCAAAGCCGGTGTGGTGCGCGTGGTGGATGCTTCTGGCACCCTGCTGATGCAGCATGAGGTGGAGGCCGGGGATATCTGGCGTATGTGCCAGACCAAGGATGCGCCGATCCGGGATTGGGTTAAGCTGGCGGTGAATCGTGCCCGGGCGACCGGTCAACCCGCGGTGTTCTGGCTGGACCGTGCCCGTGCCCACGATGCCAACCTCATTACCAAGGTGGATCACTACCTGGCCGATCACGACACCTCGGATCTGCAGATCCACATCCTGGCCCCGGTTGACGCGATGCGCTTCACCTTGGAGCGGGTCAAGGCTGGCATGGATACCATCTCAGTGACCGGCAACGTGCTCAGGGACTACCTGACGGATCTCTTCCCGATCCTGGAGCTGGGCACCTCCGCCAAGATGCTCTCCATCGTGCCCCTGCTGGCCGGTGGTGGCCTGTTTGAAACCGGTGCCGGCGGCAGCGCCCCCAAGCACGTTGAGCAGTTTGTCGAGGAAAATCACCTGCGCTGGGACTCCCTGGGTGAGTTTCTTGCCATCGCGGTGTCGCTGGAAGACCTGGCGGCTAAGAGTGGTAATGCCAAAGCGAAGGTGCTGGCTGAGGCGATGAACGTTGCCAACAGCCGCTTCCTGGAGCAGAACAAGTCGCCCTCCCGCAAGGTGGGTGAACTGGATAACCGTGGCAGCCACTTCTATCTCGCGCTGTACTGGGCACAGATGATGGCGGCCCAGTCGGACAACGCCGAGCTGCAGGCCCTGTTTGCGCCGCTGGCCGAGGCATTGTCGGAAAACGAGGCGACCATTGTTAAGGAGCTCAACGAGGTCCAGGGTCGTAAGGTCGAGATGGGTGGCTACTACCACGCGGATCGCAGCAAGCTGACCGCGGCGATGCGGCCGAGCCCGACCTTTAACGGGATCCTCGAGTCGTTTCTGGCCTCTTTCGGAGTGACCCGGCCTTTGGCCGAGCTGGCCTAAGTCGGTAAAGACCAAAGTGCTATAGACAAAACCGCCGGATATCCGGCGGTTTTTTCTTTCTGGCGGTGAAAAAAAAAGCGCAGTAGTCTAAGAACGAGCCGTTCCCCGAGTCCGGGGTTTTAGAACGAACCTGAACAAGGAGTGCTTCATGGAATCTAAGATCGAACGTCCCACCGAAGGCGAGGTGATCACCGTCGCCGCCGACGGCGCGTTGCAGGTGCCTGATCATCCGATCATCCCTTTTATCGAGGGCGACGGGATCGGTGTGGACGTTACCCCGCCCATGCGCAAGGTACTCGATGCGGCGGTTGAGAAGGCCTATGGCCATCGCCGTAAACTCCACTGGATGGAGATCTACTGCGGTGAAAAGGCGACCCAGACGTATGGGGCCGATACCTGGCTGCCGGAGGAGACTCTGGCCGCGATCCGCGATTTTCGCGTTGCCATCAAGGGGCCGCTGACCACCCCGGTGGGCGGAGGGATCCGCTCTCTCAATGTGGCACTGCGTCAGCAGCTGGATCTCTACATCTGCCTGCGCCCGGTTCGCTACTACCAGGGGACACCCAGCCCGCTCAAGCAACCGGAGCTGACCGACATGGTGATCTTCCGGGAGAACAGCGAGGACATCTATGCTGGGGTGGAGTGGCAGGCCGGCACTGCGGAAGCGGACAAGGTGATCCGTTTCCTGACCGAGGAGATGGGCGTCACCAAGATCCGCTTTACCCAGGAGTGTGGCATCGGCATCAAGCCGATCTCCCGGGCGGGCACCGAGCGCCTGGTTCGCGCCGCGATCCAGTACGCCATCGATAACGATCGGGACTCGGTGACCCTGGTGCACAAAGGCAACATCATGAAGTTCACCGAGGGGGCGTTCAAGGACTTCGGCTATGCCCTGGCACAGCGTGAGTTCGGTGCCCGCCTGATCGATGGCGGCCCCTGGTGTGAGCTGACTAACCCCAAAAGCGGCAAAACCATCGTGATAAAAGACGTGATTGCCGACGCATTCCTGCAGCAGATCCTGCTGCGACCGGCAGAGTACGACGTGATCGCGACCATGAACCTCAATGGTGACTACGTCTCGGATGCGCTCGCGGCACAGGTCGGGGGGATCGGCATCGCACCCGGTGCCAACATCGGTGATGGCGTTGCCCTGTTTGAGGCGACTCACGGCACCGCGCCGAAGTATGCCGGACAGGATAAGGTCAACCCCGGTTCACTGGTCCTCTCCGGGGAGATGATGTTGCGTCATCTTGGCTGGATCGAAGCGGCGGATCTGGTGATCAAGGGGATGGAAGGGGCCATCGCGGCGAAGACGGTGACCTACGATTTCGAGCGTTTGATGGAGGGCGCTGAACTGCTGAGTTGCTCCGCCTTTGGCGATGCGGTGATCAGTAATATGTAGCCGTTCGCTCAGGCATAAAAAAGCCGATCAGATGATCGGCTTTTCTCTTTGCAACTGTCCTGCGCTACTTGTTCGCCGGCTGGATGTTGGACGCGTGCATCCCCTTGGGGCCCTTCTCCATTTCGAACTGCACCTCCTGTCCCGCCTTCAGAGTGCGGTAGCCATCCATATCGATGGTTGAATAGTGAGCGAACACGTCTTCGCCGCCCCCTTCAGGGCAGATAAAACCGAAACCTTTCGCGTTATTGAACCACTTAACCGTTCCTTGAGCCATACCTCGACATCCTTCTGCTGTGACCTTTCTATATCGCTTGTAATCACTTCCCGCAAACCCTATAACGGGTGAGGAAGTGTCACGCTTTCGCGCTACACATCTATCAATTAACAAAAGGATAACATGGTCGTCAAGTTTAACTTGCGACCGTATTTAATCCGTCCACACCAAATGGAGACGCCAGGCTTTTGCTATGAGCAAGCAGGAACAGATGGAAAACGTTGTCGAAAGGGAGAAGCAGGAACAGAAACTGGAGCCACCCAGGCTGTACAAAGTGGTCCTGAACAACGACGACTACACACCGATGGAGTTCGTGGTGGAGGTGCTGACGCGCTTCTTCAATATGAATGAAGAAAAGGCGACAGAGGTGATGCTGACAGTCCATTATAAAGGGAAAGGCGTGTGCGGCGTGTTTACCTTGGATATCGCAGAAACCAAGGCGGCACAGGTAAACCGTTACGCACGGGAGAGTCAGCATCCGTTGCTGTGCTCGACCGAACAGGCCTAAACGACCACTGGGGGAGGTAGCGACATGCTGAATAAAGATCTGGAAGTCACGCTGAACAACGCATTTCAGCAAGCCAGACGCAATCGTCACGAGTTTATGACGGTCGAGCACCTGTTGCTTGCTCTACTCGATAACCCCTCCGCCAAGGAAGCCCTGCTGGCCTGCGGCGCACGATTGGATACGCTGCGCAATGAGGTCGAAGTTTTCATCGAACAGACTACTCCCCTGATCCCCGAAGATGACAGCGAGCGGGAGACTCAGCCGACGCTGGGGTTTCAGCGCGTGCTGCAACGGGCGGTCTTCCATGTGCAAAGCAGTGGCCGAAACGAGGTGACCGGTGCCAACGTGCTGGTGGCGATCTTCTCCGAGCAGGAGTCCCAGGCGGTTTACCTGTTGAGAAAGTCGGAGGTGACCCGCCTCGATGTGGTCAACTTTATTGCCCACGGCGTCGTGAAGCGCGATCAGCAGGAACCGGATCTTGGCAGCGAGGGAGAATCACAAGAGAACCCCGGACTGGGCGTCGAGCGGGAGGAGGAGAGTGGCGGAGACCGTCTTGAGAATTTCGCTGCCAACCTCAACAAGCAGGCGCAAGCCGGTCAGATCGACCCGCTGATTGGGCGGCAGGAGGAGGTCGAACGCACCATCCAGGTGTTGTGTCGCCGGCGTAAAAACAACCCCCTGTTGGTTGGCGAGGCGGGCGTCGGTAAGACCGCCATTGCCGAGGGCCTGGCCTACCGCATCACCGAAGATGATGTTCCCGAGGTGATGGCCGATTGCACCATCTACAGCCTGGACATGGGTGCCCTGCTGGCTGGTACCAAATACCGCGGTGATTTTGAAAAGCGGTTCAAGGCGGTGCTGCGGCAGTTACAAAAAGACCCTAAGGCGATCCTGTTCATCGACGAGATCCACACCATTATCGGGGCCGGCGCGGCGTCCGGTGGCATGATGGATGCCTCCAACCTGCTCAAACCGTTGCTCTCCAGTGGCAAGCTGCGTTGCATCGGTTCCACCACCTATCAGGAGTACCAGGGGATCTTCGAAAAGGACCGGGCCCTTGCCAGACGGTTCCAGAAGATCGACGTGCGCGAACCCAGTGTCGCCGAAACCACCCAGATCCTGATGGGACTCAAGAGTCGTTACGAAGACCATCACCAGGTTCGCTATACCAACTCCGCCATCAGCGCCGCTTCGGCGCTGTCGGATAAGCACATCAATGAACGCCAGCTGCCGGACAAGGCGATTGACGTTATTGATGAGGCCGGGGCGCGGATGGCGATGCTGCCTCTGTCCAAGCGGAAAAAGACCATCTCTGCCGCCGATATCGAGGAGATTGTGGCCAAAATAGCCCGTATTCCGGCGAAGTCGGTGTCCTCCTCGGACAAGGAGGTGCTGGAGAACCTGGATCGTAATCTCAAGATGGTGGTGTTCGGTCAGGATGCGGCCATTGATGCGTTGACTGCGGCCATTCGCCTGGCCCGAAGCGGCCTCGGTAACGAGGGCAAACCCGTGGGTAACTTCCTGTTTGCCGGCCCCACCGGGGTGGGCAAAACCGAGGTGACCCAGCAGTTGGCCCGTCAGCTTGGGGTAGAGCTTATCCGGTTTGATATGTCGGAGTACATGGAGCGTCACAGTGTCAGTCGCCTGGTGGGCGCCCCTCCGGGCTATGTGGGTTACGACCAGGGCGGCTTGCTCACCGATGCTGCGATCAAGCACCCGCACTCCGTGGTGCTGCTCGATGAGATAGAGAAGGCGCACCCCGACGTTTACAACCTGCTGCTGCAGGTGATGGACCACGGTACCCTGACCGACAACAACGGTCGTAAGGCGGATTTTCGTAACGTGATCCTGGTGATGACCACCAACGCCGGGGTACAGGAAACCATTCGTAAGTCGATCGGCTTCAAGCAGCAGGATCACAGCCATGATGCCATGAGCGAGATCAACCGCGTGTTTACGCCGGAGTTCCGCAACCGCCTGGACAGCATCGTCTGGTTCAATCATCTGGATATGCAGGTGATTGCCAAGGTGGTGGACAAGTTCCTGGTGGAGTTGCAGGCGCAGCTGGATGCCCGGGGTGTGCACATGGAGGTCTCTGCGGAAGCGCGGGTGTACCTGGCTGAGAAGGGGTATGACCGCAACATGGGGGCACGTCCCATGGCCCGTTTGGTGCAGGAGGAGATCAAGAAGCCGATGGCCAATGAGATCCTGTTCGGTCAACTGCAGCGGGGAGGGGATGTCGCCATCGATGTGGTCGACGGCCAGCTTCGTTTCAACTACCAAAGTGATAAAACCGCGGTGACCAGCTGAACCTGGTGTGGCCCAACAAAAAAGCCCGGCGATTGCCGGGCTTTTTTGTTGGGACGACCGAATTAACGAGAGCGGAACACGATACGACCTTTGGTCAGGTCGTAAGGGGTCAGCGCCACAGTTACGGTATCACCGGTCAGAATGCGGATGTAGTGCTTACGCATTTTGCCGGAGATGTGCGCGGTCACCACATGTCCGTTTTCCAGTTCCACTCGGAACATGGTGTTAGGCAGAGTCTCAAGGACGGTGCCTTGCATCTCGATACTGTCTTCTTTTGCCATCGAGCAATTCATCCCATCAGGTAATAAAAATTCGCGCGTATCATGCCGCAAATAACGCCCTCTGTAAAGCCATTAGCCCCGGTAGGGGCGCCAGCTTACGCCGTCAAAATGTTGTGCGGGCTGGAAGTTGCGCTTGTACGCCATGTTGCCACAGGCATCGATTTGGTAGCCCAAGTATAGGTAGTTCCGACCCAGCTGCTTGGCCAACTGCAACTGCGCCAGGATGGCCCTGACGCCCAGTGAGCGGGCGGGGTAGCCGGGATGAAAAAAGGTGTAGGTCGCGGACAGGGCATCGGTCAGCAGATCCGTCGCGGCGACCACCAACAGCTCCCCGTCAAGCCAGGCTTCGAGATAGAGGATGTCGAGCCAGCGGCAGGGGATGAAGCGATCAAACTGGCTGTCCGATGGGGGTGACATGGCGCCGTCGGCGTGCCGGCCACGGATGTAGTGATGGTAAAGTGGCCGGTGGTAAGGCTTGGGCTGCATCACGACCCGCCAGTGAAGGTCCCGGTTCTTGGCGAGCACCCTCCGTTGCGAACGACTGGGGCGAAAGGTCGCCACCGGGACCTTGAGCGGCTGGCAGGCCTGGCAACCGGGGCAGTGGGGTCGATAGACCTGATCGCCGGAGCGGCGAAAGCCCAGGGCTACTAACTGGGAAAACTGGCTGACATCGAGGGGTTCGCCGGCAACCAGCAGGCGCTCCTGGCGCTGCGGCAGGTAGCTGCAGGGAAATACTGCGGTGATCCCAAGGGGGATATGCTCAATCTGGCTCATGGAAATGTCGGACCGGATGGCGCCAGTTGGACCAGGGCACAGGGCGATTGCGCAGCTGGGTGAGCCGTTCAAGGAACTGACTCCGGCTGACGCTTTGTGCCCCCAGAGCGATCAGGTGGGGGTTGAGGATCTGGGCATCGATAAGTTCCACTCCGAGTACTTTTGCTTCCCGGCTGAGTGCCCAGACTGCGGCCTTGGAGGCATCGGTACAGCGGTGGAACATCGACTCGCCGCAGAAGACACCGCCCACCCCGACGCCGTAAAGACCGCCTATCAGTCTGGATTGATGCCAGACTTCAATGGAGTGGGCATGGCCCAGCCTGTGGAGTTGCAGGTACGCCTGTCTCATCGGCGTACAGATCCAGGTGCTGGGATCGCCATTTCGAGGCTCGGCGCAGGCGGCGATCACCGCTTCAAACGCCTGATTGACGCTGTAGTGCCACTGCCCCCGACGGGCACTGCGCTGGGTTGAGCGGGAGATCTTGAGGCTGCTGAGGTCGAACACGGCTCGGGGGTTCGGACTCCACCAGAGAATGGGGTCCCCGTCATTAAACCAGGGAAAGATCCCGTTCCGGTAGGCATGGAGCAGGCGACCGGGAGAGAGATCGCCCCCAATGGCCAGCAGACCGTTGGGCTCCTCCAGCGCCTGTTGCGGCGACGGGAAGTCGGCATCCGGGTGATCAAGGTACTCGACGGCGTTGAGCATGATACGCTGATAACTCTGCAAGCGAATTTGTATGGACGGGAGCATGACATGAGCCTGAAACCTTTGTCGATACTCATACTGGCGGTGAGCCTCTGTCTACCCGCTTGGGCCCAGTATAACCGTAATCGGGCGGTTCCTGTTGAGCAGGTCAGTTACGGGGAGGTCGAGTCGGTGCGGGATATCCAGCGCAGCGAATTGGTGGAAGACCGGCACCGCGGCTGGAAAGTGTTCGGGGGCGCGCTGCTTGGTGGTCTTATCGGTAACCAGTTTGGCAGTGGGTCCGGACGGGACGTGGCCACTGTCCTCGGTGCCCTGGCCGGCGCCGGGGTGGCAGATCGGCGCTCGCCAGGCTACAACATGGTCCAATATCGACTCCAGGAGTTGATCATATTGACGGAAGCCGGAGAGCGGGTGATGGTGGTCCAGGATTACGATCCCGGCATGGTGCACCACGCCGGTGATTCGGTCCGTATTGTCTACCTGTCCGGCGGCCTGGTACGGGTTGACCGGGTATATTAACCGTCTGTTTTATTTGTCATGAGCCGGCTTAAGCTTTCCCGCCTCCATCATTAGAACGCGATCCATCTGTGCCAGCGCCGCCGGTTTGTGGGTCACGTAGAGCAAAGTCCGCTCGGGTCGGTGACTGAGAAGGCAGCTGATCACCTCCTGCTCGGTAGCGTCATCCAGCCCCTCTGTCGGTTCATCCAGCAGCAATAGCGAACCCGGGTGCAGCAGGGCCCGTGCCAGTCCGATGCGTCGCTGCTCGCCTCCGGACAGCTGCCTGCCGCCCTCGCCAAGCCACTGAGCCAGCCCCTGGCCCTCAAGCAACTTGTCCAGTTTTACCTGTCGCAATGCCTGCTCAAGCTGATCATCTGTGGCGCCGGGGCTGGCCAGCCTCAGGTTATTGGCTAGGGAGTCATTGAAGATGTGCACCCGTTGGCTAATCACGCAGAGCTGCTGGCGCAGGCTGTTTTCACAATAGCTGTCCAGGGCGTGGCCATTTAGGCACACAGAGCCGCTGTCGGACTCAAGCTCGCGGCAGAGGATCTGAAGCAAGGTCGACTTACCACATCCGGTTTGTCCAATCAGCGCCACGCGCTCACCCGGTTCCAGGGTCAAGTTCAGCCCGTCTAATGTAGGGTCCAAAGCCCCCGGATAGCGGAAGTTGAGGCCCTGGATCGCCAAACCGCGCTCCTCGCCGGGTTGAGTCTGGCCGCCGAATGCCATGGCCCCATCGGCGCTTAACATCGGAGTTAAGCGCCTCGCCGCTGCCAGGGTATGGCCCAGGTGTTGGAAGGCGGTGGTCACGGGATTGAGGGCTTCGAAGCTGGCAAGGGTGGCGAAGGCCACCAGTGCCAGCAGGGGCCCCGGCGCTCCGCCCTGGCTCAGTTGGTGGTGTGCAAGCACCACCATCACCAGCAGCAGCCAGCCATTAAAGAGGGTCAGTAACCCTTGGGATAGGCCAGTGAGCCGGGCCATTTTTCCCTGGGCCAAGAGCAGAGCCTGCTCGGTATGGGCCAGCTTTTCCCGTTGCTGACGTTCGGCCTGGAACAGCAGCAGTTCCGTCTGGGCGTCGATGTAATCCGCCAGTTGTTGGCGATAGACACCATGATGGTGACTGAGGCGCTCGCCGGGACGCAGACCGAGTCGATAAAACAGCGGCGGCAACAGTAGGAGCAGGGCCAGCAGAACGCCGCCGAGCACCGCCCCCAACAGGGGATCGATCCAGCTCAGAAAGACGGTCACGGCGAGGATCGACAGGGAACCCGCCGCCACCGGGGTGATCAGACGCAGGTAGAGGTGATCCAGCGCATCGATGTCCGCCACCATGCGATTGAGCAGATCGGCGTCGCGCAGCCCGCCAAGGCGGGCCGGTGCGAGACGGCCGAGGTGGCGAAAAAACCAACTGCGAAGCGTGGCGAGGAGGCGGAAGGTTGCATCGTGGCTGACCACACGCTCGGCCCAGCGTGCCGCGGTTCGAAGCACGGACAGGGCTCGTACCCCACCGGCCGGCATCATGTAGTTAAAGTCGGCGGAGCGGCTGATCACCAGTCCGGCCACGGCACTGGCAGCGATGAACCAGCCGGACAGCGACAGCAGCCCGATGCTGGCCAGCAGCGTCAACAGGGATAACAGGGCCCCGAGGGCTAGGCGGCGCCAGTGTTGCTGGAAAAGCCGAAGGAAGGGGATAAGCTCAGTCACGTTGAGCCTCCTTTGGGCGCAGGGTTAGGCAGTGGTCGGCGTCCGAAAGCTGGTCGCTACGGTGGCTGATCAGGAGGCAGGTGCGGTCCTGCCGAACCTGGCGCAGGCTCTGCTGTAACAGGGTTTCGCTATGCCTGTCTAGGCTGGCAGTGGGTTCATCCAGTAGCAGCAAAGGGGTGGGTTTAAGCAGGGCCCGGGCGAGGGCGATGCGCTGGGCCTGACCGACAGAGAGCCCGGAAGCCCGGTCTCCGATGGGGTGGGCCAGTCCAGCGGGGAGGCGATGGACAAATTCACTGGCGTGGGCGGCATCGAGCGCCTGCCACAGGCGATCATCGCTGGCACCTGGATTGGCCATGCGCAGGTTGTCGGCGATGGTGCCGAAGATAAGTTTCGGATTCTGACCCAGCCAGGTCTGCTGCGCCAGCCAGGGGTCCCGAGGCAGTTCTCGAATCTCCCTACCATTGGCCTGCAGGCTTCCCTGGTAAGGCAGTAGACCCATGACCGCCTGCATAACAGAGGTTTTACCGCACCCCGTTGGGCCGGCCAGGGCCAGTGTATGGCCAGCGGGCAGGTGGAAGGAGAGCGGCTCGGTCAGTGGTGTGCCATCCTGGGCGAGGACGACAAGATCATGTGCTTCGAGGGTGATAGGCCCTTCGTCGACCATTGTGCCTTCGGCCCCGGTGTCATGGCTTGGCGTTTCCATCAGCCGGCGGAGCTCGTCGGCGGCGCCAATGGCTTCTGCTTTTGCATGGTAGTAGGTGCCAAGATCCCGAAAGGGCTGGAAGAAGTCGGGTGCCAGAATCAGCACCAGCAGACCACTGAACAGCGTGACGCCGGCGCCGTAGTGACCAAAATTCAGCTCTCCCAGGTAGCTGAAACCGAAATAGACTGCGATCACCGCGATGGAGATGGAAGCGAAGAACTCCAGCACTGCGGAGGAGAGAAACGCCATCCGTAATACCTCCATGGTGCGCTGTCGAAAGGCCTCGGAGGCGTGATCCATCTTCTGGGCTTCGGTTTCCATCTGGTCAAACAAACGGATGGTGGACAGGCCCTTGAGGCGATCCAGAAAGTGTCCTGAGAGGCGCGACAAGGCAAGGAAGTTGCGCTTGTTGGCGTCCGCGGCGCCCATGCCGACCAACGCCATAAACAGGATGGTCAGCGGGGCAGTGAGCAGGAACACCAGCCCAGCGGCCCAGTTGAGGGGAAAGACCATCAGTAAAATGGTCAGTGGGATCAGCATCACCAGCCGCATCTGCACCAGGTATTTGCTGTAAAACTCCTGCAGCTTCTCTACCTGCTCCAGCAATACACTGGTCCAGCTGCCTGCGGCCTTACGTTGCAGGTAGGCGGGTCCCAGCGCATGCAATTGGGTCAGGAGCTGTTGACGAAGCGCCTGACGGACCTTGGCGCCGGCATGGAATCCGGCGACCTCCTTGCCCCAGAGCAGCAGCGCCCGAACGGGAAAGAGCAGGGCGAGGGCGATCAGTGTCGATTGCAGCTGGGCCAGTGACAGCTTATCGATGATCAGGCTGTGCAGGGTATGCGCCAGCAGCCACGCCTGCAGGATAAGCAGCAGTGCGTTGCCATAGCCGCACAGGGTGGCCAGGGCGATCCAGCGGCGCCCGGCTTGGGCACCCTGTTTTAACCAGGCGAGGCTGGATTGTTCAGTCGTTTTGTTCATACAACAAAAAGGGCCCGAATGGGCCCCTGTCTGCTCACGGTTGTGATTAGGATTGTTTCAGGCCGTCGAGATAGCGTTCGGCATCCAGCGCCGCCATGCAACCCGTGCCGGCGGAGGTGATGGCCTGACGATAAACATGATCCATCACATCTCCGGCGGCAAATACGCCGGGAATGGAGGTCTGGGTCGCGTTGCCGTTCAACCCGCTGTTTACCACAATATAGCCATCTTTCATTGCCAACTGACCTTCAAAGATCCCCGTATTCGGGCTGTGGCCGATGGCGATGAAGGCGCCGTCGACGCTAAGCTCTTCGGTGGCGTCACTGTCGGTGGCTTTGATCCGGACCCCGGTTACGCCCATCTGGTCTCCCAGCACTTCATCCAGGACGCGGTCGGTGTGCAGCACGATGTTGCCGTTTTCAACCTTATCCATCAGGCGGTCTACCAGGATCTTTTCGGCGCGGAAACTATCACGGCGATGGATCAGGTGCACCTCGGAGGCAAGGTTGGCGAGGTAAAGCGCTTCCTCTACCGCAGTATTACCGCCTCCGACCACGGCAACCGGCTTGTTGCGGTAAAAGAAACCGTCACAGGTGGCACAGGCGGATACACCGCGACCTTTAAACGCCTCCTCGGAAGGCAGGCCCAGGTACTTGGCGCTGGCCCCGGTGGCGATGATCAGGGCGTCACAGGTGTATTCGCCACTGTCTCCTTTGAGGCGATAGGGACGCTGGTTCAGGTCCACTTCATTAATGTGGTCGAACAGGATCTCCGTCTCGAAGCGCTCCGCATGCTGGTGCATGCGCTGCATCAGGTCCGGGCCGGTGAGGTCGGCAGCGTCACCGGGCCAGTTTTCCACTTCCGTGGTGGTGGTGAGCTGTCCGCCCTGTTGCATGCCGGTGATCATCACCGGATTGAGGTTTGCCCGGGCGGCGTAGACTGCGGCGGTGTAGCCGGCAGGCCCTGAGCCCAGGATCAACAGTTGGCAGTGTTTGACTTCGCTCATCTGTTACTCCGTGTTGTGCATTCGCGTTGCGGCGATTGTAAGTAAATGGCCGGATAAAAGAAACGGGAGCTTAGGCTCCCGTTGCGATGAATAACCGATTGCCCTAATCAGGCTTTAACCAATCCGTAGGGATCGTGGTACTCGTAACCGAGTGCCTCGGCGACCTCCTCACAGGTGATCTTACCGTCGATGACGTTAAGCCCCTTCATCAGGTGAGCGTCGTCGAGCAGCGCCTTGGCATACCCTTTTTCCGCCAGTGCAATGATGTAGGGCAGGGTGGCGTTGTTCAGTGCGAAGGTGGAGGTGCGTGGCACAGCCCCGGGCATGTTGGCTACACAGTAGTGCACCACATCGTCAACCAGGTACACCGGATCTTGGTGAGTGGTGGCTTTGGAGGTTTCTGCACACCCACCCTGGTCAATGGCCACATCCACAATGGCTGCGCCGGGCTTCATGTTACGGATGTGCTCACGGGTGATAAGCTTGGGGGCTGCGGCGCCGGGGATCAGTACCCCGCCAATAACCAGGTCGGCGCCGGTGATGTGTGATTCCAGCGCTTCGGCGGTGGAGTAGAGCACCTTGGCGCGATTTTCAAACTGCTGGTTCAGATCCCGCAGTACGTTGATGTTGCGATCCAGGATAGTCACGTCGGCGCCCATGCCGACCGCCATCAGGGCAGCGTTACGGCCAACCATGCCACCGCCGATCACGACAACTTTCGCCGGCTCAACGCCGGGAACACCCCCAAGCAGCATGCCGCGGCCCTGGTGAGATTTTTCCAGTGCCTGGGCACCGGCCTGGATAGACATGCGGCCGGCAACCTCGGACATCGGTGCCAGCAGGGGCAGGCCGCCTTTGGCATCGGTAACGGTCTCGTAGGCGATGCAGATGGCACCGCTGTGCACCAGGTCTTCCGTTTGCGGCGCATCCGGCGCCAAATGGAGGTAGGTAAAGAGGATCTGCCCGGGGCGCAGCATGGCACGTTCCACTGCCTGCGGTTCCTTTACCTTCACAATCATCTCAGCCTGGGCAAACACCTCGACAGCGCTGGGCAGGATGGTGGCACCGGCGCTCACATAGTCTTCATCGCTACACCCAATGCCGATGCCAGCCTGGGTTTCCACCAGTACCTGATGGCCGCGCTGAACCAGTTCGCGAACGCTCGCGGGTACCATGCCGACACGGTATTCGTGGTTTTTAATCTCTTTGGGTACACCGATAATCATTGTGAAGTTTGCCTCTGTTATTCGTTATGTTCTATTTGCTGGCCTGTGAACATATTTGTTATGTTTTTCTTGGCCTTGGGCGCGAAGTTAGTATATTCTGCGTCTGGGAGGATTTCTCCCACTATATTTGGGTGCTAATGGAGTAAAATCCCGCCTTAGACGGGAGTTAAGGAAGTTTTGTATGGCATATAACAAGAAAAAGCCGCTGAAAGAACTTGATAGAATCGACCGAAACATCCTGAATGAACTGCAAAGGGATGGTCGGATCTCCAATGTTGAGTTGTCCAAGCGAGTCGGTCTCAGCCCAACCCCTTGCCTCGAACGTGTTAAGCGCTTGGAACGCCAAGGATTCATCCTTGGATACACTGCGCAGGTTAACCCCCACTACCTCGGTGCCTCCCTGCTCGTATACGTTGAAATCTCCCTCAACCGGGATACCCCCAATGTGTTTGACGACTTTAATGCGGCGGTGATGACACTGGAGGATGTTCAGGAGTGTCACCTGGTTTCTGGTGATTTTGACTACCTGCTTAAAACCCGTGTCAGCGATATGACCGCCTACCGCCGATTGCTGTCTGAAACCTTGCTTAAGCTGCCATCGGTGAAGGACACCCGCACCTATGTGGTGATGGAAGAGGTCAAGCAAACCAGCCGCGTACAGATTGCCTCTAATGCCCCCATGGTGGCCTGAGTCCGCGCCCAGCGTTGCCAGAGCAATAAAAAAGTGCCCGCATGGGCACTTTTTTATTGGCCACTGTTATTTTGTTGCTCACTGACGCCCCCGCCCTCATGCATACTGACAGGGAGTTTGCTAAGGTAGCGCCTAATAATAGCTTTTATCTTCAAGGACTCAGATGACTAAGTTAGCGCCGTTGACTGGTTGGCAGCGATTGCTCGAGGGCGGCCTTATCATCACCACTCTGGCGGCGCTCTTCACCCTCTTTGCCCTGGCGACCTACCATCCGGCCGACCCGGGCTGGAGCCAGGTACCCTGGGATGGCCAGATCAGCAATATCATGGGGATGGCCGGTGCCTGGGTCGCCGATGTTTTGCTGTTTGTGTTTGGCATCACCGCTTTTGTCATTCCCTTCGTTGTGGCCATTGTCGGATGGTTGGTATTCCATCAGGCTTACCATCTGACCAAGCTGGATTATTTTTCCATTGGACTGCGTCTCATCGGTTTCCTGCTTACCACCATGAGCATCGCCGCCCTGGCGGCTCTGAATGCCGACGATGTGCACTACTTCTCCTCTGGCGGCGTCCTAGGAGACGTGGTTGCCGGGATGATGATCCCCGTTTTTAACCTGACGGGCACCACACTGCTGCTTTTGGGCGCGATTGCCGCCGGGTTCACCCTGATGACCGGCGTCAGTTGGCTTACCTTGGCGGAGTGGGTTGGCAGAGGGGTCACGTCGTTGGCGCTGGGCCTGTGGCGGCTGCCTCAAAGGCTGGCGCGGCATGCTGACGACAGTGATGATACTCGCGGGTTCATGGAGGTGTTTGAGCGATTCAAGCAGCCGCAGGAGCCGGGCGAGCAGGAGCCGGTGGCCACAGCGCTTGCTTCGACCCGAAAGCAAAGCAATGAGAGCGCACGACGGGTCGAACCGGCGCTTTCTGAGCCGGCTGAAGGGGCCGTGTCTCCGGCGGATGCAATGATAGAACCCGTAGTGACCCCCCCCTGGCAGACCGATGAGTCCAAGGGGGAAGCCGATAACGGGGAAACGGAGATCGATGGTGCGCTGGAGCCCTATCTGGCAGAGGCTCTGAACCGGGATCGCAACGCGCGGGGGCGAAGTGAGCTGCCCAAGGCCCCTTCGGCCCCGATGCCCACCCTGGAGCTGCTCGATCGGCCGAACAAGACGGAAAACCCTATTACCCGTGAAGAGCTTGATGGGATTGCGCGGTTGGTGGAGGCCAAGCTGCTGGACTTTAACATCCAGGCGACCGTTGTCGATGTGCATCCCGGCCCGGTGATCACCCGTTTTGAGCTGGACCTCGCACCCGGGGTCAAGGTCTCCAAGATCAGCAACCTTTCCAAGGACTTGGCTCGTGCCCTCTCCGCTGTCAGCGTACGTGTGGTGGAGGTGATACCGGGTAAATCGGTGATCGGCCTGGAGCTGCCCAACAATTCTCGCGAGATCGTCTACCTGCGTGATGTGTTGGCGTCCCCTGCCTTCGATGCGGCCAAGTCCAACCTCACCATGGTGCTGGGACAGGACATCTCCGGCCAGGCGGTGGTGGTGGACCTGGCGAAGATGCCCCACTTGCTGGTGGCGGGCACCACAGGCTCCGGTAAGTCCGTCGGCGTCAACGTGATGATCCTGAGCTTGCTCTACAAGTCCAAGCCGGAAGATGTTCGCCTGATCATGATCGATCCCAAGATGTTGGAGCTCTCCGTTTATGAGGGGATCCCGCACCTGCTCTGTGAAGTGGTGACGGACATGAAAGAGGCCTCCAACGCCTTGCGCTGGTGTGTCGGGGAGATGGAGCGTCGCTACAAGCTGATGTCGGCCCTCGGCGTGCGCAACCTGAAGGGGTATAATGCCAAGGTGGTTTCCGCCCAGGAGGCCGGCGTGCCGTTGACCGACCCCTTCTGGAAACCGGAACACTCGATGGAGACCGAAGCCCCAGCATTGGAAAAACTCCCCTCCATCGTGGTTGTGGTGGACGAGTTTGCCGACATGATGATGATTGTCGGCAAAAAGGTGGAGGAGCTGATCGCGCGCATCGCCCAGAAGGCGAGGGCGGCCGGGATCCACCTTATCCTGGCAACCCAGCGCCCCTCGGTGGATGTGATTACCGGGCTTATCAAGGCCAACATCCCGACCCGCATCGCGTTCCAGGTCTCCAGTCGCATCGACTCCCGAACCATCTTGGATCAGCAGGGCGCTGAGCAGCTGCTGGGGCAGGGGGACATGCTCTACCTGCCGCCGGGAACCGGTGTGCCGATCCGGGTTCACGGCGCATTCGTGGATGATCACGAAGTGCATAAGGTGGTGGCGGACTGGAGTGCCCGGGGAACACCGCAATACGTGGATGAGATCCTCTCCGGTGAAAGTGGCGGGGAGTCGATCCTATTGCCCGGGGAGAGTGATGAGAGCGACAGCGAACAGGATCCGCTCTACGATGAGGCGGTGCAGTTTGTGATTGAGTCGCGAAGGGCCTCCATCTCCAGCGTACAGAGGAAGCTGAAAATCGGTTACAACCGCGCGGCGCGTCTGGTAGAACAGATGCAGGAGAGCGGCTTGGTGAGTGCGCCCGGCCATAACGGCAACCGCGAAGTATTGGTACCAGGACAGAATTGATGAACAAAGTGATACCGACGCTGCTTATCGCGTCCCTTTTCCCCGTCACCGCTGTCTGCGATGACGATGCCCAGTCGCTGCAGCAGCGGCTGAGCCAACTGCCCCACTTCTCTGCCGAGTTTCACCAGCAGGCCCGGGATTTCGATGACAACCTGGTACAGGAAAGCCAAGGCCGCCTGGCACTGTCCGCGCCGCTGCGGTTTCGGTGGGAGCAGGACACGCCGGAGTCGCTGCTGCTGGTGAGCGATGGTGATGCGGTCTGGTTTCATGACCCCTACGTGGAGCAGGTGACGGTCACCTCCGTGGATCAGGCCGTTGCACAGACGCCACTGACCCTTTTGGCCTCGCAGGATCCTAAGATCTGGTCACAGTGGCAAATTCAGCAGCAGGCGAGTTGCTACCGCCTGACCAGTGATGCGCACCCGGCGGTAAGCATGACGGTCTGCTTTGAGGGCGATGCGATCCGTTCGCTTCAACTCGATGATGCCCAGGGCACCTCGACCGTGATGGAGTTGCAGAACTTCTCGACTGAGGCGGTCGATAGCGCCCAGTTTACTTTTGCCCCACCGGAAGGGACCCTGATCGACGATCAACGGGGATCATGAGTACACTCAGCTTCCAGTTCGGTCCGGACTTTCGCCCTCTGGCGGCGCGAATGCGTCCCCGGGATCTGAGTGAGTACATTGGTCAGGCGCACCTGCTGGCGCCGGGCAAGCCGTTGCGTCAGTCACTGGAAGCGGGCCGAGCCCACTCCATGCTGCTTTGGGGTCCCCCGGGTACTGGGAAAACCACCCTGGCGGAACTGGTGGCCAGCCATTGCAATGCCCATGTGGAGCGGATCTCCGCGGTCACCTCCGGAGTGAAGGAGATCCGACAGGCGATTGAAAAAGCCAAGGAGATCGCCAGCACCCATGGCCGTCAGACCCTGCTGTTCGTGGATGAGGTGCATCGATTCAACAAGAGTCAGCAGGACGCCTTCCTTCCCCATATAGAGGACGGCACGGTGATCTTCATCGGTGCCACCACCGAAAACCCATCGTTCGAGATCAACAATGCGCTGCTCTCCCGAGCACGAGTCCACCTGATAAAGCGGCTCACGTCGGATGAGATTGTTCAGATCCTTCGCCAGGCGATGTCCGACCGTGAACGTGGCTTGGCGGACCGTGGGCTGGTTCTGCCGGAGGAGGTGGCCAGCGCGTTGGCCTCCCTGGTGGATGGCGATGCCCGTCGGGCCCTGAACCTGCTGGAGTTGATGGCGGAGTTGGCGGGGCAGGGGAACCTTACCCTGGCACACCTGGCGGAGGTGGCCGGCGAGCCGGTGGCCCGTTTCGATAACCGGGGCGATCAGTTTTATGATCTGATCTCCGCCGTGCATAAATCGGTGCGCGGCAGTGACCCTGATGCGGCCCTCTACTGGTATGCCCGCATTCTGGAGGGCGGCGGTGACCCCCTTTACGTGGCCCGGCGGGCCCTGGCGATCGCCTCTGAGGATGTGGGGAATGCGGATCCCCGCGCCATGTCGGTGGCCCTTGACGCCTGGGATTGCTTCCACCGTGTCGGTCCCGCGGAGGGGGAGCGCGCCATTGCCCAGGCCCTGGTGTACTTAGCCTGTGCGCCTAAGAGTAACGCGGTTTACCGCGCCTTTGCTGCTGCCCGCGAGATGGCCCGCAACAGTGGCGATCTCGAGGTGCCCATTCACCTGCGCAATGCGCCGACGAAGCTGCTCAAGACGCTGGGCCACGGCAGTGAGTACCGTTATGCACACGATGAGCCGGGCGCCTATGCGGCGGGGGAGGTCTACCTGCCCGAGCCGCTTAAGGGGCGCCGTTTCTATGAGCCCAGCGACCGGGGCCTGGAGAAGAAAATTTCCGAGAAGCTGCGATTGCTCGCCCAGTGGAACGCGGCCAGCGGGAAGAAACGCTATGAGTAACTGGTTGGCGGTGGCGCTCGGCGGCGCGCTGGGGGCGACGCTGCGCTATGGCACCTCGTTATTGATGCTACGCCTTGTCGGCACGAGTTTTCCCCTGGCCACCTTGCTGGTTAACGCACTGGGCTCGCTGGCCATGGGGGCGCTGTATGCCCTATCGATGCAGGTGGCACTCTCCCCGACGCTTAAGGCCTTTATCGGCGTTGGACTGTTGGGGGCATTGACCACCTTTTCCACGTTTTCAAATGAAACGGTCCTCTTGATGCAACAGGGGCACGGACTGCGGGCGCTACTCAATGTCGTGCTTAACCTCGGCGTCTGCTTCACCATGGTGTACATCGGTCAGCAGTGGGTCGCTACGCAGCAGTGACGGTGCAGACCCCGGGACAAGGGGGTTAACTGCCTAGTGAAGCAGCATTAGTTGTGTCAGCCCCGATGTCGTTCCCGCCTGTTGTATGGTAAAGTTCAGGCACTTTGTGTTCTGCCCATTTCGAGTCTGAGCGCCTGTCTGCGTGATGCGGTACTGTCCCGTTGGCAAGGAGGGCGAAGGTTCACCACTTAAGCGACTTTAAGCACTATGTTAGATAGCAAACTTCTGCGCGCCGATCTGGCGCAAACCGCCGAGCGGCTGGCCAGCCGAGGCTACATTCTCGACGTTACCCGTTTGACCGATCTGGAAGAGCGCCGCAAATCTTTGCAGGTGGAGACGGAACAGCTTCAGGCGGATCGCAACAGTCGCTCCAAATCCATCGGACAGGCCAAGGCCCGGGGAGAGGATATCGCGCCCTTGCTGGCACAGGTTTCCGAACTGGGTGCACAGCTGGATGCCAAGAAGGTAGAGCTGGCCGAGCTACTGACCGAGCTGGATAACATCGCCGCCGGGATCCCGAACCTTCCGCATGAGTCCGTGCCCCTGGGCGATGATGAGGATCAGAATGTCGAGGTGTTCACCTGGGGCTCGCCTCGTGAATTCGACTTCGAGGTCAAAGATCATGTGGATCTCGGCGAGGCGATTAACGGCATCGACTTTGGCATGGCGGCCAAGCTCTCCGGCTCCCGATTCGTGGTGATGCGCGGCCAGGTGGCCCGGCTGCACCGAGCGCTGGCTCAGTTCATGCTGGACCTGCACACCACCGAGCATGGCTACCAGGAGATGTATGTCCCCTACCTGGTGAACGCGGACAGCCTCTATGGCACCGGCCAGTTGCCCAAGTTCGGTGAAGATCTTTTTCATACCCAGCCGCTGTCCGAAGACAGCGATCGGGTGCTGTCACTGATACCGACCGCCGAAGTCCCCCTGACCAACTTTGCCCGTAACGAGATCCTGGATGAAGCGCAGCTGCCGGTGAAAATGACTGCGCATACTCCCTGCTTCCGCTCCGAGGCGGGCTCCTCCGGCCGTGACACCCGTGGCCTGATCCGACAGCACCAGTTTGACAAGGTCGAGCTCGTCCAGCTGGTGAAGCCGGAAGACTCTATGGCTGCCCTGGAAGAGCTGACCGGTCAAGCGGAGCAGGTCCTACAACGCCTGGGTCTGCCCTATCGCAAAGTGGTGCTGTGCACCGGTGACATGGGCTTTGGTGCCACCAAAACCTATGATCTCGAGGTGTGGGTACCGAGCCAGAACAAGTACCGTGAGATCTCGTCCTGCTCCAACATGGGGGATTTCCAGGCTCGTCGTATGCAGGCTAGGTTCCGCCGCAGCGGGGAGAAGAAGCCTGAACTGCTCCATACCCTGAACGGTTCTGGCCTGGCGGTTGGCCGTACCCTGGTAGCCATCCTGGAAAACTACCAGCAGGCGGATGGTCGTATTGAGATCCCCGAGGCCCTGCGCAGCTACATGGGCGGCGTCAGCCACATCGGTTAAGGCAGCCTCTCGGCGGTGGGATAAAGCTATCTCCCTGCCAAAGAGAATGACGGATCCGGGCCTTATGGCCCGGATTTTTCTTGACTTTCTGCTGACGCCGTCGGATCTGAAGGGCTAAAAAAACCGGCTTACAAGCCGGTTTTTTCTTGGGACAGGATGCGCGGTTCAGCTTACCGTGATGACTTTACAGGTGTTGGTGCCACCGATGGTTTCCATCATGTCGCCCTTGGTCATCAGCAGCAGATCACCGGTTTGAACCAGGCCCGCCGCCTTGGCACACTCCAGCGAGGCCGCAACCACGGTATCTTCGTTGTGACTGCTGGAGTCAAACTCCAATGGGATCACACCGCGTACCAGGGCCAGGCGGTTGAGAGTGTTGGTATGACGGGAGAGGGCGATGATGGGCAGATTGGAGGTGATCCGGCTCATCAACTGGGGCGTGGTGCCGGACTCGGTCAGCGCCACGATCGCCTTAACGCCGGCCAGATGGTTGGCGGCATACATGGTCGCCATGGCAACGGTCTCCTCGACGGAGTCAAACATCTCGTCGATACGGTGTTTGGAAACCGACACCTGAGGGTGGGTCTCTGCACCCAGACAGACACGGGCCATCGCCTGAACCGTCTCTTCAGGGAAGTCGCCTGCGGCGGTTTCGGCGGAGAGCATTACCGCATCTGTCCCGTCGAGGACAGCATTGGCGACGTCCATCACTTCGGCACGTGTCGGCATCGGGCTGGAGATCATCGACTCCATCATCTGGGTGGCGGTGATCACGATCCGGTTCAGCTGACGACTGCGTTGGATCAGTTTTTTCTGGACACCGACCAACTCGGGATCGCCAATCTCGACACCGAGGTCGCCCCGAGCCACCATCACGACGTCGGAGGCGAGGATGACATCATCCATCGCCTCGTCGTTGGCCACCGCTTCCGCCCGTTCCACCTTGGCCACGATAGCGGCATTGAGACCGGCTTTCTGGGCCAGTGAGCGTGCGTAATCGAGATCCGCACCGGTGCGCGGGAAGGAGACCGCCAGGTACTCACACTGGATCTTGGCGGCGGTCAGGATGTCCGCCTTGTCCTTGTCGGTAAGTGCAGGGGCAGAGAGGCCGCCACCGAGTTTGTTGATCCCTTTGTTGTTGGAGAGCGGGCCGGCAACGGTCACTTGGGTGTGGACGGCGTTGCCGACCACTTTTTCGACCTGCAGCTGAACCCGGCCATCATCCAGCATCAGGATATCCCCGGGGCTGACATCTTGCGGCAGCGCCTTGTAGTCCAGGCCAACCCGGGTTTGATCCCCTTCGCCTTTGGGCAGTTCGCTGTCGAGAATGAAGTGATCACCGAGGGCGAGCTGGATCTTACCCTCTTTAAAGGTGGATACCCGGATCTTCGGCCCCTGGAGATCCCCCAATATCGCGACATGCTTGCCGTGACGGGCCGCGATATCGCGAACCTGTTGGGCGCGCTGAATGTGGTCTTCGGGACTGCCGTGCGAGAAATTCATCCGAACCACGTTGGCGCCCGCCAGGATCACCTTCTCTAAATTATTGTCGCGGTCCGTGGCCGGACCTAGGGTGGTGACGATCTTTGTACGTCTGGGCATGAGGGGCTCCGTCGGCGTATGAGTATGGAAAGTTCAAACAGAAATTGACTACAACTCTGAAATAAAACAACAAGCAGTGCAAGCCACATTACCGGCCTGAATACGTATTCAGACCGGTAATGTCTACATTTTAGCCGTGGTGATTTAAGGTTGAGCGGACTTGTCGAAACGCGACTCTTTCAGCGCCTCTTTCACACGCTTGAGATTCTCTCGGAACCGCGGCCCCCGACGCAGGGTAAAGCCCGTGGCCAGCACGTCCACGGCGACCATCTGGGCCAAGCGCGAAGCCATCGGCATGTACTGGTCGGTGTCCTCCGGCACATCCATGGTGACGGCGATGGTGCACTCTCTCGCCAGTGGACTGTCCTTGGCGGTGACCCCGATCACCTGGGCATGGTTTTCCCGGGCCAGGCGGGCGATCTCCACCAGCGCCTTAGTTCGGCCAGTGTGGGAGAAGAGCACGATGACGCTGCCCTCACGGGCGTTGATGCAGCTCATTCGCATCATCAGTACGTCGTCGAAGCAGGAGACGGGGATGTTGAAGCGGAAAAACTTATTCTCCGCATCGTGGGCGACCGCCGAGGAGGCACCGAGGCCGAAGAAGGAGATCTGGTCCGCCTGGGTCAACATGTCGACCGCCTGGTTGATCACTTGAGCATCGATGGTCTGTTTGGCGCTGTCCAGCGCCGCCATGGAGGACTCGAAAATCTTGTTGGTGTAGGCCTCGGCACTGTCGCTGGATTCAACGTGACGGGAAACGTAGGGGGTGCCGTTGGCGAGACTCTGGGCCAGGTGCAGCTTGAAGTCTGGAAACCCCTTGGTGTCGAGGCGGCGGCAGAATCGGTTGACGGTTGGTTCGCTGACATCGGCCATTTTAGCCAGGGTGGCGATGCTGCATTGGATCGACAGTGGGGGATCTGCCAAGATAACTTCCGCAACCTTGCGTTCCGATTTACTGAAATTTGCCAGATTTTTCTGGATCTTATCGATCGTATTCATAATGCGGCTGAGACTCTAATCCGTGGGCTATGGTTTATTGGATTACCCGCATTGCAAGGGCGCCGATGCCGCTTCACACTGCGTCCGACAAGCTTCCGCAGCGGGGGCCGGGTCGGAGCTTGTATATTACTAACACAATTGTAATTTAGCCAGTATGAGTCAGCCTTTCGGCCTTGCATTGGTGGCTAAATTTCATTTAAATGTAGCTAAATTACAAATGGGTGCGGAAGACACCCGGATAAGGAGATGGACGTGGCTGTTAACAGAGATTCATCGGTCAATTCTTGCGACTTCGTTCTGTTTGGCACCCTGGGGGACCTGGCTCGACGCAAGTTGTTGCCCGCCATGTATCAGCTGGATCGTGCAGGCTTATTGCATGAGGATACCCGCATCGTCGGGGTGGCCCGTTCCGCCATGAGTCAGCAGGAGTTCCTGGATGCGGTGCAAACTGCACTGAACACCTTCGTCAAGGAGTCCCTTGAACCCGATGTGCTATCCCGTTACCTGTCCCGCCTGACCTACTACAGCACCGATTTTACCGACCCTTCTGGTTTTGCCGACCTCAAGAATCACCTCGCCCCGGGCAGCGTGATGGTGAACTACTTCGCAACCCCCCCCTCCATCTATGGCGCCATCGGTAAATGTCTCAAAGAAAATGAATTGATCCAGCCCGATACCCGGGTGGTGTTGGAAAAACCGATCGGCAACGACCTGGCTTCTTCCAAGGTGATCAACGATCAGGTGGCGGAGTACTTCGAAGAGAACCAGATCTACCGGATTGACCACTACCTCGGGAAGGAGACGGTGCAGAACCTGGTGGCCCTGCGCTTTGCCAACTCTCTCTTCGCCTCCAAATGGGATAACCGGACCATCGACCACGTGCAGATCACCGTGGCGGAGGAGGTTGGGATCGAGGGGCGTTGGGGTTACTTCGATGGCGCCGGGCAGATGCGCGATATGATCCAGAACCACCTGCTGCAGGTTCTCTCTCTGGTGGCGATGGATCCGCCGGTGAACCTGGACGCCGACTCGATTCGTGATGAGAAGGTCAAGGTACTCAAGTCGCTTCGACCCATCGATCACACCAATGTGTATGAGAACAGCGTCCGTGGACAGTACGCCCGTGGTTTCCTGCGGGGCGAGTCTGTTCCTGGATACCTGGAGGAGGAGGGCGCCAATACTGAGTCCGATTGTGAGACTTTCGTGGCCCTTCGGGTGGATATCGATAACTGGCGTTGGGCGGGGGTACCTTTCTACCTGCGTTCCGGTAAGCGGATGCCGACCAAGCACTCCGAGATCGTGGTGCAGTTTAAAAACCCGCCCCACAACCTCTACAAGGATCTCTACAAGGAGTTGCCGCCGAACAAGCTGACCATCCGGTTGCAGCCCCATGAAGGGGTTGAGATCCAGGTGATGAACAAGGTGCCGGGGCTGGACTCCAGCACCCGCCTGCAAACCAGCAAGCTCGATCTTTCCTTTTCCGACACCTTTAAAAATGCCCGCATCGCCGACGCTTATGAGCGCCTGTTGCTGGAGTGCATGCTTGGTAACCAGTCCCTGTTTGTCCGTCGGGACGAAGTGGAGCAGGCCTGGACCTGGTGCGACTCCATTATCGAGGCGTGGCAACGCTCCAACGAGCCGCCGAAACGTTACCCGGCCGGCAGCTGGGGGCCGGTAGCCTCGGTGGCGATGATTACCCGGGACGGCCGGGCCTGGGAGGAGTAACCGATGACAGCCCATATGCATAGCTTCACCAGTGCGCAGTCACTGGTTTCCACCTTCGCAGATACCCTCTGCGCTCAGCTTCGTGAAGCGATTGAGCAGCGGGGTTCGGCGTCACTGATGGTTTCCGGAGGCAGCACGCCCCTGCCGCTGTTCAAAACCTTGAGTCACGCTGAGCTCGACTGGAGCAAGGTGACCATCTCATTGGTGGATGAGCGCTGGGTACCCGGTGACCACGCGGACGCCAATGACCGCCTGGTTCGGGAACACCTGCTGCAAAACCATGCCGCCAAGGCAAACTACCTTTCTCCCTACACCGGGGATGAAACGCCGGAGCAGGGGCTAAGCGGCGCGAAAGAGCGGCTATCTTCGATGGCGCAGCCCTTCGATGTGGTGATCCTGGGGATGGGTGGGGATGGCCATACGGCATCCCTATTTCCCTGTTGCGATCAATTGGAGCAGGGTTTTACCACTGACGAACTTCTGCTCGCGACCCACCCCACCAAGGCCCCGCATGCCAGGATCTCCCTGTCACTGAAGGCGATCCTGGCAGCACGGCATCTCTACCTGCACATCTCAGGGCAAGGAAAAAAAGCGGTACTGGACCAGGCACTCGCCGGATCCGATCCCTACGAGTTGCCTATCCGCGCTGTTTTGCAGCAAGCCCATGTTGACGTTTACTGGAGCGAAGCGTAATGCTGAACCCGACCATCAAGGCGGTCACCGACCGTATCATCGAGCGCAGTCGTGAGACCCGCGCAGAATACCTGGCCAACATGGACGCACAGGCGTCCAAGGGCGTTGTTCGAGGCACGCTGGGCTGCTCCAACCTGGCCCATGGCTTTGCCGCCTGTGGGCAGCAGGATAAAGCGGATCTCAAGGCACTGAATAAGTCCAACATCGGCATTATTACTGCTTATAACGACATGCTTTCCGCCCACCAGCCCTACGCGACCTATCCGGAGCAGATCAAACAAGCCTGCCGGGAAGTGGGGTCCGTGGCTCAGGTGGCGGGCGGTGTTCCTGCGATGTGTGACGGGGTGACTCAGGGCCAGCCAGGCATGGAGTTGTCCCTGCTGTCCCGCGAGGTGATCGCCATGGCCACGGCGGTGGGGCTGTCCCATGCCATGTTCGACGGTACCCTGCAACTGGGTGTCTGCGACAAAATTATTCCCGGCATGGTAATGGGCGCACTGCAGTTTGGCCATCTTCCGACGGTCCTGGTGCCCGCCGGCCCGATGCCATCGGGGATCCCCAATAAACAGAAAGCACGCGTTCGCCAGGACTTTGCCCAGGGCAAGGTGGGCGAAGCGGCCCTGCTCGAGGCGGAGTCCGCCTCCTACCACAGTCCCGGGACCTGCACCTTTTACGGTACTGCCAATTCCAACCAGTTGGTGGTCGAGGCGATGGGTCTTCAACTGCCCGGTTCCTCCTTTGTTCCGCCCTCCGGCAACCTACGCGAGGCACTGACCGATGCGGCGGCGCAGCAGGTCTGCCGCAATGCACAGAACCACACCGCTCGCATGGCGGATATCTATTCCGAAAAGTCAGTGGTTAACGGGATTGTGGCGTTGCTCTCCACCGGCGGTTCCACCAACCTGACCATGCACCTGGTGGCGATGGCACGGGCCGCAGGCATTATTGTTACCTGGGAAGATTTCGCCGAACTCTCCGCTGCGACACCGCTGCTGGCTCGCGTCTACCCCAATGGTCACGCCGACATCAACCACTTCCACCAGGCCGGGGGGATGGCATTCCTGATGGCTCAACTGCGTAAGGGGGGTCTGGTTCATGAGGATGTGCTGACCATTGTCGGAGAGGGGCTGTCGCTCTACACCCAGGTGCCCACCATGAAGGAGGGCAAGCTGGTCTGGGTTGAGGGGCCGCAGCACTCTGGCGATGAAGAGGTGTTGCGTCCCATCGAGAACCCCTTCCAAAGCACTGGCGGGCTCGAATTGCTGCAGGGTAACCTGGGCAGCGCAGTGATGAAGGTCTCCTCGGTCCAGCCACAACACCGGGTCATCGAGGCACCGGCGGTGGTACTGGAGTCCCAGTATGAGCTTGAGCCGCTGTTCAAGGCTGGTGAGTTGGATCGTGATTGCGTGGTGGTTGTTCGCCACCAGGGGCCCAAGGCGAACGGGATGCCGGAGCTGCACAAGCTGACGCCCCCGCTGGCGGTGCTGCTTGACCGAGGTTACAAGGTTGCGCTGGTGACCGATGGGCGGATGTCCGGTGCCTCGGGGAAAGTCCCCGCAGCCATCCACCTGACCCCGGAGGCACTCGATGGTGGCCTGATCGCGAAGATCCAGACCGGCGATCGGGTTCGCTTGGATGCTGAGAAGGGGGAGTTGAGCCTGCTGGTGGATGTGCAAACGTTGGCGCAGCGTCCGCTGCCCGAGGTGGATCTCAGTGCCAACGATACCGGTTGTGGCCGCGATCTCTTCACCCGTTTCCGTACCATGCTGGGGCGTCCTGATATCGGTGCCTCTGCGGTAATCAAATAAGGATCTGTGATGACTAACCAATGGAAGATGCAGCCCGCCGAGGTGTTTGCACGTTCGAAAGTGGTTCCGGTAATGGTGATCCATAAGCTCGAGGATGCCATCCCGCTGGCCAAGGCGCTGGTCGCCGGTGGGATCCAGATCCTGGAGGTGACTCTGCGTACCGACTGTGCCATCGAGGCGATCCGCGCAATCCGCGATGCGGTGCCCGAAGCCCTGGTGGGCGCCGGTACCGTGCTGAATGCGGACCAGTTGGATCGGGTCATTGAAGCGGGTGCCCAGTTTGCTATCTCCCCCGGCGCCACTCCGGCGCTGCTCCTGGCTGCCAATGAGCGCTCGATTCCGCTGATCCCCGGTGTGGGTTCGGTCTCCGATGCTATGCAGGCGCTGGAGCTGGGTTATGACCACCTCAAGTTCTTCCCGGCCGAAGCTAATGGCGGGGTGAAGGCGCTGCAGTCAATCCTGGGGCCGCTGCCGCAACTGACCTTCTGTCCAACCGGGGGGATTGGTTTGCACAACTATCGCGATTACCTTGCCATTCCCCAGGTCAAAGCCTGCGGTGGCTCCTGGATTGCCCCCACGGACGCCATAGAGCAGGGTGACTGGGACCGTATTACCCAGCTGTCACGGGAAGCCCTGGAGGGGGTTTCTGAATAACGCACAGGATCATCGATACAGTAAAAAGCGCCCTCTGGGCGCTTTTTCTTTCTCCCGCCGAAGCCGATCTTAAGGAGCTTATCGCTGGGAAAAGCTGGGCTGGATACAAAAAAGCACCGCCCGAGGCGATGCCTTTGTACCTTAAGGCGAACGTTACTTGGCGTTCATCAGGGCAACGGCGTTATCCAACATGCGGTTGGAGAAGCCCCACTCGTTATCGTACCAGGCCATCACCTTGACCAAGCGGCCGCTGACGCGGGTTTGGGTGGCATCAAAGGTGGAGGAGGCGGGGCAGTGGTTAAAGTCGGAGGAGACCAGCGGCTCGTGGTTAACATGCAGCACCTCTGCCAGCACGGGATCGGCCGCAACCGCCTTTTCGATCACCTGATTGATCTCGTCGACGCTGGTCTCTTTTTTGGCAATAAAGGAGAGGTCGACTAGGGAGACATTGAGGGTGGGCACCCGCACAGCTCCGCCATCGAGCTTACCGGCCAGTTCCGGGATCACCAGACCAACCGCCGCCGCGGCGCCGGTCTTGGTGGGGATCATGTTGGCCGCAGCAGCGCGGGCACGACGCAGATCGGAGTGATACACATCGGAGAGGCGCTGGTCGTTGGTGTAGGCGTGGACCGTAGTCATCAGGCCGCTCTCGATACCGACGGTATCGTGCAGTGCCTTGGCAAAGGGTGCGAGGCAGTTGGTGGTGCAGGAGGCGTTGGAGATCACCGTCATATCTGCGGAGAGGATATCCTGGTTGACACCATAAACTACGGTGGCGTCCACCTCTTTGCCCGGTGCCGAGATGATCACTTTCTTAGCACCCGCATCGAGGTGCGCAGACGCTTTCTCTTTGGTGGTGAAGATCCCGGTACATTCGAATACCACATCGACATTCAGTTCGGACCAGGGCAGGGCAGCAGGGTTGCGCTCGGAGAAGGTTTTGATCAGATCTCCGTTGATCTTAATCCCGCCCTCTACCTGTTCGACCTCGGCATTGAAGCGGCCGTGTACGGTATCGTACTTGGTCAAGTGGGCGTTGATGGCGGCATCACCGAGGTCATTAATGGCCACAATCTGGATCGGATAGTTTTTGGGGCTCTCGTACAGGGCACGGACAATGTTACGACCGATGCGACCGTAACCGTTAATGGCAACCTTAATCATCCTGAAAGTCCTACTTTGGGTTAGCGATTCGATTATGTAGTAAAGTTACAATAACTTGGCCGCTGCGCAAAGGCTGAGAGGAGAAAATATTGGTAAACCAACCTAAAAAAGGTGCGCCGGCCTATGCGCTACAACTCTAGTACAGCTTAGAGCGCGGCGTGATCTACCGGCGGTGTAAATTTCCCGTTATTGACCCCGCTGGTTAGCGCGTTCCGCTCACAAATTGACCAAACGAATTGAAAGTCACTTACAGCTTTCGCAGCAAACTGGATGCCGTCGGCGCCAGCCGCTGTCGCAGATTCGACACCTCGCAGCGGATGCCCATCGGTGATTATCCCGTTGTAAAGCTCACTGCGAGCAAAGATGGAGCGCGTTGACCAGTGTGGCACCCTTTTAGGTGGCGATGCCTATCTGTCAGCCAGCACCCAAGAAGCGGGCTTCTGGGATTCGTTTGGCGTACCGATGGAGACAAGCCCTGAGTCCGGTCCGTTTGCTACCGTTGCGGGCTGGAAACCGCTTGGGGTAGGGAGGATAGATGAGACGTTCCTTGGCAAAGCGGGTTGTATCGAGGCTGCTTGCGTGGTGTCGAATTACCACATGCTGGCGCCAATTAAGGGTAAATGAGTTATTTAGCAACATCTTGCGTTTTGCCATTGCATGGCAGAGTACGCCGGTTGTTTGTAGAATAGCGGCGCAATAACGGGCCTCGACGTCCAGACGTCGACGATCCTAACTCCTCTACTGACACCCTGTATCTGCCCTCCATTGGGGCATCTTTTAGGAAAATCGTAATGACCGCGGATAAGTACCTTCATAGTTGGCAGGAACGTTTTGAGTTGGCCGAAGCCATGCAGCCACTGCTGGGGAAGCTGTATCGGAACCAAGGAGTGGAGGTGCTGATCTACGGTCGTCCACTGCTTAATGCATCGACCATCGAGATCACCAAAGCGCACCGCCTGGTCATGAAGTACGAAGGCGATAAGTTGCGTCTTCGGGAGAGCTTTCCCTTCCTGCAGGCCTTGTCCAATCTGAACGTGAAACATGCCCGTGTCGACATTGGCAAGCTGGCGGTGAACTACTGGCGTAACCACAGTGACGACAGCGAAGTGGAAGCCTACATGGCAGAGCAGTTGGCGCCCGCGGTCGACAAAGAGTTGGCCCCCCGTGACGTCGTGCTTTACGGCTTTGGTCGCATCGGCCGCCTGTTGGCGCGCCTGCTTATTGAGCGCACCGGTGTGTCTAATACCCTGCGCCTGCGCGCCATTGTCGTTCGTGGTGGCCGTGAGGGTGACCTGGAGAAGCGCGCCAGCTTACTGCGTCGTGACTCCATTCACGGGCCCTTCAATGGCTCCATTGAGGTAGACGCAGAGAACAATGCCCTGATCGCCAACGGCACTTACATCCAGGTGATCTACGCCAACAGCCCCGAAGAGGTGGATTACACCCAGTACGGTATCGAGAATGCCCTGGTGGTGGACAACACCGGGATCTGGAGCGATGAAGCGGGCCTGGGTCAGCACCTGAAGTCCAAGGGCGCCGCCAAGGTGCTGTTGACTGCGCCGGCCAAAGGGGAGATCAAGAACATCGTGTACGGTGTCAACGATGACATGATCCTGGAAGAGGACAGCATCCTCTCTGCCGCTTCCTGTACCACCAATGCCATCACGCCGGTGCTGAAGAGTGTCTATGACAAGTTCGGTATCACCAGCGGTCACGTAGAGACGGTACACTCCTACACCAATGATCAGAACCTGATCGACAACTACCACAAAGCCGACCGCCGAGGCCGCAGCGCGCCCCTGAACATGGTGATCACCTCCACCGGGGCAGCCAAGGCCGTTGCCAAGGCGTTCCCTCAACTGCAGGGTAAGCTGACGGGTAACGCCATCCGGGTTCCGACTCCAAACGTCTCCATGGCGATCATGAACCTGAACCTCGGCAAAAGTACCACCCGGGACGAGATGAACGAGCACCTGCGTAACACGGCGCTGTTCTCTGAGCTGCAAAACCAGATCGACTACACCGCCTCCACCGAGATCGTGTCCACGGATCTGGTCGGTAGCCGCTTTGCCGGCATCGTCGACTCCCAGGCGACCATTGTGGAAGGGGATCGTGCCGTCCTGTACGTCTGGTACGACAACGAGTTTGGCTACAGCTGCCAGGTTGTCCAGGTGATGCAGAAGATGCTGGGCGTTAACGCCCTGTCGCTGCCCTGATAATCAGTGAAAGGTTTAGGCCGGCCCAATGTGGCCGGCCTTTTCTTTTGCTGCACGCTTGGGCATGCTCTAATGCTTTTGATAGGCGAGGTACCATGCGAACGCTTTTACTCTCCGGGGTGCGCTATGCTGGCCTGATCATCCTGGTTTTTTGGCTTGCCGGTTGGTGGCGATCCCAGGGGATGGTAGCGGTCGGAACGACGTTGATGCCCGTTGAGGTTCAGGATCTTCAAGGCCGATGGCAGCCGTTACCGGAATCCGGCCAGGCACAACTGCTCTATCTTTTTGCCCCCTGGTGCACGATATGCGATCTGACCATCGACGGCATCAATGACCTGCAACAGGCCAATTCCAGCATCCGGCCGGTGGCGCTCAGTTACGACTCCGTCGGCGAAGTTCGGGAATTTGTCGGCCCACACGCCGATCCTCGTGGGATCCTCCTCGGGACGAGCGCCCTGGGGCGGGAACTCAAGGTGCAGGCGTTCCCCAGCTACCTGGTGGTTGACGGCTCAGGCGTGGTGGTGGCACGGCGCAGTGGGTACATGCCCGGTTGGCTGCTTCGTCTCTATTTACACTGGTATGGTGTGATCTGACCCGGAAATTTTGCCGTGTTTCGCGGACATCAGTATATTGTCGGGCAACACCATCAACATGGAGTGCCCAATGGCGTTGATCCACTGTGCCGGGTGCGGCAAACGCATCTCGGATAAAGCCCCTACATGCCCCCACTGCCAGTACGCCCGGGACTCGGATCCCGAGGTCGCTGAGCGGGCCGGGCGGATCCGAGCGATCCGGCATAATCAGACCCTGATGACCCACAGCTTTATCGCCTTGCTGCTGTTTGTGGGCGGTTTCGCACTCTGGTGGTGGGGCGGGGAAGCTGCCGAGGGGTGGCGTGAGCCAGTAGGAACCGGTGCCATGGCGCTGGGTTTCGTCTTCTACCTGGTGACCCGGGTGCGCATCATTCTGGCGAGAAGGAGAGCCTAATGGATTGGAACAAGATGGTCGACAGCCTGACCCCGGAGATGGCTGCCCGGTTGCAACAGGGTGTGGAACTGGGCAAGTGGGAAGATGGTACGCCGTTGACCGAACAGCAGCGTGAAAGTGCGATGCAGGCGCTGATCCTCTGGCAGGCGCGCTTCGGGCAGCAGACGCAGCACCTGACTGTGGGTGCCGACGGCCGGATAAACCACCTTTCGAAGCAGGAGTTAAAGCGCCAGTTTCAGGAGCAACACCTGGCGACGCTCAAACCCCAGTAACAACAAAGCTAACTCGCTTGCGCCGCGGGCAGCTCGGAGACCGCGGCATCCCGACGTCTCGCTTATTGGCTCAGCTCCCCCCGAAGAGGCTGCTGCATCAGTTGCTGGCGCTCTTTGAAGCTCAGGGGGCGTGAGAGCAGGTAGTGCAGCTTGGCCAGGGCCGCCTCAATGGTCATATCGTAGCCGGAGATCACCCCTACCCGTGACAGGGCGTTGCCGGTGGCATAACCGGCCATATTCACCTTCCCCTGCAGGCACTGCGTCAGGTTGACCACCAGTATCTCCCTGTCCTGCGCCTCCTTTAGCAGCGACAGCAGATCCTCCCTCTGTGGCGCATTGCCGACCCCGTAAGATTGTAAAATCAATGCCTTAACCGGTTGTTGCAGCATATTGGCGATCACCTCGATGCTGATCCCCGGATAGAGGGTAACCACGCCGATGGGCTGGGGTGTGATGGGATGCACCTGCAAGGTTCGGCCGGGTTGTGGCGCCATGTATTCCGGCCCCAGCTTGATGGCGATCCCTGCTTCGAGCAGGGGCGCCATGTTGGGGCTGTCAAAGGCGGCGAAGCCATCGGCGTGTACCTTAGTGCTTCGGTTGCCCCTCAGTAGCACGTTATTGAAGAACAGGCAGACTTCGGCAATAGGGTAGTTGGCGGCGATGTAGAGGGCGTTCAGCAGGTTCTGTTGGCCATCGCTGCGCAGTTGCGCCAGGGGGATCTGCGAGCCGGTCACGATCACCGGTTTGTTCAACCCCTCCAACATGAAGGAGAGTGCCGATGCGGTAAACGCCATGGTGTCGGTACCGTGGAGAATAACGAAACCATCAAACTCATCGTAGTGGCACTGGATGTCATCGGCGATGAGCTGCCAGTCCGCCGGACTCATGTTGGAGGAGTCGATCAGCTGCTCATACTCATGAAGTTCGAACTCGGGCATCTCAGGGCGATGAAACTCCGGGTTGGCGCGGACGCTATCGGTCAAAAAGCCCGCTACCGGCGCGTAACCATGCTCGGTCCGCTGCATGCCGATGGTGCCGCCGGTGTAGGCGATATAGATCCGTTTACGATGCTCAGTTTGCATTGAGGGGTGACCAAACCGTGGAAAGATGGCGGGATTATAGCGAGGGACCTAATAAATGAAAGCCCGGCAGGACGCCGGGCTTGGGAATACGTGGTCAGTGCCGATCAGAGCGTCGCCTGACACTCCAGACAGAGCAGGTAGAGGTGTTGCGGGTCATCCAGTTGAAGCTGCTGCGTCAGTGGTGCCAGCAGCCGACGTCCCAGGCGGGAGAGGGCATTGGACTGCGGTTGGGGCAGCCAGCTTTGAGCCTGCCCCATCAGGGTTTGCAGCAGCTGCTGTTCCGGTGTCAACTCAGGCGCGACAATTCGGTACTCGGGATGGTCCACGTTGGCCAGTTCAGCGGCGCTGGCGATGGCATCATCCAGATCCCCGAGCTGGTCTACCAGCCCCAGCGCCTTTGCCGATTGGCCGCTCCAGATCCGCCCCTGGGCGACCTCATCGACCGCCTCCGGGCTCATGCCCCGAGCATCGGCGACCAGCTGAATGAACTCACGGTAGCCCTTGTTCATGTTCATCTGCAAAATGGTTTTGAAGCTGTCCGGCAGCGGCCTCAGGACGCTCAACCCCGCCATCTCCTTGGTGCCGACCCCATCCATGCCGATCCCCAGGGCATCGGCGGCATCTTCGAAGGTGGTGATCAGGCTGATGATCCCGATGGAGCCCGTGATGGTGTTGGGCTGGGCATAGATCCGGTCCGCGTTTGCGGCGATCCAGTAACCGCCGGAGGCGGCCACGCTACCCATGGAAGCGACCACGGGTTTGCCGGCCTGCTGTAGAGCCAACAGCTCCTGTCGGATCTGTTCTGAGGCGAAGGCGCTCCCGCCACCACTGTCGATGCGCAGGACGACGGCTTTGATCTGGTCATTCAGACGGGCTTCCCGGATCAAGCGGGCGGTGCTAACCCCACCGATACTGCCGGAGGGCTGCTCCCCGTTGAGGATGGTGCCTTTGGCTACGATCACGCCGATGGGGGCGGTGCTTTTATCGGTCAGGACAGGTTTGACCCGGGTCAGGTAGGTGGTGAGCCCCACCATCTTGGGCTGATTCGGCTCAACGGTAGAGTGCCCGAAGCGGGACAAGAGGTCATCGCGCATCTGCACGTCGGTGTAGAGCTTGTCCACCAGCCCGGATCGCAGCGCCAACTGGGCAAAGTCGCCCTGCACGGATTCCAGCGCCTGTGCTAACTCGTTGAGATCGCGGTTAAGCACCTCAGGATCTATACCACGGTTGTCGACGATAACGCCGGTAAAGCGCTGCCAAAGATCGGTCAGAAGTTCCTGGTTGGCCTCGCGTGCGGGGTCCGACATGCCGGTTTCGGTGAAGGACTCCGCAAAGGACTTGTATTTTCCGACCCGGAACAGGTGGGTGTGGATCTTCAGTTTATCCAGGGCTTCTTTGTAATAGAGACGGTAGATCCCAAGTCCCTCGATGGTCACCATGCCACCGGGATTGAGCTGGATCTCGTCGGCAAAACTGGCGAGGTAGTAGTTTTTTTGGTCGAGCCAACCTGCCTGCATGATGATCGGCTTGCCGCTGCCTTTAAAGTCAGCCAGGGCCTGACCGATGTCATCCAGCTTGGTCAGACCGGCCACCAGATCACCGGGACGCAGCACCAGACCGCTGATCCTGTCATCCTTTGCGGCTTGCTCGATGGCAAAAAGGACGTCGGAAAGCAGGATCTCCTTCGGCGCATCCTGGTCTGCGGTCAGCATCTCAAAGGGGTCCAACTCCTGCTTTTGCTCCACCAGTACACCATCAAGACGCAGCACCAGTGCCGAGCCGGACTCCAGGGGGATGGTGTCACTGTCGCTGAACAGCACCAGGAGGCCACCGAGGACGAGGAAGAACAGGAGGTTCACTACCAGCAGGCGAACGCCGTTGAGCAAGGAGCCCAACAGTTTGAAGAAACGGACAATAAGAGAAGGTTGCTTAGCCATGGAGATCCATCGGTTTCTGAGTCTGTTCAACATGCTATCGCACACGGAGGGATCTAGGGAGGGGCAATTGTAACCCTTTTTATCTCTGGTCCGGCTTGAGGTTGATGCGCGGTCAAAGTAGGCTAGGAAAAAATTCAAACAGGTGTTTAAGGATGAGCAGCGTGTACCCCAAGATGTTGGCGCCACTGGACCTGGGTTTTACCCAGTTAAAGAACCGAGTCCTAATGGGCTCGATGCATACAGGATTGGAAGAGGAGAAGGGCGGTTTCGAAAAACTCGCTGCCTTCTACGCAGAGCGTGCGAAGGGCGGCGTTGGCCTGATTGTGACCGGCGGTATCGCGCCGAACTTTCGTGGGCGCCTCAACCCCCATGCCAGTCAGCTTTCCTTTGGTTGGCAGGTGAACAAGCATCGGATAGTGACCGATGCGGTGCATCAGGCTGGCGGTAAGATCTGCATGCAGATCCTGCACGCCGGTCGCTATGGCTACCATCCCTTCTCGGTGGCCCCTAGTGCTATCAAGGCACCGATCTCACCGTTTAAGCCCAAGGCACTGAGCATCAAGGGGATCCGCAAGACCATCAACGATTACGCTCAGTCGGCCAAGCTGGCACAGCGTGCCGGTTACGATGGCATCGAGATCATGGGTTCAGAAGGGTACTTCCTGAACCAGTTCCTCTGCCGGGCAACGAACCACCGTACCGACCAATATGGCGGCAGCCTTGAGAACCGCGCCCGTATCGTCCGCGAACTGCTGAGTGCCGTTCGCGAGGCTGTGGGCAAGGAGTTCATCATCATCTTCCGTTTGTCGATGCTCGATCTGGTCGAGGGGGGTAACGATTGGGAGGAGGTGGTTCAGCTGGCCAAATGGCTGGAAGAGGGTGGTGTCACCATCATCAATACCGGTATTGGCTGGCATGAGGCACGGATCCCCACCATCGCCACCAGCGTTCCTCGCGCTGCCTTTAGTGGGGTGACTCAGCGGTTACGTCAGGAGGTGTCGGTCCCTCTGGTAGCGACCAATCGGATCAACACGCCGGATGTGGCGGAGCAGATTCTCCAGGACGGCCAGGCCGATCTGGTGTCCATGGCCCGGCCGATGCTCGCGGATCCGCATTTTGTTCGCAAAGCCGCCGAGGGCAAGCCTGAGCAGATCAATGTCTGTATCGGCTGTAACCAGGGCTGCCTGGACCACATCTTTAAGGCCCAGCGTGCCACCTGCCTGGTGAATCCGATGGCCTGCTATGAAACGGAGTTGACCCTGACCCCCACCGACAGCAGCAAGCGGGTTGCGGTGGTAGGAGCCGGACCTTCCGGCATGGCCAGCGCCTGCTTTGCCGCCGAGCGCGGTTTCAAGGTCACCCTGTTTGAGCAACGGCAAGAGTTGGGGGGGCAGTTCAACCTGGCCGCACAGATCCCCGGCAAAGAGGAGTTCAAGGAGACCCTGGCGTACTTCCGTCATCGTCTCGACCAGCTTGGCGTCGAGGTCCGGCTGGGCTGTGAGGCGACTTTGGAGGAGCTTAGCGCGTTCGATCATCGACTGCTGGCGACCGGCGTGGTGCCACGGGTTCCCCAGTTCCCCGGCAGTGACCGTGCGGTCACCTATCAGCAGGTGCTGCGCGGCGAAGTGGAGGTCGGGTCGAAGGTGGCGCTTATCGGCGCCGGTGGCATCGGTTTCGATATGGCGGAGTTCTTGTCCGAGCCCCATGAATCACCGACGCTCCATCCGGTGCAGTGGCGTGCCCAGTGGGGGGTTGATCTGGACTATCAGCAGAATGCGGGCCTGACCGAGCGACACAGCAGTGCCTTTGAGTCTGCGCGTGATATCTACCTGCTCCAGCGTAAGACCACGAAGCCGGGCGCTGGCCTGGGTAAGACCACCGGCTGGATCCACCGTACGGTGCTGAAGGATCGTAAGGTCAAGATGCTCACCGGGGTCCAGTATGAGCGCTTCGACGATCAGGGCCTGCACCTTAAGATCAACGAGGAGGCTCAGTGCCTGCCGGTTGATACCGTAGTGCTCTGTGCCGGTCAGGAGTCGAACCGTGGCTTGGCGGGCATGCTGGATCAGCAGGGTGTCAGCTACCAGTTGGTGGGCGGAGCGGATGTGGCCGCTGAGCTTGATGCCAAGCGGGCGATCCGCCAGGCTGCAGAGATCGTGGCAGCGCTCTAAGGCCGGCCCAATGAAAAAGGGCTTCGCACCTTGGTGCGAAGCCCTTTTTTGCGTTTCAACGCCCCTGTTCGGGCGCCAGCGCATCGGTTTCGGCGCGGATGGCGCTGCCCTGAGTGGCTTCGGCATCCTAATTCGCAGTCACCATTCATTGCTGACAATATGCCGTATACCATTGATTATTAGCACTTTGTTTGGCATTCAATCCGTTGGCATGGTACAAGGTGCGCGACCGGAATGCGCATGTTTGCCTGAAAGCGACTCAGGCAGTGACCGGATAACGAACAGTAACAGCGGCCTCGGTTAGGCCCCTGAAACATAGAGACGGATCCCACGATGACCGAACAACAGAAACAGCACTACTTTGCGCTTGCCCAGCGCTATAACCGGTTGCAGCGTTGGTTTTCCCGCGTGAGCTTGGAGCCGACAACGGGTTTTGACCGCCTGTGCCGCTGGGGTTTCACGTTGGCGGCTATGAGCGCCGGCTATCTGCTTGGTGAGGCCAATGTTCTGAACACGCTGTTGCTGGGTGCGGGGTTTATTATCACCGTCGAGCTGCTGCTGAAGCTGTTTCGCTTCGTGCTGTCGCGTTATTCCCATCCTCTATATCAGGAGATGCGGGTGGGTTTTCACTTGGCACACGATGCGGGATGGCAGGCGCAGCAGTTTGGGGAGGCGCAGTGTCCTTTTGATCCCGATTGCGAGGAGCAGGCGGCGTACGCCAAGCAATGGCAAACAGGGTATCGGCGGGCGAAAAGCAGGGCATATGAGCTGCAGTACCAGCAGGTGACGCACCTCAAGGCGACTCGTGAGGTGGCTTAGTTCCCCTTAATCTTGCGCCGTGGGCGCCAGCTCCAGGTCGCTGATCGGCGTGCAGCAACAGGGGAGGATTTCACCGGATCGGGTGTAGGCCATCGGCGGCGTGAGATAGCGAACTTCGCCGCTGATCAACTTTGTCTTGCAGGCGCCGCAATAGCCACTGCGGCACTCGCTGTAGTGGCCAAGGGGCGTTAAAGAGGCGAGCAACGGCTCGCCTTCTTGGTGGTCAAAGTGGTCGTGACCTTGGGTGACGCGATGCTTCAAAGTTTGAAACCGATCAGATCGTCGCTGCTGATCTCGTTGTCGATCTGGTTGGTGAGGTAGGAACTGACTTCCACCTCTTGCGGTGCCACCTGTACTGCATCGGACTCCAGCCACTTGCTCATCCAGGGAAGCGGGTTGCTGCGCTTGTCGAAGATGGGGGCCAAGCCGATGCCGGCCATCCGCTCATTGGTGATGAACTCGACGTAATCGCTGATGATCTGCTGGTTCAGTCCCATCATGGAGCCATCTTTAAACAGATATTGGGACCAGGCTTTCTCCTGTTCCGCCGCCCGACGGAAGATCTCGATGGATTCGCTGTGACACTCGAGGGCGATCTCGGCCATCTCAGGGTCGTCCCGGCCATCGGCCATCAGGTTGATCATGTGCTGAGTACCGACCAGATGAAGCTGCTCATCTCGGGCGATAAGGCGGATGATCTTGGCATTCCCCTCCATCCTCTCGCGCTCCGCAAAGGCGAAGGAGCAGGCGAAGGAGACATAGAAGCGCACCGCCTCAAGCACATTGACCGACATCAGGCAAAGGTAGAGCTTCTTTTTCAGATCCCGCAGGGAGAGTGAGACCGTTTCGCCGTTGATCTCGTGCTCACCCACTCCAAACTGCTGATAACGCTGAGTGGCGTGGATCAACTCGTCATAGTAGTGGCTGATGTCCCCGGCGCGCTTGAGGATCTCCTCGTTGACCACGATATCATCAAAGATGACGCCCGGATCCTTAACGATATTCCGGATGATGTGGGTGTAGGAGCGGCTGTGAATGGTCTCGTAGAAGGACCAGGTCTCGATCCAGGTCTCCAACTCCGGCAGAGAAACCAAAGGCAGCAGGGCCACGTTGGGGCTGCGGCCCTGGATGGAATCCAGCAGGGTCTGGTACTTCAGGTTGGAGAGGAAGATGTGCTGCTCGTGTGCAGGAAGCGCATTGAAGTCGATGCGATCCTGGGTTACATCAACCTCCTCCGGTCGCCAGAAGAAAGAGAGTTGCTTCTCGATCAGATCTTCAAAGATGCGGTGGCGCTGCTGATCGTAGCGCGCCACGTTCACCGGGTTGCCAAGGAACATCGGCTCCGCGGTGGCATCGTTTTTGATGCGCGAAAAGGTGCTGTATTGATGGCTCATGATCGCTCCTAGATCTTGCACGCGCCGCCGGCACAATCGTCCTCGGCTTCCGCTTTGACAGTAGTTTGTGAATCGGACTGGCCGTCACGGGTATTCTGATAATACAGGGTCTTGAGGCCATAGCGGTACGCCAGCAGCAGGTCCTTGAGCAGTACCTTCATCGGCATTCGGTTACCCTCGAAACGACCGGGGTCGTAGTTGGTATTGGCCGAGATCGCCTGGTCGACGAACTTCTGCATCAGCCCCACCAGCTGCAGGTAGCCCTCGTTGTTGGGGATGCTCCACAGCAGCTCGTACTCCTTGGCGAGGCTCTCGATCCCGGGGACCACCTGCTTCATGACGCCATCTTTCGAGCCTTTGACGCTGATCAGGCCGCGGGGCGGCTCAATGCCGTTGGTGGCATTGGAGATCTGGCTCGATGTCTCTGAGGGCATCAGGGCGGAGAGAGTCGAGTTGCGCAGGCCGTGCTCGAGAATGTCAGCACGCAAACCCTCCCAGTCCAGATGCAGGGGTTCATCGCAGATCTCATCGAGCGCCTTCTTGTAGGTGTCGATGGGGAGGATCCCCTGGGCGTAGGTCGTTTCATTGAAGGCGGGGCAGGCGCCCTTCTCCTGGGCCAGGCGGTTAGAGGCTTTGAGCAGGTAGTACTGGATCGCCTCGAACGTCTTGTGGGTCAGGTTGTTGGCGCTGCCATCGGAGTAGCGTTTTCCATGCTTGGCCAGGTAGTAGGCAAAGTTGATCACCCCGACGCCCAAGGTACGGCGGTTCATGGTGCTGATCTTTGCCGCCTTGATCGGGTAATCCTGGTAATCCAGCAGGTTGTCCAGTGCGCGAACGGCGAGCTCCGCCAGCTCTTCCAACTCATCAAGGTCGTCGATGGCACCGAGGTTGAAGGCAGAGAGGGTGCACAGGGCGATCTCACCATTCTCATCTTCGGTGTGCAGCAGCGGCTTGGTGGGCAGGGCGATCTCCAGACAGAGGTTGGACTGCTTAATGGGGGCCACCTTGGGATCGAAGGGGCTATGGGTGTTGCAGTGATCCACGTTCTGGATGTAGATGCGTCCGGTACTGGCCCGCTCCTGCATCATTAAGCTGAACAGTTCGACCGCTTTGATGCTCTTCTTGCGAATGCTGGGATCCTGCTCGTACTGGCAGTAGAGACGCTCAAACTCGGCCTGGTCGGCGAAGAAGGCGTCGTACAGCCCGGGTACATCGGAGGGTGAGAACAGCGTAATGTTGCCGCCACTGACGAGGCGTTGATAGAGCGTGTGGTTGATCTGGACCCCGTAATCCATGTGGCGGATCCGATTTGCTTCGGTCCCGCGGTTGTTCTTAAGTACCAGCAGGTCTTCCACCTCCAGGTGCCACATGGGATAGAACAGGGTAGCCGCACCACCCCGCACTCCCCCTTGGGAGCAGGATTTGACAGCAGTCTGGAAGTGCTTGAAGAACGGCAACAGACCGGTGTGGAAGGCCTCGCCACCACGGATGGGACTGCCCAGGGCACGCAGGTTACCGGCGTTGATGCCGATGCCTGCCCGCTGACTGACATACTTGACGATGGACGCGGAGGTCGCGTTGATGGAGTCCAGGCTGTCCCCACACTCGATCAGTACACAGGAGCTGAACTGACGAGTTGGGGTTCGCACACCGCTCATGATCGGGGTAGGCAGGGAGATCTTAAACAGTGACGTGGCGTCGTAGAACCGCTTGACGAACGCCATCCGCGTCGATTTCGGGTAGTGAGCAAACAGGCAGGCGGCAACCAGCATGTAGAGGAACTGAGCGCTTTCATAAACCTCGCCGGTCACCCGGTTCTGCACCAGGTATTTCCCCTCCAGCTGTTTGATCGCCGCATAGGAGAACTTCATATCCCGCCAGTGATCGATGTAGCGGTTCAGCTCGTCGAGCTCCTCGACACTGTAATCCGCGAGGATATGCTGGTCGTAACGGCCCGCCTCGCAGAGTTTCACCACATGGTCGTATAGGTGAGGGGGCTTGAACTGGCCGTAGGCCTTCTTGCGCAGATGGAATACCGCGAGGCGGGCGGCGAGATACTGGTAGTCCGGTGACTCTTCGCTGATCAGATCGGCTGCCGCTTTCACGATGGTTTCATGGATCGCTTCGGTCTCGATGCCATCGTAAAAATGGATATGCGCGGCCAGTTCCACCTGGGAGACCGAGACATTATCCAGGCCATCGGCGGCCCAATAGATCACCCGGTGGATCTTTTCCAGATCGATCGGTTCCTTTCGACCGTTCCGTTTGGTTACGAGAAGGTTACTATTCATTGGCGACGTGCTCTGCCTGTTCCCTGTGAAAGTGAAAAACGGGGTGACCTGTGGCGACGTTTCCGTGGAAAACTGCCGGACGGTACCCCGTTACCCGCGCCCCTTTTGGGCTATCGCAGTAGTGTTGTGTTTGCTGCCGTGCCACAACATGTAGTGCGTCTTGTGATGATGACTACAAGATAGGGCGTTATCCCTCGGGATTCAATAGCCCTCAATGTGGACAGAGTGTGTATAACCGGTGGGTGCTTTTGGCATGTTAGTATCACCTAACCGGCTAAAGTAGAGGCCAGAATGACTTTGTGATGGATTGGTTAAGATCATAAGGGCGCGTAATTTTTTTGACGCCCGGTTTGATTGCGTTTTTTTTATCCCTGAACCAGCGATAAAAGATCGATGAGATCCAGCGGATGATCGGCCGCATGTTGGCCGGGCCATTTTTGGGGTTGATCCTCCGGCCTCAGGTAACCCCATAGCGCCACGGCACCCGCCATACCGGCGCGCTGAGCCGCCTCCATGTCACGCTCTGCATCCCCGACGTAGAGGATCCGATCCGGCGCGATCGCCAACGCCTCAGATGCGGCCCACATAGGTGCGGGGTGCGGCTTGGAATGGGGTAGGGTATCGCCACTGATTTGACACCTGGACCGGGCGAACAGGGGCCATTGAGCCAGCAGGGGATCGGTCAACCACTGAGGTTTGTTGGTGACAATGCCCCAGGGGCATCCCGCGTCGTCCAGCGTGTGGATAAGCGTGTCGATGCCGTCGAACAGCCGGGTCTCGATGCTGATTGCTTCCCGATAGGCCTGAAGCAGAACGCGGCGCATCGGCAGAATGTCCACCGCGTCCAGTCGTGCCCCGAGGGCGGCACCGAGCAAACCGGCGACACCGTGGGAACTGACCTGGCTGGCCAGCAGTGAGCTGATGGGGGGATAGCCGTATTGTGCCAACGCAACATTGGCTGCCCGCCCGAGATCCGGCGCCGTGTCCAGCAGGGTGCCGTCCAGATCGAACAGCACAGCGTCATAGCCCTGGCTCATCTTAGCTCCGGTTTGTAGGCGTGGATCATGTAATTGATCTTGGTGGAGTGGGTCATGTTGAAGGTTTGGGTCAGGGGGTTATAGCGGACCCCGTCGGCGTGGTGCACCACCAGTCCCGCTTCTTCGCACCAGCGGATCAGCTGGGAGGGGCGGAGGTATTTCTCATAATCGTGGGTGCCCTTCGGCAGTACCTTGGCGATCCGCTCGGCACCGACGATGGTAAGCAGGTAAGCCTGCGGAGTCTTGTTGATGGTAGAGAGAAACAGATGGCCACCGGGCTTTACCATCTCGGCACAGGCGGAGACCACGGAGGCCGGGTCGGGTACATGCTCCAGCATCTCCATGCAGGTCACCACATCGTATTTGCCCCGCTCGCCCTGGGCGTGTTGCTCTGCGGTGCTGTGGAGATAATCAATATCCAGGCCACTCTCGAGCGCATGGAGACGGGCGACCTCCAGTGGATCCTCCCCCATATCCAGGCCGGTAACCTTGGCGCCACACTTGGCCATGGCTTCGCTGAGCAGACCACCACCGCAGCCGACATCGACCGCTTTCTTGCCGAAGAGTCCTTCGCTGTGACGCTCTATGTAACCCAGACGAAGCGGATTCATTTTGTGCAACGGGCCGGAGTGGCCTTCAGGATCCCACCAGGTGGCGGCGAGCTGTTCAAATTTGGCGACCTCTTGAGCATCCACATTCTGGGTATTTGTCATTGTTCTTATCTCTGCCTTGATAGCCATTGCAACGTTGCGTCTCGATTATATCGAGCGAGAGGGATGGTCGAAACTCTTGTAAGCCTTCTTTTGCAGAATCCTTGTGTTAGAATCCCAAACCACTGTTTTTACCGGTAGGACCGGGGCGGAGACCGTTGTGGAAACCGCTGTGAGGGGATCGAGCATTTTATGACTGATCTGGCCAAAGAAATCACGCCTATCAACATTGAGGAGGAGCTCAAAAGCTCCTACCTGGATTACGCCATGAGCGTGATCGTCGGGCGTGCTTTGCCTGATGTACGTGACGGCCTGAAGCCGGTGCATCGTCGCGTGCTGTTTGCAATGAATGAACTGGGCAATGACTGGAACAAGCCCTACAAGAAATCTGCCCGTGTGGTCGGTGATGTGATCGGTAAATATCACCCGCACGGTGACAGTGCCGTTTACGACACCATCGTCCGTATGGCACAGCCCTTCTCACTGCGGTACACCCTGGTCGATGGCCAGGGCAACTTTGGGTCGGTGGATGGCGACTCTGCGGCGGCGATGCGATACACCGAAGTCCGGATGGATAAGATCGCCCACCAGCTGCTGGCGGATCTCGATAAAGACACCGTGGATTATGTGCCCAACTACGACGGCACAGAACAGATCCCGGCGGTGTTGCCGACCCGGGTTCCCAACCTGTTGGTCAACGGAGCCTCCGGTATCGCCGTGGGGATGGCCACCAACATCCCGCCCCATAACCTCTCTGAAGTGGTCGATGGGTGTCTCCACCTGATCGACAACGAAGACGCCAGCATCGATGAGCTGATCGAGATTATCCCCGGTCCCGATTTTCCCACCGGTGGCATCATCAACGGCCGTAAAGGGATCTTCGATGCCTACCGTACCGGTCGGGGTAAGATCTATGTCCGGGCCAAGACCGAGGTGGAAACCGACCCCAAAGGTCGCGAAGCGATCATCGTTAATGAGATCCCCTACCAGGTGAACAAGGCGCGGCTGATCGAGAAGATCGCCGAGCTGGTGAAAGATAAAAAGATTGAAGGGATCAGCGGTTTGCGTGATGAGTCCGACAAGGACGGTATGCGGATCGTGATCGAGCTCAAGCGCGGTGAGGTGCCGGAGGTGGTGCTCAACAACCTCTACGCACAGACCCAGATGCAGACCGTGTTTGGTATCAACATGGTGGCCCTGGCCAACAATCAGCCGAAGATCTTCAACCTCAAAGAGACGCTGCAGGCCTTTATCCGCCACCGTCGAGAGGTGGTGACCCGGCGCACGGTGTTCGAGCTGCGCAAAGCGCGGGATCGGGCCCACATCCTTGAAGGGCTTGCCATCGCCCTGGCCAATATCGACCCGGTGATCGAGCTGATCCGAAAGGCGGCAACACCGGCGGAAGCACGCGAAGGCCTGCTTAACCAGGGCTGGGAGCTGGGCAATGTGGCCACCATGCTGGAGCGGGCCGGCGACGACGCGGCACGTCCGGAATGGTTGGCGCCGGAGTATGGCATTCGCGATGGCAAGTACTACCTGACCGAAGAGCAGGCCAAAGCGATTCTGGATCTGCGTCTGCACAAACTCACCGGCATGGAGCACGAGTCCATTCTGGAGGAGTACCGTGGTCTGCTCGATCAGATCGCGGAGCTGCTGCATATTCTGGCCTCCACGGCGCGCCTGATGGAGGTGATCCGTGAGGAGCTCGAAGAGATCAAGGCCAACTTTGGTGACGAGCGTCAAACGGAGATCTCCGCCTCTTCTGCCGATATCTCCATGGAAGACCTGATTACCCGGGAAGATGTCGTCGTCACCCTGTCTCATGAAGGCTACGTCAAGTACCAGCCGTTGTCGGATTACGAAGCACAGCGTCGCGGTGGCAAGGGTAAATCGGCCACCAAGATGAAGGACGAAGATTTCATCGAACGTCTGCTGGTGGCCAATACACACGACACCATCCTCTGCTTCTCGACCATTGGTAAGGTGTACTGGATGCGCGTATTCCAGTTGCCTTTGGCCAGCCGTGCTGCACGAGGACGTCCTATCGTCAACCTGCTCCCCCTGAGTGAGGGTGAACGGATCACCGCGATCCTGCCAGTGTCCGAGTACTCTGCGGATCGCAACATCCTCTTTGCCACCGCCAAGGGTACGGTCAAGAAGACCGCACTGGATGCCTACAGCCGTCCGCTCTCCTCGGGGATCCGGGCGATCAACCTGGCGGATGACGATGAACTGATCGGCGTCGATATCACCTATGGTGATGACGAGGTGATGCTGTTCTCCGACGCGGGCAAGGTGGTGCGCTTCAATGAGGACCAGGTTCGTCAGATGGGCCGGACCGCTACCGGTGTTCGGGGGATCTCCCTGGATGACGCCGGTCGTGTGGTGTCGCTCATCGTACCTCGTGGCGACGGGGCAATCCTGACGGTGACCGAGAACGGTTACGGTAAGCGAACTGATCAGGCTGAGTACCCGACTAAGAGCCGCGCCACCAAGGGGGTGATCTCCATCAAGGTGAGCGAGCGTAACGGTCCGGTGGTTGGTGCGGTGCAGGTCAACGAAAATGACGAGATCATGATGATCAGCAACGCCGGTACTCTGGTACGTACCCGGGTCTCCGAAGTCTCCGAGGTGGGGCGGAACACCCAAGGGGTGATCCTTATCCGTACCTCCGATGATGAGCAGGTGGTGGGACTCCAGCGCATCGAGGAGATGCCAGAGGAGGAGATGCTCGAAGGCGAGGAGGGGGTTGACGCATCCTCGCAGGAGGGCAACACTGCTGAGGCCCAGGCTGAGCAAGACCCTCAGGATAATCAAGGCGAAGATTAATATTCGCGGTTCTGTGCGGGCGCCCTATGTGGCGCCCGTACTGTTTTCAGGACAGAGCAATGACCGTATACAACTTCTGCGCGGGTCCGGCGATGCTGCCCGCAGATGTGATGACCAAGGCACGAAACGAGTTTCTTAACTTTCAGGATTTGGGGGTCTCGGTGATGGAGATCTCCCATCGTAGCAGCCCCTATATCGCCTTGGCGGAAGAGGCCGAACAGAACCTGCGTGATCTGATGGGGATCCCCGATGATTATGCGGTGCTGTTCATGCATGGCGGGGCCCGGGGCCAGTTTTCCGCCGTGCCGCTGAACCTGCTGGGGGAGGGCAAGGCGCTCTACCTGAACAGCGGTCAGTGGTCCGACGCGGCGGGCGTGGAAGCGGCCAAATACGGTACGGTTGAAACCCGGGATCTGCGCCGCAGCGCCGGGGATCTGGACTTGGGCGATCTCGGTGATACCCGGGGTTACCGCTATGTCCACTACTGCCCTAACGAGACGGTCAATGGCACTGCGCTATTCGATCTTCCCCAAGTGGACTCCCCATTGGTGGCGGACATGTCCTCCTGCATTCTGGGCCGTGAGGTGGAGGTCTCCAAGTTTGGCCTTATCTACGCGGGGGCGCAGAAAAATGCTGGGCCGGCGGGCCTGGCTTTGGTGATCGTCCGTCGGGATCTGCTTGGACAGGCGGATCCCAAGACGCCCGCCATCCTGGATTACGCTCTGGCGGATAAAACCGACTCCATGTACAACACACCGCCGACCTACCCCTGGTATCTCGCCGGCGAGGTGTTCAAGTGGGTGAAAACCCAGGGCGGGGTAGCGGCCGTCGCGGAGAATAATCGGGCGAAGGCCGACAGACTCTATCAGTTTATCGACGACAGTCCCTTTTACCGTAATGAGGTCGCAGCGCATTGCCGCTCGGAGATGAATGTCACCTTCCAGCTTCAGGATACAGCGCTTGATGCCCGCTTTTTACGGGAAGCCGAGGCGGCAGGGCTGATGGCGCTGGAGGGACATCGGATGGTTGGCGGTATGCGGGCCAGTCTTTACAACGCCATGCCGATGGCGGGCGTTGAGGCCCTGATCGCTTTCATGAGCAGATTTGAACAGGAACACGTTTAACCGGTTCCTGAAAAACATAAAGGAGTAGAAAGATAAGATGGATATTTTGGCATTAGCACAACCCGGCGTCAGCGGCCTTCACCCCTACCAGCCCGGAAAACCGGTGGAAGAGCTTGAACGGGAGATGGGGATCCGGGAGATCGTCAAACTGGCCTCCAATGAGAACCCGTTGGGGGCGAGCCCCAAAGTCGCTGCCGCCATCGCTGAGCAGTCTGAGCAGATCTGCCGCTACCCGGATGCCAATGGGTTTTATCTCAAGCAGGCGCTGTCGGCCATCCTGGGTGTGGGCGGGGATCAAATCACCCTAGGTAACGGCTCTAACGAGGTGTTGGAGATCCTGTTTCGCACCTTCGTCGGTGCCGGCGACGAGGTGATATTTGATGCCCATGCGTTCATCGTGTATCGACTACTGACTCAGGCCAGCGGGGCTACCGCCGTTGCGATCCCCTCACAGGATTGGGGCCACGATCTTGATGCCATGCTCCTGGCGATCACCGAACAGACTAAGCTCATCTGCATCGCCAACCCTAATAACCCGACCGGGACGTTTCTCAGCAAAGAGGCGCTGGCTTCCTTTATGAGCCAGGTACCGAAGCAGGTTCTGGTGGTGCTGGACGAAGCCTACTTCGAGTATGTCCCCGTGGAGGAGCGGGCACCCACCGTCGAGTGGCTGGCACAGTACCCTAATCTCTGCGTCAGTCGCACCTTCTCCAAGGCCTATGGATTGGCTGGGCTGAGGGTTGGGTACCTGGTGAGCAGCGCGGAGATTGCCGATCTGCTGAACCGGGTACGGGAGCCTTTTAACTGCAACAGTCTTGCCCTTGCCGGGGCCCAGGCTGCCTTGGCAGACCAGGAATTTGTAACCCGCAGCGTTGAATTGAATCGAACTGAAATGGCGCGCCTTGAAAGCTACTGCCAAGAGCGGGGGATTGATTACATCCTAAGCTACGCAAACTTCATTACCATGAAGCTGACGCCGGCGGATGAGATCTACCAGGCGCTGTTGACACGCGGTGTGATCGTTCGCCCCATTGCCGGTTACGGCATGCCAGATCATCTGCGGGTGAGCATCGGATTGCCGCAGGAGAACGACCGCTTTATGGCCGCGCTGGACGAACTCTTGGTTGAAGCCCGCCCCTAACCATCGAAAGAGCATGATGAAACAGATTACCCTCGACCCCATCGCCTCCGTATCGGGCGAGATTTACCTTCCCGGCTCCAAGAGCATCTCTAACCGTGCCTTGCTGCTGGCGGCGCTGGCAGAGGGGGAGACGACGCTGACCAACCTGCTGGACTCCGACGATATTCGGCATATGCTCGACGCACTTGAGCGCCTGGGCGTGGAGTACCAGTGGAGGCCGGAACAGCGGGAGATCCAGGTGAAGGGGCAGGGTAAGCCGCTGGCCCAGGGCAGCCCGGCGAAGCCGCTTGAACTTTACCTGGGAAATGCCGGCACCGCCATGCGTCCGTTGGCCGCGGCACTGACCGTGGGTGATGGGGCGTTTGTCCTGACCGGTGAGCCCCGGATGAAAGAGCGTCCCATTGGCCATCTTGTCGAGGCCCTGAGTGCGTTGGGGGCTCAGATCCGTTACCTAGAAGAGGAGGGCTTTCCGCCGTTGGCGATCACTGCGGGTGCCCTCAAAGGCGGTGAGGTGTCTATCGACGGCAGCATCTCCTCCCAGTTTCTCACCGCGTTGCTGATGATTGCGCCGTTGTGTAAGAACGATTTGACCATCTCGGTGCGCGGAGAGTTGGTGTCTAAGCCCTACATCGATATCACTCTGGCACTGATGGCGCGTTTCGGCGTTCGGGTGGACAACCAGGGTTACGAAAGCTTCCGGATCCAATCCGGGCAAAGGTACATCAGCCCGGGTCGATTTATGGTCGAGGGGGATGCCTCCTCGGCATCCTATTTTTTGGCTGCGGGAGCATTGGGCGGCGGGCCAGTGACAGTACATGGCGTTGGGCGCTTGAGCCTCCAGGGCGATAAGTATTTCGCGGATGTTTTGGCAGACATGGGTGCGGAGATCCAGTGGTTTGATGACAAGATTGTCGCCAAAGGTGGAAAGCTGGTGGGTATCGACATGGATCTTAACCACATCCCCGATGCGGCGATGACCATCGCGACGACAGCCCTCTTTGCCGAGGGCCCAACCACCATCCGCAATGTCTACAACTGGCGAGTCAAGGAAACTGATCGTTTGGCCGCCATGGCTAAGGAGCTGAGCAAAGTGGGTGCGCAGGTAGAGGAGGGCAACGACTACCTTAAGATCACCCCGGTTCCGTCATTGCGCCATGCTCAGATCGACACCTATAACGATCACCGCATCGCCATGTGCTTTTCGCTGCTGGCCGTTGGGGGGCAAAAGGTCACCATACGTGACCCGGATTGCACCCGGAAAACCTTTCCCGATTACTTTGAAAAACTTAAAAGTATCAGTCATTAGAGGAATAACCTCGGCGCTGACACTGTGAACTTTGGGGGCCTTGTGTATAATGCCCCCCGATTTCATAAGGGCCCGGACATTGGCGTCGGGCACCAAACCAAAGGTTGGAGGATAACTATGCCTGAACAGGCACCGGTTATTACCATTGACGGACCCAGTGGGGCCGGCAAAGGAACCATCTGCCAGTTGCTGGCGACGCAGTTTGGTTGGCACTTGTTGGACTCTGGAGCCATCTACAGGGTGCTGGCCCTTGCGGCGTTGCACCATGATGTCGCGCTGGATAATGAAGACGCCTTGTCCCTGCTCGCGGCGCACCTCGACGTGCAGTTCCACCCCTCGGCAGAGGGCGTTCGAGTGGTGCTGGAAGGGGAGGAGGTCTCCAAGTCGATCCGCAGCCAGGAGTGTGCCGATGCGGCCTCCAAAGTTGCTGTTTTCCCAAGAGTTCGTGAAGCTCTGTTGCGGCGTCAAAGAGCGTTTCGCCAAAAGCCCGGTTTGATTGCCGACGGTCGCGACATGGGGACCGTGGTCTTTCCCCAAGCACAGGCGAAGATCTACCTGACCGCCAGCGCCGAAGAGCGCGCTGAGCGTCGCTTCGCCCAGTTGAAGGAAAAGGGCTATGATGTTAGCATTGACCGCCTTTTAGAAGAGATCCGCGAGCGTGACGAGCGAGATGCCAACCGCAAGGTGGCGCCGCTAAAGCCCGCCGAGGATGCTCTGGAAGTTGATACCACAGGGTTAAGCATCGACCAGGTTCTGGTTTCGGTGCTAAGCCACGTGGAAAAAAGTTTGGAACAAACCAAGCCGGTTTGAACCTCAGGAGTCTGCAGCATGGATGTCGCAGGCAAAGGACAACAACCCCGCGTCCAGGATGGCCGTGGATGACCTATTTGAATTGAAATTACATGACTGAATCATTTGCTCAGCTGTTTGAAGAGTCCCTGCAGAATCTGGAAACCCGCCCGGGTGCCATCGTAAAGGGTACTGTAATCGCCATCGAGAACGGTATCGTTCTGGTTGACGCTGGCCTGAAATCTGAGTCTGCTATCCCGGCTGACCAGTTCAAGAACGCCAAAGGCGAACTGGAAATCGAAGTTGGCGCCGAGGTAGATGTTGCCCTGGACGCAATCGAAGACGGTTTCGGTGAGACTCAGCTGTCTCGCGAAAAAGCCAAGCGTCACGAAGCTTGGGTTCGTCTGGAAAAAGCTTACGACGACCAGGAAACCGTTATCGGTGTCATCAACGGCAAGGTCAAAGGTGGCTTTACCGTTGAGCTCGAAGGCATCCGTGCGTTCCTGCCCGGCTCTCTGGTTGATGTTCGTCCGGTTCGCGACACTGCGCACCTGGAAGGCAAAGATCTGGAGTTCAAGGTTATCAAGCTGGACCAGAAGCGTAACAACGTGGTTGTTTCCCGTCGTGCCGTTATCGAATCTGAAAACAGCGTAGAGCGTGAGCAGCTGCTGGAGAACCTGGCTGAAGGTCAAGAAGTTAAGGGTATCGTTAAGAACCTGACCGACTACGGTGCTTTCGTAGATCTGGGCGGCGTAGACGGCCTGCTGCACATCACCGATATGGCTTGGAAGCGCGTTAAGCACCCGAGCGAAATCGTAAATGTTGGCGACGAGATCAACGTTAAGGTTCTGAAGTTCGATCGTGAGCGCACCCGTGTTTCCCTGGGTCTGAAGCAACTGGGCGAAGATCCGTGGGTATCCATCGCTAACCGCTACCCGGAAGGCGCCAAGCTGACCGGTCGTGTTACCAACCTGACCGACTACGGCTGCTTCGTTGAGATCGAAGAGGGCGTTGAAGGTCTGGTACACGTTTCTGAGATGGATTGGACCAACAAGAACATCCACCCGTCCAAGGTTGTTAACCTGGGCGATTCCGTGGAAGTGATGGTTCTGGACATCGACGAAGAGCGTCGTCGTATCTCTCTGGGCCTCAAGCAGTGCAAGTCCAACCCGTGGGAAGACTTCTGTCAGAACTACGCCAAGGGCGACAAGGTTTCCGGTAAGATCAAGTCTATCACTGACTTCGGTATCTTCATCGGCCTGGAAGGCGGCATCGACGGCCTGGTTCACCTGTCAGACATCTCTTGGAACGCCAACGGTGATGACGCCGTTCGTGACTTCAAGAAAGGTGATGAAATTGACGCAGTGGTTCTCTCCGTAGACCCTGAGCGCGAGCGCATCTCTCTGGGTGTTAAGCAGATCGAAGAAGATCCTTTCAACAAGTACCTGTCTGACAACAAGAAGGGTGCTATCGTTAAGGGTACCATCACTGCAGTTGACGCCAAGGGCGCCACTGTAGAGCTGGGCGAGAATGCTGAAGGTTACATCCGTGTTGCTGACATCTCTCGTGACCGCATCGAAGATGCCAGCACCGTCCTGAGCGCCGGCGAAGAAGTAGAAGCGAAGATTATGGGCGTTGACCGTAAGAACCGCACTATCTCTCTGTCTATCCGCGCTAAAGACGAAGCGGAAGAGAAAGAAGCTATCGACGCTCTGAACCAGAAAGAAGAAACTGTGTTCTCCAGCGCCATGGCCGAAGCCTTCAAGGCAGCCCGCAACGACTGATCGCCTGCGGTTTGAGGGAGGGGAAACCCCTCCCTTATAAGGCGACTGTATTGGCTATTCAGGAGAGCGAGGATGACGAAGTCCGAACTGATTGAAAGACTTGCCAGCAAGCAGTCGCACCTTTCCGGTAAAGATGTGGAAGGTGCCATTAAAGAGATGCTCGAGCAGATGGCGTCGACTCTGGAACACGGTGATCGTATCGAGATCCGAGGTTTTGGAAGCTTCTCTTTGCACTATCGTGCGCCTCGCGTCGGCCGAAACCCGAAGACGGGACAATCGGTTGAGCTCAATGGCAAGTATGTTCCGCACTTCAAGCCTGGAAAGGAACTGCGCGAACGCGTGAATAACGCGTAATCACGTCGAACAAAACCCCGCCACAACGGCGGGGTTTTTTTATCTTCGGTAGCCTGCGTCTGTTTTTTGTTGGATAATTCAGGCTAACTCGCGATAAAGAAAAGGGTTGGTGTGAAAGCATTTTTAGTCGCAGCCTGCGTGGCGGCATTGTTTGTACTGGCACTGGCTTTTGGTGCCCGTAATGAGCAGATGGTCACCATCAACTACTTTATTGCCCAAGGCACGTTCCCACTGCCTTGGGTACTGGCGGCAACCTTCCTGCTCGGTTTCCTGATTAGCTGGGTATTGTCGTTGCTGGTGGTCGTGAAACTGAAACTCGCCTTGCGCCGGGCCAGAGCGCAGTACCCGCGCCCACAAGATCAGAACTCCCCCAACACCAATGCTTGAACTGCTGTTTCTGCTGCTACCTGTTGCCGCCGCCTATGGTTGGTACATGGGGCGGCGCAGTGTCAGGCTGTCACAACAGCGAAACCAGTCTAGTCTCTCGAAAAATTACGTCGAAGGTTTGAATTACCTCCTGTCGGATCAGCCCGACAAAGCGGTGGATCGTTTTATCGAGCTGCTTCAGGTGGACTCCGAGACTTTCGATACCCACCTCTCCTTAGGCAATCTCTTCCGCAAGCGCGGCGAAGTCGATCGAAGTATTCGTTTGCATCAAAACCTGATTGCAAGGCCAAACCTGACTCTGGAACAGCGCGATCTTGCGATGATGGAGCTGGCGAAGGACTATCTCGCCGCAGGACTGTTTGACCGTGCCGAGGAGATCTTGCTGCAGTTGGTTAAAGAGCCGGATCATAGTGAGGAAGCGGAGATCCAACTTCTGTCGATCTACCAGGCGAACAAGGAGTGGTGGAAGGCGATACGTCTGGTAAAGCGGTTCAAACGCATTGATCGAAAGCGGTTGATACCTCAGGTTGCGCACTTTTACTGCGAACTCGCGCAATTGGAAGAGGCGCACTCTGAGAAAGTAAAACATTGGTTTAAGGCGCTTAAGGTCGATCCCGCATGCGGGCGGGCCAACCTGGAACTGTTTCGCATTGCACTTCAGACGGACAACAACGACGAAGCGGTGAAGGTGCTGGAGCGGCTTGCAGAGCATAGCCCTGAATGGTTTGTGGAAGCCCTGCCAGATGCGCACGGCTGCTTTTCTGGTCATCAACAGCTGAATCAATATCTGCACCTGTTGGAAAGGGTTTGGCAGAAGCAGCCGCTGGCGAGCACGGCCCTGGAGATGGCAGATTGCCTGGTCGAGCTACAACGCAAGGACGAGGCTAAGGCACTCGTTATGAACCAACTGAAACGGCACCCCTCAATGCGGGTGTTCCACCGTTTGATTACGGTGCAGGCGGAAGCACTTCCTGATGCCTCCGCCAGCAACAGCCTCGTTTTATTGGGTGATCTGGTAAAGCAGCAGATCAAACTTAGACCGAAATATCGCTGTCAGCAGTGTGGCTTTCCCGGCCATAGCTTGTACTGGCAGTGTCCATCTTGTAAGTCCTGGGGGCAGATCCTTCGGATCCGTGGTTTGGACGGTGAATAATAATATTGGAGAAAATAGATGAACCTGGGCGCTAAAGTGTTAGTTGCTTTGGACTTTTCAAATGAGTCTGAGGCGATGGCGTTTGTTGATAAGTTGGACCCCAGCGAGTGTCGGTTGAAAGTGGGCAAGGAGATGTTCACGCTTTTTGGTCCACAGTTCGTCAAATCCCTGGTGGGGCAGGGCTTCGATGTTTTCCTCGACCTCAAGTTCCATGATATTCCGAACACGGTGGCCCGCGCCGTGGCGGCGGCGGCCCAGCTAGGGGTCTGGATGGTTAATGTTCATGCATCCGGTGGCAGTAGAATGATGAAGGCTGCCGCCGAGGCGCTGGAACCGTTCGGAGAGAGGGCTCCCAAACTCATCGCGGTCACCGTGTTGACCAGCATGGATGAGTCAGAGCTCTCTGAGATCGGTATTGACCCCGATGGGGATGCCCAGGTGCTGCGTTTGGCCACCTTGGCAAAGTCCTCCGGTCTGGATGGCGTCGTATGCTCGGCGCGAGAGGCGGCGATGCTCAAAGGCGAACTGGGTCCTGAATTTGAGTTGGTTACGCCGGGGATCCGCCCTGAGGGGGCGGAACTGGGCGATCAGCAGCGGGTCATGACACCGGCACAAGCACTGGCTGCTGGCAGCGATTATCTGGTGATTGGTCGCCCCATCACCCGAGCTTTGGACCCCCTGGCTGCGCTGCGCGAGATCAACCGTTCCATATCTGCGTAAGCAGGTTGCATACACGGACGCCAAAGCCCTGTCGGCTTTGGCGTTTTTTATACCTTTTCGGACCCGTTTCAGGCGTGCCAACGCTTAGTCAGCGCGGTCACAACTCGCAGTTTCGTCGGTGAGCCATTGCCCCTGATAGGGTGGCTGGTCATGATGCAGCCAAGGCTTGCTTTCATCCCGAAGTCGCTTAATATGAAACGAGCGTTTAAATTGACCGTTAGTTACTACTGAAGGGATCCCCCATGAACTACCACGCGCCACTGAAGGATATGCAGTTTCTACTCAAGGACGTTTTCAAGGCGGAATCAGAGTGGGCCAAGATGCCCGCGATGGCAGACGCCATCGAGATGGACACGGCGATGGCCATCTTGGACGAGGGCGCGCGGTTGACCTCAGAAGTGATTGCGCCAATCAACCGACCTGGTGATGAGCAGGGGGTGCGGATCCTAGATGGTGTAGTCACTACGCCGGATGGTTATAAGGAAGCCTATCAGCTTTATGCTCAGTCCGGGTGGGTGGGGTTTGGCGGCGATCCTCAGTATGGCGGGATGGGGATGCCGAAGATGCTGGGGGTATTGTTTGAAGAGATGTGCTATAGCGCCTCAAACGCGTTCGCACTTTACAGTTCCCTGACGGCAGGTGCTGCACTTTGCTTGGCCAGCCATGGCACTGAAGCGCAGAAAGCCCTCTATCTTCCCAAGCTCTACAGTGGCGAGTGGACCGGCGCCATGGACATGACGGAACCGCAAGCGGGCTCCGATCTCAGTCCGGTGCGAACCAAGGCGGAGCTCGATGAGAATGGCCAATATCGGATCACGGGCACCAAGATCTTTATCACCGGTGGCGACCATGACCTGGCTGAAAACATCATCCACCTGGTACTGGCGCGATTACCCGATGCCCCGGCGGGTAGCCGTGGTCTCTCCCTGTTCGTGGTGCCCAAATATCAGGTCAAGGCGGATGGAGCCCTTGGTGAAGCCAATGGGGTGACCTGTGGCTCCATCGAACACAAGATGGGGATCCAGGCTTCTGCTACCTGCGTCATGCACTTTGATGGCGCCCGAGGTGAGTTGGTGGGTCAGGCGAATCGTGGTTTGCATGCCATGTTCACCATGATGAATTACGAGCGTCTCTCTATCGGGATCCAGGGACTGGGGTGTGCGGAAGCGGGGTACCAGATGGCGGCCTCCTACGCCAAGGAGCGTAACCAGGGCCAGGGTAAGGATGGCTCAGCCCTGCCGATTCTGGCTCATGGCGACGTGCGCCGGATGCTGATGACTAATGCGGCCTTGACGGAAGCGGGTCGCGCGCTGGCGGTATTTACCGGCCTGCAGTTGGATAAAACTAAGTTTGGCGAAGGGGAGCAGTCAGCTGCTCAGTCCTTAGTGGGGCTGTTGGTACCACTGTGTAAGGCCTTTTTCACCGATCTGGGGCTTGAGTGCAGCGTACTGAGTCAGCAGGTGTTCGGTGGTCACGGTTATATCCGTGAGACCGGGGTAGAGCAATTGGTTCGGGATGTGCGCATTGCCCAAATCTATGAGGGCACCAATGGGATCCAGGCGCTGGATCTGCTCGGGCGTAAGGTCCAACCCCACGACGGGGCGGTGCTCAAATTGCTGGTCCAGGAGCTGGAGAGCACCTGTGCTGAACTTCCGGCGCAGTGGGACACTGAGGCATCCCGGATTCGTCAGGCCTTTGGCGACCTGCTGGATGCGGCGATGACGCTCAAAGCCAGCGATGAGGCGGCGGATGCGCTTAACTCGGCAGCGGTTGATTACCTGCACGCCATGGGTTACGCGGTCTACGGACTGATGTGGTTAAAGATGGCCACGGTTTTTGACCATGCGGAGCCCGCTTTGTCAGCGCGCAAAACACATCTAATGCGATTCTTTTTTGCCCGTATCTTCCCAAGATTTGACGCCCATCTGGCGTCCGCACTCTCGGACGTTGAGATCACCAAGGGGATGCCCGCCGACCTCTTCTAAAGCGGAGGCCGGCGGTTAAGAACGCCGGCCCTGGATTTTTCTGGCCGGGATCTCATGGATGGTGGCGGCGGGTTTATAGTGATCCGCCACCTCTTTCCAATAGAGTTCGGGTAAGTAAAACAGGTAATACTTTTCCCTGAGCGTGTCGGTGACAAATCCCATGCCGCGCCGGGTGAGCTCGAAATGAACGTCGGCAATAAAATCCTGCCTTAACGTATGGCGTCCTGACAGGCTTTTCAGATCCTCTTTGTCTAAATAAACCCCTTCCTCATAGTCGCCAAATCGATCAATCATCCAGGCGGCAAATTCCTTAGCGCTTTTCATCGACATAATTGGTCACTCCCCCATGATGGCCGATTTTGACGGCCAATGAGTAAGTTATAGTCGACTTTACTGAACGTGAAAAAACTTTGCGCAACTCAAACGTGGTGAGCAGAGGGTGTGGTTAAGGGTCGGGTGTGGTGGCTCCAAGGGGGAGTTTGAGTCAGCCGATGAAAATGAACTTCAGGATTTTATCGGCCAGCTCAATAAAAACTCGATTTAGGTGCGCCTGTGAATGACTACTTGAGTCTACTGAGTCTGTGCCTGATTCAAACTGCTCATGCAGTCCTCAGTGATGCAGCGGTAGAGATTCTGCTCGAACTGAGATAACTCCATGGCGATGGTTTTCTGATCACCGACCAGGCCGTTGATCAGCTGGATTACAATCAGCGGGGAGTCTCCCTCCCGTTGCAGGTATCCGGCAAGGTTTCGCACCTGTTTGAAACTGCCACTTTTCGCTGCGAGCTTCCCGCTGATCGGTTTGAGACCAGACCGCCACTTCAGAGTGCCACTTTCACCTGCGATGGGGAGCAGGTTGCGCAACTCAGCGAGGCGTGGATCCTGCTGCCAGGCCATAAGTACCTGTGCCAGTTGACGGGCGCTTATCAGGTTGTAACGGCTGAGCCCGGAGCCATCGAAGAGATCACTGTTGCTTAAATCTATTCCGAGCTGTTTGCGCAGGATCTGCTTAACCGCGACAATGCCTCCCGGAAAGCTTCCTCCCTGATGGTGAAATGAGTGGGCAATGGTCCGCAGTAACGCCTCGCTCAAGGCATTATCCGAATCCTCCAGCACCCTCCTAAGTAGAGTGCTCAAGGGTGCAGACTGATGTTGCGCCAAGACTGGCTGCCCTGGTTGGCCTTCACCTACCCGGATCTCACCATGCAGACGGATACCTGCTGCGCTGAGCTGCTGGTAAAGGATCTCTGTGACATAGTGGTGGGGATCGGTTACCGCAATGGCCAGCGTCGTTGGCTCGTTGAGGCAGCCGCGCAGTGTGTAATGGTTCTCGGGCTTCCTGTCCATCTCCAGCGGGCAGAGAGAGGAGGTGGGGGCCAGTCTCAGCTCCTGTTCGACGGAGATCGGAAGGTGGGCTGGCTTCTGCAGGCTCAACCGGTTAGCGCGCTTTCGGATCGCCACCGTGGCACAGTTTTTATCCAGCATAACGGCAGAGGCAGGGGAGGCGTAACAGATCCCCAAGTCATCCCAGGGCCAACCCGGGGCGCGGTCATACCCGTCAAATAGGTGTCCGTCGAGGATCAGATCACCATTGATCTGCCTGACTCCCTCCCGAGCCAGTGTCTGCACCATGTAGGAAAGATCGGCCCTGCGCAGGGTAGGATCGCCACGCATCATCAAAACAAGATCCCCGGGCAGTTGATCCATCACCGGCCTCGGACCCCGGAATTCGGTCACGAAACGGAAAGACTCGCCGAGTTCGAGCCAGGCAGCCGTCGCTGTGACCAGTTTCAGGGTGGAGGCAGGGATCATCTGCCGATCGGCATTGAATTCGTAGAGAGGGTTACCGTCCGTATCGGTGATCAACAGTGCCATCTGGCTGCCAAGGGGCAGCAGGGTCTTAAAATCTGCGTAATCGGCGTAAGCCCTGTTGAGGCTGAGCAGAATTAGGACGATGGCTAGGATGCGCATAGAGTTATTGCCTGACTTGATACTGAAGGAAAGCGTTGACCATAATGAAATAACATTGAGATAGCTATGGTAAAGACTGATGAGTGACAATCTACGCTACGCGTTATACACAACCGTCTTCGCTCTGGGTGTTATCGTGCTTCTAGCCGTGACGGCCGTGACGTTCGCCTGAACGAATTTCCTCCCGGGTGATCCGGTCCACAAATAATCTCTTGGCAGCACTGCTAAGTGCAAGTGCTGTCAGTCATTTTTCTAATAGACTTGCTCAAGTTAAGGGGGTCTGTTTTACTAGCGCGCTAGTTCTTCAATCTCTGTTGCCGCGATTGCCGATGATTCTGGCGTAACGCTGGCCGAAACATATGGACCTCATTACCCCGTCCGGCTAACTGGGTGGGAAAAGAATACTATGCAATTGGCATCCCAATCCCCTGATCGCTGGCAGCAAACGCTTTCCGGACGTACCCTGGAGGCGTCCAGTATCGAAGTGCTGACTAGCACCGCCGAGTATCGAGACCGCCTGTTTCAACTCATCGCTTCCGCTACCCGCCGAATCCATATTGCCGCGCTGTACCTGCAAAATGACGATGCTGGCCGGGCGATTATGGAGGCGCTGTACGAAGCGAAAAAGAGGACACCGGATCTTGATGTCCGGGTACTGGTGGATTTCCACCGGGCACAGCGGGGGCTCATCGGCAAGGGGCCGCAGGTTGGCAATGATCAGTTTTACCGTGAGGTAGCCCAGAAGTACGCGCCGGTTCAGATCGAGTTATACGGTGTTCCGGTCAAAAGCCGGGAGTGGGCTGGCGTTCTGCACCTCAAGGGCTTCGTCATCGATGATACCGTGGTTTATAGCGGTGCCAGCATCAATGATGTCTACCTGCAGTGGCAAGAGCGCTACCGGTATGATCGTTACCATTTGATCCATGATCCGGTCCTGTCGGACAGCCTTTCTAACTTCATGCTTGAGGATTTGATCGGCAGTGAAGCGGTTGTCTCCCTCCTCGATACTCCGATCCCCAGTGTCAAGGCGCTGCGGCGCAGCATTAAACAGCTGAAGATGCGCCTGAGTCGAGCGAGTTACGCTTTACCGGAAGATAACGGCACAGGTTCGGTGACCGTATTCCCGCTGATTGGACTTGGGCGTCAATCCAATCAGTTGAACCGCACCATCATCGATATGCTTAAGGGGGCGCGCAGCTCGGTTTTCATCTGTACCCCCTATTTCAACCTGCCTAGCCAGTTAAGCTCGGTGATTGGCCGCTTGTTGAAGCGGGGCGTGAGAGTCCAGATCGTGGTGGGTGACAAAACGGCCAATGATTTCTACATGCCGCCGGAGCAGGGGTTCTCATCGGTAGGCGCCTTGCCCTACCTGTATGAGCAGAACCTCAAACGGTTCGCCAAGCGTTACCAGGGGGCTATCGACCATGGTCTGCTGGATCTGCAACTGTGGTTTGATAACAGCAACAGCTTCCACCTTAAAGGCATTCAGGTCGATGACCGCCACTATCTGCTGACCGGCAATAACCTGAATCCTCGTGCCTGGGCCCTGGACCTGGAAAATGGTCTACTGCTGCAGGATAACCGGGGGCAGCTAAAGGCCAAGTTTGAACGTGAGCGCCAAACCATCCTTCAACACACGACGCGTCTGAATAACCACCAGGAACTGGAGTCGCTCAATGAGTACCCGGCCCAGGTTACCCGGCTGCTTAAACGCCTCCAGCGTGTAAGGGCTGACCTGCTTCTTAAGCGGATGCTTTGAAGCCTACCTTGCCCCGTGATCGCTTGGATTGCTCTTGGATAGGTGCATCGATATGGATCTGCAGCAGAGATTTGACCGCCTGCGGGAGGCGTTAATCGCTGGTGAACCCTTTTGGCGTTCTCCCCCATTTGTCGATCCATACCCGGTGTGGTTAACGCGTTTTCCTGAACTGGCGACCGCGTTGATGGCGCTCAGTGACAGCGAGCTTGAGCACCTCGAGCAGGATGACGAGCGCAGAATCCACTGGCTCGCTCCTTACCTGCCGGCTCTGTCATCACTGCTTCCTCTGATCAAGGTGCCTCGGGGCGTCACCGAGTTGGACTTTATCCCCAACCCCCGGCAGTTTGCCCATATTCCCGGCCGCAAGTGGTCTCAAATTCAGGCGTTTTGCGCCAACTTGGAACACCATGAAGGCACCTATCTCGAATGGTGTGCCGGAAAAGGGCATTTGGGTCGTTTGACGTCCCACCGCTTCCAACAACCCGTCTGCTCTTTGGAATACGATGGCGCGCTGTGTGAAGAGGGCGCCCGCTTGGCACAGCGCAATGGCACCGCACAGCGCTTCGTTTGCCAGGATGTGATGGCCCCCTCGGTGGCAAACCAACTTCCAGGGGTAGGTACGGCGATGGCGCTGCACGCCTGTGGCGACCTGCATGGCCAACTGCTGCAACTGGGCGTTGCCGAACGGATCCCTAACCTGCTCGTTAGTCCTTGCTGCTACCACCTTACAGCCCAACCTCACTACCAACACTTCTCTGCACATGCCAAGCGTCGGGGGTTGGCGCTGAGCAAGTCGGAACTGCGCCTGGCGGTAGAGGAAACGGCGACAGCACCGGCAAAGGTGCGCCGGCTTCGCCGCATTGAGGTCTCCTATCGTCTGGGGCTTAAGGCGCTCTACCAGGATCAAAAGGGGGAAGTGGCGAGTCTGCAGGTGCCATCCTGCGCCAAGTCTATCCTCGGCGAGGGGTTCGCGGCGTTTTGCCAGTGGGCGGACGCGCAGCGTGGCCTGAGCCTGACCGCCCCGATAGATTGGAACCACTACCAGAGCCTTGGTGAAATGGCTTGGCAGCGCCAGATCCGTCTGGAGCTGTTACGCCACACCTTTCGGCGTCCATTGGAGCTTTACCTGGTGTTGGACAGGGCTCTGTACCTGAAGGAGCAGGGCTATGAGGTCAGCGTATTGACCTTTGCAGAACGTGACACCACCCCGCGCAATCTGCTTATCCGGGCCGTTCGTCGCTAAGACTCGACTCTGGGACTGGTCTATCGCTTTTGCCCGTCGCTGAGGAGAGACTCAACAGCGCTTTAATGGTAGAGTTACCTGCCGATAACCATAACGAGAAGTAGCCTCTAAGCCTATGTTTGAAAAGATAGAATTAGCACCTGCCGATCCCATCCTGGGCCTCAACGAAGCGTTTCGTGCCGACCCTCGCGAGGGTAAGGTAAATCTCGGTGTCGGGGTGTATAAGGACGAGGTAGGCGACACGCCGGTGTTGCACTGCGTTAAGCAGGCAGAGGCGCGTCTGTTGGCGGATGAGCAGACGAAAAGTTACCTTGGGATCGATGGTCATGCCCAGTTTCGCTCCTTGGTCCAACCCTTGCTGCTCGGTGCCGATCATGCCGTGCTCATTGAGGGGCGGGCCCGCACCGTTCAGGCGCCCGGTGGCACGGGCGCACTGCGGATCGCAGGAGACTTCGTTAAGGGCAATACCGAGGTTCGGCGCGTCTGGATCTCCAACCCAAGTTGGGCAAACCATCGACAGATCTTCGAGGTTTGCGGGTTCGAAGTGCGGGAATACCGTTATTACGACAAAGCCGAGAGGGCGCTGGATTTTGACGGCATGCTGGCGGATCTTGATACCCTCGGGCCCGAGGACCTAGTCGTGCTGCACGGTTGCTGCCACAACCCGACCGGTATCGATCCCAGTGGTTCACAGTGGGACCGTTTGGCGCAAAGTGCGAAAGCGCGGGGCTGGCTACCGCTATTTGACTTCGCCTATCAGGGCTTTGCCACTGATGTCGAGCAGGATGCCGCCGGATTGCGCCAGTTTGCTGCGCAGTTGGATGAGCTGCTTATTGCGAACTCTTTCTCCAAAAATTTCGGTCTCTACAATGAGCGCATCGGCGCCATGACGGTGATAGCCGGCGATGGGGCATCCGCTGACCGGGCCTTGTCTCAGGTCAAACGGGTGGTACGGGCTAACTACTCCAACCCGCCAAGCCACGGGGCCGCGGTGGTGGCTACGATCCTTGGGGACACCGCCCTGAAGGCGTTGTGGTTGGAGGAACTCGGACAGATGCGAGAACGGATCCACGCCATGCGTCACGCTTTTGTCGCGGGGCTCGCAACGGAAGGTGTCGCTGGCGACTTCAGCTTCATCGAACGTCAGAATGGCATGTTCAGTTTCTCTGGGTTGAGCCCGGTGCAGGTGAAGGCGATGCAAGAGGAGTTTGGTATCTACATCGTGGGTTCCGGGCGGATCAATGTCGCAGGGCTTACAGAGCAGAACCTGCCGCTGATCATCAAGGCGATCGCCGCCGTCAGCTAAGCCTCGTCGAATCATTAACATCAACACCACGCTCCCGGGCGTGGTGTTTGTGTTTCTGGTGTCCTCACCATCACTCCGTTCAGGGCACAGTGTCGTGTCGGGACGGAGGAGGGCGATAGAGCAGATGGTCGGATACCCGGTAGCACGCATCATCGATATCTATGAATGTCGTGTTCTCGATACCTTGGGTCTGGAAGTGGGGCCAGCCACTCGCTTCGCCGCCGGCTAAAGCGATGCCGAACGGGCAAAGATACGCCCTGGTCTGCGTACCCCTTTGGCAGGGCATGAGATGGCGCAAAGTGTAGGTTTATGGGGCAAGGAATGAGTAACGACCATGATGGACAAAGCTTGACCGCCACGGACAGTTAACGAGGCTAAATATCGGATCCAGCTCAAATTCGCTGTGCTTTTCCATTGCATGCACACGTTGTCTCTGGCTTAATGGCGGCCGCTGAAGGAGAGAGCGAACGCTCAAGCTTCATCAGTTCAATATGGCGCGTTGGCAGAGTGGCTATGCAGCGGATTGCAAATCCGTGGACCTCGGTTCGACTCCGGGACGCGCCTCCATATTCGACGACAAAGCGACCCTCTAGGGTCGCTTTGTGCGTATTAGAGCCAGCGTTTGAGTCGGAACGCCACGGTAACCACCACGCCGATAAGGGTCATACTGGCAACAAACCACCAAAATGCCATCGGGGAGTCCGTACCCGGCATCCCGGCAATATTGACGCCGAACAGCCCTGTAAGGAAGCCCAGGGGCAGGAATACGGCCGCGATCAAAGAGAGCAGGTACATCCGCTGGTCCATGCGGTCCGTGGTGCGGCTGAGGTTCTCTTCATTAACCACCGTTGCGCGCTCACGAACCTCGCTCAGTAGGTCCAGGTGGGCGGAAAGACGTGCCCCCAACTCTCTTAGATAGTGCTGCTGAGCCGGACTGAAGAGATCCACCTCCAGCTCTTCTAAGTGCGCCAGCGCCTCCCGTTGGGGGCCCAGATAGCGCTTAAGGGTGATGACCTGGCGACGCAGCTCCGTGAGCGGCACTCGGGTATCCAGTACCAGATCATCCAGCATCTGCGCTTCCATGGAGGAAACGGTCTCTTCCAGTGTATCCAGGGTATCGCTCATGCGCAGGATCAGGCTCCGTGTCAATGCGATAACCAGCTCTGCGCTAGTATGTGGCCCCTTGCCCTGGGCCAGGCGCTCCACCAGATCGTCCACCGATTTCAGCGCACGGGACTGGCTGCTGATCACCCGATGTTTCGTGATCCAGAGTCGGATCGCCACCATATCCTCTACCGGTTGTCCGCCGTTGAAATTGAGTCCGCGCAGGCAGATCAGTACCCCTTGAGAATCCTCCTGGATACGGGGCCGGGTGTCTTCATCCTGCAGGGCATGGCGGACCCACTGCGGCAGGTCCTCCTGCTGGGAGAGCCACTCGCGGGCATCTTGATGGCGATAGTCAAGGTGAAGCCAGGTGAGCCCGCCGGCCGGCGGCGCGGCCGAGTGCGTTGGCCGCGCGCCACCCAGGCCATCCAGTAATAAGCAGTGATGAAAGAGTGACATAGAGATCTTCACATGGATCGAGTCTTCTGACGTTAACATGACTTGTGGGAATGAACAGCCACCGTGAGGGTGTCAGAGACGAAAAAGGCTGCCGAAGCAGCCTTGAGCGGCGCGTGTCGCGTCAACGACCGGTGCGCAGACGTTGCCAATAGCGATCGTAGATCTCCACGGCTTCACCGACGTCGGATTGGAACTCCCCTGCTTCAATGACGTCGGCCGGGGGAAAGACCATGGGATTTTCAGCGAAATCTTTATCCAACAGTGACTTGGCAGTCTTGTTCGGTGTCGGGTATCCAATCTCCTCGCACACCTTGGCCGCCACTTCGGGGCGCAGCAGGAAGTTGATCAGTTTATGGGCAGCTTCGACGTTCTTTGCCCCTGCCGGGACCGCCAGGTTGTCCATCCAGAAGATCGCCCCCTCTTTGGGATAGATCATGTTGATGGCGGGATCCTCCTTCTGCGCTTCAAACGCTGACCCGTTCCAGATCATGCCGAGCACGGTATCCCCGGCGGCATAGGGAGCGCCCGGGTTATCGGAGTTGAAGGTGAGCGCATTGGGCATCAACTCAGTCAGCAGTTGGTAAGCTTCCTCGATCTCTTTCGGATCCCGGCTGTTGGAGCTGTAGCCCAGAATTTTCAGAGCCATATGGAACACTTCGCGGGGATCGTTCATTAGCATCAGCTCGCCGCGCCACTGCTCATCCCAGAGGTCCTTCCAGCCTGTGATGGTGGCAGGATCCACCTCATCGGTATTGATGCCGATGCCGGTGGCGCCCCAGATGTAGGGCAGGGAGTAATGGTTGCCGGGATCATACTCCTTGTCCAGAAGCGCCGGATCCAAATGCACCAGGTTGCTCAGCTGCGTCTTATCCAGGGGCTTGAGCATCCCTTCTTCCGCCATCTTGGCGATGTAATAGGTGCTGGGAACCACGAGATCATAGCCCTCAGAGCCGGTGAGCTTGAGCTTGGCGTACATCGCCTCGTTGGAGTCGTAGGTGGTATAGATCACGCGGATCCCCGTCTCCTGTTCGAACTCCTGTAACAAGCCATCAGGGATATACTCTGACCAGTTGTAGAAGTAGACCACGTCATCGTCAGCCTGGGCTAACCCGCCCACCGCGGCCAGCACCACAGCTGCCAGCACTCTCTTCATTCCAAGCATTACCTGTCCCTCGTTGTTCCTGCACCGCCGTATCAGTCGGTGACTTTCTGTTTGAGTAAAAATTGTGAGATGACCACCAACAGCAGAGAAAGCAGCAGCATCAGGGTGGCCAGGGCATTCACCGCTGGTGTTACGCCCACCTTAACCATGGAAAAGATCTTGATGGGCAGGATCTCGTAGCTCGGGCCGGTGACAAAGGAGCTGATGATCACATCGTCCAAGCTTAGGGTGAAGCTGAGCAACCAACCACCGGCGATGGCGGGCAAGGCCATTGGCAGTATGATTCGGTGGAAGATCCGAAACTCGCTGGCACCCAGGTCCCGCGCAGCCTCCAACACGGTTCGGTCAAAGCCGGATAAACGACTGTAGACCGTGATCACCACGAAGGGGAGGCAGAAGGTGATATGAGCGGCCAGCAGCGACCAGAACCCCAGCGTTGCCCCGACCGCCACGAAGAGTGCCAGCAGCGAAACCGCCATGACGATATCAGGCGAGGTCATAACCACAAACAGCATGCCATTCAGTGCCATCTTGCCGCGGAACCGGTAGCGATACAGCGCGACCGCTGCCAGAGTGCCTATCAATGTGGCCAGGGTGGCGGCGAGGGTCGCGATGGTCAGGGAGTGCAGGGCGGCCTCCATTAAGCCACTGTTGGCCCACATGGCGTCGTACCACTTGGTGGTGAAGCCCCCCCAGCGGATCCCGCTCTTGGTGCTGTTAAAGCTGTTGGCCACCAATACCGCAATGGGCAGATAGAGGTAGAAGATCAGCAGGCCGATGAAACCCCATTTGGCGAACCTTTTCATCACACTCTCCCTCCCTGCATCGCCTTGAGCGTCCGTTGATAGATCCAGAGCATCAGTGCCATGGTGGCAATCAGTGTGACCGACAGGGCAGCACCGAAGGGCCAGTTGCGGGTGACCAGAATCTGATCACGGATGATATTTCCGATCAAAAGGTTGCCCGCACCGCCGAGCAGATCGGCAATGTAGAACATGCCCATGGCGGGTAGGAAGACCAGCAGACAACCGGAGATCACGCCCGGAAGGGTCAAGGGCCAGACCACGGTGCGGAAGGTGCGGAATTTCCGGCTGCCCAGGTCCCGTGCGGCCTCCAGGTAGCTGCTGGGCAGCTTCTCGATGCTGGCGTAAAGCGGCAGGATCATAAAGGGCAACAGGATATAGACCAGCGCCAGGATCACCGCGGTTTCTGTGTACAGCATCCGGATGGGGCTGTCGATCAGTCCCAGCTCCATCAAGGTTTTGTTGATGATGCCCCGATTGCCGAGGATCACCTTCATTGCGTAGGTGCGGATTAGGGAGTTGGTCCAGAAGGGGATGATGAACAGGAAGAGTAAAAACGCCTGCATCCGTTTGCTGGTGTGAGCGATGATCCAGGCTGCCGGGTAACCGGCCAAAAGGCAGATCAAGGTACAGATCCCCGCCAGGTAAAAGGAGTGGAGCACCACATCCAGGTAGAGCGGATCGACCAATCTGAGGTAGCTTTCGAGGCTGAACTCGGGACGCACCAGTTCACGCAGGTCCGGTGTCATGACGGAGACCGCCAGCACCATCAGGTTGGGGAAAAGCACGAAGATCACCAGCCAGCCGGTCAACAGACCCAGGCTCAGCCACTTGAAGCCTTGTCTATTCATGGGGCAGGACCACTTCCCAACTTGGGACCCAGGTAATGGCAACGCGCTGGCCCAGACGGTGGTCAAAATCCGGATCATCCTCGTCGAAGAATTCAGAGATCTGCAGTTGCTTACCGCTGTCGAGGGCGATCAGTGAATCCAGTGTCATACCTTTGTAGTTGCGCTCAAGCACGGTGCCGGAAAGGCCGGTTTGGTTATCACCGTTGTTGATCTCCTGCAGCCGCAGATCTTCCGGGCGTAACAGGACGTGAACCCGATCCCCCGTCGATAGCGGCAGCTCACTGTGGATCGGGTAACTGCCACCCTCTATGCGGGCGAGGAAGGTGCCGGGTTCAAGCAGGCGCTCAATGGTGGCATCGAGGATATTGGACTCGCCGATAAAACGGGCAACAAACAGATTGGCCGGCGTTTCGTAGATCTCGCGGGGTGTGCCCTGTTGCTGTATCCGTCCCTCATTCATCACCACGATGCGGTCCGACATCGACAAGGCCTCCTCCTGGTCGTGAGTCACGAACACAAAGGTAATCCCCAGTTGACGTTGTATCCGCTTGAGCTCCAGCTGCATCTGCTTACGCAGTTTGTAATCCAGCGCGCTGAGACTTTCATCCAGCAGCAAGACCCTGGGTTTGTTGACGACTGCCCGGGCAATTGCCACCCGCTGTTGCTGACCGCCGGAGAGCTCGGCGGGCTTGCGTCGTTCGAAGCCGGTCAACTGCACCATCGCCAGTACCTCGGTGATACGGGCCGCTATCTCCGTCTCGGGCACCCGCTTGGTGCGCAGACCGAAAGCGATGTTGTCGTAAACCGTCATGTGAGGGAAGAGGGCATAGCTCTGGAACACGGTGTTGACGCTGCGGTCTTCGGCGGGAAGATCGGAGATTATCTCTCCGCCCAGCATGATGGTGCCACTGTCCTGCTGCTCCAAACCGGCGATGATACGCAGCACGGTGGTTTTTCCGCAGCCGGAAGGGCCCAGCAGGGTGACAAACTCACCGTCGTAAATGGTGAGATCGAATTGCGTCAGGATCGCTTTACTGTCGAATGCCTTGTCGATGGCGTTTAAGCGGATCACCGCCTGTGGGAAATCGGTTGTCATCAGCCTGTGTCTGCGTATTGACGCATGGTTCCGAGTTAAACATATAAGAGGCGGATCTTACTGGCGTTCAGGCCAAGACCAAAGCGCTTCTATGCGCCTAACGACGTCATCGTTCCCCGATGGAAACCTGAATGCAAAGTTGGTAACGTTTTCGTTGCCAAAAGTGCAAGTTTAGCGTCAGGGTGTCACATTGACGCCGGATTTATGAACCTTTCCTGATCGCTAACGGTTTGGTTCGTGGTGCGGTTTTTACCGGAGCCCGGGTCGCGCTATAATGCCGCCCTGAATTTTCCAGTAAGGCATTAGAGACTTTCATGCGAAACCCCGACCTGCTCTCCATCCTCAAAGAGACTTGGCTGCACACTAAGGCTGGCCTCCAACCCATACTGGGTGCGTCGCTATTGGTCTTCGCCATCACTATGGGGGTGTTGACGCTGGGATTATCGTTGTTGGGCATCGAACTGCCGATGGATCTGGCCGATGAAGAGGCCGTCGCGAACCTGATGAACGAGACGTTGCCACTGCAGATGCTGATGCTCACCCTGTGGGCGCCGTTTGGCGCGGGTTTGGCCTACCTGGGTTGGCGTCGCGCCACCGGGCAGGATGCCAGCGTCATGCAGGTATTTAATACCTGGGCAATGGCGGTTCCCCTGGTGTTGATCGCACTGGTAACCGAAGTCTTGACCAGCCTTGGAACCTACATGATGGTGCTGCCCGGGCTCTACCTGATGGCAGTGCTGAGTCAGGCCAACCTCTACTACCTGTTTCATCGTGGCTCTCCATTGCGGGCAATGTTGAATTCCGCCAAGGTGGTTCATCGTAACCTTCTTCTGGTGTTCCCTTTCTACGTGGTGATGGCGGTGTTGATGGTGGCCTCCTTTATGACCATGGGGGTGGCGCTGGTGGTTACCGTCCCTTACTACTTCTATGGCAAAGGGGTGCTGTTCCGTGAGCTTTTCCCGGAGCTCACGCCTGCGACCGAGGAGCCGGCGCACGCCGGTGAAAGCACGCCGGTATCGAAACCAGACAGCTTCGAGGCCTAACCGGTATGAGAAGTGGACGTATCGGACGCATTACCCTCGGGCTGGCAGCAGTCGCGCTGGCGATGATTGTCATTCAGACCTCGCTGCCGCCGGAGGTGACCTCGTCGTCGTTTCCGAGGCTGGAGAAAAACCCGACCCGGATGCAGGCGCCGGACTTCTCTCTTTACACCGATGTGCAGGCAAAGAAAGCCGCTTTTTTCGGTTTTCTCCGCCCCCTGGTTGCGGAGGAAAACCAAAAAATCCTGGCGCAGCGCCAGTGGCTGAACTCCGTACTTGAACGTGTACAGGCGGGAAAAACCCTGGACAGTACCGAGGAGCAGCGCCTGACTGAGCTGGCGGAGGACTACCGCTATGAACTGCGTCACCTCGATGAGGAGAGCCTAAAGGCCCTGCTTGAGCGGGTCGACGAAGTCCCCGAGGATATGGTGCTGATTCAGGCCGCCAACGAGTCCGGCTGGGGCACCTCGCGTTTTGCGGTAGAGGGCAATAACTATTTCGGCCAGTGGTGCTTCAGTAAAGGCTGCGGCCTGGTGCCCAACTCCCGCGACAGCGGACTGAGCCACGAGGTCGCCAAGTTTGCCGATCCCCGCGCCTCGGTGGCGGCTTACCTGCTTAACATCAACACAAATGGGGCCTATGACGATCTGCGCGACGTTCGTCGCGGCCTGCGAAAGGCGGGTCAGCCGGTAACTGCCGAGGACCTGATCCCGACCCTTATCCGATACTCCGAACGTAGAGAAGCCTACGTGGCGGAGCTGCTCCAGATGCTGGGCGACAACCACATCTATCTGTAAACCAGAATGAATACATAGGGAAGTTCATGGGAAAGGGTGTATTTTGGCGACCGCTGGCGGCGGGCTTGTTGATGCTGGCCAGCGCGCCAAGCCAGGCGCTGATGCTGGATTATGGCGGTTTTTATGATCGCATGAAGGTGGTTAACAAGGCGGATTATCCGCTGGTTTCCATCGCGTTTTATCTCAACCACAGGGCGCGCATGGTGCCTTGCGAGATCACCCATGCCGCCCTGAGGTTCAAGGGCGAGATCCTGCCGCTGGGGGTCAATACCCACAACGAACTGTTGCTGCCGTTCAAAGCAGAGTTCAAAACGGATAAGGCGGTGCTGGATCTGACGGTAGAGGAGGGGGCGCAATGCGATTTCGCCATGCAGTTGCGCTACGCCGATCCCCTGCAGAGCACCTTTAGCCCGGTTGAGCTGGCCGCTCTTATCCAGCAGTTCGATCAGGTACTCAAGGGCTTTGCCGGTTTTCCCTTTCGACTTCTCCAGCCGGATGTCACCGGTGTGGTGATCCAGCTTGCTCCGGACAGTTTGGCGACCGGTGAATCAGGTCAGGCGCTGATGGCGGCGGTCGATGAACGCGGACGGATCACCCTGACCCTCGACCAGCTTGATGCCCTTGGGTCCATGGCGTTCAGCGCGCCACCGCGCTGGATAGGGCCCTATATCGTCCGCTGAGGCGGTCGTCCCGGACAGTCAAAAAAGCCACCGCAGATACGGTGGCTTTTTTGTCGTTACCCGTGTTTCACGGCTCGTAAACGTTGACCACGTCCAGGGCGTTATCGGGCTTCCGGTCCAGCTTTAGGTGGCCAGAGTTGTTCACATCAAGAAAGTCGAACGCAGGAAGGTCCGCCTCGGCCACCGAGCCCTCGAACTTGGCGTCGGGATCCCGCTTCAGGCTGACGAAATCGAATTGGCCACGATCCACCATCTGAGACGGGGCCACATTCTGTAGCGCGGTAAAGATGGTTTCGATGCGGCCCGGATGCTGCCGGTCCCAATCATTGAGCATCTCCTTGACCGCTTTACGCTTTAGGTTCTCCTGGGAGCCGCAGAGGTTACAAGGGATGATGGGGAAGCGTTTTAATTCTGCATACTCAGCGATGTCTTTCTCACGACAGTAAGCCATGGGGCGGATCACCAGATTGGCGCCGTCGTCGGAACGCAGCTTTGGCGGCATCGCTTTCATCTTGCCGCCATAGAACATGTTGAGGAACAGAGTCTCGATGATGTCGTCCCGGTGATGGCCCAAGGCAATCTTGGTGGCGCCAATCTTCTGGGCAAAGCCATAAAGGGTGCCGCGACGGAGGCGGGAACAGAGTGAGCAGGTGGTTTTCCCCTCCGGGATCTTCTCCTTCACTACCGAGTAGGTGTCCTTTTCCAGGATGTGGTAGGGGACGCCGACGGATTTCAGGTAGGCCGGCAGAACGGTTTCCGGGAAACCGGGCTGCTTCTGATCCAGGTTGACCGCGACCAGCTGGAACTGCACCGGAGCACGATGCTGCAGGTTCATCAGGATGTCCAGCATGGTGTAGCTGTCCTTTCCGCCTGACAGACACACCATGACTACGTCACCCTCTTCGATCATGGCGTAGTCTTCGATGGCACTGCCCATTTCGCGACGCAGTCGCTTCTGCAGTTTGTTCAGGCGTGTTGTTTGCTTTTGGCTCAGCGCTTCCACCCGGTGCTCCTTAACGGCAACTTGAGATCAGGGGCGGCATTATTCCAGCACGGCGGGGCAGGGTAAAGTCTGGCGTGAAAAAAGCGGGCCCCTAACAGGGCCCGCGATCGGATGCTCTGGGCTCACAGAGTGATGGGCGACTCGAACCCGTCGGGCTTGAGGGCCAGCAGGTCGCACTGCAGCTGGTCGATCACATGCTCGGCGGTGTTACCGATCAAGGCGGCCGAGAGGCCGGTCCGGCCAATGGTTCCGATCACCACCAGCTCTGCGTCCAGCTGTTCAGCGAGGTCCGGGATCACATCCTCGGGCAGCCCCTCGAGTACATGGCAGTTCTGCTCATTGATGCCGTGATGCTTGGCCATCTCGGCAAGGCGCTTTTCATGGTGTGATTTGAGGGACTCATTGTAGGCATGGGCATCGAAGTCCGGTAATTCGATGGCGATGTTGACCGGCGTCCCCGGGTAGCCATTCACCAGGTGGACTTCGGCTTTGACCGCATTGGCCAGTTTAAGCGCCTGGGTCACCACTTTGTTGTTCAGCGCCTGGTGATCATCATCCTCGGCAGCGACGTTGACGGCCACCAGGATCTTGCCGGCCTCAGGCCAGTCATGGTCCTTTACCAGTAACACCGGAATGGGGGATTTGCGCAACAGGTGCCAGTCCGTGGGGGTGAAGATCACCGACTTGAGCTTATCGTGGTGATGGGTACTTTTGACGATCAGATCTGCCTCGATACGCAGCGCCTGCTCGATGATGCTCTCATAGGGGCGGTTGTGCCAGGTGACGTGTGTGTCCACCTTTTGCCCTTTCTCCCGAACCGGCTGCGCCAGCTCTTCGAGCCAGGCCTTCCGCTGATTCACCAGGCTGGCGCGCAGGTTTTCACGATCATCCGAGGAGAGCATCGAGGTCATTTCGTACGAAAAATCAAACACGCTCAGGGACAGCACCAGGTTACCCTGGCTTTGCTGGGCCAGGTACGCCGCCCGTTCAATGGCCGGCTGGGCATCGTGATTGGGATCCACCGCCACCAAGATGCTTTTGTACTGAGTCATAGTGTTCTCCTTACCAGATCCACCTCTTCATGGTGGCACCTTTGATTGAAAATTCCTTGTTTCAGATCAGCATAGACAACCACGCCCGGCAAGGCCGGGCGTGGTTTAGTCAGGGCTTGTTGCGGTTGACACCAGCGATCCGGGTTAGTGTCTCAATATCCAGGATGGTGACATATTTGCCGTCCACCTCAATCACCCGGTTCTTCTGTAGACGGCTGAGCAGACGGCTGATGGTCTCCACCGTTAAACCCAGGTAGTTCCCGATGTCGCCTCGGGTCATGGAGAGGCGGAACTGCCGGGAGGAGAAGCCACGATCTCCGAAGCGAAACGACAGCTGGCTCAGAAACGTTGCCATGCGCTGGTCCGCCGTCTTCTTGGAGAGGGTCAAGATCATCTCCTGGTCGGAGACGATCTCCTGGCTCATCATGCGGAAGATCTGCCGCCTAAGGGCAGGCATGGTGGCAGAGAGGGTATCGAGCATGTCGAAAGGGATCTCACACACCATGGCGGTTTCCAGTGCCTGGGCGAAACTGTGGTGGCTCTGCTCATGTAAGCCATCGAAACCGACCACATCACCGGCGAGGTGAAAGGCGGTGATCTGCTCTTCGCCAGACTCGGTCAGGGTGTAGGTCTTGATGGAGCCCGAGCGGATGGCAAACAGGGAGCGTAGCGGCTGACCGGACTGGAACAGCAAATCTCCCTTATGAATAGGGCGCTTGCGTTCGATGATCGCATCCAGTTCGTCGAGCTCATTGTTGTTGAGCGTGAAGGGGATGCAGAGCTCCGACATACTGCAATTTTGACAGTGGATGGCGCAGCCTTGAGTCATAGTACGTCCTTTTTTGGTGGCTTGCGGTGCAAATCATAAGAGCGTATATCCCGAACGCCCGTCACAAAAGGTGACTTAGCGCAATATATGCCATTTGAACACCGTACGCAATCAGGACTAAGCCACTCAAAAAACGAAACTTTTTATTATTTAATAGGCGTTCGAGCAGATCAGCTGCGGCCCCCATCGCCAAAAGGGCCGGAAGGGTACCAAGGCCAAACCCCGCCATAATGAGTCCGCCCTGAATCGGATCCGCGCTGGCCAGGGCCCAGGTTAGGGTGGAGTAGACCAGGCCGCAGGGCAACCAACCCCACAGGGTACCGGCGACGAACGCCTTGCCAGGACTGTGTAGCGGTAACAGTCGTTGAGCCAGGGGCGACAATCGCTGCCACAGCGGCCGGCCCAGCTGTTCAAGGTACGCCAGCCCCCTAAATAGCTGGCTGATATAAAGCCCCAGCAGGACGAGCATCACCGCAGCCAGCAGTTGCAGTGCGGAGAGTGCCGCATCCAGCTGGAACAGGGCTGCGAGCATACCGGATGCGAACCCCACCAGGATCCCGGCCAGGGTATAGCTAAAGATCCGGCCGCCGTTGTAGGCCAGAACAAAGGCGATCCGCTGCTGCAGGTCGATAACCCCGTGGTTGGGCAGGGCCCGGCTGAAGGCGCCGACGATGCCGCCACACATCCCAAGGCAGTGACCGCCACCCAGTAACCCCACCAACATCGCGGCCCAGAAGCCGTATTCGGTCATTTTTTCTTGTTGTCCGGGTCGTCAAAGAGGATGGAGTAGCCCTCGCGATCCAGGTCCTCGTACTGCTTGCTGCGAACGGACCAGAAAAACACTGCCACTGCCGCACAGACGAACAGCATGGCGATGGGGATTAGGATGTAAAGGATGCTCATGAAAGGCGCCTTAATAAACGGATGCTGTTGGCGACCACCACAAGGGAGCTCAGGGACATGCCCGCCGCGGCCAGGTAGGGGGGAACATGCCCGGTCACCGCCAGAGGCAGGATCAGCAGGTTGTAACAGAGGGATATCGCCAGATTTTGACGGATCACTCGGTTGGTGGCACGGGCGGTAAAGATGCCATCGACCACCGGCTGCAACTTCTCACCCAGCAGTACCAGATCCGCATGGCACTTGGCCAGATCCGTGCCCCCGGCCATCGCCACGGACACGTTGGCCCCGGCCAGCACCGGGCCATCGTTGATGCCGTCGCCAAACATCGCCACGCTCTTTCCGTCAGCCTGCAGCGCCGCCAGGTAGGCGAGCTTCTGCTCCGGGCTGTGATCGAAGTGGACATCGTCGAGATTCAGCGACTGTGCCATGGCTTTAGCCCTGGGGTTGGGGTCACCGGAAAGCATCTCGCAGCGAAGACCCTGGCTACGCAGTTTCTTGATGGTGGCACCGGCGTCGCTGCGCAACCGGTCTGTCAGGGAAAATGCCGCAACGACCCCCTGTTGATCCGCAAGGTAGATGCTTTCCGCCGGCAGGCTGGCATCCCCCACAAATCGGGCCTTGCCGATACGGTAAGGTTGGCCCTTAACCACGCCGGTGATCCCCTCGCCGGTGTGGTAGCGTGCTTCAATGGCACGGAGGCCGGCGCGCCGGTAGGGCAGAAACGCCTGGGCAAAAGGGTGTGATGAGTGGGCTTCCAGGGCGGCAGCGATCCCCAGGGCGTCGTTCTCGCTGAGCCGGTCGCTCAATATTGCAGTGTGAGCCAGGCTGAAGCGTCCCTCGGTCAGCGTCCCCGTCTTATCAAACAGCAGGGTATCGATGGTCGGCAGGGCCTCCAGGGCCCGGGCACTTTTTACCAGCAGGCCCTGCTGCATCATCCGGTTGGTGCCGCAGGTCAGGGCTGCCGGGGTGGCCAGCGCCAAGGCGCAGGGGCAGGTGGCCACCAGGACCGACAGCATGATCCAGAACGCATCGTCGGGGGCCAGTTGCAGCCAGATCCCGTAGGTCAGGGCGGCGATCACCAGTATCGCCGGCACGAAGTAGCGCGCGACTCGGTCAGCGAATTGGGCGATGGCCGGTTTGGCGGCTACCGCCTGCTCCTGAAGCCTTACCAGGGTGTTGATCCTTTGGTCGGCACCGGTGCGCAATACCTCAAGCTCGATAGGCTGGTCCAGGTTGACGGTACCGGCGAAGAGTTCGTCCCCCTTGAGTTTGGTAACCGATTCCTGCTCACCGGTGAGCATCGACTCGTTGAGCTGGGTTTGGGCACTGAGAAGGCGGCCATCCACAGGGATCCGCTCGCCGGGTAACACCCGACAGATCTGGCCGGGTTTCAGGGTTCGGGCGGCCACCTGACGGCTATCGTTGCCCTCAACCAGCTGCGCGGTGGCGGGCACCAGTTTCTGCAGGTTGCTGGCGTTTTCGGAGGCCTTTCGCCGGGCCCGTTGCTCAAACAGGCGCCCCACCAGCAAAAAGAAGGTAAACATCGAGATCGACTCGAAGAACACTTCTCCGGTGCCCTTGACGGTGGCCACACAGCTGGCCACGTAGGCCAGTAGGATGGCGATGGAGACCGGCACATCCATGTTCACCCGCAAGCTGAACAGGGCGCGCAGGGCACTGAAATAGAAAGGTTGGGCTGAGTAGAGTACGACCGGGGTGGCGAACAGCAGGCTGACCCAGCGGAAGTAGTCACGAAACTCCGTTTCCAGGTCGTGCCAGTAGCCGGTATAGAGCGCGATTGCCAGCATCATCACCTGCATGGTGGCCAGGCCAGCGAGCCCGACACGCAGTAGGAAACTCTGACTCTCTTTGGCGTTTTTGAGCTCCTGGGCGTCCACCTGGAAGGGGGAGGCCTGGTAACCGATGGCGGCCATGGCAGAGAGGATCTCCGAGAGTTTTCGCTGACTGCTGTCCCACACCAGCACCGCGCGCTGGGTGGTGGTGTTGACGTTGATCTTGGCGATACCGGGCAGGCCGGCCAGGTGCTTCTCAATCAACCAGGCGCAGGCGGCACAGCTGATCCCCTCTACCGACAGCAGCACCTCCTTGAGATCCCCGCGGGCGGCCACGAACTCCTGCTGCACTTCATCCAGGTCGTAGGCAATCAGCGAGGCCAGCTGCGGCGGTACGTCCTGCTGTTTACCGGTTTCGGTGCGATAGCGGTAGTAGTCGGAGAGGCCGGCGGCAACGATGGCATCGGCCACCGCGGCGCAGCCCGGGCAGCACATCGGCTGCTTGATGCCATCGATGTGACTGGAAAAACCGGCCTGTTCTGGCACAGGCTCGGTGCAGTGGAAACAGAGGTGCGCGCTCATGACCGTACCTTACTGAAACCAGAGGGTGTCTTCGCTGGGCAGGGTTACCCGGCTCTGCAGGCGCCAGCTCTGGTCATAGGCGTCGATCTGAACCATCCAGGAGCCCTCCAAGGGACCCTCTAGTGGCAGACGATAGGCGCCGTGGCCGTCGCGGGTCAGCATCTGGGTAAAGTCGCGATCTGCCAGGGTGACGTGGTGAAATTCCACTTCAACGGCACCGTTGACCGGCTCACCGCCGTGTTGACGGATCAAGATGGCGTTATCCTCGATATCGAGGGAGAAGCGCAGCCCCAGCTTTTGAGCGGTGCGGATCCTTGAGAGGTCCTGGTTGATCCCTTTACCCTCTTTGTAATAGTCCTCGGAGACCATGGCAAAGGGGGTGTTGGCGGCGATGAAATAGGTGTACACCGACGCGACCACTGCACAGCAGGGGAGGATAATCAGGAACCAAGGCCAGAACTGCTTATACCAAGGTTGTGGAGTCATTATTGTTATACCTTCCGTTGGGAGCTGGGTCTCATCCTAACCGGCTGTGGGAGGCAGATCTAGGAACAGCTGCCGCAATATAGTGACTTTGCTCAAGGCCTGGGCAGAAATCGGTAAGAGATGAGGAAAAAGCGGAGTAATAGAGCGAAAAAGCCCCGCAGTGCGGGGCTTTATTAACACGTTTACTGGTTAAGACTGTAGACGTAGGAGCTGATGAGGTGAACCTTGTCCTCGCCTAGGATCTCCTTCCACGCCGGCATCTGACCGGAGCGCCCATTTTTGATGGACTCGGCGATCACACCACGGCTGCCACCGTAGACCCAGGCGTCGTCACTCAGGTTAGGGGCGCCGAGCATCTGGTTGCCTTCTCCGTTCATGCCGTGACAGGCAAAACAGCCTTTCATGTAGCTGCCCTGACCACGAGCCGCGGCGTCACTGTCGTGATCACGCCCGGAGAGGCTCAGCACGTACTCCACCAGGTCCGGGATCTCGGCGTCATCGATGGGCAGGCCACCCTTGGGCGGCATGTAGCCGTTTCGACCGTTCATCAGGGTCAGCTTGATGCTCGCCGGATCGCCGCCGTAGAGCCAGGCACTGTCGGTCAGGTCGGGGAAACCGGCACTGCCGCGGGCATCGGAGCCATGGCACTGGGCACAGTTTTGCAGGAAGAGGCGCTGGCCTATCTTACGGGCCTCCTCATCCTGGGCCAGGTCTTCGATGGAACGTGCCGCATAGGCTTCGAAGATGGGACCAAACCGCGCTTCCGCATTGGCGATCTCACGCTCGTACTGCACCACGGCATCGCCACTGCGCGCCTGCTCTGCCTGAGCATTGGACTCTTCCATGCTCAGTACCTGTTTGTTGGCAGAGGACCAGTTCAGCAAGCCGGGGTAGTTGCCCATCCCCGGATAGAGCGCCAGGTAGGCCACGCCAAACACGATGGTGACGACGAACATGTAGCTCCACCACTTCGGCAAAGGATTGTTGATCTCCTCGATGCCGTCGAAGTTGTGCCCCATGGACTCACCTTCGTTCTTGCCCATCTTATCTTTGATGCACCAGATAAGGCAGGCTAGGGAGCCGATAATGACCGCCGCCACGCAGAAGATGACGATAAAGCTTAAGAGGTTACTCATCCGTGTTTACTCCTTGCCGCCATCCTGGCCTTGTTGCTCATCGGCGAACACCAGGTTGGCGGCCTCGTCGAACGATTTTTTCTGATGTCTTGAGTAGGCCCAGGCGATGATCCCGATCATGCAGACCAGCAAAACCGAGGTGTAGATCCCATGGAATGTACCGTAATCCATTTTCTCTTCCTTATTTGAGGGCTGTACCCAGGGACTGCAGGTAGGCGATCAGGGCATCCATCTCGGTTTTACCCTTCAGGCTGTCCACGTCCTTCTGCAGCGCCTCGTCGTCTCCGTAGGGGACGCCGAACTGGTCACGGAACACCTGCAGCTTCTTCAGCGTGTGCTTGCTGTTGACCTCGTTCTCCGCCAACCAGGGGAAGCCCGGCATGTTGGACTCCGGCACTACGGCGCGGGGATCGATCAGGTGAACCCGGTGCCAAACGTCCGAATAGCGTCCGCCGACCCGGGCCAAGTCCGGCCCGGTGCGCTTGGAGCCCCAAAGGAAGGGGTGTTCCCAGACGTGCTCACCGGCAACGGAGTAGTGGCCGTAGCGCTCGGTCTCGGCGCGGAAGGGGCGGATCATCTGACTGTGGCAGTTGGCGCAGCCTTCACGGATGTAGATGTCGCGGCCCTCCATCTGCAGCGCGGTGTAAGGGGTCAGGCCCTCTACCGGCTGAGTGGTTTCATCCTGGAAGATCAGGGGTACGATCTCTGCGACACCCCCGAAGCTGATGGCCACCACGATTAGGATGGCCAGCAGGCCGACGTTTTTCTCAACAAGTTCGTGTGAAAATTTCATTGCTGCTTCTCCTTAGGCCGCTTGCGGTGTCGGTTCGGCGGCGATGGAGCCCTTCGGCGCGCTCACCGTGCGGTAGACGTTGTAAGCCATCAGCAGCATTCCGCCCAGGAAGAAGACACCACCGATAAAGCGGACGAAGTAGAACGGGTAGGAGGCAGACAGCGCCTCGACAAAGCTGTAGGTCAAAGTGCCATCAGCGTTGACTGCACGCCACATGAGGCCCTGCATAACACCGGAGATCCACATCGCCACGATGTAGAGTACGGTACCTATGGTCGCCAGCCAGAAGTGGGCATTGATCAGCTTCACCGAATACATGCGTGCCTGGCCGAACAGGTTCGGGATCAGGTGGTAGAGCGCACCGATGGAGATCATGGCGACCCAACCCAGAGCACCGGAGTGCACGTGACCAACGGTCCAGTCGGTGTAGTGGGAGAGGGCGTTCACCGTCTTGATGGACATCATCGGGCCTTCGAAGGTGGACATTCCGTAGAAGGAGAGCGACACGATCAAGAAGCGCAGAATGGGGTCAGTACGGAGCTTATGCCAGGCACCGGAGAGGGTCATGATGCCGTTGATCATCCCACCCCAGGAGGGCGCGAACAGGATCAGGGACATCACCATCCCCAGAGACTGGGTCCAATCCGGCAGGGCGGTGTAGTGCAGGTGGTGCGGACCGGCCCAGATGTAGAGGGAGATCAGCGCCCAGAAGTGCACGATGGAAAGACGGTAGGAGTAAACCGGACGGCCAGCCTGCTTGGGAACGAAGTAGTACATCATCCCGAGGAAGCCCGCAGTGAGCAGGAAGCCAACGGCGTTGTGTCCGTACCACCACTGTACCATCGCATCCACCGCGCCGGCATAGATGGAGTAGGACTTCCACATGCTGACCGGAACGGACATGGAGTTAACGATGTGCAATACGGCGACGGTAATGATGAAAGCGCCAAAGAACCAGTTGGCCACGTAGATGTGGCTAACTTTACGCTTGATCAGGGTGCCGAAGAACACCAGGGCATAACAGATCCACACGATGGCGATGGCGATCTTGATCGGCCACTCCAGTTCGGCGTACTCCTTGCTGGTGGAGATCCCCAGCGGCAGGGTAATCGCAGCGGCGACGATGATCGCCTGCCATCCCCAGAAGGTGAAGGAGGCCAACTTGTCGGAGAACAGCCTTGTCTGGCAGGTGCGCTGAACCACATAGTAGGACGTGGCAAACAGGGCACTGGTACCAAACGCAAAGATGACGGCGTTGGTGTGAAGAGGACGAAGGCGACTGTAGGTCAGCCAGGGGGTATCGAAGTTTAGGGCAGGCCAGATCAGCTGCGCGGCGATCAGCACGCCAACAGCCATTCCGACAATACCCCAAATGACGGTCATGATGGCAAACTGGCGAACTACGGTGTAGTTGTAGTCAGGATGCCCCTGAGAGGTTTGGTTCATATCATGCTTCCACTGCATTATCTGCTTTTGTATGGTTCTGCGGCGTCGGCGGAAGAAACCGGCCAATTTGGCGCATTAGTGACTTTCTACCGGGCTGCTGCCTGAAACGTGATGTAAATCAAGGCTCCGCCATCATACTTGAGTAGTATCAAAAAACCCAATGGAAAGGCGGTTGGCAAACTTGATCCGGATCAAGTTATCGCCACGCCACTGTGATATGGCGCTTCACAAAGAAAATGCATGGCTAATCAACGTATAAAAAACATACTTCTTCACATATGTCTGGCGCTTACCGCCATGCTTTGGCTCGCTGGTTGCGACAATGAGCGAGCTTCATTGAAAACGGCGAGCGAAGAGGGTGTTTTATGCAATTTTTCCGAAGGCCCCTGCGCGCGGTCGGAACTTACGCTGGGGCTCACGCCGGTGCATGCGCCCAGCGAGCAATCCCTGGCGCTGACGCTGACATCGCCGGACGGATGGCAGGTTCGCGGTGCCCGTATCGAGGGGCGTGATATGTTCATGGGGGTGATCCCGGTTCGTTTTGATACCCAGGGCCGGGCTACGGTGATGTACGGCAGTTGCAGCTCCGACTATATGGTGTGGCGCCTTTGGGTGACGCTGGAAAACGCCGAGGGAGAGGAGCGGATCCGTTTCTTCGACTGGCGGGCTGACGGGTCACCGCAATAACCGGAATACCCCCAGCAGCGCCTTGTTTGATGGACGAGGAATATCGGAGTTTACTGTCGCCTGGAGTGGGGACTCGAAACAGGCGTCGCCAGAACAACAGCTCGAACATGGCGTCGGTGATCACAAAGCCGATGGTCCCATCTGGTATGCCCGGTGTGTAACACACTAAGGCGGCGAGCAGGCAGAGTGCGGTGCTCCCAAGTTTCATTATCATGCTGCCTTCCTTGGCGCTTTAATTATCCGATCGATATCGAACAATCATCTTTTAAAGCGCTTTTCCGTTACGCCAGTGGAGCTAGGTTGCTGACCCTACATTAAGGTGGTTGTGCTTGTGGCGCAGGTGGGGCCTATTGGGTCGCGGCGGTAACAGCCTCAAGCGAGCGGCTCCTCACCGGCGGGATCTCCTCATGTCGGGCGGTGGTGCACTTTTAACTGTTGGGCGAGAGGGAATGGGGGTGGGCGTAGGCCGATATGCAGTGGTCAATGCGGACAGAGTTGGCTTAAAGAAGCATTACCAGATCTTATTTAACATAATATACATTGTGCGCACTGTGGTGTCAGGTAGGCCAGACCAGGGTACGGTGCCCGATAAGGCTGTACACGTAAAATTCACAACAGTGTTTGTCAGCTGGGCGTCGCGGTTCAAGTGCGATCCCCGGGATGGCTTTGTTGATCTGTACTGCCGAAGCTTCTGGTTACTGGCAAATCGAGATACGCACTCGGCATTTCGCTCTAGCGTGTATCTTTGGCGTTGTGCTGCGCATCACCAGAGTCTAATTACCGATGGGCTTAATGCCTTTTGGCCATGCCGGTGCGGTAAGGGTTCTGAACGATTGGTGGCCTCGGTGATTAACGGCTCCAGGACGTTTCTCGGTATCACTCCCGTCCGGGCCTATCCCGTCTTCTGGTTGATGGCCAGCGAGAAAGGTGTTTGTTTAGTGATGCGAATGGTACTGGTAACGGATGAGCGCGCATCAAAAACGTCCACCAAGGTTTGGATAAGAAGCGGCCAGGTTGGCGAGCCGAGCGGTCGGGGAAATGCGCAGGTTTTGCCGGTGGACCATGAAACGCCGATAAGAACGGGCTCAGTAGTTACCAAGACGGACGCAGGAATTCGGGCTCAATCCCGACTTTCCTATAAGTCGGGGTTGCGGTGAGCATCCGTTTCTATCCGGCTTATTTTTTGCTGTCCGGGCCACTTGCACTCGAGTACACATCTCCTGTCTTTTAGTTAAACTGTATGTTTATACAGTTTAACTTGAGTCCCTAAGGTACGGCGTATAGCATGAGATCTTCGAAACCTGAGTTTATATCCCCATGCCAACCCAAGAGCTCGAACTTCCCCCCTATCTACCCTACTTTGAATCCCTCGAACACTTTGATCTGGGCAATCCGCTGGTCAATCAGCATGTCGCGCGTCTGAGTGCCGGTGGCATTGGCGATGCCGGCTACCTCTATGAACTGACTATCGCCTATCTGGATGAGCTGAAGAGTCGTCCCAATAACTTCAAATCCGCCCGTTCGGAGATCACGACGTTCCTGATCTGGTGTTGGGAGATTGAGGGCTTGCAGCTTTCTGAGGTAACTCGCAACGATATGAACCGTTTCCTCAATTGGTGTGCGAGTCCGCCAACGTTGCTGATCAGCAACACGCAACGAGCCCATTTTATTGAGAGTAAATCCTTGGCGATGCGCGTGCCGAACCCCCTCTGGCGCCCCTTTGTGAACCGCCTGCCCAAGGGCGTGGATCTCCCAAGTGCCCTGCCCTACAGTCGTAAAGCCTCAGCAACGAAGAACCAATTGGCAGTGTTGTCCGCCTTCTATCAGTTTCTTAACGATGAAGAGTATTGCGATCGCAACCCGGCCGCCCTGGCGATGCGGCGAAGTCGATTCAGCGATCAACGCTCACCACTGGATTGGAACGATGGGGACCAGGAGATCAAAGCACTGAACCCACTGCAACTGGCTTACCTGTTTAGAGCCGCGGACCATCTGGCCGAGGCGGAGCCGGCCCGGCATGAGCGTACCCGTTTTTTGATTATCCTGCTGTTTTCCACCTATGCGCGGATCTCCGAGATTGCCGCCCGCCCTGGTTATTCGCCGGTGATGGCGCAGATCAGGCGGGACAAGAACGGAGAAACCTGGGGTTTCTACATTCCCATGTCAAAAAACGGTAAGGCCCGCACCGTGGCGGTCAGTGATGCCTTGCTTGCTGCGGTAAAGCGCTATCGCAGCCACTTGGGCTTAAGTGAACTGCCGTCCCCGAACGAAAATTTCCCGCTACTGGTTCGGCAAAGGGCGGCGCAGCATGGCCGGGAACCCCACACGCTGAACGCGAACCTGGGGATCAACGCCATCCGCGACGAAGTGGACCGTGTCTACCGCGAGGCTGCGTTGATGCTGGACGCAGCGGGACGGCCCCACGATGCGGCGGAGCTGCGAACCATGACGGTGCATTCGCTGCGCCATACCGGGATCAGCGCGGATCTGGAAAAGGGACGCTCCCTGCACCATGTGATGGTGGACGCCGGGCATCAGGATATCGGGATCACCTCCCGCTACATTAGCGCCTCCTTTGTGGAAAAGTATGAAAGCGCTAAACATAAGGGCTTGGATTAAACCTGCGCCTCGATTTTCCCAGGCGGATGTAAAAGCCGGCATCGAACTGCCGGCTTTTCGTTAGGTGACCTGACAATGAGGGTTTGCCCATTGGGGGATGGAGCTGGATGTTCCCGCCATCGTTCCATCATTCATCTATCGTCTTTTAAGCCAGATGAGCACAGTGCGCTTCCCGTAGAGGGTCACCGAGGCGGACAGGCTGTTAGTCCCCAATTACCACATGAGGTAATTAGGGGGTTGCCTGGAGACGAGTTTTGTTAAAGATAAAGCACCTCGGATCAGGCAAGGGAACCCTAGGTACCCACTTGATGATGACTTAGCGCACATGAGCACTACCACATGTGGTAACTTGGCCGCATTAATTGCCCACGACGTGTTCTCATGCCTAAAGCCCTGCCTCTTGACTGCCACTTTGTCCGCTTCATCTTGAGCCGTTCCGACCTGTTTTTAACCCGTTACGCCAGTCTGACCCAGGTTGGCGCTTGGCGAAGGCGTATCGAGCAGGAGTACCTGCCACACTGGCAGGAGTTGGAGTTTCATGGTCCCGAGGGACTGTCGGAGCAGATAGCGGCATTTGTCGCCCTGACCTTTGGGCCGGGCCGTTTACCCATGCTGCGTCGCCGCTATGCGACGGAGCGCCACCGGCGGGCCAAACTCACGAAAACGGTGGAGTTGGAGGTGGACGCCATTAACCAACTGGAGCAGATCAAAGCGGAACAGGCACTGTCGAGCTACTCGGAGGCGATTGCCTGGCTCTGCCAGCGTGCTTCAAAGCCAGGTTAAAGGGGAATATCGTCTTCGAGATCCTGTACCGGGTGCGCCATACCTAACCGCTGCTCTATCTGCTCCAACTCACACACCAGCTCATCCATATCTCGGGCACACTGCCCCTGAGATTGCTTATCCAGCGGGTAGAGCCAGTATCCCGCTGCGTGTTCTGGCAGGGTTTTAATACCATACCCGGACTGAGCAGCCCGTTTTGCCAACAGAGTAAATCTCAGATCCATGACACGCTCCTCTTATTGGCCATACCCTACCTCCGTGGCCTGGCCGGTTATAAATTGAACCAAATCTGCGTTATGGTAAATGCGGCGTCCATCTCCATAACCGTACGCCCAGCCTTGCATTTTTCGAGTCAAACCCCAGTGACTGGTTGTAAATATCCAACGCTTCAAGACGCCGGAGGGTAGAAACACATTGGCCCGCCGTTGCATATGGAAGGGTTTAACAGCACCTGATCTAAGGGTAGTTTCTTGACTCCAACTTCATGATGAAACATGCGCCATAACACGGGCTGCTAATCTCCCCGTACCCTCCCCCTTGCCCAAAAGCCGGTTGGGAACCATAAACGCTATCACACTGAGCAGAAGTAGATTAGATCCACTAATTACCGTTAGTTGATCTAAAAGGATCGCTCCAGTACCATGCTCAACCTGTTGTTTTATTTAGTGATTGGTCACCATGACGGATCTGGTTGATCTAACCCCTGCCCATTTAGCACCCGAGTTGGCGTCGTTCAGTACCCTGGTCGATCCTGAGGATATCGCCCGCTTGAGCGAATTTCACCAGGCCAGGTTGGCCCCAGCCTCCTGGCAGGCAAGGAAATCCGACCTGAATCAGTACCTTGTCTGGTGTAGCCACCACCGAATCGAAGCGAAGGCGCCCACGCCGGCGGACTTATGTCTCTGGTTGGCTCACATGGCCACGGACGGGAGAATGAACCGACTCAGATATGAGTCGCAAACAGGTCAATCCTCCCTGTTTGCCGGCCCTGCCCTCTCCGTGCGCTCCATTCGACGACGCTACAGCTCTATCCTCTGGTTCCTCGATGTTGTTGGTAAAGATCGCATAGGCGCGAACCCGGCCCGGGATCCCCTGGTCAATCAGCAGTTGGCGGGGATAACCCGGTTGCTGCCCAGCAAACCCAAACGGGCGCCCGGCCTCACGAACCAGTATCTTCCCGAGATCATCAAGGGGATCGAGGGCTATGACTTCATCCCTCGCCGGGACCGGCTGCTGCTCTCACTGGGCTTTGCCGGTGCGCTAAGGATCAGTGATCTTGCCGCCTTACAGATAGAGGATGTGCAGATCCTCGCCCAAGGCCTGGTACTCGGCTTTGAGCAGCGTAAGCGAAAGAGTCACTTTTCCCAGATCAGCATCATCGCGGGCCAGCATCCCGCCTGTTGTCCTCGCGCGCTATTGCAGTCCTATCTTTCCGCGCTGGGGAGCTTCACTGGGCCACTTTTTCGTCGCGCCAACCGCAATGGCGATCCCCTGCCCAAGGCCCTACACCCTCAATCTATCGCAAGGATCATCGAGCGTCGCGGTGCGGGGTTCCTGACTCGGAAAGGTCGCTTTACCGGCCACAGCCTGCGTCGCGGCTTTATTGATTCACTTTGGTTCGGGTGAGGTATTTGATTATTAGACGGACTTGGTCGATGCACTTATGGAGTTCAACCCCTATGGTATGTAGGCAACGGAGTCACGTTCCCGATTGTAAGCAATCCTTAAGGAGAATCAGGTACGGTTCTTTTCACTGAGTTCCGAAATAGCGCCAACATACTACCGAATCCTACGCTACGCCTATGGTATATTGACGCTTTTGCCCGACCGGAGTCGTTCCTTGCACCCTTTGCGCCTAGAGCCCCATCGCCTCTCCCCCCGCTTCTCCTTCAATGACGCAGATGTGCAAGCCGGCGCGTCCCCCTGGCTACTGGGTCAGCAACGTTGCAGCGATGCATGGGCGCTGTTTTGCCGCTGCCCGGGGCAACATCTCTTTGTATCAACCTTCCCCGGCTTTGATGCCGAGGCGATGCTACTCTCGGTCTACGCCCACGCGCCCCAGGTGGCGCATCCTGGCTACCTGATCGCCGAGGAGCAATCCTCGGGTCAACGACTGGTCAAGTGCACCCATGCACAATTCGACGCCGAACGACCTGGCCAGACACTGCTGGCCGCGCTGCAGGGTCTGCGGTTTGTTGATCAACCCCTCTCTCGTAAAACGCTACTGGGCACTATCGACAAGGAGGGGCATTACCACCCCGGCCTCCTGGCCAGCTGCGAGGTACTGGTCGTCCCCGCAGAGGGGCTTCTGGATAAGCCCTCACGCTGGACCCTGATAAAGGAGGCCTTGAAGCGGGGTTACCTCGCCTTCAGTGGGAGTCCGATCCAGATCCCCCTAACCTGTAAAGTCGTCGTGATGGGAGATCCCCTAGCTTACGATACCCTCAACGGGTTTGACCCGGAGTTTGCCGACCAGATCAGTCTGCTAGCGGAAGCCCAGGGAGAGTGGTTCATTGACCAGCCACAGGATACCCACGCTTGGGGGGCTGCGCTTCGTGCCATCGCCCAGCTCTATTGCCAGCGTGAATTGACCCCTTGCGGCGTCACGGAGATGGCACGCTATGCCAGTCGCCTATGCGAACATCAACAGCGCCTCTCTCTGGCGTGGCACCAGCTGGGGCAGACGCTCGCCCAGTGTGACGGAGGCGCCGCCCCCATCAATGGAGAACGGATCTGCGAAACTCTGGAGGCACAGCGCCAGCGCCATAACAGTGTGGAGATCTACGCCCAGCGTAACGTCGAGGAGGCGCTCGTTCGGGTCGATACCGAGGGGGATAAGGTGGGTCAAATCAACGGCCTAACCGTCGTGGACTACTTTGGCCACAGCTACGGGGAACCGGCGCGCATCACCTGCTCTGTGCACTACGGTGACGGTGAAGTCGCGGACATCGAGCGTAAATCCGAGCTGGGCGGTAACATTCATGCCAAGGGGATGATGATCCTCTCTGCATGCCTCTACCGCATCTTCGGCCAGGATGAGCCCCTGCACCTCAGTGCCAATATTGTGTTCGAACAGTCCTACCAGACCATCGACGGTGACAGCGCCTCACTGGCGGAGTACTGCTGCCTTATTTCCACCATCGCCCAGGCCCCGGTGAAGCAATCCCTGGCTCTGACCGGCGCCATCGACCAGTTCGGTAATGTCCAGGCGATCGGCGGAATCAACGAAAAAATCGAGGGCTTTTTCCACCTTTGCCGTTATCGCGGATTAACCGGTGATCAGGGCGTCATCGTCCCCACCGCAAACCTCAGTCAGCTCAATCTCAGTGACGGCGTAATCGATGCGGTGAGAAACGGTCAGTTCCACCTCTACCACGTCGATAAGGTCGAGGACGCTCTTGAACTGCTCACCGGGATCCCTGTTGGCGAGGCCGACGAAGAGGATCGCTTCGAGGATACCAGTCTGTACGGCCGCGTTCAGCAACGGCTCGATGCGATGGCCGGTAACGAAGCACCTCTGCCACCATTTTGGCGCCGCTGGTTTAGCCGCTAACCCCATCTGGTTGGAGTTGTTTGGCGTACACCTGTTCGCTATTCTGGCGCCAGTCACTCAGCTAGGAAAATGAATCAGATGCAAGCGGCACTCGAACAACAAAGCAAAGCCAACCATTACGACAAGGAAGCGCTGGTCCGCAGCGGTTACGGACAGCTGTTTGGCTCCGCCTCTCCGCGTTTGCCCAAGGACAATATGCTGATGCTCGACCGCATCGTGGAGATCAATGAAAACGGCGGAAAATACGGTAAAGGCGAACTGATCGCCGAGCTCGATATCCGGCCGGACCTCTGGTTCTTCGATTGTCACTTTGAGTCCGATCCCGTAATGCCCGGCTGCCTGGGCCTCGACGCCATGTGGCAACTGGTGGGCTTCTTCCTTGCATGGCAGGGTGCTGAAGGCAAGGGCCGTGCCTTGGGCGTGGGCGAGGTAAAGTTCACCGGACAGGTGTTACCCCAAGCCAAAAAGGTGACTTACCACATTCACCTCAAGCGCACTATCCACCGCAAGCTGATCATGGGACTGGCGGATGCCACCCTGTCGGTGGATGGCCGTGAGATATACAGTGCCACGGATCTCAAGGTCGGCGTGTTCCAGGACGTTTCCAGCTTTTAATCGTCCCGTTGCCTCTTATACCAAGCAAAACGCGGCCCTCGGGCCGCATTTTTTGTTCAGTGGATTTCAATATTGACGCGTCAAAAAGCCCGCAAGTGCGGGCCGACAGGGATCTATTTGTTGAAGAGTCCGACGGATCGTCCGTCGATGGCTTCCCGCCATCCTCCTAACCATTGCATTTTGATGTCGACTGACTGATAGGGGCAGTCTTCGCGAGAGCGACCGGAAAGTCCGGCTTGGAAACCGCGGGAAAAAGCCCGCTCCATTTTATCTCGTTTCTGTCTCTTCATTGGCATTCCATCCCTTTACACAGTGATGTTTCAGTGAAGTCAGGCCAAGGGCCTTTATCAATACTTGCCTGTTCGTATGCCAAGATCAACACCTGAGTGCGCAATTGTCGGCACAACTGCGCTAAGTGCATGAGACAAATAGGTTACTTTTTTATAAAAAAAGGGGCCGTCTGGCCCCTTTCCATTGTCAGCTTTCCGCCTTAACCCCGGCGACGTCGCAGCCAAGCCAGCGGCAGCAGCCCCAGCAGCCAGGCGAAACCGACGCCTGCCCCCTGACGCTCGTTCGGCGGGATATTCAGACCGTCATCCAGCGGTACTTCACACGGCGGATCATCCACCGCCAACGGACGCAGGATCACCGAACGTGGCACCTGGTTGGTGGTAGGTTCACCATTGGCATTGGTATCCACCACAGGTTTACCATCCTCATCGGTGACGATCACGGTGCGGTAACCGACGAAGTTACCCTCTTCATCTTCTACTTCAATCCGTTCCGTCTTCACCTTGGGCAGATCCACCAGTGCCGTGGCGACAATGTTGCCGTCGTCATCGATGTAGTTGGCATCCACCAGGACAATGTCGGCTTCGTAGGTCACAGGTACCGAGAAGTTATTCTCATCGGTAATGGTGGCCTTTTGATAGATCGGGCTACCATCCTCCCCCTCCCCCACCACTTCCAGTCCGCGGGCACGACAGGTCAGTTGGGCGTTAAGGTTGGCGAACTGGTCACGGTTCTGATCGTAGATAAAGGCACGCAGTCGCCGGGGCAGGTTACGCACCCGATCAATCTCGATGTTCCCCACCACCAGGTTGTGGTTATTGATGGAGCGGGCTCGGGATGAGAGATCAGACTCGTAATCAAAAAAGTCCAGCGGCTGGGTGAAGGTGAACTGCTCCCCGTCCGCCGGCGTCTCATTGAGATCCACCCAACCGAACTTCACCCGGGCGTAGCCACTGAGGTAGCGACGCACGGCACCAACGGCGATGCCGTTGTCGTTCACGTCATAGGCGATGGACTCGATGATCCGCTCACTGTCTTCGCGGGTCGGTCCGATCAACGTGGGTTTCTCGGTGCCGTTCCAGGCCAGTGCCCAGAGCGACGAGTTGATCAACTTCACATCTTCCGGCGCGGCCTCCGGGTTAGTCGCCGCCTGCCCACGACCCACGGTCCAACCGGCGTTGTTTACGCCCAACGCCTGGGTGGTGTAGATCGCCGTGTCATCCTCTTCAAGCGCAAAGTGCATCGGCAATGCCTGCTCGGAGAGCACCGAGAAATCCCCGTAATTGAGATCCCATCGGTACGCCCGGGTCTGGTAGGCCAGATTGCCGCTGTTCTGCGCGCTCTGAATGCAGACCTCCAGCGGGAAGGGCTCGAGCGCGCCCTCCTCCGGTGCCTCTTCCGGGTACTTCGCATCGTAGCAGGCTTGCAGGCGCTCCTCGCTGCCGCTGGACAGCTCGGTGCTGGCATAGCCCACCACGGTGCCGTTGTCATTCAGGGCGGCGGCGACACTGATGCCGCCGATGGTGACCGACGGCCACTCCTCATCGGTCGCTTCCGGTTTCTCACCCACAAACGACGTGACAGGCGGCGCCAGGGTGACAAAGTCAGTAGGGTCACCGCTGCGCTGTACGAAAGCCCGGTTTTCCCACTCACGCACGAAGAAGAACTCGTCGTCGTCGTACCTGACCCCCTCCTCAACATCCTCCTCCTGTTCCGGAGTCGGGTTGTAGTTCGGGTTGGCTACCTGCTCTTGCAGGGCAGTGACGGAGCCGATCCGAAGGCCGAACGCCTCGGCACCGGCGCCAAAGTAGAACGCATCGGTGTGCGGGGTCGCTTCATCGTCGCCATCAGGGTTGAGCACCGGCGGGGTGTTTTCAAGCAGTGGTACGTAGATGGGGGTGCCATCGACACTGTCATGTTCAAACAGGAAGTTGTTACCGATAAAGGGACGGCGGATGGAGTTGGCAGTGATCCCGTTCTCCGGCAGGATGGCATCGACCACGTCATCGATCAGGTTCTCATCATCGGCGGTACTGCCGTCGTTGACTCCCTTGGCGATCCCGATGGCCACACCGTTGCTGATGGCCGCGCCATAACCGTTACGGGTGTACTGCAGGGTGCCCTTGACCGAGAACAACTCGTCAAGGTTGGTGATCTCGTAGGTCGGTAGCGCCCCCTCTTCGGCGCTTACGCTGACGCTCAGTGACAACGCGGCCGCAACAGCGGCCGCCACGCTTTGAGCGCGATAAGGCATTTGGCTCATACTTTCCCCTTAAGCCTGATCGGACATCGCTTCGAGTTCTTCCCAGCGTTCCAGATCGTGTTCCAATTCTTGTTCTTTATCGGCCAATGCACTCAATGCGTCACTGACCGTCTGAGGATCCTGCTCATAAAAACCAGGCTCCGCCATGCGCGCTTGCAGCGCGTCGATCTCCGCTTCCAGGGCTTCGAGTTTTGCAGGCAGGGCGTCCAGCTCCCGTTGAAGCTTGTAGGATAGCTTTTTCGGCTTGCTAACAGAAGTGGTGTTTGCCGGTGCTTCAACCGCCGGTTTCGTCGTCTGTTGCGGGCTTTGAGGCTCCTGGTAGAAACGGGCCCCGAGACGCACCGCGTCCTGGTAGCCGCCAACATACTCCGTCCAGCCCCCGTCACCGGTAAACCACCAGGTGGCGGTCACGGTGTTATCGATGAACTCCCGGTCGTGGGACACCAGCAGCAGGGTGCCTTCGAACTCCGCCAGCTTTGCTTCCAGCAACTCCAGGGTTTCGACGTCCAGATCGTTGGTAGGTTCATCCATCACCAGCAAATTTGCCGGTTTCAGAAACAGTTTGGCCAATAGAAGGCGGTTCTTTTCCCCTCCGGACAGGGAGCTGACCGGACTGCGGGCCCGGGCCGGTGCGAACAGGAAGTCCTGCAGGTAACCCAGGACATGGCGGTCGCGGCCCCCCACGGTGACGGTATCTTTACCCTCACCGACGTTCTCCTGTACGGTCTTGTCCGGATCCAGTGCGATGCGATGCTGGTCAAAGTACGCCACCTGCAACTTGGTCCCCTGCTTAACCCGCCCCTCCTGGGGGGAGAGTTGGTCCAGCAACAGTTTGATCAGGGTCGATTTGCCGCAGCCGTTTGGGCCCACAAGGGCGATACGATCACCACGCATCACCGCGGTGGTCAGGTGCTTGACGATCACCTTATCAGCATACCGATAGCCCAGCTCCTCAACGTCGAACACCAGCTTGCCGCTGCGCTCTGCCTGGTTCATCGCCATGTTCGCGCTGCCCTGTCGACCTATGCGGGCCTGGCGTTCGTTCCGCATCGCCTTCAGCGCACGCACCCGACCCTCGTTACGGGTACGCCGTGCCTTGATCCCCTGGCGGATCCACGCCTCCTCCTTGGCAAGACGACGGTCGAACTCCGCCGCCTGCTCCTCCTCGACCCGCAGCGATTCCTCTTTACCCGCCAGGTAACTGGCGTAATCACCGGGAAAGCTGAGGATCTGGCCGCGGTCGAGATCCACGATCCGGGTCGCCATCTTGCGGATGAAGCCCCGGTCGTGACTGATGAAGATAATGGCCCCCTCATAGCCGAGTAGCAGCGTCTCAAGCCACTCGATGGCGTCGATATCCAGGTGGTTGGTGGGCTCATCCAGCAGCAAGACGTCCGGAGCCTGCACCAGCGCCCGTGCCAGTGCCGCCCGGCGCTGCCAGCCGCCGGAAAGCGCGGACATCGCCTGTTGGCCATCCAGCTCCAGGTGACTCAAGGTTTGCTGGATCCGGGTTTCAAACAGCCAGCCGTTGTGGTGATCCATCGCCTCCTGTGCCCGGGCCATGCTTGCCAGATTCTGTTCACTGGGATCCTGGATCACACGCTGGCTCGCCTGCTCATACTCCTCGATGGTGCGCCCTACCTCCGCCAGCCCCTCGGCGACATAGTGGAAAACACTGCCACCCTGGTCCCGGGGGGGATCCTGGGGCAAATAGGCAATTTTCAGTCCGCTGTTGATCCCAAGCTGTCCATCGTCCAGTTGCTGCAGCCCCGCCAGTACTTTCATCAAGCTGGATTTACCGGCACCGTTGCGCCCCACCAGGCAGACCCGCTCTTTGGGCTCGAGCACGAAATCGGCGTTATCCAGCAAGGGGATATGCCCAAAAGCCAGTTGGGCGTTCTGTAATCGGATCAGGCTCATACCGCGTCCTTTAGAAATTCCATGAGTTGATCGAGGGTGAAGGGCCAGCCGAGCTCTTTGCCATCGCCACGACGTACCACGGGGATCCGCACGCCGTAACGTTCCACCCACTCAGGGCGATCACAGATCTCCGCCAGCCGATAGGCGTGGCCGGACTGGCCCAGCAAGGCTTCGGCCTGCTCACACAGGTGGCAGCCATCGCTGTGAAACAGGGTTAGGTCACTGGGCATGTCGGATCAACCAGGCGTTGTGAATATGTTTGTTACGGGCGAAGTCCGGCGAGCGGGTCTGCTCCGTAATGTTCTGCGCAGTCAGCCCCAACTGTGCCACACCCTCGTCATCGAGCTTGAAACCACGCTTGTTGTTGGAGAACAGGATCTCGCCCCCTGGGCGCAGCAGCCGTTTAAGCTGAGTCATCAGCCAAAGGTGGTCACGCTGAACGTCGAAGGTCTGCTCCATCCGTTTGGAGTTGGAGAAGGTCGGAGGATCGATAAAGATAAAATCAAACTGCTGATCGCACTGGGTCAGCCAGGCCAGGCAGTCACCCTGCTCGAACCTATGCTGACGACCACGCAAGCGGTTCACCTGGAAATTATCCTCCGCCCAGCGCAGGTAGGTTTTTGACATGTCCACCGTGGTGGTGGTCTTCGCCCCTCCCAGCGCCGCATGAACGGACGCCGAGCCGGTATAGGCGAAGAGGTTAAGGAAATCCTTGTCCCTGGCGTGTTCCTGAATATAGCGGCGAGCCAGGCGGTGATCGAGGAACAGGCCGGTATCGAGATAGTCGGTGAGGTTCACCAGGAAAGTCGCCCCGTATTCACGCACCTGGAGCTGCTGCTCGCGCTCCGCCATGCGCTGGTACTGCTCCTTGCCCTTCTGCTGCTGACGGGTTTTCAACACAATCTTTTCCGGATCGATCTCGAGCACTTCCGGCAGGTGCAGCAGCACATCGATAAGACGTTGCTGCGCCTTTTGCGGTGAGATCGACTTTGGCGGTGCGTACTCCTGTACCACCACCCAATCCTGGTAACAGTCCACCGCCACGTTGTAGTCGGGAAGATCCGCGTCATAGACGCGATAACACTCGATCGCTTCCCGCTTCACCCACTTGGCCAGTTGCTTGCGGTTTTTACGCAGGCGGTTGGCAAAATCTTCGCCGAATACCCGGCCGCTACCACCCTCGCCAATCTGGTAGTTGGCGAGTTGGACCTCCAGCGCCCCGTTAAACAACTTGTACTGTTTATCGGCTTTCAGACGCAGCGCGCTCAACAGCATCGGCTCGCTGCACAGCAGGCTGACTTTCCAGTTGGCGAAATGGGCCTTGAACTGACGCCCCAGGGCCGCATAAAGATGAAGCAACATCGGCAGCTGCCCGAGACGCTCGCCGTAAGGCGGGTTGCTGACCACGTAGCCAGGCTGAGCCGGGGGCAGCGGCATCGTCAGTGCATCCCCACCCTCGAACTGAATCAGGTGATCAACGCCCGCCCGTTCGGCATTCTCCTTGGCCAGGGCCAATACCCGGCGATTGATATCACGACCAAAGAACTTGGTTTGGCACTGCTGCATGCCACGGCGGGAGCGTACCCGGGCTTCTGCCAAGGCCTCTTGCCACAGGTTATCCTGATGGCCTGCCCAGAAGGCGAACCCCCAATGCTCACGATGCAGCAGCGGTGCGGTATCCGTCGCCATCAGCGCCGCTTCGATCACCACGGTACCGGAACCGCAGAAGGGATCGATAAGGGGCGCGTCGGTGTGCTGAACCCAGCCGCTTCGGTACAGGATTGCCGCCGCCAGATTCTCTCTCAGGGGGGCCTTGCCGGTCTCGAGACGGTAACCGCGTTGATGCATCGGTGCCCCACTGAAATTGAGCCCCACCAGCAGTTTGTCCGCACGCAATGCACAGTCGATCTTGATGGTCGGTGTGGTGCGGCTCACCGAGGGGCGGGTACCGCTCTCCTCTACGAAAGCGTCCACAATGGCATCCTTGACTTTAAGCGCACCAAACTGGCTGTTGCGGATCTCGCGGTTCCCGCCATGAAAGTCAACCATGAACTCCTGCTGATGGCTGAACACCGCGGGCCAGAAGATCGACTTGACGTTTTCATAGAGCTCATCTGCCGTTTTCGCGCTCACCTCCGCCAGGACCAAGACCACGCGGCTGGCCAGGCGACTCCAGAGGCAGATCCGGTAGGCCGTAGACAACTCCGCCTCAAAATGCACCACGGCTTGGCCTTCACGAACGGACTCGGCGCCAAGAGCCTTGAGTTCATCGACCAGGAGATATTCAAGGCCTTTCGGCACTGCGGCATAGAAACGCTTCATTAGGTAGGATCTTAGTGACTGGCAAAAGTCCCACATTATACCGTTTTTTCTTGCCGATAACCGCTACAGCACCGGATTTCTCGCCGTTTCGCTCACCCAGCTCCGAGCGCGCTTCCCTCTTCCATCACGGCCCCCCGCAACCAACACATCGATATCTCTCAAGGTCACGAGCCGGTGCCCACTCCCTCGATCGACAAAGACCATGTTCCCAGCGGCCCGGTCTGGTAGCCCGCAATTAAGGTGAAACCTTGCTCGAGCGAGATTGGGATAACATCACCCAGGGCATGACCGGGGTAAACACCCTCGGTGAAGTGAACTCTGCCGTGGCAGCAACAGCGTCAGATTAGGGTGAAGCGGGTCTGAATATGGGAGGTCCATAGTGACATCACACGGGGAGTGGCAAAGCCACTAACGCGTGGGGGACGGTAGCTGCGAAAACGTGAGTAACAGGTTCAGGCGGCGACGATCCGCACATGACGGCCTTCGGACGCAGGGGCAAGGCGGTCATTCATCACCTTGATCAGGTCAAATTGCCGCATCTCCCGTCCGCCGGTCAACGCACAAAGGGGATCCAGCAGCATCACCAGGGTACTTTGCTCGAGGGCTTCCACCACCACAAACTGGTGATGACCGCTCGGGCTTTGCAAGGAGACCCGCTTGCCTTCACAGGCATAAACGATCTGGTCACTGGGGGCAAAGTGCCAGCTTTTGGGCATCCTCGGCAGTGCGAAGAAGCGCGCCGCCGTGATATTGAGGGCGATCTGGACCAACACCGCGTCCATCAGGTCTAATTCGCCTTGTAACCGGGAGAGCGCCCGTTGGTAAAAGTCCGCATGCTCTGTGGAAAACGCGGTATCAAAGTGACAGTCGGGCGTCAGTTGCTTATCCGAATATGGCGTCAGGAACACCATCTCCTCACCCAAAGCCAGGGCGAAGCGGTCATGTTCCTTTTCGTAATACCAGAGCCAATTCTGCGCGGGCATTAATAACATATCGGGCAATCCTTTCAGTGTTCCGCCTGATGCTAGTTTACTTTTTCTAAAATATGCAAGGTTATTTGACGCTCGTCAAATAATTGACCTAATTAGTTTTTTATTACGCTCTCGGGATCGTAACGATCCGAGAAAGGATCGTTTCATGATCGTTTTATGGTGCTGTCGAACCTAGATAGTAACAAGGGAAAGGGAGGCCTGATAGCCTCCCTTTCAAAGAACCGTTAAGCAAGATCAAAATGGAAAGGCAGCGGGGAAAATAGCATCGCCTCTGCGCTAATTTTTATAAGCCGCCCTTCCCGGTTAATGACTTCATTGTTTTTTTTGCGAAAGGTAGGCATCGGTGATCGATTTAATCAGGGCCGGCCCGTTATAGATAAAGCCGGTATAGATCTGAACCATCTTGGCACCCGCCTTAATCTTCTCCATGGCGTCTGCACCGGAGTCGATGCCGCCACAACCCAGGATTGGAAGCCGATCACCCAGGTTCTGGTGCAGTTTACGCACCACCTCGGTGGCTCGTTCACGCAGCGGAACCCCGGAGAGCCCCCCCGCCTCGCTGTGTTCCGGCAGGTCTTCCACCCCTTCCCGACTGAGTGTGGTGTTGGTGGCGATGACGCCATCGAAACGGTTTCTAAGCAGGGAATCGCACACGGCGGCGATCTCCTCGTCACTCAAGTCAGGGGCCACTTTCAGCGCCACGGGCACGTATTTGCCGTGTTGTTCTGCCAGCTCCGCCTGCTTCGCCTTCAGGCTGCTCAACAGATCATCCAGCATCTCACCGTACTGAAGTGAACGCAGCCCCGGGGTGTTGGGGGAGGAGATGTTCACGGTAATGTAGCCGGCGACCTCATAAACCCGCTCCATGCAGAAGAGGTAATCCTCCTTGCCCTGCTCCAACGGTGTGTCCTTGTTCTTCCCGATGTTTACGCCGATAACACAGTTACCCGGGTTCGCCGCCTTGATGTTGGCAACCAGATTATCCACGCCCTTGTTATTGAAACCCATTCGATTAATGATCGCCCGGGCCGGTTTTAAACGAAAAGAGCGCGGCTTCTCATTGCCCGGTTGCGGCCGGGGGGTAACGGTGCCCACCTCGACGTGACCGAAGCCCATGGCGGCAAACCCGTTGATCGCTTCACCATCTTTGTCCATACCCGCCGCCAGGCCCACCGGGTTAGGAAACTGGATCCCCATAAACTCCACCGGTGCCGATGCCACATCCTGTCGGTAAAGGCGATCCAAAGGGGTGTTGGCGGTCCAGCGGATCCCCGTCATCGCCAGGTTGTGGGCCAGTTCCGGTTGTGTTTGAAACAGCACTTTCTGAGCAAGGCAGTAAAACATCGTATCTCCTGTTCAAAAAAAGCCCCGGTCAACACCGGGGCTTCCCATCCAAATTGTCTCTTATTGCGCTTCGGCAACCGTGTCGCAACGCATGATCATCAGGTTCAGCTCCCGCAGGGCCACCGAGAACTTCGCGAACTCGTGGCTCTTAGAAGTTCTGAACTCTGCCATCATATGCATCCAGCGGTTCAGGCTGATGTCATTGTCACCCACCCAGCGATCGATGATGGCTTGAGCGTCACACTCCGATTGGCAGTGATCCAGCACCACATCCGCCAGCTTACGCTGCATCCAGTCGAGCTCCTCCCGGAAAGCGGCGCGGGCCAGGGCCTGCCAATGGTTAGAGACCACCTGCTCGTTGATCTGCTCGAGGAACCAGTGCAGCTCGATCCGGGCTCCGAGGCGGTAATAGGTTTCCGCCACCAAGGGAACCGGCATCCCCCTGGCCTCGGCGACTTCTGCGATATCCAGGGCGGAGAACAGCGTGCTCAAGCGGGCAACGTAGTTTGCGAGCCCCTCCGGCACGCCGGCGGTGATGAACTTTTGCGCCCGTTGCGCCAGCGCTTGCACCTCATCCGCCTCGGTGATCCGCTCAAACTGCTCGTTGAGGACACCAACCACCGGCCGGTACATGGCGATCCCCTGTTCGATATCGAGGCTGCCGCCACGGTGACGCAGGAACCAGCGGCTCGCACGACGAACGGTACGCTGCAGTTCGTATAACATACGGTATTGCGTGTCACTTTCGACGTCGTTATCCAGCGCCACAATTTCCGTTTTGATCCTTTCAAAATCAAAAACTTGTGCGGCGATAGTGTAACTGATCGCAACCTCGGCGACAGAGGCACCGGTCTCATCCTGCATCCGCTGTACAAAATTGAGGCCCATGTCGTTGATCAGGCTGTTAGCCAGGCTGGTCGCCACGATTTCGCCACGCAGCGGGTGGCGACCCATCCAGTCGCCAAACTTATCCTGGAGGCGCTGCGGAAAGTAGTGGAACATCCGCTGAGAAAGATGGGCATTATCGGTGATGACCGGGTCCACCAGCTGCTCCTTGAGCACCATCTTGGCGTAGGCCACCAGGACGGAGAGCTCCGGACGGGTAAGCCCCTGGCCGGATGCCAGCCGCTCCGCCAGCTCATCATCATTAGGCAAAAATTCCAGTGCCCGGTCCAGCTTCCCTTCCCGCTCCAGGTAGTGGATAAAGCGGGTCTGCTCCTTGATCTGCTCGCCGTTGCGCATCTCCGTGACCGAGATGGAGAGAGTCTGGTCGCGACAGTCCTCCAGTACGATCTCCGCCACCTCGTCGGTCATCGCTTCAAGCAGCCCGTTACGCTGCTTGGTGGTCATGTCCCCCTCGGTCACCAGCGCGTTGAGCAGGATCTTGATGTTGACCTCGTTATCGGAACAATCCACCCCACCCACATTGTCCACGAAGTCGGTGTTGATGCGTCCACCGGCGCGGGCGTACTCGATGCGGCCGAGCTGGGTGAGGCCGAGGTTACCCCCTTCACCCACGATCTTAGCCCGCAGTTGACCGCCGTTGATCCGCACCGCGTCATTGGCACGGTCGCCCACATCCGCATGTGTCTCGGACGCGGCCTTTACGTAGGTGCCGATCCCACCGTTCCAAAGCAGATCCACCTCCATCTGCAGCAGCGCATGGATCAGCTCGTTCGGCGTCATCTGCGCCCGCTTGGTGCGGATCATCGACTTGATCTCAGGCGTGAGCTTGATGGACTTGCTGGTGCGGCTGAATATGCCGCCCCCCTTGGAGATCAGCTCGGCGTCGTAGTCTTCCCAGCTGGAACGCGGCAACGCGAACAGGCGCTGGCGCTCCACAAAGCTCGCTGCCGCATCGGGAGTAGGATCAATAAAGATGTGCATATGGTTGAACGCCGCCTGCAGCCGGATCTTCTCCGACAGCAGCATGCCGTTACCAAACACATCACCGGCCATGTCACCAATGCCGACACAGGTAAACTCGGTGCTCTGGCAATCGATGCCGCGCTCGCGGAAGTGACGTTTCACCGACTCCCAGGCACCGCGTGCGGTGATCCCCATCTTCTTGTGGTCATAGCCGTACTGACCACCTGAGGCGAACGCGTCCCCCAGCCAGAACCCATATTCCTCAGAGATCGCGTTGGCGATATCTGAGAAGGTTGCGGTTCCCTTGTCCGCCGCCACCACCAGGTAGGGATCCTCTTCGTCATGACGAACCACATCTTGGGGGGGAACCAACTCGCCCTGAACCACGTTATCGGTCAGGTCCAGCAAGCCACGGATGAAGGTGCGGTAACACGCCTGCCCTTCGGTGAGCATCGCATCACGCTCCGACGGCAACTGTTTACAAACGAAACCGCCTTTCGCACCGGAAGGCACGATGACGGTGTTCTTCACCTGCTGCGCCTTAACCAGCCCCAGCACCTCGGTACGGAAATCCTCCCGGCGGTCGGACCAGCGCAGGCCACCGCGGGCCACTTTGCCGCCACGCAGGTGCACCCCTTCGATGCGGGCGGAGTACACGAAGATCTCGAACTTCGGCACCGGCAGCGGGATCTCCGGGATCCGGTTGGGCTGGAATTTGAACGAGAGATAATCTTTGGGCTGCCCCTGCTCGTTCCGCTGGAAGAAGTTGGTCCGCAGGGTGGCATCCACCAGTTCGATGTAGCGGCGGATGATCCGATCGTCATCCAGGTTGGCGACCTCTTCGAGCATCTCGATGATGCGGTTGCGGATCCGGTCGCCATCTCGTTTGCCGCTGACAGCCGGGTCAAACCGCTTCTTAAACAACGCCATCAGCTCCCGAGTGATGGCTGGATAACTGTCCAGAGTCTCGGCAATGTAACGGCCGGAGAAGGTGCTGCCGAGCTGACGCATGTACTTGGCGTAGGCACGGAAAATGGTGACTTCTAGGCCACTCAGGCCGGCACTGAGCACCAGCTGGTTAAAAGCATCGTTTTCGAAGATACCAGTCCAGGTCGACTCCAGCGCCTGCTCAAAGCGTTTCTGGTAACTGCCGATCTCCTCTTCTATCGCCTCGGTCAGCATCATGGAGAAGTCGAGGATCCAGAACTCATCCCCTTCGGCGCTGATCACCCGGTAGGGGCGCTCGCCGATCACCCGCAGGCCAAAGTTTTCCAGCATCGGCAGGATATCAGAGAGGGGGATAGGCTCATCCTTGCGGTAGAGCTTAAGGCTCACACGGCGCTTGCTGGCACCGGCTTCCTGGGGACGGTAAAACAGCATCCCCAGCGTATTATCGTCATCCAGTGCTTGCAGTTGATGAATGTCTTCCAGCGCCGCACTGGGCAGCACATCTTCCTTGTAGCTGCGGGGAAAGGCGTTAACAAAGCTGCGGCATAGCTTTTTGCCCATGGCTTCGCCGTGGGTCTCCAAAAGGACGCTGTCCAGCTTATCCTCCCAGGTGCGGGCCAATTCCATCAGGTTGGTTTCCAGTTCTTGCGTATCAATTTCCATCTCGTTGCTGTCAACCTTTACCAGATAGAGGGTGCGTGCCAGGGGGGACTCGGAAAAGTAGGTGGTGAACTCGACCGGATCGTCGGTCTGGAAGGTTTTTGCCAGCAAAGCCTGGGTCCGGATCCGCAACTCGGTGTTGTAACGATCCTTAGAGGTGTAAACCAAGGCACTGACAAAGCGGCCAAACAGGTCCTTGCGCACGAACAGCTTCACCTTGTCCCTGTCCTGCATATGCAGGATCCCGATAGCGGTGTGGTAAAGCTGCTTGTCCGTTGACTGAAGCAGCTCATCCCGCGGGAAGGTCTCGAGGATATTGAGCAGCGCCTTATAGTCATGACTGCGCGGCGCCATACCGGACATGTCGATCACCCGCTGCATCTTGGCACGAAACACGGGGATCTGGCTGGGGCTGCGGTTGTACATGGTGGAGGCATAGAGACCGATAAATCGATGCTCTCCGATCACCTGGCCCTGATCATCAAACCGCTTGATGCCGATGTAATCGATATAGGCAGGGCGGTGAACGCGACTCTTGGCATTGGTCTTGGTCAGCAACAGCGGCTCGCTGTTGAGCGCGGCCTTGCGGGCGGCCTGGGGCAAGGAGGAGAGCATCAGCCTCGCGTGCTGGCTGGGACGCAGAGCCAGGGTGCCGAGGCTGGTTTCATGGTCCGGCTCAAGCGCCAGGTCCCCCTCCACCTTGTTCAGGTGGTAGTAGCGGTAACCCAGGAAGGTAAAGTGGTGATCGGAGATGAAATCCAGGAACGCCAACGCTTCCTCACGCTCCGACTCCGGTCCAAATGGCACAGAGGTCCGCATTTCCTGAGTGATTTGGGCCAGCTTCTTCTGCATCGGTCGCCAATCGCTGACCGCGGCGGTGATATCTTCCAGTACAGAATCAAACTCCATGGACAAGGCCTTCTGTGCCTCGCCTTCCGCCTGGTTATCTACCTCCACCAGGAACACCGAGATCCGCTGTGCCTCGGCGGATGCCTCATTCACCCGGGAGATGGCTTGGATCCGCCCCTTCTCATCACGCTCAACCGCGATGGGGGTGTGTATGGTCAGGTGAGTTGTAATGTTGAAACGGTTCAACACCATGGCGACAGAGTCCACCAGGAACGGCATATCGGGCTGAACCAACTCGATGATGGTGTGCGGCGAGCTCCAACCGTGCGTACTTTGCGCGGGGTTATAGATGTGATTGCTGCTTTTCTTGGGATCCGCCTGGTTCAGGTGGTTCCAAAGACTCAGGGTGGCACCGTAAAGTTCGCTGTCCTTACGCTGATTGAGGTCATCTGCGGACAGTGTGCCGAGCAGGATGCGCGCAAAGCGTTCGAGCAGCGCGGCATCGTAAACATCGTTTTTACGGTGGATCAGATCCACCACGTTATCGAGCAAAACGGAGGGGCTGGATTGGACTGTCGCCATTGTGGTTATTCCTATCGCACAGGCTGAATATTTTTTGTTGTCGTTATCGTCGAGTCGGCCTGCCATGGGCCACCCGTGGCGAAGTTTATCACCCTTTTTTTCCTAATGTGAGCCATAACCCTCGCCATTTTGGCCACCGGGAAGCAAGATCACAAACCCGCCTGCGTCAGCATTCTAACTGACTGTTTGTTTATGCATTCTTTAGCCCATTCTGCGACCATCTATGCAGCAGATTCCCCAAGGTTTACCCACTCATCCAACCAGTCTGCCGGCTATCGGCCCCCCTGACCCATCGGGGCAGTTCAGGGGCTCAGCGCGCAAGAGCAAGAGAACGGAATGGAAATGCGAAACAAACTGAAAAAAGCCCCGGCAACATGGCCGGGGCTTTCGCAACTGGAGGTCTTACCGTCAACGAATTAGGCTGCCCTACCCTGCGGCGCCTCCTGTGCGTCATCGCCGGCCTGAACCTTGATGCCGTTGCCACGATGGCGACCACGCCAGAAAAGCTGGACCAGTGCCGGCAACACCAGGATCGCCGCCAACATGTTCACCAGGAACATGAAGGTCAGCAGGATCCCCATGTCCATCTGGAACTTAAGGCTGGAGAACGCCCAGGTACTCACCCCCACTGCCAGGGTGATACCGGTGAAGATCACTGCGTTGCCACGTTCATGCAGGGCCTGACGGAAGGCCGTTTGCGGCGTCACGCCCTCACGCAGCAGCGGGGTCATGGTGGAGAGGATATAGATCCCGTAATCCACCCCGATCCCGACCCCAAGGGCGATCACCGGCAGGGTGCTCACCGTCAACCCGATCTCTAGGTAGGTCATCAGTGCCTGCGCCAGCGTCGAAACCACGTAAAGCGGCAGGATCACCGCCAAGGTGGCCCGCAGGGAGCGGAAACTGAGCAGACAGAGAACGAAAACAGCCCCATAGACGTAGAGCATCATCGGTGTCTGCGCCGCCGCCACTGCCTCGTTGGTCGCCGCCATGACCCCGGCGGGTCCGGCGGCCAAGCGGAACTTGAGACGATCGCTGTTGAACAGCTCTGCCTCCCGTTTCACCGCCTCAACAACCCGGCTTAAGGTCTCCGCCTTGTGATCTTCAAGGAACAGGTAAACCGGCATCACCGAACAGTTACCGTTAAGCAGCCCGGATGAGGTCGGGATCCTAGAGGTGGCCTGCACCAGGGTCGCCGTGGTTCGCGGCAGCACGCGCCACTTGGGGTTACCCTCGTTGTAACCGCCGTTGACCATCTTAGACACGGAACTGAGGGAAGCGGTGGACTGGACACCTTTGACGTTCTCGATACGCCACTGGAACCGATCGATCTGCGTCATCACATCGTGATAGGTACAGGCCTCCGGAAACGCCTCGACGATCACCGTGAGTACATCTGTGGTGATGGAGAAGTTTTCGGTAATAAACGCAGTATCCAGGTTGTAGACCGAGTCCGACTTCAGCGCCGGGGCCCCCGCATGCAGATCACCGATCTTCATCGTCTGAGCCTGCATATAACCAAACGCGAAAAGTACCGCCGTCAGGACAATCACCACCACCGAAGCCCGGGGCTGCGCCACGCCGGCCAGGCGATCCCACAGCGGGTGCGCTTTATCGTGCTCTCTTTGCAGCCTGTGCAGATAGCGATCGCTAAAGCGGGTATAGGAGAGCAGCACCGGCAACAGCACCAGGTTGGTGAGGATAATCACCGCCACACCGAGAGACGCCGTGATCGCCAGTTCTCGAATGATGCCGATATCGATGGAGAGGAGCGTCAGGAAGCCGACCGTATCCGATAACAGCGCCACCATGCCCGGTACCAGAAGGCCCCGAAACGCCGCTTCTGCCGCCACCTTGGCACTGAGGCCCTCCGCCACCTTGCGACCCACCGCGTTGATCATCTGAACGCCGTGGCTCACACCGATGGCAAACACCAAAAAGGGCACCAGGATCGACATCGGGTCCAGACCAAAGCCCAGCACGGTGAGCCCACCAAGCTGCCAGACCACGGCGACCAGAGAGCACGCCAGGGGAAGTACCGTTAGGGAGATACTGCGCGAGAAGGCGTATACCATCGCCGCGGTGATGGCGATGGCGATCAGGAAAAACAGCACCACATCCTTGGCACCGTCCGCCACATCGCCAGCCATCTTGGCAAAGCCGATGATGTGGATCTTAATATCGTCATCCTGGTACTGGGCGCGGATCTCCCGCTCCAGTTGCTCTGCAAAAGCGAGCACATCCATCGGTCGCGTAGTCGGTTGCCCCGCGACCTGCTCCTCTTCCGGCACCGGCACCCAGTCCAACAGCTGCGCCGTTACCATGGCAGCGCCGTAGTTATCGGATACCATCCGCCCTATCACGCCGGATTTTTCGACGTTAGCTTTTACCTGAGCCAGGCCCACATCATCAGCCTGGAAGTCCGCCGGGATCACCGGCCCGCCGCGGAATCCGTCCTCCACCACCTCGGTAAAGCGAGTCGAAGGGGAAAAGAGGGATTTCACCTGGGTTCGATCGACACCGGGAATGAAAAACAGTTGGTCATGCACCTGGCGCAGGACATCAAAGAACTTGGGGTTGTAGATGTTACCGCTGACATCCTCCACCGCCACCATGATGCTGTTGGCGCCACCGAACTGCTCCCGGTGCTCCATGTAGGTTTTCATGTAGGGATGGTTCAACGGGATGTTTTTGGTAAACGCCGCATCCATTCTCAACTGGCTGGCACCGATCCCCAGCCCGACGGTGATCACAGCGAACAGGAACAGCACCGAAATACGATGACGAAACAGCACCTGTTCAATTGTGTTAGTCCATTTTTCCAACATACCGCTTCCTATCGGGGCAACTGCACGCGGCGGATGCCATCGCTGCCCGCGATCGCTACCTCACCGTCTTGGGTTTGGGCCAGGGCCACCAGATCCTGGCCCTTGGCGACCTCGGTCACTGTGAAACTCTGCCCATCGTCGTCACTGATCAGCAGGTAGCCGCCGTTGGCCACCAGGGCGATCCGCCCATCAGTCAGAATCCGGCCCTGGTTGATGGTGCCATCCACCCCGCTGTCGATCTCTTGCCAGCTCTCACCCTGATCCTCACTGCGGAAGATGTGCCCCCGCAGGCCTGCAGCCAGCCAGGTGCCGGCGGCGGTCTCCACCAGTTCATAGAGGCTTCCATCGTAGAAGGACTCTACAGGGTACCAGCTACGGCCATCGTTATCGGATAGCGCCATCAGGCCAAGTTCGCCCATCAGAACGAGGCGCTCATCGCTGAGACGACGGATGCGGTTAAAGTGAGGCAAAATGGCGCTGCGTTCATCCAGGTAGAGCCCGGGGTCTTCCTCTTTCAGCTCGTTCAGATACTCCCGGTCTTCCGGGTAAAGAAGCTCATCATGAAACTCCTCCTGCCAGCTCTGGCCACCATCCAGGCTGCGGAACATCAAGCCGTACGCGCCCACCGCCAGGATATGCTCCGACGACAACGCCAGCACATCCAGCAGGGGTTTGTCCCGCTCCGGCAACTGCTGGCGCAAACGCCACTGCTGGGTAACCGCGTCACTGCTGAGGATCACCGCATCATGCCCAACGGCCCAGGCCCGCTCACCGACATGGGTAACGGCGGTGAGCAAGGTGCGGGTCGGAACCATCACCTGACGCCAGGCGTCGCCTTCCTGAACCAGGATGTGGCCACGATCCCCCACCGCCAATAAACCGGAGTTCAGTTCGGTGAGTGAGAGCACCGGTGCCTGGTCGGCGCGAACCGCCATATAGGACTCAGCGGTGGCGAAGGTTTCGGCCGTGGCCGTGCCGGCGATTATCGCTAAGCCCAGGGTCACTGCTTTTGAAAGTGTTTGATACTGCATGGGATATAAACCTGAAAGGGTGGCCCGAAGGCCACCCGATATAACACAAGATCAGCGTCGACCCGAGCGGCGCAACGCGTTGGAGGTAAAGTCGGTTTCGCTCAATTCCGCATCGAAGTTGGCGACCTCACCCTGGTTATCCAGCCCCATGGCGATATAGCGGCGGGAGTTCAAGTCGTAGAACACCTCCAGGGTGGTCCAGACCAGCGGCATATCGTAGTAGTTGATGGTATGGGCCATGCCAACCCGATACATCTGGTCACGGTTATCGTACAGATCCGCCAGGGCGATCTGCCAGCTGTCCTCATCAAGGTAGTAGGTCCGGGTCTTGTAGAGGTGACGCACATCGGATTTGAGCTCGGCTTCCACCACCCAAACCCGGTGCTTCTCCCAACGCACCAGATCCATGTTGATGTGACCGGGCTTCACAATCTCGTCGTACTCCAAGTCGCTGGAGTGCAGCTTGTAATCGTTGTAAGGGATGTAGATCTCTTTCTTGCCCACCAGGGTCCAGTTGTACCGCTCCGGAGAGCCGTTGTAGAGATCGAAGTCATCGGTGGTACGCAGACCGTCGGAGGCGGTACCAGGGGTGTCAAACGCCACGTTCGGTGCTCGGCGCACGCGGCGCTGGCCGGTGTTGTAGGTCCAGGCCTGACGCGGCTTCTTGCTCTGATCCATGGTTTCATGAACCAGCAGCGCCGTCCCTGCCAGGCGTGAGGGGGCCGTCACCACCTGCTTGAAGTAGAACAGCAGGTTTTCCTTGGCCAGCACCGCGGGATCCGTACCCGGCACCCCGTAAAGGAACTTAATCTGTTCATTGGTTTCCACCAGGGTGTAGCTGCCGGACGGTGTCGGCGCCGCCTGGTTACGCTGGATCTCAGCGTTGGCACCACGATAGCGAGTGATGTGGTTCCAGATCGCCTCGAGGCCATTTTGCGGAATCGGGAAAGGCACGCCGACAGCGGCGCCGATCAGACCGTTACCGCTAGGCACCAGCTCCGCCTGAGTGGCGTTCGCGATGCTGGCATCGTAGATAAACTGCGGATAGGAGGCGCTGCGTCGAGTCGGATAGAGCTTGATCTTAAAGGTATCCGGGTACTGGGCAAACATCTCCTTCACACCCGGCGTCAAGTACGCTTCGTGCTCCGCCAGGTTGGCGCTGGTGATGGTCGCAAGAACGGGATCATCCGCATAAGGATCCGGGTGAAACTGTCCCTTTTTATAGCCCGCAGGCGCCTGGGTGATGCCGCCATCCCATGCCGGGATGGAGCCGTCCGTATTGCCGGCCATCTCAGCACCAATGGGAGTGAGTGTCTTGCCCAGTTCAGCCGCCTGAGCGGCGTCTACCTTGGCCAGCGCAGAGGCGGAGCTCAATGCCAGGCTCAGCGCGGATGCGATAAGAGTAATTCGATTCATGATGATACCCCTGAATCAGATTGAAAATTTGACATTAAAGGAGACAAAGTCTTTGTCATCCAGAGAGTTAGTCGACCCTTTGCCACCCCAGAAGGCGTTATAGCTCACATCCCAGGACCACTTATTGAGGTAATCGGCGGAGAGCGTCAGGGCCGCAGACTTTCGGTCTTCAACGAACAGGAAGAGCGGATCCGGGGTCGTCCCGTGGACATCGTGTGACCACACCAGGCGCGGCGACAGGTTCCAGCCCTTGAACGCGTTGGTGTAATCCGCTTTGGCGATAAGGCGATAGCCCCAGGCGTTATCGGTGGGGAAGGCATCCTCCTCCGGACCGTTGTGGATCAACTGCAGCACACCCGCCTTATCCTCGCGGCCGGCAAGGCCCGCCCGCTCGGTACCCGGACCATTGAGACGAAGCACCGATTCGTGGGGCACGTCGTGCAGCCACACCCCGCCCACTTCTGCCAGAATCAGGAAGTTATCGGCGTTCAGGGTGGGACCGAAGATGTGGGTGAAGGTCACCTGGGCCTGGGTGGAGTCGGTCAGGATGAAACCTTCTCCGCGCTCTCCGGGGCACAAGCCGGCATTCACCGGGCCGCTGAATCCCTCGCAGTTGCGCTGGCCGGCCTGGAACTGGGAGAGACCATCAAACACCTCGTAGGGATTACTCGGCAGGTAACCCTGCTCGACTCCGTAGATCCCCGCCAGATTCAGCTGCTCCGGCATGGCGGCAAACAGCAGCTCCACGTCATCGATCTGCAGGGGCTCATCCTGGCGATAGGCGATCTCCCCAGCCACCGAGGTGTCCCCAACGGTGGTATTAAAGGAGAAACCGTAGAGCTTGATGTCTTCCGGGTACTGGATCTGCGCCTTGGAAAAGCTGTTCAGGGCCAGAAGGTCATTGCGCCCCACTTCACCACCCGACTGTACGATTCCCGCCAAGGTCTGCAGATCCGCACCAATTGCCGCGGCACGGAAGTCTGCGGCTTCGCCGGAGATCAGCGGACGGCGGCTGTGGTAGTTCATGAAGTAAAAGCCAAACTCGGTGAAGTTCAGCTCCGGAGAGAAGTAGCTCAGCTTGATACCGTACTGACCCTGGTCATCAGGCTCCAGGGCATGATCCACCAAAGTGGTTTTGGTGGGATAGGCCAGCGCCAGCTGTGACAACTGCTGGGCGGAAAGCAAACCGGAGCCGGCGGTCGCCGCGAGCAGGTTGTACTCCTCGAGCAGGTGATCGAGGCCGATGTCCGGGTTGGAAGCGAAGCCCAGCTGGGCATTGTTGACATACCCCCCGGCCCCGGCGAAATCGTTACTGGAGAAGTAGGTGCCGGTCACCGGAAGACGGGTCTCCTCCCAGCGGTACTGGTAGAAGCCTTCGAACGTCAGGTTTTCGGTCACCCCAAGGCTACCCCAGACCATTCCCACCGGAATAAACGCCTCTTTAAGCTCGGCGCCCGGGGCCTGCAAACGGGCCAGATCGACAGGGTTAATGCTGTTGATCCCGTGAGAGATCAGGGTACTTTCCCCCCAGCTCACCACCTGCTCACCAACGCGGAAGGAAAACGGCATGCTGCCCAGTTCCCATTCGGCGAAAAAGTAAGCGTCCAGCAGGCGCACATCGGAACAGGCGTACTCATCCGCCTTACTGTCTTCGCAGATATCAAACTCTTTCCCGGTCATCGGGTTGCGGTAGTCAAAGCTGCCGTTTTTGAGTTTGTTATCGTAGAAATACATCCCACGAGCAAAGATCCCGATGTTGTCGTACACCAGTTCCAGCTCATGGACACCCTTAAAGATCTCGGAGAAGGTGTTGCCCTGGTCATACAGCATGTTGGCGAGATCGCCGTTGGCCGAGTAGGAGCCCGGCAACTGGAATATCTGGCTGCTCTCCAGGCCTAAATCGTTAAACCCAACGGCGATGCCGTTGTTGTTAACGAAGCCATACTGCCTCTGGCCCTGGTCATCCAGCCAGCTGAAACGGTTGCTCTTGGCGATGTTATCCAGATTTCGATCTTCCACGCGCCATGCAGCACCCAGGGTCCAGGTGGAGTCAAAACTGCCCTCAACCTCTCCCCAAGAAAACGATACGGCACCGGCTGGCGCAGCCAACACCGTTGCCAAGCTTGCTGCCACTGCCGAGCGTCGAAAGCGGATTGGACTGACTGTCATCGTCGCTTCTCTCCCTTCCCTGTTGTTCTGTCCGTTTTATTCCCTTATTCGGGAGTTGCCCCATTGTTATCAAAAGGCAACCAGCAAGCAACCATTTTGCAAATTAAAATGGCTTTGTATTTAACAACTTACACTTTGTGACACGATCAGTGGCGGGGTACCAATTTGAAAGGAAGCTCAACTCATCGGATGAGATCGCGCAAACAGTAACTAAAGCTTTGTTAGGAAACAGATAAATTGAAGATGCGGCGGTCATTTGGGGAGCAGAAGTTCGCACCTCATCGTTTGAAGCAATTACTCTACACGTGGCAATTTTGACCCGCGATTCGGGCGCGTGACCTCTGTTTAAGCACCAGCAAAACCGCCATCCCATATGGGCCAGGCCAGTTCACAAAAGTAACCTATACAGAGTACATAAATATCGGGCTGCCGCTGCCGCACTGGCCCCCTGCAGCGAGCAATAGCTAAGCGGCCGAGGGCCTTAAAAATAGAAAAGAGGAGCCAAGGGCTCCTCTTTTCCAGGTGTCACACCAAAGCGCGTCTAGCCGAGGGCTTTGCTCACCTTCTCATAAAGATCCCGGCTGAGATCCGGCAACTCAGCCAGGCGTTGAAGCTGGGCCTTCATCAGCGCCTGGCGCTCGGCATCCTGGTCCCGCCATTCGAGCAGTGGCGTCATCATGCGGGCCGCGTTTTGAGGATTGATCCCGTTGAGTTTAATCAGGATATCGGTCAGCAGTGTGTAACCGCTGCCATCCTCCGCATGGAACGCTTGGCGGTTACCGGCGGCGAAGGCACTGATTAGGGCACGAACCCGGTTCGGATTGGCCAGGTCGAAAGCGGGATGGTCCATCGCGCCACGGATTTTTGCCACCACATCACCACCGGGCAAGGTGCCGATCTGGCTGAACCACTTGTCCATGACCAGGGGGTCATTACGCCACTGCTGTTCAAACTCGGCCATCGCAGACGCGGCGGCCGGCAGTTGGGCCTGGTTAAGCGCGTTGAGTGCGGCCAAACGGTCGGTCATGTTATCCGCGGTTTTGAACTGGTGCTCACAAAGCTGCTGCGCCTGCACCTTTCCGCTCTGCGCCAACAGGAACAGGCAAGCATTTTTCAGGGCGCGGCGGCCAACCGCCTCGGCATCGCTGCGGTAGGCAGGGTCGACACACTGGCGGTAACGGGCGTTCAGTTCATCCTCTAAATGCCAACCGATCTGCTCCATCGCCTGACGACGTGCAAGATGCAGGGTTTCCGGATCCAGGCCACCTTTCGCCTGCGCCAGGGTCGCCTCCGCCGGCAGGGTCAAAAGCTGGGCCGACAGCGCCGGGTCCAGTTGGTCATTGAGCAACACCGCGCGCAGAGCATCCAGGGTGATATCGGATACCGCCTCCTGCGCCTGCTCAGCCAGTGCGAACACCTCGTCGCTCAAAAGACGTTGACCCGCATCCCAACGGGCGAAATCGTTCCCTGCGTGAGCCAGGAGCAGCGCCAGGGCATCCCGCTCCAGTGCTTGTTCCAGCTTGACCGGCGCCGAGAAGTTATCGAACAGGGAAAGCACCACCGGCCCGGGCAACTGCTCAAAGCACCACTCCTGGCTGGCTTCGGTGAAATTGAGCACCGGATCGGTCACCTGACCATCGCAGATAAGGGGGACATCCCTGCCCTCCCTGTCGATAAGCTGGATGCGAACCGGAATGTGCAACGGGTGCTTCTCTCCCTGGTCGGCGGTGGGCCGCGTATGCTGGTTCAACACCAGTCGCAGACGGCCCTGTTCAGCGTCATAGTGCTCCTGCGCCGTCACTACCGGGGTGCCGGACTGGCTGTACCAGAGCCGGAACTGGCTCAAGTCCACGCCACTGGCATCCTCCATGGCGGCCACGAAGTCATCACAGGTCACCGCCTGTCCGTCGTGACGCTCGAAATAGCAGCGCATGCCTGCCTGGAACGCCGCTTCGCCGAGGAGCGTGTGCATCATGCGGATCACCTCCGCCCCCTTGTCGTAGACGGTAACCGTGTAGAAGTTGTTCATCTCGATCACCTGTTCCGGCCGGATCGGATGCGCCATCGGCCCCGCATCCTCAGCGAACTGGTGGTTACGGATGGTTTTTACCGCCAGGATCCGGTTGACCACGGGGGAGCCAACGTCGGAGGAGAACTCCTGGTCGCGAAAGACCGTCAGGCCCTCTTTGAGACTGAGCTGGAACCAGTCCCGACAGGTCACCCGGTTACCGGTCCAGTTGTGGAAGTACTCGTGACCGATGATCGATTCGATCCTGTGGTACTCATCATCGGTGGCGGTCTGGGGATCCGCCAGGACCGCCTTGCTGTTGAAGATGTTCAGGCCCTTGTTTTCCATCGCGCCCATATTGAAGAAATCCACCGCGACGATCATGTAGATATCGAGATCGTACTCCAGGCCGAAACGGGCCTCATCCCATGCCATGGCCCGCTTCAGGGAGACCATAGCGTGTTCCGCCCGGGACAGGTTGCCCCTGTCCACATAAAGCTCAAGAGCCACATCGCGCCCGGATGCGGTGGTAAAGGTATCCGTCAGCCGGTCGAAATCCCCGGCAACCAGGGCGAAGAGATAGCTGGGCTTCGGAAAGGGATCTTCCCATTCACAGAAGTGACGGCCGTCCGGCAGATGGCCGCTGGCCACCTTATTGCCGTTGGAGAGCAGGAACGGGAAGCGCGTCCGGTCCGCTTCGATGCGAGTGCGATACCGAGCCAGCACATCCGGCCGGTCGAGGAAGTAGGTGATCCGACGGAAGCCCTCTGCTTCACACTGGGTGCAGAAGGCACCACCGGACTGGTACAAGCCTTCCAGCGAGGTGTTGTTGGCCGGATCAAGCTCGGTCACCACCGTCAGTTCGCACTCAGCCTGATCTAGGGCGAGGACGAGTTGCCCCTCTTCGAGGGTGTGAGGCCATGACTCGCCGTCGACACTCACGCTGACCAGGGTCAGCTGTTCACCATCCAACCGCAATTCGGTGGCACCTTCACGACAGCGACGTAGCTGGGAGACCGCGGTAACACGAGTAGCGTGATCGTCCAGTTCAAATGTCAGGTCGATCTGCTCCACGGTGAAGTCCGGGGCCTGGTAATCCATTCGGCGTTTCGCTTGAATCTGCTGCATCGAAGGCAGTCTCCTTATATCGGCGGCATAACGTCATCGACTCGGGGTCGGGACGGTGAAGAGGGCTGCAGTATATCAGGCTGCCAATAAAGAGGCGCGCCCTGTGGCGCGCCATCTGTCTGACTGTTTAACCTCTGCGCAACGGGCAGTACACAGTTGTGCGTGACGACTAGAGCGAGAATAAGCCGAGCTGTTGAAGGAACACCAACACCACCGCCACCGGAGCGATGTAGCGCACACAGAGCCGCCAAACCTTGTACACCAGCGGGGAGGTCGCCAAGGTGCGGACGCTGATATCCCGAGTCACCACGCGACCAACGAACAGCGCGATCATCAATCCCCCCAGCGGCAGCATGATGCTCGAGGTCAGGTAATCGATACCATCGAACAGGGTCACCGTCTTGCTCCCCAGCTGGAATTCAGCCCAGCTGGCGCCGGTGAGGGAAAAGATGGTCAGTTGGCTGACCACCCAAATCGCGCCCCCGGCCAACAGGGCCGCCTTCATACGGCCAAAACCGTGCCGCTCAACCAACCACGCCACGGATGATTCAATCAACGCCAGCGCGGAGGTAAAGGCGGCCACCACCAGCATCAGGAAAAAGAGGCCGCCAAACAGCTGCCCAAAGGGCATCTCGCCAAACGCAATGGGGAGTGTCATGAAGATAAGACCGGGCCCGGCCCCAGGTTCCAGCCCGTTCCCAAAGACAATGGGATAGATCGCCAGGCCCGCCAGTATGGCGACCAGAGTATCCATGAAGGCGATCCAGAGCGAGGTCTTAACCAGAGATGTGCCATCCGGCAGATAGGCGCCATACATGGTCATGATCCCGGAGGCAAGCGATAGGGTGAAGAAACTATGACCGAGTGCGACCAACACCCCCTTCCAACTTAACTTGGAAAAATCTGCGTTGAACATGAACTGGTAGGCTTCTTCGAAATTGCCCCTCTGGTAGGCGTAGATCACCATAATGACCAGCAGGACAAAGAGCACCGGCATCATCCCGTTCACGGCGCGCTCCAAACCATCACGGACGCCGTTACCGACTACCAATACGGTGGCGGCCAGAAGGAGAAAACTCCACCCCATCAAGCGGCTGGGTTCACTGTTGAGATCAGAAAAGAGTGCGGCGATCTGATCCGCATCCTGGCCACTGAAACTGCCGATAAATCCATAGTAGGTGTAGGCCAAAGCCCAGCCAGCGATCACCACGTAAAAACTGAGGATCAAAAAGCCAGTAAGCACCCCGAACCACCCCACAGCGGACCACCCCTTCCTCGCCCCGGAAGCATCGGCCAAAAGGCGGGCACTGCGTGCGGGGGTCTGACGGCCGAATTTACCAATCATGACCTCCCCCATCATGATCGGGATCCCGATAAGTAGGATGCAGGCTAGGTACACCAGCACGAAGGCGCCGCCGCCGTTCTCCCCCATGATGTAGGGAAACTTCCAGATGTTTCCCAGGCCTACGGCAGCCCCGGTGGCGGCCAACACATAACTCAAACGACTGGACCAGCGCACGGTCGAGGTCTTCTCTCGGCTCATCACACATCCCTGATGTTGTTAACTTGTAATCTCTTTCTTTTCTACAGGTTACGGCGCACTTGGGCAAGCTCACAAAAAAAAGCCGCCCCTATCGGAGCGGCCTATTCGAGCCAACGATTATCGGGTTCAGGCGTCTGGCGCTCGCTTCGCGGTCAGCGTCCAATCCACCATATCCAGCGTAATGGCACCGGCTTCATCAAGGAGGAAGTCCTCCAACTCCATATCCTCTGCCTCGGCCAGGGACTCCACCGGTTCCATACCCATCATCACGCGACGAACATTGGTCCGCTCAAGGGCTCTGGCATCGTCTTCACGCTCCTCCGCCTCGCGCTCCGCTTTCACCAGAGAGATCCATTTACGGTCCTTGTGTTCACGATAACGGGCAATGTCCTCCTGCAACATGCGGAATTCGACATTGTCCTGTACCCGCTGCTCGTGTCGACGCTCAAGCTGGGTCAAGAGTTCAGGGGCGATCCAGTCAAGAGAGCCATAGCGAGCCGCGGGCACCGAGTCCCAAGGCAACGCATTGTCCTCCTGAGATTCCCCGAACTCGCCATCACGGACGTAGCTAGGGAAAGTCAGATCGGGAACGACGCCACGAAGCTGGGTGCTGCCGCCATTAATACGGTAGAACTTGGCAATGGTGTAAGTGACGTTGCCCATCGGCTTGTCGTAGAGATCGTAGATCCGACCCAGTTGACGATGCTGCTGCACGGTTCCCTTACCAAAGGTCTGTTCACCCAGCACCAGGGCTCGACCATAGTCCTGCATCGCAGCAGCGAAGATTTCGGAGGCGGACGCACTGTAACGATCCACCAGCACCGTCAGTGGCCCGTCGTAGGCCAGGCGACCGTCACTGTCGCCATTGACGGTGATACGTCCACGCTGGTCACGGATCTGAACCACCGGCCCCTGCCGGATAAAGAGGCCGGACAGCAGGCTGGCTTCGCTAAGCGCACCGCCACCATTGCCCCTTAGGTCAATGATGATCCCTTCGACATCCTGTTGTTCGAGCGTTTTGAGCTCGGCGGCGACGTCCTGACTGATGTTCATGTAGAAGCTGGGGATCTCTATCACCCCTACGCGACGTGTCTGACCATTCCCCTGCTCAACTTTAAGCACCCCGGATTTCACCGCACGGTCTTCCAGGCGCACCTTGTCACGCACGATCTCGATCAACTTGGGCCGGGCGTTGTTACCATCTTTCGCGGCCAACACCTGCAGGGTAACCTGGGTATCCTTGGGACCTTTGATCAGGTCGACCACGTCATCCAGTCGCCAGCCGATCACGTCAACAATCTCCTCGCCCTCCTGGCCGACACCGATGATCCTGTCGTCAGGTTTCAGCTCGCCCTGACGATCGGCGGGTCCACCGGTCACCAGAGAGCGGATAACCGTGTAGTCGTCATCAATCATCAGTACCGCGCCGATACCCTCCAGCGACAGGTTCATCTCCTGCTGGAAGCGGTCCGCGTTTCGAGGCGAGAGGTAGCTGGTATGGGGTTCAACGGTGTAGGCAAAGGCGTTCATCACCGCCTGGAAAACATCTTCACTCTGGGTCTGAGTGAGGCGTTTCATGGCGTTCTGGTAACGCTTGGTCAACATCGGCTGGATCTCGTCCCACGCTTTACCGGTCATGGCCAGATTCAGAGCGTCGTACTTGACCCGCTGACGCCAAAGCTCGTTGAGCTCAGCCGTGGTGGTCGGCCAGGCCGCCTCTTCACGGTCAAAGTAGTACTTGTCGCCCGCTTGATCGAAATCGAAGGGCTTATCCAGCAATGTCAGCGCATACTGAAGACGCTCGAAACGGCGCTTCATCGAAAGCTCGTAGAGTTCGTAAGCCTGGTCAAGATCCCCCTTGGTGATCTGGGGGATAAAGCGGGAGCGAAGACGATCGTACTTGGCAATGTCGGACGCCAGCAGGTTCGTGCGGTTGAAATCCAGCTGTTGAAGGTAACGTTCAAACGCCTGGGCCGAAAACGACTGGTCGAAATCAACCTGACGATAGTGCGAGCGGGTAAACAGATCGGTTATCCGCTTACTGGCCACTTTATGCTGGGACTCCTGTTGGAGCGTGGGCAAGTCACTCAGCGCCGGGGCCGAGCTGCCGGCCATCACTGAGGTACTGAGCAGGAGTCCAGCAACCAAAGCGGATAGGGTTCTCTTTATCATCAACTCGCAACTCCTTCTGGCATCTTGCTGTTCAATCAGATGCGGATGTGGTCGACCTTAACTTTTACGGTCAAACCGGACTCCAGACGAACCATGACATCATCACGGTTGATGTCAACGATAACACCCTTCGCCGGCGCACTGCCGAGCATCACCATAACACCCTGGTTTGCGCTCAACTTATCTGATGAGACTTTCTCCATGGGCGGCAGGTTCCGCTTCGGCTCCACTTTTTGTTTAAGCTTAGCCGCTTTCACCTTGCCGGCATGTTCGGCTCGGGCCGGACGACGTCGAGCCGGGGCTTTCTCGCCCTTGGGGCTCTTTGCCTGACGCTCCTGGCGTTGGGCCTTGGCGCGCTCCTGGCTCTCCTGCAGGGTCTTCTGGGCGTGCTCGATGTGTTCCGCATCCAGCTCACCACACGGGTTTCCGTCCAGATCGACCCGCACGGCGCCCGGCTGGGCACTGCGCAGGTAACGCCAGCTGTTGGTGTAGCGGCGGATCGCCTGACGCAGCTGAGTCTTGCTGACCTTTTCATCACCTTCCAGGCGTTCTGCAAGATCTTGGAAAAGACCGATCTTCAGCGGCTTGGCATCCCCTTCAAGGGAAAAACAGGAGGGGAATTTCTCAGCCAGGTAAGCCAGGACCTCCTTCACGTCTTTCAGCTTTTCCGGGTTTTCCGGCTGTGTTTCCGGGGTGTTGTTTTGTTCAGTGGTCATCAAACGTTTCCTGGCCCTTACTGGGGTCAAAATGGGTAAACAGAGTTTCAACGAAGGCATCAAGCGCGTCTTCGTCCAGCTCTAACAACTGGGGGTTAAATTGCCAATGGGGCCAGATGGCCTCCAACATCAATGCCAACAGGTCGGTATCGATATCCTCATCGGCACGGTCATAGACCGCATGAAAAATCTCATTAATATTCTCGGCAGCTTCCGCTTCACGACCTTCCCACTCGCCCACTTCCGCAGGCTCCATCAGGTAGGTGTGGATAGCAACCAACTCCTTCATGGTTGGCGCTCCAAGTACTGTTCCAGCTCAGAGACAATCAGACGCATCCCCGCCCGGTCCTGCTCGGTAAAGCGGTTTTGCTCTGGACTGTCGATATCCAACACCCCGATGATCTCGCCGTGACGGCGTATGGGCAGCACCAGTTCGGACTCGCTGGCGGCATCGCAGGCGATATGCCCCGGGAATTGGTGGACATCATCGATACGCTGGTCCTCACCGGTGGCGACAGCCGTCCCACACACGCCGCGACCGACAGGAATACGGACGCAGGCGACCTGGCCCTGGAACGGCCCCAATACCAGCTCATCCTTACCCTCCATCAGGTAAAAACCGGCCCAGTTCACACGCTCGACATTGTGATAGATCAAGGCGGAAAGATTGGACAGATTAGCGATGAGATTGGGCTCGTCGGCAATCAGGCTGCGCGCCTGTTGCGCCATTAGGGCATAGTCGTGTTGTTGGACAGACAGCATGGTCAAAACATAGAGAAGTATTCAGCATGCCATTAACCCAGTTTCCTCCCTGTGAGTCAAGGAGTGCAAGAGCGGGACGGTGACGCTGAGCACTTTATGAGCAGAGGGGAGAACCACCGACAGCTTAGCGTGAGAAGTGGTAAACTGGATCGCCTATGGAAATGGACATCATGAGTTAGCGCTTTGTCTTCTAACCTGATTCTCTGCAAAACCTGTGACGCGAGTGTACATCAGCGAGCGCTGCCCAGTGGCGTTCGAGCGCACTGCCCGCGCTGCGGAAGCCGACTCTATGACGTGCCCTATTGCGATCTGGACGGTTTGGCCGCCCTGGCTCTGGCCGCGCTACTGATCTATTTTCCCGCCAACCTCATCCCCCTGGTTCAGGTGAACCTGGTGGGAAGTCTGCGCACCACAACGGTCCTGGATGGCGCCCTGACCGTACTGGAGCAGGGGTACTGGCTGGTGGGCATCGCCGTCATCGTGACCGGGATCCTCGCTCCGCTGCTACTGCTGGTCTCTATCCTGGTTCAAATCTACCTGCTGAAAACCGGCCAGGCGCCAAAGCTGCTTCGGCGCTTACTGCTCTACCATCAAGGCCTATCCGAGCTGAGCATGGTGGAGATCTACATGATCAGCCTGCTTGTTTCGATCTTCAAATTGACCGACATCGCAGATCTGACCTACGGCTGGGGCACGCTCTGTTATACACTACTGTTTATCATGACCTTTTATGTGCAGTATGAATATAACTCCAACCGGATGTGGCAGCGTTATGAGCAACTCCACCCCTGAGCTGTGTCTCTGCCCGGGCTGCGCCCTGACGACGCCGTTGCAGCCCCACTGCCCCCGCTGCCGGAGTCGACTCTACCGTCGGCGCCCATTCAGTCTTCAGTACAGCTGGGCACTGCTGATCACCGCCGCCTGTTTGCTTCTGCCTGCCAACCTGCTCCCCATTACCCAGTTGATCAACCAGGGTAACGTCAGCTACGACACCATCTATTCGGGCATACTGTCGCTGATTGCCAATGACATGACGCTGATCGCGATTATCGTGTTCACCGCGTCAGTAGCAGTCCCCGCCGCCAAGGTGGTGGGGTTACTGGTGATCCTCAGCACCATCTCTCTTCGGTGGCCCCTGTCTAAGAAACGGCTGAGCTTCTACTTCCACATCATTGAGTTTATTGGGCGCTGGTCGATGCTGGATCTCTTCGTGATCTCCATCATGGCGAGCCTCATCAACATGGGGCAACTGCTCGACGCACGTCCCGCCCCCGCTGCCACCTACTTTGCCCTGGTGATCCTGTTCACCCAACTCTCCGCCAAGTGCCTAGACACCCGCCTGCTGTGGGACCTGGAAAAAGATAACAATGACCTCTGACAGCCAACATCCGGTGGTTCGCCGGAAGAAAAACCTCTCCCCCATCTGGATCCTGCCGGTTCTGGCCTTCGTCCTCGGCCTGTGGCTGCTCTACAGCTATATCATCGAGCGGGGCACCACCATCACGGTAAAATTCCCCAGTGCCAACGGGATCACCGCCAACAAGACGCTGGTCCGATACCAGGGGATCGTGGTCGGCCAGGTAAAGGGGGTGAAGCTGGATGAGGATCAGAAATCGGTGCTGGTGAATATCAACATGAACCACACGGTGGAGAACCTGCTGCGGCGCGGCACCCAATTCTGGCTGGTCTCACCCAAGGCCTCGCTGACCGGGTTCGAAGGCCTGGACGCCCTATTCTCTGGAAACTACATCGCCATGGAGCCCGGCGAGGGCCCCCGTCGAAACGAGTTCCAGGCCACCCTGGAAGCCCCTCCGACCCTGAGCCGTCATACCGAGGGCCTGCTGGTGAGGCTGACAGCGCCGAACCGGGGTTCACTCAACATCGGCAGTGGGGTCTACTTCCAGCAGGTCCAGATCGGTGAAGTGGTGGACTTCAGGCTGAATAACCAAACGCAGGAGGTGGTCTTCGACGTCCACATTCAGTCGCGCTATCAGTCACTGGTTCGCCACAACAGTCAGTTCTGGAACAGCTCCGGTGTCGCCATACACGCCAGCCGATCCGGCATCGATGTCGAGTTGGAAAGCCTCGCCAGCCTGTTATCCGGGGGCGTAGTGCTCTCCTCCCCCGCAGACGGTGAACCCGTGACCGATGGTACCCGGTTCAAGCTTCACGAGCGCGCTCGGGATGCGCGTCCCCGGGCGGAGTTCCAAGTATGGGTGGAGAGTGCCGATGGCTTCTCAGTGGGTACGCCCATCCGCTTCCGCGGCCTGGACCTGGGCCAGGTTCAGGATATCGAGTTGACCGAGCAAGGGGTGATCCTGCACGCCTACATCGATACTGAATACCGGCACCTGTTGCGCAAAAACACCCGTTTCGCCAGAGTTGGCGCTCAGCTTGGCCTCGATGGTGTCGCCCATCTGGATACCCTCCTGTTTGGAGACTTTATCCGTCTGTGGCCCGGTGATGGCGAGCCTCACACCGAGTTCTCCCTGTCCCAGGAGGGCGAATTGCACCGTGAAGGCCGTGCCTTCCTGCTGGAGCACGACAGCCTCGAGGGCGCAGGGGTCGGAGCGCCGGTGCGTTTTCGCGGCGTGCCGGTCGGGGAGGTCGTCGAGGTGACGCTGACCGATGAAGGGGTACAGAGTCGCATCTGGATCGATGCGCCTTATCATCAGCGGGTCCGCCAGGATGCCGCCTTCTGGCTGCAATCCGCGGTTGAAGTGGAGGCGGATCTGGCCAAACTCAGTGTTCGCAGCCGTCCCCTTGCCGACATCCTCAGCGGCGGCATCGCCTTTTCCGGTGGGGAAGGCACAGAGGCGGCTGGACAGAGCCGTTTCGCCCTTGCGGTTAGTGAAAGCGCCGCGAAATCCGGTCCCCGGGTCCATCTTTCGCTGCAAACCGAAACCCCCGCTGGACTCGCCGCGGGCGCATCGGTGCTGTATCGGGACCTCGAAGTGGGCACCATTGAGTCACTTTCCCTCGGCAAGGACGGGGTGACTGTGCAGGTCGGCATCGAACGGCGCTACCAGCATCTTATCAATACCGATACCCGCTTCTGGCACCACAGCGGCATCAAGGTCGAGGGCTCTCTGGCCGGCATCAACATTCAGGCCGCGCCGCTGACCACGCTGCTGCGCGGCGGACTCAGTTTCGATACGGCGATCAAGGGCCACGAGAACACCCAGCCCGGCCTGCCGGAGGATCGCCATATCTACCCCGATCGCCACAGCGCGCTTCAGGGCATCGAACACCTCAGTCTGTTCATCGACAGTGCAGCCCAAATCCCCGCCGGCGCACCAATCCGCTTCCGGGGCCACACCATCGGCAAGATCCGCTCGGTGTCATTGAGCGATGATCTGGCCAACCAGCGGTTGGAGGCTCAGCTGGACCGTCCCTGGGCTGACCGCTTTTTGGCCCAGGACAGCCAATTCTACTTGGTCAGCCCCGAAATCCGGCTCTCCGGTGTACGGGATCCCGATACCCTGATCACCGGCAACTACATCGCCGCCATGCCCGGCACAGCGGAACAACGCAGCGACAGTTTCCTGGTCGCCATGGCGCCCCCCACCACCCTCCCCTTCGATGACGGACTGACTCTGGTCCTGAACCAGCCCAACCTGGGCTCCCTGGCAGTGGGTAGCCCAGTGCTCTACCGGCAGATCAAGGTGGGAGAGGTGATCAAGACCGGGCTGGCGGCAGATGGTGCCTCGGTAGACATCGAGATCCAGCTGATGCCCCGCTATCAGCACTTGGTCAATCAGAGCAGTCGTTTCTGGAACGCGTCCGGGATCAACGTCGATGTGGGGCTCTTCTCCGGTGCGCAGATCAGCGCCGAGTCTCTGGAAACCATCCTCGCGGGTGGCGTCGCCTTTGCTACGCAGGAGAGCAGCAACGGCGAAAACCTGCTGGCAGATGGCACCCGGCTCCCACTGCACAACCAGGCGCAGAGCGCCTGGCTGGAGTGGCAAACCCGGTTCTGATCCCGGCAGTTGATCCGTCGCGCCGCTGCCCTTGCAGCGGCGCATTTTTTTACCAGACCGGTTAACCGAAGAACCAGTAGGCCACGGCGATGGCGGCTAGGGCGCCAGCCAGATCCGCCGCCAGTCCGCAGGGGATCGCGTGGCGGGTACGGCGGATCCCCACAGCACCAAAATAAACCGCAAGAACGTAGAATGTGGTTTCCGTCGAGCCCTGGAAAATGGACGCCAGGCGACCCGCAAAGGAGTCGACGCCGGCGCTTTCCATGGTCTCCAGCATCATGGCTCGGGCACCACTGCCACTGAAGGGTTTCATCAAGGCCGTCGGAAGCGCATCGACAAAGCGGCTGTCCCAGCCCACCGACGCGACCAGGCTTCGGATCCCGTCAAGCAGCGCATCCAGGATCCCCGACGCCCTCAGACTGCCGATGGCCATCAGCATCGCCAGGAGAAAAGGCAGGATCCGCACCGTGGTCGTCAGCCCCTCTCTCGCCCCCTCCACAAATTCATCAAACAGCGCCACCCCACGCCAGGACGCGACGGCGATCACCGTGATGATTAGCGCAAACAGGGCAAAGTTGCTCCAGAGGGTCGAAAACGCCTGCAGCTGCGTCGTTGAGTAGGCTGCCAGGTTTGCCAGCAGACTGATCATCAACGCGAGGCCGGTGCCAAACCAGAGCAGCAGCACCTTGTCCCAGAGTCGGATCCGCTGAACCACGCAGGTGAACAGGAGCCCCGTCATGGTGGACGCGGTAGTGGCCAGCAGGATCGGCAGGAACACATCGGTCGGCTGGGCTGCGCCCTGCTGAGCTCGGTAAAGAAGGACTGCGATGGGAAACAGGGTGACCGAGGAGGTATTGAGCACCAAAAACAGGATCTGAGCGTTCATCGCCCGTTCCGGAACCGGGTTGAGTCGCTGCATCAACTCCATCGCCCGGATCCCCATGGGCGTCGCGGCATTATCCAAGCCCAGCACGTTTGCCGACAGGTTCATGGTGACGGCGCCCAAGGCTGGATCCCCCCGGGGGATCTCTGGCATCAGACGGGCGAACAGAGGAGACAGCAGCCGAGCCAGGCCATCTATCAGGCCACTGCGCTCGCCAATTTTCATCAGGCCCATCCACATCGCCATGACCCCGGCCAGGCCGATACCGATCTCCACCGCCAACTTGGCCATTGCAAAGAGCTGTTCCACCCAGCGCGCGAACACCTCGGGATCCCCGCCGTACCAGCGTCCCAAGCAGGCCAGCGCCGACAGCAGCAACATGGCTGCCCAAACCCGATTCAGCACTCGTTGCTCCCTCCCTGGCTGTGCTATGCTTGCCGCCGATTTTTCCCTCAGGATCCTCTTATGGTCAAGTTCCCAAAGGCATTTCTCGACAGCATCGCCGCCATCTTACCGCCCCAACTCGAACTTGACGACTTTATCGCCATCAGTCAAACACCGCTGCGTCGTTCGATCCGGGTCAACACCCTGAAGATAGGCGTAGAGGAGTTCGTGCAGAGGATGGAGGGCAAGGGCTGGCACCTGGAGCCCATCCCCTGGTGTGATGAGGGGTTCTGGCTTAACTGGGATAAACCCGGGGCACAGCTTGGCAATACACCGGAACACCTGGCCGGCCTATTTTACATCCAGGAGGCATCCTCGATGATGCCCCCCAACGCCCTGTTTGCCCTTGCCGGCCAGCCGCAGACCGTGTTGGATGTCGCCTCGGCACCCGGCTCTAAAACCTCCCAGATGGCCGCCAGGATGAACAACCAGGGGGTGCTGATCGCCAACGAGTACTCATCCAGTCGCTTAAAAAGCCTCCACGCCAACCTTCAACGCTTGGGGATCCGCAACGTCGCCCTGACCCATTTCGATGGCAAGGTATTCGGCCCTACCCTGCCGGAGCGCTTCGATGCCATCCTCCTGGATGCGCCCTGCTCTGGCGAGGGGACAGTGAGAAAAGATCCACAGGCGATGGCCAACTGGAGCTTCGACGCCATTGAGCAGATCGCCGCCGTCCAGAAGACCCTGATCGAGTCTGCCTTCACCGCTCTTAAACCCGGCGGCACCCTTGTCTACTCCACCTGCACCCTGCTGGCTGAGGAGAACCAAGCGGTGTGCCACTGGCTCCGCGAGCGCCACCCGGAACTGGTGGAGTTCATTTCGCTGGGAGCCCTGTTTCCCGGGGCAGAGAGGGCTTTGACCGAGGAGGGTTTTCTGCATATCTGGCCGCAGATCTACGACTCGGAAGGGTTCTTCGTTGCCGCGATCCGAAAGCGCGGCTCCATGCAGGCTCAGGCGAAACCACCCAAGCTTAAAAGTTTCCCCTTTACGCCGGCCCCAACCAGGACCGTCGCCGAGTTACGACACTACCTCGAGACACAGTTAGGCCTCAGCCTACCCGACGAAGGCCAGGTGATGGCAAGGGATCAGGAACTTTGGTGGTTTCCCCAAGCACTGAATGACTTTATCGGCAAGATCCGCATGAACCGGCTGGGGATAAAAATCGCACAGGTGCATAAGCACGGTTTCAAAATTCAACACGAGGCGATCATGGCGCTACCCCTGACACCAACGAAATGCGTTGAGCTTACCGACGAACAGGCGACGACCTACCTGATGGGACGGGATCTTCCCATGGACACCCCAGCGGGTAAGGGCGAAGTGATCGTCCGCTGGACGGGACAGCCACTGGGGCTGGCAAAGTGGGTTGGCAGCAAGCTGAAAAATGGCCTGCCTCGGGAACTGGTCAGGGACCAGATCGTCTCGGTCTAGTACCAACGTCCAAGCCGCCGGCAATAGAAAAGCGCAGTCACTGGCTGCGCTTTTCTCCTTGGACTAGACTAGAAAATTAAGCTGTCTTAGCGATAGCCTTGGCACAGGATGCGGTGCAGCGATAACAAGCGCCCTTCATCTCCCGTGACAAAGATCCGACGCGTGATGTTCCCCTAAGCCTGTGACATTGGAGTAGTTGCGGGCTTTTTTTTGCCTTTTTACCCCTCCCGCTTGCGCCGGTTTCATCTCAGTGGTTACGCCAGGGAAAATAGGCGATGGAAATTCTCACCGGTGATCCGGCTCATCTCCTGATGACTGACGCCTTTAAGATCCGCAACAAACTGCGCCACCTCATGGACGTACGCTGGCTGATTGGTCTTGCCCCGGTAAGGTACCGGCGCCAGGTAAGGTGCATCGGTCTCGACCAATAGCCGGTCCATTGGCAGTTTTCGCACGACATCCCGCAGGGACTCTGCGTTACGGAAGGTGACAATTCCGGAGATGGAGATATAAAGCCCCAGATCCAGTGCCGCCTTGGCCATCGCCCAGTTTTCTGTGAAACAGTGCAATACGCCCTGCTCCGCCTGCCCCTCTCTGAGCAGTTCGATAGTGTCTTCCCGGGCGTCACGGGTGTGGATGATCAGCGGCTTTTTAAGTTGGCGGCTTAGTTCGATGTGGTCACGAAAGGCTTGTTGCTGAAGGGCCACGCTCTCTTTGCTGTAGTAGTAATCAAGTCCAGTTTCCCCCAGAGCGACCACTGCAGGATCTGCTGCCTGCCGGGCTAACCAATCGGCATCGTAGCCGTCCTCAACGTCCAGGGGGTGGACACCGCAGGAGATCCGCACGTCCTCGTGGGGTGCGGTCAGCGCTTTCATGCGCGCAAAGCCCGCTTGGCTGACGGAGACGCACAAAATTTTGCGAACGCCGCGCTCCCGGGCCTGTTTTAAGATGGGTTCCAGAGAGGTTGGGTCATCGCCCTCTACCAAGCGATCCAGATGGCAATGGGAGTCAATTAACACACGCCGATCCCCGATTTAACTAACAAGCCGGTCAGGGTAAACCGATTCGGAGCCGGATTCTAGTTTCGTCGCTGGGTCACGGGTTACATCGTGGAGGTGAGTTGCCCTGAGCCCAACTCACCGGCGAGCAGACGCTCGATATGCGGCTTGAACGGGTTATCCTCCGCCTGGAAGGCCAGGCCCACACCTGGGGGTCTTCCCCCTTGAGAGCCCAGGGGATTACACCAGACCACGACCCCTTCGAACGTGTACCATTCATCGCTGTCCGGCAGGGAGAAGCGGGCGACCAAAAGTTCGCCGAGATGGTGATCCCGGGTCGTAACAAAAAACAGGCCGCCAAAGCGAATAAAGGGCATGTAGGCGCGATAAAGCTGCGCGGGAGTATCAAACTGGGCTTCAAGGCAGGTCATGGAGGTCCTGTTTGGATGAAAAACTTCAGACATAGATTTAACCCTTACACTACGAACAAAGCTGCCGCACAAAGCGCTGACAGAGAACCTGAAGGTTGACACCGGATTGCTGCTCCAGCCATCGGATCTCGGCCAGAAGCTCCTGCATCACCGGGAAGGTAACCGCGAGCGACTCTGGGACGTTACGGCCACGACACATCAGTTCAAAGTACAATACTTTTAGTACGATAGCACCCTTGTCCGACTCCACAGAAGCCAGTTCCGGGGCAAGAAACCCTTGTTCAAGACTCTGTTGCCACGCCAAACGCCAGCGCTCCACCTGGTCAACGGTACCCTGCGCCAGCGCCTTTTTTAACGCCATCGGCCCACCGACCAAACGTGTCCAGTAGGGCCAATCCGGCAAAGCCTGGGCCCCCTCACCGAGGTACGTTTTAAGCTGCGCCGGGGTCGCCGACGGAACGTTCAGGCGCTGACAGCGGCTGACGATGGTCGCAGGGAGCGCAGAGGGGATGGCGCTGACCAGAATGAGATATACCCCGGGCATCGGCTCTTCAAGAGTTTTGAGCAGGGCATTGGCGGACGCACCGTTGAGGCGTTCTGCCTGCTCAATCACCACCACCCGACTTCCCCCCTGATGGGCGGTGCCGGTCAGGGTAGCAATCAGGGCCCGGACAGTATCGACCTTGATCTGCAACCCCTCCGGCTGAATCAGAATATGGTCGGGATGGTGGCCACTTTGCAGCAACCGACAGCCCTTGCAACGACCGCAGTGGATGCCCTGTTCACACAGCAGGTTCGCCGCCATCTCGGCAGCCAAGCGCCCTTTGCCCAACCCCTCCTCGCCCTGAAGCAGGAGAGCATGGCCCAAGCGCCCCGTGTCACGACTGCGCTGCCATTGCTGCCATGGCGAGGCGAGCCAAGGCATGGCATCGACGAAGCTCAAGCCGAAACTCCAAGCCGCTGGTTCAACTGGTCGACGATAGCTTCGTGAACCTTCTCAATCGGTTGGCTGGCGTCAATGAGCACAATGTCGGGATCCGCGGCGGCCTCGGCCAGGTAGCGTGCCCGGGCGCGCTGAAAAAAGGACAGCGTCTCCTGTTCAATGCGATCCAGCGCTCCCCGTGCCTGTGCTCGGCTAAGCCCAAGTGCGGGGTCAATATCGAGGTAGAGGGTCAGGTCCGGTTTCAGCCCACCCAGGGTGATCTTCGCCAGGGCCGCAACCTGCTCGCTCAGACCCCGCCCGCCGCCCTGATACGCCTGGGAGCTGAGATCATGGCGATCGCCAAGCACCACAGCGCCCCGGGCCAGAGCCGGCTTGATCACCCCCTCCACCAGTTGTGCCCGGCAGGCGTAGACCATCAGCAGTTCCGTCATCGGCGCCATCGCCTCCTCGCGAGGCCGTTTCCAGATGGCCCGGATCTCCTCCGCCAGCGGCGTCCCGCCCGGCTCGCGGGTATTGACGATTTCACGGCCAGGAAAGCGCGCCTCCAGATAAGCGTTCACCAGCGCCACTGCGCTGCTCTTACCCGCCCCTTCCAGGCCTTCGATGACAATAAAGATCCCTTGTTGATTCATCATTTCCGATTTCTTATATACCGATTAACCGCGTTATTGTGCTCTCGCAGGGTCCGGGAAAACTGGTGGCTACCGTCGCCTTTGGAGACGAAGTAGAGGTAATCACTCTGCGCCGGCTGCGCCGCTGCCTGCAGCGATGCCAACGAGGGGTTTGCAATAGGCGTCGGTGTCAGGCCGTTGATCCTGTAGGTGTTGTAGGGTGTCCAGGTGTCCAAGTGCTTGCGCGTAATACGCCCCTGGTAGTCATGAGCACCGTAGATCACCGTAGGGTCCGTCTGCAATCGCATCCCTTTGTTCAATCGATTCACAAATACCGAACTGACCAGCGAACGTTCCCCGGGGGCACCGGTCTCCTTCTCCACGATGGAGGCCAGAATCAGCAACTCGTAAGGCGTGGCCAGCGGAAGATCCGGCTGACGCGCTGCCCAGGCTTTCTCGAGCTCCCGAGTCATACGGCGGTAGGCCCGAAGTAGCACGGCCCTGTCCTCGGTGCCGTCAGTAAACGCGTAGGTATCCGGAAACAGCCACCCTTCCGGGTTTTCCTGCTCAGTCCCCAACGCCTCGGCCAGCGCGGCAACGTCATCAAGGGTGGCTCGGATCCGGGGATGGGCCTGGATCTGGGATAACCACTCGGCAACGGTGCCGCCCTCTACCAGGGTGATCTGAAACTGGATCTCCTCACCACTGGCAAGGTGCGCCAATGCCTGGCGCAGTGACATGGTCGGTTCCAGCGCATAAGTACCCGTCTTCAGCTGCGTCAGTTTCGGCTCCATTCGCAAACCGAGACGGCCCCAAAAAGCCGAATCTATCCAACCCTGCCTCTCCCACTGCGCCAGGAGCACGTAGCTGGTATCTCCGGGTTGCACTTTCACCTCCTGCGCCAGGCTGATAGCCACCGGGGACGCTAAGGCCTGCTGTATACGGTAATAGCCATATCCCACGACCGCCACCACACCACTGATGGCGAGGCTCACGCTCCAGACAGCCGCACGGATCCAAACTTTCAACGCCATAACACTCCCACATCAAGCAGGGTATCGGCCAGCGATCGATCCTTAAGGATGCGCTGGTCCAGTTGCCGGATTGGCACGATACCCATCAAACAATTGGTCATAAAGGCGGCCGTGCAGCTCGCCACTTCGTTGCCGTGCATCGGACGGGCCAGGACCGGCCTTCCCTGCTCGGCCAGCAAACTGATCACATGATTCCGCATCACGCCCGCGATACCGCTATGGCTTAGGCTGGGTGTGACAACAACACCGTCGATAAGGAAAAAGAGGTTGGCTGCGGTCGCCTCCACCACATAGCCGTTCGGATCCAACACCAGGAGGTCTTCCACTCCCCGAACCTGGACCTCCCGCTTAAGGAGTACCTGCTCGGTTCGAGCCAGGGTCTTGATGCCGGCCAGGGCCCCACCGCTTGCCAGCCGTTGCCTGGCGCAGGCAACACGGATCCCCGCCTGCTGCCAGGCTCGATAGCGCTTTGGGAAGGGGGCGATCTGGATTAGCCGGCGCGGGCGCGCCGGCCACTCTCCCTCGTAGCCCCGGCCGGAGTCCCCGCGGGTCAGGGTGATGCGGATTGCCGCCTGGGAATAACCGCGGCACGCAGAGGCCACCTCCCGCTCCAAGGCGCTCCAATCCGGTGCACAAAACCCCAGCAAACGACAACCGTCGGCCAAACGCTGACGGTGCGCCGGCCACAGGCTCACCGCCCCATCCGCGACGTAGGCGGTGGTGAAATGCCCGTCCGCCAGCAGTAAACCGCGATCCTTCACCGAGATGCTGTCTTCGGCGACACCATCCACCCAATTCGCCATCAGCTGTCCTGGCTGATCCGACTGGCCACCGCGCCGGTCTGGTCCCGGTACTTAGCATTGGCACGCTTGCTGTAGGGGCGAGCACAGTCGTGAGCCAGGCGTTCGAAGTTGAGGGCACCGATGGGCATCCCCGGACGCAGGGCCAGCGGCAACTTACCGGAATTGAAAAACTCCAGCACGATATTCCCGCTCCAGCCCGGGTCGATCCGGTGTGCCGTCACATGAACCATGAGGCCCAAGCGCGCCAGTGAGGAGCGGCCATCCAGCCAGCCAACCACATTGGCCGGCAGGGTGACTGACTCGTGGGTGATACCCAGTGCCAGCTCTCCAGGGTGCAGAAAGAAGGCGTCCCCATCGGCGATGCAGATCTCGTCACTCATGACGTTCTCCAGCGCCCGCTGGACCTGCTCCCGCGGACCGGAGAGGTCAATATAGGGGGCCGTATGGTCCTCGAACACCCGGAACTTGTTACCCAGGCGCACATCCACGCTTACGCCACTGATCTTTTCACTGGCCGGGCGCGGCTCCATGACGATCTTGCCGTGATCCAAGTACTCTTCTATTTCAATGTCGGTCAGGCGCATCCTTGGTCCTTAAACGCGGTGATGGAGCTCAATCCGTGTGCAAAAGCTGTCGGATCTTGGCTTTGAGAATGTCGATAGCAATACGGTTTTTACCGCCCCGGGGCACGATAATGTCGGCGTGCTGCTTGGAGGGGTCGATGAACTGCAGAAACATGGGCCGGACAGTACGCTGATACTGCTCAATCACGGACTCCATGGAGCGACCACGCTCCTCCACATCCCGGCTCAGTCGGCGGATAAAACAGATATCCAGCGGCGTATCCATGAAGATGGAGGCATTCATCTGCGCCCGGAGCTCCGGCTCCGTCAGCAGCAGGATCCCCTCGAGAATGATCACCTTCTTGGGTGTCACCGTAACGGTTTCCGCCAGCCGGGTATGTTCGGTGTAGCTGTAGGTGGGTACCTCAACGCTTTCGCCCCGCTTGAGCTGCTTAAGATGGTCACAAAGCAGCCTGTGGTCCAACGCGCTGGGGTGATCGTAGTTGGTTTTAACCCGCTCCTCCATGGTCAGGTGGGTCTGATCCTTGTAGTAGGCGTCTTCATTGATCACTTCGATCTGATCTGTCCCAAGATCGCGACGCAGCTCGTTATAGATGGTACGAGCGATCAGGCTCTTCCCTGATGCGGAAGCACCGGCGATACCGATGATGACGCACTCTTGCTTTGAGGTCATAGGGGTCTCAACAATATATCTAACACTTGGGGCGAGGCCCCATCAGTCGGTCGTGATCTCAATCGCCAGAGATTGCGGCTCGGAACGGGTCACCAGTGCCGCCGCGGTCTTGCGAGCAATGGCGCGGTAAGCCTCCGCAATGGCCCCTTCCGGCTCGGCCACGACACTGGGGTTGCCGCCGTCGACATGCTCACGCACGGACAGATCCAGCGGCAACTCCCCTAAAAGCGGCACATTGTAACGTTTCGCCGTCGCCAGTCCACCACCGGAGCCAAAGGGATGCTCCTTACTGCCGCAATTGTGACAGATGTGATAACTCATGTTTTCCACGATCCCCAGTACCGGAATATTCACTTTGTTAAACATGGTGATCCCTTTCCGGGCATCGGCAGTGGCGATCTCCTGGGGGGTGGTCACGATCACCGCACCGGAGACTGGGATCTTCTGTGACAGTGTCAGCTGAATATCCCCGGTTCCCGGCGGCATGTCGATCACGAGATAATCCAACTCCGGCCAGCGCGTTTCGTTGACTAACTGCACCAGCGCACCCGCCGCCATGGGCCCCCGCCACACCGCCGCATTGCCCTCGGTCACCATAAAGCCCATGGAGCTGGCGGCCACGCCGTGGGCGAAAGCCGGCTCCATGGTTTTCCCATCCACACTGCTGGGTTCAAAGTCGGAGCAGCCGAGCATTATGGGAATCGAGGGGCCGTAGATATCTGCATCCAGCACGCCCACGCGCGCCCCCTCAGCGGCGAGTGCCAGCGCCAGGTTCACGGCAGTGGTGGATTTCCCCACTCCCCCTTTACCGGAGCCCACCGCAATGACGTTGCGGATTGTCGGCAACGCCGCCACCGACCCGGCCGTAATGGCGGGGATCGCCAACCCCACTTCACACTCCACCTCATCGATCGCCTCAATATCCGCCATCGCCTGGGTAATGCTCATAACCCGATCGCGGTACTGTGACTGGCAGGGATAGGGGTAGGCCAGGCCGATCTGCAGGCAGCGCCCATCCAAACCAAGGCTGCGAACGATATTAGCGGATACCAGCCCCTGATTGAGCTCAGGATCTTCCAAGGCATCCAGACGGGCCAATACAACGTGGGAAAGGGACTCGGGAAGGGTATTGCGGATCGCGGTTTCTTGGGTCACTCGCTGGCTCCTTTTTGCTGCCGAATTTCCGAAACTCAACTGAGTGTACCAGAAGCCTGAGCGCTATGGCGCACGCCGATGGCGGCAAAGCAGGCGGGCAGCGGTCAGATGGATGAAAATGCGCTGGTGTTCCGTTAGACTTGCGCTTTACTTGGCACGCTGATCCTTGGCCTGCCCCCACTTTCTCACCTAAGTACCGAGACACCATGGCAACCGAAAGCAGAAAAATTTTGGTGACCAGTGCGTTACCCTACGCCAATGGTCCCATTCACCTGGGTCACATGCTGGAGTATATCCAGACCGACATCTGGGTGCGCTTCCAGAAACTGCGGGGCAACACCTGCACCTACGTTTGTGCCGATGATACCCACGGCACCCCCATCATGCTCAAAGCACAGCAACTGGGGATGACACCGGAAGCGATGATCGCCAAGGTTGCCGAGGAGCACAAGGCAGACTTTGCCGACTTCTTGGTGGAGTTCGATAACTACCACTCCACCCACTCGGAAGAGAACCGCAAATGGGCCAGCGAGGTCTACACCCGCCTCAAGGCGAACGGATACATCACCACCCGGGTTATTGAGCAGCTCTACGACCCTGAGAAGGGGATGTTCCTGCCGGACCGCTTCGTCAAGGGCACCTGCCCCAAGTGCAAAACCGAAGACCAGTACGGGGACAATTGCGAGAGCTGTGGCAGCACCTACAGCCCGACGGAACTGATCAATCCCCAGTCGGTCGTTTCCGGTGCCACCCCGGTGCTCAAAGAATCCGAGCATTTCTTTTTTGACCTGCCCCAGTTCAAAGAGGTGTTAGCCCAGTGGACCCACTCCGGTGCGCTTCAGTCCGAGATGGCCAACAAGCTCTCCGAGTGGTTCGAGTCCGGCCTGCAGCAGTGGGACATCTCCCGTGATGCCCCCTACTTCGGTTTCGAGATCCCCGGCACCAACGGCGAGAAGTTTTTCTACGTCTGGCTGGACGCCCCCATCGGTTACATGGGGGCCTTCCAGGCCCTGTGCGATCGTCGCGACGACCTCAACTTCGACGAATACTGGGGTCAGGATTCCAAAGCGGAGCTCTACCACTTCATCGGCAAGGATATCATCTACTTCCACAGCCTGTTCTGGCCGGCCATGCTGCACGGGGCCCAGCTGCGTAAACCCACCAATGTGTTTGCCCATGGCTACGTGACGGTGAACGGTGAAAAGATGTCCAAATCCCGCGGCACCTTCATCAAAGCCCGCACCTACCTGGACAATCTCCATCCGGAATACCTGCGCTACTACTACGCCGCCAAGCTCAACGATCGCATTGATGATCTGGACCTCAACCTTGAGGACTTCGCCCAGCGGGTGAATTCAGACATGGTGGGCAAGCTGGTCAACATCGCCTCCCGCACCGCTGGCTTCATCGCCAAACGTTTCGATGGCACCCTGGCCGATGCCATCGACAACCCGGCACTGCTGGCGGAGTTCCAAAACGCTAAGGCGGAGATCGAGACCCTATTTGAGGGCCGGGAGTACGGTAAGGGGATCCGTGAGATCATGGCACTGGCGGACAAAGCCAACGCCTACATTGCCGAGATGGCCCCCTGGTCATTGGCCAAGCAGGAGGGGATGGAGCAGAAGACCCATGAGGTGTGCTCGATGGGCCTGCACCTGTTTAAGATCCTGATGACCTACCTCAAGCCAGTGTTACCTGAGATGAGCGCTAACGTGGAGCAGTTTCTTAACACCGAACTGACCTGGGCGAGTATCGATACTGTGCTGACCGGACACCGTATTAACAAGTTCAAGGCGTTGATCCAGCGCATTGAACCGGCCAAGATCGAGGCGATCGTCGAGCAGACCAAGGCGGAAGTGGCGGCAGAGAAAGCCGCATCGGCGCCCGCGGTAACCCTGGAGAAAAATGACGAGTTGGAGAAAGAGCCCATCGCGGACACCATCAGCTTCGACGACTTCGCCAAGGTGGATCTGCGGGTTGCCCGTATTGCCAAGGCGGAGCATGTGGAGGGCGCCAAGAAGCTGCTGCAGCTGACGCTGGACCTCGGCGGCGAGACTCGCAACGTGTTCGCCGGGATCAAATCGGCGTACCAGCCCGAGGATCTCGAGGGTAAACTGACGGTCATGGTGGCAAACCTGGCCCCGCGCAAAATGAAGTTTGGACTCAGCGAAGGTATGGTGTTGGCCGCTGGCCCTGGTGGCGAAGAGATCTACATCCTGAACCCCGATGAGGGCGCCAAGCCCGGACAGCGCATCATGTAACCACACAAAACCGAAGCTTAGGCTTCGGTTTTTTTATCCATTGCCCGCCTCCCCAACATCCCCTGACTAGCACTATTGCTGGCAGGGCGCCGGTGCTGGTTGCGTTTCACGCGCGGTCACTTGTGCATCCCCCGGTGCTAACTTAGTGTAAAGCCAAACTCCAACACCGAGTCACTGATGAACACCCTTTCCCCTGTGATGGCCTTGAGCCTGATCGGCCTGCTCTCCCTACTGTGCCAGTGGCTCGCCTTTCGCCTTAAGATCCCTGCGATCTTGCCCCTGTTGCTGACCGGCCTGCTACTTGGTCCAACAACCGCGTTTCTTGACCCGGACGCGCTGCTGGGTGAGCTGCTTTTTCCCATCGTCTCGCTCTCGGTGGCGGTAATCCTGTTCGAGGGCAGCCTGACGCTCAACTTTCGTGACCTTAAGGGGCGGGGCAAGATGGTACGCAACCTGGTTGGCCCCGGTATGCTCATCACCTTCGCCCTGGCAGCCGTTTCCGCCTGGTTCATCCTTTCCCTGCCCCCGGGGATCGCCGCCCTGCTCGGCGCCCTGGTGGTGGTGACCGGGCCGACCGTGATTGCGCCCCTGCTGCGCACCATCCGGGCGAGGGAAAACGTCGCTACCGTACTTCACTGGGAGGGGGTCTTAATCGATCCCATCGGTGCCCTTTTAGTGGTTCTGGTGTTCGAATACCTGATTGTCAGTCAAACCCAGGCAATACAGGTGTTTGCGCTCACGGTACTTACCGGGCTAACCATAGGGGTGCTGGCCGGTTGGTTAATGGCCAAGGCCCTGCGAAAAAGGGTGTTCCCCCGCTACCTGGAGAGCATCGCCACCCTGCTACTGATGTTGACCGCATTCGCCCTGAGTAATGAACTGACCCACGAGTCCGGCCTGCTGACGGTCACCATCATGGGGATCTGGATGGCCAACAGCCGGGGCCTGGATCTGGAACCGATCATGGAGTTCAAGGAGACCCTTACCATCCTGCTACTATCGGGGCTTTTCATTCTCCTGGCGGCGCGGATCCGGCCAGAAGAGCTGGCGCAGTTGAACTGGCATACGGGGCTCTGGATCGCCTTTTTGATTTTGGTCGCCCGCCCCGTCGCAGTATGGATCAGTGCCATAGGAACGCCCTTCAATGCAAAGGAGCGTCTGCTCATCGGCTGGATTGCCCCCCGGGGGATCGTGGCTGCCGCCGTATCCGCCCTCTTCGCCCTGAAGCTGGAACAGCAAGGCGTCACCGTGGCCGCACCGCTGGTGGCACTGGTCTTCGTGGTCATTGTAACCACCGTGATCCTTCAGAGCGTGCTCACCCGCCCCCTGGTCAAGCTGATGGGGCTGCAGGCACCGGAGCGGACCGGTTACCTGATATTTGGGGCAAACCCTTTCGCCGTAGCCGTCGCGGAAGCCCTACAGAAGATGAAGGTGCCGGTTCTTTTATCGGACACCAACTGGGATTACCTGAGCCAGGCACGGATGAAAAACCTGCCGGTCTACTACGGCAATCCCGTTTCTGAGCATGCCGACAGCGCCATGGATCTCTCCCAGTTGCGCCGTGTATTGATCCTCTCGCCCTACCGTCAGCTCAATACCGAGGTGGCCTATCACTACCAGGACAGGTTTGGTGCGGACAAAGTGTACCGTCTTGCGGAACAGCAAAAGGAGCAAAGCCAGCGGCGTCAGGTTCGGGACCGCCACCAGAAGCTGTTTGGAGAGTCGGCCCAGTACGGCACCTTGATCAACCGGATAAAACAGGGGGCACAGATCCGTCAGACACGGCTCTCCGACAGTTACGGCTGGGCCGAGTACTGTCAAGACAACCCGGACTCACTGCCCCTATTTGCCCGCACTCAGAAAGGGAAGCTCCGCACTTTTACCGCCGATGCGCCCTTCGAGCCCCAGGCAGATTGGGAGGTGTTAGCCCTGCACCCGAAAGGAAGCAAGGCCGAAAGCAACTCAGAGAGGGAAAGTTAAACCGGGTTGGGACTGTCGACAAAGGTGACATCCAAATCGAACATCTGCGCCAAATGTTCCCCCAGGGCTTTAACGCCACCACGCTCCGTCGCGTGGTGGCCACAGGCAAAGTAATCGATCCCCTGCTCCACCGCGCTGTGATAAGTACGCTCGCTCACCTCACCGGAAAGAAAGGCATCGACCCCATGAGCAGCCGCCACATCAATATAATCCTGGGCGCCCCCGGTACACCATGCCAAGGTGCGGATCGGCCTGTCATGCCCGGCAATATGAAGCGGTTCGCGATTTAATCGCCTCGCTAACAAAGCCGACAACGCCGCGCCCCTTATCGGCTCGGCCAGCACGCCCCGATGCACCAGGTGAAGCTCCTCGCCCGGCTCCAGGGGCTCACTCTGCTCAATCCCAAGCAGTGCCGCCAGCTGAGCGTTGTTACCCAGTGTCGGGTGGCAGTCCAATGGCAGGTGGTAACCGATGAGATTAATATCATGCTTGAGCAGTGCCTGGATCCGTCGCTTCTTCATGCCGGTAATCACCGGAGCTTCGTTCTTCCAGAAGTAACCGTGATGCACCAGCAGTGCATCGGCACCGGCATTGACGGCAGCATCAATGGCAAACTGGTCTGCGGTCACCGCGGTAACAAGGGTTTGGACCCGCTCTTTACCTTCGATCTGCAGGCCGTTGGGGGCGTAGTCTTTAAACCGATGTGGCTGCAGCAGCGTCTCCAGGTAGCGCAGCAGTTCGTCGCGTTGTATTGCCATAGGGTTCCTTTAAAACAGTTCGTTGCCGGTCTTATGGCCGGCATAGTAAGCATCGAAATTCGCCAGGGTAGTTTGTGCAATCTCGGTTAGTGCTTCTCGGGTAAAATAGCCCTGGTGACCGGTCACCAGAACATTCGGGTAACTCAGCAACAATGCAAACACGTCGTCGTGCAGCACCCGCCCCGACAAGTCGCGGAAAAATATCTCGCCTTCCATCTCATACACATCCAGCCCGAGATAACCAATCTTACCCTGTTTCATTCCGTCCAGGGCATCTTGGGCGTTAAGCAGCGCTCCCCGTGAGGTATTGACCAGCATCACACCAGGTTTCATCTGTGCAATGGCTTCTCGGTTGATCAGATGATAGGTCTCCTCCGTCAGTGGGCAGTGCAGCGTGATCACATCAGATAGACGATAGAGGGTCGGAAGATCGACGTATTCTCCCAAGGCGGCGCCTGCCTCGCTGGGGAAGGGATCGTAGCAAAGCAGGCGGGAGCCAAAGCCGCTTAGGGCCCGGAGGGTGGCGAGTCCGATCTTACCCGTCCCGATCACCCCGATGGTACAACTCTGTAGGTTAAAACCCATCAGGCCATCGAGGTTAAAATTGTGCTCCTTGACCCTGAGGTGCGCCCGGGTAATTTTCCGATTCAGCGCCAGAATCATCGCCACTGCATGCTCTGCCACCGATTCCGGCGAGTAGCTCGGTACCCTCGACACCTGGATCCCAAGGCGTTGCGCCGTTTCCAGGTCCACATTGTTGAAGCCGGCGCAGCGCAACGCAATGATACCTATCCCCAGCCGATGCAACTCCGTCAGTGCCGTTTCATCCACGATATCATTCACGAAACAGGAGACACCATCGAACCCCTCGGCCAGCTTAACGGTTTCCGGCTTCAGACGGTTCTCAAAATGTACCAGCTCGTAATTCTTGTCCTGGTTGGCCAGAGCTAAAAACTGCTTATCGTCCGGCTTACTGGAAAAAATCGCGATCCGCTTCATAGCTGTGCCTCTTGATGATGCTATTGAGATAAAGGGGCGCCGAGGACTCCGCCTCCTTAACAGTAATGGATCTGCTAGCGATTGCTGAACCCTCTTGCAGCCAGTCGCTCACCTGGCCGCCTCCTCCTCGAGCAAGCCGTCCCTAAGACTCAGAAAGGTAGATAATTTTTTACCATGCGGTGAAAATACAACCAGGCCAAAAATCACCAACCAAGTTGAACCCGGAGGTGCATATGGGTATTATTAACGGCTGAATTTTCAATCAATCAAAACCTTTTTTATGTCAAAACTGATCAAGGAAGAGGTGATCGCCCAGTTCACTGAGGCGTACCTCGCGAAGCATGGCAATGAGCCAACCATTGAGCAAAAAGGCAGCTGGTTCAAAGTCGACGGTGGTAAATCCCTTCGTCTGGGTGACCTGGCCGAGATGGCTCAGTCACTGGCCGACCAGCCAAGTGTCGAGAAAGCCAGCCCAAAAACGGCTCCTGTAAAGTCCGTTGCCAGTCACGGCGGCAAAACGGCCAAGCAGCTTTGGGCGGACAGGATCGCCAACGGCGGGAAACTGCCTCGCGGTTTCTGAGTCCAACGCCGACCCCCGGGTCGGCTTTTTTATGCCTACGATCCCCTCTTCCCTCCACCATCCCCTACTTCGCGACCTGTATTGGCTGCTGCACGCGCCCATGCTATGTCAGCGCAAGTCGGACTATGCCGACGATGAATTCCTTCGCAGCTTCCGCGAGCCGCTGCTGGCGCAGCTGCCGAAACTCGAGCACAGACTGGATAGGCTGCTGGCGCAATTAAACCGTCATGGTCGCCTCGGAAGTTACTACGAACAACTCTGGATCTGCGCACTTACCCTACACCCAGATTACCGGCTTCTGGCCAAGGACCTGCTGATCTCTCGTCAGCGTCGTACCTTGGGGGCGCTGGACCTGCTGGTTGAGCATCGGCCCTCCGGCGAACAGGAGCACTGGGAGTTGGCCATCAAGTTTTATCTGGGGACGCTGGACACACGAGACAGTGAAAACTGGATAGGCCCCGGCCGCCAGGATTGCCTTCAGGACAAGCTCAAGCGGCTTGAGCAGCACCAGTTGCCACTGCTCCGCGCAGTGGAGACCCAGCGCCAGCTTCGCCAGCGTGGGTGGCAGGTAGGGCGGCAGCGGATCATCCTACAAGGCCGACTCTACCGGCCCAGCCCGGAAGCGATGCTACCAGATGGGATCAACCCAGCCTGCGCCGAGGCAAGCTGGGTTGAAGAGGGAGCCCTGCCGACGGCTCGGTGGCGAACATTGGCACGTATCGACTGGCTGGCGGGCCGTCCCCCGTCCCTACTGCCGCGCCATCGCCCCGGGCCCCCGTTGGCGTGGCCGCTTCATCTGATCAATGAGAACTCTTTGCAACGGATTTTCGTCGTTCCTGCGGGATGGGCAACGCCACCCATCGCCGATGCCGCGCCTTGACTCCAGAGTCAAACACACTCTAAGACAACGAAAAAGGGGAACCCAAACGGGTTCCCCTTTTTCCGGATAAGGAAGCGTATCGCTTACTTAGCCAGGGCCTCTTTCGCTTTCTCAACCAGAGCGGCAAAAACCACTTTGTCGAAAACAGCAATGTCGGCCAGGATCTTACGATCGATCTCAACAGAAGCTTTCTTCAGACCGTCGATGAAACGGCTGTAAGACATGCCGTTCTGACGAGCAGCAGCGTTGATACGGGCGATCCACAGCTGACGGAACACGCGCTTTTTCTGGCGACGGTCACGGTAAGCGTATTGACCAGCCTTGGTAACGGCTTGGAATGCTACACGATAGATACGGCTACGGGCACCATAGTAACCCTTAGCTTGCTTGAGAACTTTCTTGTGACGAGCACGAGCGGTCACACCGCGTTTTACACGAGCCATTGTTTACTCTCCTAAACCAGTCAATTACGCGTAAGGCAGCATGCGCTGCACTTGAGCGACGTCTACCTTGGCAACCATCATGCCTGCACGCAGGTGACGCTTACGCTTGGTGGACTTCTTGGTCAGGATGTGACGCAGGTGAGACTGCTTACGCTTGAAGCCATTGGCAGTCTTTTTAAAGCGCTTAGCAGCGCCTTTGTTTGCTTTCATCTTCGGCATTGGAAGAAACTCCGCATTGTTAAGTAAATGAACTGCAAGGCGAACAAAAACAGCCGGGGTCAGCCCCGGCTGGCTTGTTACTTGTAGGCCTTACTGTTTCTTTTTGGGCGCAAGCACCATGACGGCTTGACGGCCTTCCATTTTCGGGAAGGCTTCCACCTGGGCCATCTCTGCCGTATCGTCTTTAATCCGATTCAGCAGGTCAAAACCCAACTGTTGGTGGGCCATTTCACGCCCGCGAAAACGCAGTGTCACTTTCACTTTGTCTCCGCTCTCCAAGAAGCGAGTCAGGTTGCGTAGTTTTACCTGATAGTCGCCTACATCAGTTCCCGGCCGGAATTTAACTTCCTTAACCTGGATCTGTTTGGTTTTCTTGCGCTGCTCATTGGCAGCCTTACTCTTTTCGTACAAGAACTTACCGTAGTCCATCACGCGACAGACTGGCGGCTCCGCGTTCGGGCTGATCTCAACCAGATCCATCTGTGCCTCAGCCGCCATTGCCAGGGCATCCGCCAAAGACTGGATACCGGCCTGCTCGCCTTCCGCATCGATCAAACGCACTTCACGAGCGCGAATTTCGCCGTTAATACGGTTACGGTCCTTATTTACCGGACCTTGTTTTTTTCCGCCTTTAATCGCTTATTCCTCCAGCATCTTAAGACTACGGTCGCGGATCTCTGTGGACAGCGCATCGGCGAACTGCTCGATGCTCATTTTGCCCAGATCGGCGCCATTTCTTGTACGAACCGCGATCTCGCCGTTTTCCATCTCCTGGTCTCCACAGACCAGCAGATACGGGACTCGCTTCAAAGTGTGTTCGCGGATTTTAAAGCCAATCTTCTCGTTTCTCAAGTCCGCCTTGGCACGAATGCCACGCTGACTCAGAATATTGACCACTTTTTGTACGTAACCTGCCTGATTATCAGTGATGTTCATCACCTCGACCTGAGTCGGAGCAAGCCAGGTGGGCAGTTTCCCGGCGAACTCTTCGATCAAAATACCGATGAATCGCTCGAGAGAGCCCAGAATGGCACGGTGGATCATCACTGGAACTTTGCGGCTGTTGTCCTCGGCGACGTAGGTCGCGCCCAGACGTTCAGGCAAGGCGAAGTCCAACTGCACGGTACCGCACTGCCAGGCACGATCCAAGCAGTCATGCAGGGTAAATTCAATTTTCGGCCCGTAGAACGCCCCCTCACCAGGCAAGACTTCGTAGTCAATACCGTTACTTTCCAGGGCATCCATCAGGCCTTTTTCCGCTCGATCCCACATCTCATCGGAACCAACGCGCTGCTCAGGACGGGTCGAGAGCTTCACCGCAATTTCGTTAAAGCCAAAGGTTGAGTAGGTATCGAACACCATCTTGATGCAATCGGTCACCTCCTGCTGCACCTGATCTTCGGTACAGAAGATGTGGGCATCGTCCTGGGTGAAACCTCGAACCCGCATCAGGCCATGCAGCGCGCCGGAGGGCTCGTTACGGTGGCAACATCCGAACTCCGCCATCCGCAGCGGCAGATCCCGGTAGGACTTCAGCCCCTGGTTAAAGATCTGTACGTGACCCGGGCAGTTCATCGGCTTGATGGCGTATTCCCGCTTCTCCGACTCGGTGGTGAACATGTTGTCGGCGTACTTGTCCCAGTGGCCGGAACGCTCCCACAGGCCACGATCCATCATCAGCGGCCCTTTCACCTCGTCGTAGCGGTACTGGTGCAGCTTGCCGCGAACGAACTTTTCCAGCTCCAGATAGATATTCCAGCCGTCGTTGTGCCAGAACACCATCCCCGGAGCCTCTTCCTGCCAGTGGAACAGGTCCAGCGCCTTACCGATCTTACGGTGATCCCGCTTGGCTGCCTCCTCAAGGCGCTGTAGGTGCGCCTTGAGCTGCTTCTTGTCCGCCCAGGCGGTACCGTAGATCCGCTGGAGCATCTTATTGTCGGAGTTACCACGCCAGTAGGCACCGGCCACACTCATCAACTTAAAATGGTGGCAGTGACGCATGTTGGGCACATGGGGACCCCGGCACATGTCGATGTACTCTTCGTGATGGTACAGCCCCGGACGATCCTCTTTGCTGATGTTCTCGTCCAGGATCGCCATCTTGTAGGACTCACCCCGTGCCTCGAAGGTATCCCTCGCTTCCTGCCAACTGACGGTTTTTTTCACCACGTCGTAGTTGGTTTTGGCCAACTCCAGCATCCGCTTCTCAAGCGCCACCAGATCCTCATCTGTCAGTCGATGCTCAAGATCCACGTCGTAGTAGAACCCGTTATCGATAACCGGACCGATGGCCATCTTGGTTTCCGGCCAAAGTTGCTTGATAGCGTGTCCCAACAGGTGCGCGCAGGAGTGGCGAATGAACTCGAGGCCTTCTTCATCCCGGGTCGTAATGATCGCCAGTTCAACGTCATCGGCGATCAGCTCGCAGGCATCGACCAGTTCACCGTTAACACGGCCCGCCAGGCAGGCTTTGGCCAGACCGGGACCAATGTCCATGGCCACGTCCATAACGGATACAGGTTGTTCGAACTGGCGTTGACTGCCGTCGGGAAGGGTAATGATTGGCATAATAACTCCGTCAGTGGTGACCCACACCAAGGGCCACATGAAGCATAAATTTGGGAAAAGAATCGGCGTTACTGGAGGCTTAGCCGTACGAGAGCAAGGTGAGCCAGAACGCGCAGTAAGTGTATCGACTTGGCTCGCCAGTCTCAAGACGCCCTGAGCCCCAAAGGGCTTTAACCGCAGCGGTGTTGATCTGCACCGCTCCATCCCGACCCGCACTTCGACCCTAAGATTGATCCAAGCCGCACTCTTTAGCCCTTTAAAGAGAAAACTTCCGACGGGGTTTGCTTGGCAACAGGGCACTGATCGCTATGATAAAGGGGTCCATTGACCAGGGAGAAGACCGCATGTGGAACGCCATTGCCCAACAGATCTCCGACGCCATCGGCCGGGACTTTAAGATCCGCGAGCGACAGCGGATCTCCGGCGGAGACATTCACCAGGCCTACCGGGTAGCGGATCATCATTGCGCCCTGTTCGTCAAAGTGAATCGACGGGACCAGGTGGAACTGTTTGAGACAGAGGCACATGGCCTGGGTCTGCTGGCGCAATCGCCCCTACTCACCGTGCCCGAGGTGATCACCGTTGGCGACTGTGCCGAAGGGGCCTTTATCGCACTGCAATACCTTGAGATGGGCAACGGCAGTGATGCCCAGTGGTATCAGTTTGGCCAGGCGGTAGCGTCGATGCATCGGGACCACGCCCAGTCCCTCTATGGCTACGACGACGACAACTATATTGGCACCACCCTTCAACCCAATCGCTGGCAGAAAAACTGGGCCGAGTTTTTTGCCGAGCAGCGCATCGGCTGGCAGCTCAAGCTGGCACAGGAGCGAGGTTACCGGCTGGGTAATAGTGCCCAATGGATCGACTCCTGCGCCGAAGCCCTAAGAGGGCATCAGCCTCTCCCCTCCCTGCTTCACGGCGATCTCTGGCGCGGTAACCTGGCCTTTGTTGATGGCCAGGGCTGCCTGTTCGATCCCGCCTGTTACTACGGCGATCGGGAAACGGACATGGCAATGTCCACCCTCTTCTCCCCCCTGCCCCGGGACTTCTACAAAGGTTATGACGCCGAGTGGCCACTGGATCCCGGCTACGGGCACCGGGAGGGGATCTACCAGCTCTACCATCTTTTGAATCACCTCAACCTCTTTGGCGGCAGCTACCTGCAACAGTGCCAGAGGAAACTGCAGGAGCTGTTCTGTGACTGAGGCAAAACAGGAAAAGGTTGCGCTGGTCACCGGCAGTGCCCGACGCGTCGGCGCCGCCATCAACCGGACTCTGCATCGGCGGGGCTATCGATTGCTAATCCACTGCAACCAGTCGGTTGATGAGGCGCAGTTGTTGGCCGCGGAGTTCAACCAGGTTCGCCCAGGCAGTGCCCGCGTCCTAATCGCCGATCTCTGTCAGCCGGAACAGGTGCGTCGCCTGGCCAGCGAGGCCTGTGATGCCTGGCAGCGGCTGGACCTGCTGGTCAATAATGCTTCCAGTTTTTTCCCCACCCCTGTGGGCGAGATCGACCACAGCGCCTGGGACGCTTTGGTGGGGCCAAACATGTATGCACCACTCATCATGTCACAGCAGTTGATGGCCCCCCTGCGCCAGCAACAGGGCGCCATCATCAACCTGTTGGATGTTCATGCCCAGTCCCCCCTCAAAGGGCATACACTTTACTGTATGGCAAAGGCGGCACTGAGCATGATGACGCGCTCCTTGGCGCTGGAACTGGCACCGCAGGTCCGGGTTAATGCGGTCTCTCCCGGCGCGATCCTGTGGCCCAGCCAGGGGGTTGATGTCGATGCTCAACAACGGGTGCTCTCTCAGATCCCGCTGCAGCGACTCGGCAGCGTGGATGAGATTGCCGAGGCTGTGGCGTTTCTTGCCGACGAGGGCCGTTATATCACTGGCCAGATCCTGGCGGTGGATGGCGGCCGCTCCCTCTCGCCCCTTGCGGGGGCATAACCGGAGCCAAAACCATGAAACTGGGCCAACACAACGAGAACATTGTCTGTCCACATTGTGGTTACCACACTCGCGTTGATGTGGACTCAAGTGCCGGAGATCAGGAGTTTTACGAGGATTGCAGCGCCTGCTGCAGCCCCATCCACCTTCGACTCCATATCGACGAGCTGCATCAACAGGTCCAGCTCTTTGTGGACGCGGACGACGAGCAGAACTACTGATCCTGACGTGCGGCCATCACACGCTCGACCGTATCAACAATGGTCTGGGTCTGGCTGTCTATTTCGATATTGAGTCGGTCCCCCACCTGACTGTCCGACAAGTTGGTGATCGCAAGGGTCTCCGGAATGAGGTAGAGAGAGAAACCATCATCGAATCGCTCCCCCACGGTGAGGCTGCAACCGTTAACCGCAATAAACCCCTTGTGCAGCACATACTTCATCCATTGGCTGGGCAGTGACAGTCGCATCCTCACCTGGCCCTCGCCTCGCTCTATCGCCATCAGCTGTGCACAGGACACCACATGGCCGGACACCAGATGCCCGCCGATCTCCTGCCCAAACACCAAAGAGCGTTCAATATTGACCCGACTCCCTAAGCACAATGCCCCTAGGTTGGTTTTTTCCAAACTCTCTCGCACCACATCAAAAAACACCTTATCATTCACCAGCTTTGTCACCGTCAGACAAACGCCGTTGTTGGCGACACTGGCGCCAATCTGCAATCCCTCACGCAGTTTTGGCGACAGGGAGACCGCAAAGGTGCGCACGCCATCGTGATCGGTCAGGGACACCACGGGTGCGGTACACTGCACTATGCCTGTAAACATACTTCTCTCGCGTAAACCTAAAGACAATCAACTCGGCTCACACCATGCATAACTCCGGCTACCAGATCAAGAAACTGGTACAACTTGCCCTGCCCGTATTCGCGGCCCAGGTCGCCCAGACGCTCATGGGCTTTATCGATACGGTGATGGCCGGTCAGGTCAGTGCCGTGGACATGGCCGCCGTGGCCGTCGGAACCAGCATCTGGTTGCCGGTGATCCTGCTGTTCTCAGGGGTGATCTGGGCGGTACCACCATTGGTCTCCCACCTGCATGGTGCAAAGCAGGAGGCCGCGGTCCGGCCGCTGATCCATCAGGCTTTTTACCTCGCGCTGATCTGCGCCCTTATCGCCATGGGGGTGCTGTCACAGGGGGATTCGCTATTGGCACCACTGGCTCTGGACCCTGAGCTGGAGCGGCTGTCTGTGGGCTACATGGAAGCGATCTTGTGGGGGGCGCCGGCATTTTTACTGTTCCAGGTCCTGCGCTCCTTCAATGAGGGGCTCTCCTTCACTCCCCCCTCCATGGTGATCAGTTTCGTGGGCCTGGCGATCAACATCCCCGCCAACTACATCTTCATCAACGGGCACTTCGGTATGCCAGCAATGGGGGGCGCAGGATGCGGGGTCGCCACCGCCATTGTCTACTGGGGCATGGCGCTGACCATGGGGCTCTATCTGCTCTTGAGCCGGCGCTTCCGCGCCTACCAGCTGTTTCGGGATTTTCGCGCCCTGAGCTGGCAAGCGCAGCGTCAAATCTGGGCCCTGGGCTTACCCATTGCCGCCGCGGTATTTTTCGAGGTCACCATGTTCACCGGCGTTGCCATCATGATTGCCCCCCTTGGCCCCGTGGTCGTCGCCGGCCATCAGGTGGCGGCCAACTTCTCGACCATTATCTACATGTTGCCGCTTTCCATCGGTGTGGCCGTGACCATCCGGGTTGGCTACTACCTCGGCCGTGAGGAGCCAAAACTGGCCAGGATGGTGGCGAAGATCGGGGTGCTGTTCGGTATTGCCGTATCGCTGTTTACCGCCATCCTTACCGTGCTGCTGCGCCACCCCATCGCCGACCTCTACAGCAATGATGCCGGGGTGATCGAGGTGGCCCTGCACCTGATGCTGCTGTGTGCCCTTTATCAGATCTCCGATGCGATTCAGGTCGTGACCACCGCCTGCCTGCGGGGCTATAAAGACACCATGCCGATACTCTGGATCGCCCTCATCTCCTTCTGGGGGGTCGGTTTCACCAGTGGCTATGTGCTCGGCAGTACCGATTGGGTGGTGGCCGCCATGGGGGCGCAAGGCTACTGGATCGGCTTTATCTCCGGGCTCTCCTGCGCCGCCCTGCTGCTGCACCTGAGGCTCAAACAGGTTCAAACCCGCTATGAACCGTCAGCAACCGCGTAAGCCCTATCACGCAATCTCTCCCGAAGGGCCCGCCACAGCGGGCCTGGACACGCCCTTGATGAGCGCGGCGGCAACGCTCTGTGTGATTCTCCTTGTCATCACGCTCACCGGCTGTCAGCGAGCCCCGGAAGCCGCCCTCGACGACTATAACGAACGCCTTGCCCGGGTCTTAGACGTCGAAGAGGTGCCCATTCCAAGCGCCAAGATAGTCCCGCCTAAGCGGCCGCCACGGAGCGACTACGCGCTGTCGGGGTCCGTATTGACCGTTGATCTCGTGTCGCCACTGGCGCTCAAACCCTGCGGCGTGTTGCCGCTCATCGCCGCCCGCAATGCGCCCATGGGCAAGCTGGCGACGCCCTCACAGCACTTCCTTTATCAGCGGGAGTTGCTTCATCACCTTTACCGATGCCCGGCAGATACACTTACCCAAGAGGGAAACGTGCTTAAGGAGTCACTGCTTAACCAGCGGCGCCCGAAGCTGGACGCCTGGTTTGCCCGTAGCCTGCTGCTTGGCGACGAGCTTTGGTTCGCCATCGGCGCCGCCGCACCTTCGTGGCAATTCGGCGACGTAGAGCACAGCGAACAGGCGCTTATTGCACTAAACCGCCTGCGCGAAGCCAGCGAAGATCTCGGTCAGGCGCTCGCCCCCGGAGAGCTTGAGCGCCTTCTCCATAGACTTCACGGCTCTGCCAGCATCGCCGGCCTGCACCGAACCATGCTGACCACGATAGGGCAGCTCGGTGGGACACTGTCACTGCTGCAGCAAGCCCAAACTCTGCCTTGCGATGACCCGGCTGTCCCGATCCTCAGCAATATCCTCACCCAAATATATGGCAAGCGAGTTCAGCCCCTGCTGAGCCGCATCCAGCAGGTCGACCGTACCCTTTCGCCGCCGCTGCGCCAACTTCTCCACCCCTGGCCGAAGCACCCCTATTTTGATTTCTACCTTTCCGAGCAGGAAGGCAGTTTACGCGGGCATTTCTATGTCCGGATCCGGCAGCATACGGAAGCCTGGCAGGCTTTACTGCAGCGTTGTCAACGCCAACCCCAGGCCCGCGGCCCGAATGGGTAGCATTGCGCAAAGCCTCGCCAGTCAGTCGTTTTTGCCCGAAAATAGGCTTGCGCCCATCCCAGGCCGTGATTACTATACGCCTCGTTGTTAAGAACAACGCCGTGCGTCCGTAGCTCAGTTGGTTAGAGCACTACCTTGACATGGTAGGGGTCGGTAGTTCGAGTCTACTCGGACGCACCACAATTTTGATGATAAAACCTCATCATCTACATGGGCTATAAACGCCGGTGTAACGACAATTTGATGTGCGTCCGTAGCTCAGTTGGTTAGAGCACTACCTTGACATGGTAGGGGTCGGTAGTTCGAGTCTACTCGGACGCACCACTTTTCTCGAAAGAGATGCGTCTATAGCTCAGTTGGTTAGAGCACCACCTTGACATGGTGGGGGTCGGTAGTTCGAGTCTACTTAGACGCACCATATTCTCTTAATTGAGACACAAAGCCCGCTCATTGAGCGGGCTTTGTGCATGTCGGACGACTTCAGAACTTCTGTGGGTCCCGACAGCGCAGCCAAAACCCGACTATCACAATCCCCGCTGCCTCGCCTCGAAGCCTCAGCGACGTATATCTGCGCGCAAGCCACAAAGGCCGCACTTTCACCATCGACTAACTTATGCACGGACTTTGACCGCATACTGCTCCAAAGGACCCACAACGGCGCCCTGGCGCTGACTTTTGCCTCCGATCCGCTAAGATAGGGGCTTTAAAACCATGGAACTCCCACTATGAGCGAAAACACCGCCATCCCGGCCGAATTGATGCAGGTCATGAATTACATGGAGGTCGAACAGGCCCAGCATGAGGGCTTGCATAGCATCTATGTTGCGCTGCAGGCTCCCCTGCGTGAAGCCTGGGATACGCAGCCGGAAAGTGCCCGCAATGTCATGGAGAGCTTCGAGCAGTTTCACGCAGTCGTCACCTACACCTTGGCCGGCCCAACCGCAGAGCTGCTGACCATGGTCAAAAACAACGAGGAGAAGGGAGAAGAGTCAAGTGAAGCGCAGACCGATGCGATGCTGCAGCAACTCTTCTCACAAGGGATCAAAATGATGATCAAGGACCTGAAAAAAGCCCGCCGGGATGCCTCCCTGCGCAACGAGTTCCTCGCCCCGTTCCGCACTTCCTGACCCACCGTGGTACTCCTCGCTTCGAAACCACTTCGACACGACGCACCCTAAGGGTGCGTTGGTCTTACCAATCATCACACCGTGCCAACTGAGACAACGGGCCGCCCATGGGTCGCGTTGTCTCAACAACCCCGCACTGACCGGCCAGCGCGAACGGGTTTTCGCTGTCCTGTGTCTGCCGGCGTTTGGCGCGAACCACAGCACCCACGCTATCGCGATACGCCCAGAGGCGAACCGCACATTATTTGTGCTGTCGCCCCGTAATTTCGCGCTGACTAGTCAACAAATCCGCCTTCGTTACAAAACCGGTTGCACTTGGTAATTCAGCCGGAAATTCGCAGATCCGCGAGGTGGCGTTGCCAAAGTTCGATATTCTGCTGAAGCTGCGCCTGTGTCAGTGGATTATGTTGAGCCATCGGGATCGGGTTCCTGATGTCGGCCATGACACTGCCCTTGCGCCTTAAAAAGCCATGACCAATCTTCACGATCCCGCCGGCGGTAAACTGGTCAGACAGCGAAAGGTGCTGTCGGATCACTCGCATCATCTGACTGGGGTAACGTACCGGCATGGGCCGATCAGCCTTTTTCATTGCCGGAAATACCCAAGGCGAGTTGGCTGAATGGCGTCGCTGCTGCTGGATGATCTGAATCGCCGCGGGGCTGAGGTAGAGTACCCGGCTCTCTCCATCCCCCATCGGGACCACCGCCCTGCCCTCCTGCAGCAGCGTTTGGTCCCAGAGCATGCGACACAGCACACTGAAGGGCGCCAGCAACAGCATCTGTAGCTGCAAAAGGGGGCGGACCCGTTCATTGATGGGAAGAGTCAGCAGCGCTTTTTGATAGGCCACCAGCTCAGGTAAGGGTACGACCTTAGGGAAAAGGGTTGGCCGTTGCACCCGAACCCCTTCACAGGGATTTACCTGCTCTGCTGAGATCCAGGGCAGCTCGGGCCCCTGCCAATGCGCTTTTCCACGGGCGACATCGAAAAGGTGGCGAAGCAAGGTTAAGCTATCCCGAGCCAGACGCAGTCCGCGTCCATCCTGCGTCCTAACGCTCCTCCTGGCAGACGGTGTCGACAATTGACCCAGCAGTTCCTCCACATCCTCCTTAGTGATGGATCCCGCGGCTTTCTCACTCCAGCGCGGTACGATGTGTTTTTCCAGCAGGCTCTGTTCACGACGCCATCCCCGCCTATGCGTTTTGGCATAGTGAAGATAATGTTCCACCAATACCTCAAAGCGCATACTTTGTGGCATAGCTCCGCGGTGTTGCTGCCAAAGTGCTTTCGCTTCCTCCATCCCAATCTGTGGGAAGTAGCCCAGGGTAATCTGACGTGTAGAGCTCGCGCCCTTCGGCGTAAAGCGATAAACCCAACGACGATGACGTTTCCCCACCTTTAGAACCAGGCCCGGGCAACCGTTCACCGGCGTATGGGTGGCGACCCGCCGGAAGAACGCATCATCCTGATCACCACGCCCTTCGATCTCCGCCTTCGCCTGTTTGATGATCTGGGCGACACGACCGCGGATCCCCGTTTGCAGGCACTCATCCAGCAGCATCAAGACTTGCTGCTTAGGGCTTCCCCTTCCCCGCTCAATTGTCATGTTTCCAGTCCTTGGCCAACGTTGCCGAGATCCTGACAAAATCCTGGACACCATGCAAAAGTAGATACCCAGATAACGGACCTCTTTTACTTGCGATTGGGGGCGCAATAGGCAAGGATCCATCAATCACATAGAGGAGTTCTTCATGAGCGATATCACCCCAACAGTTCAAGCCTTTGCCGACGCCGTCAGCGAGCACCGACAACTCTGGGTACTCAGCAGCGATGAGGAGTACGTGGTTTGTGACTCGATAGAGTTTGAAAATACCGACGTGATGCCGCTGTTTTCCTCCCAGGAAAAAGCTCAAGCCCTGTGTAAAGAGGATTGGGCTCAGTATCAACCGGTTGCCGTGGCGATGGACGACTTTTTCGAGCACTGGCTGCCGAGTCTGGATGAAGACAAGGTGATGGTGGGACTGGATTGGGATGAAGCGCTCAACGGCATTGAGTGTGATCCTTTTGAACTGGCCAAAAAATTGGCCGACAAAGAGATCTGACTCCAGGCGCGAAAAGCTCACAATAAACAAAAAGGCCCGCACTGCTGCGGGCCTTCTCTTGTATATGGCGGAGGGACAGGGATTCGAACCCTGGATACGCTACTAACGTATGCCGGTTTTCAAGACCGGTGCATTCAACCGCTCTGCCATCCCTCCGACGCCGAGGATAATAGAAGGGGCTGAGCATAGAGTAAAGTCCAGTGACTTCAACTGCCTATCTCATCGCCAGATTGCTTCGAAAATATCCGCCCTAACCTCTTCGCTAACCGCGAAAGCCGTCACGAGCAATACTACGATCCCTGTCTGATCCCCGTCGTGTCGCTTCGATCGGCACGGTCGATAGTGTGACTTTCCCCTATGAATCTTCGGTTTCACCATCGCACTGAATTCGGCGCAGCCACTGTGCACCCTGAGGTTCACGCTCCACAGACTCAAACCAGTGGGGAAAGGCGGCGCGCAGCCGATCCCCATAACACTCTCCGACGGGGATCTCGGTTTGGCCAAGCTTCAACCGAAGCCGGCCGTTTCGCTTTTTATGCAGGCCACGAACATGGACGGGGTTCACCATGTAACTGCGATGGACCCGGACTAAGGGATCCGGCGAGAACAGTGACTCCACCTGGTGGAGGTTCAAACGAAAGAGATGGTTGCGACCAAGAGGAGTGAAGAGTTCGACATATTGGTTTGCTGCCTTGATGTACGCGCACTCGCCCATGTGTTCCCTTAGCTCTGCCAGTGCGGCAAAATCCGCTCGGGAAACACGACTTCGGTTGGCCGCAATAACAATTTCAGCGGCTGATGACACCCAGCAGCTGATGGCATGAAGCCTCTCGGACTGGGGCTTTTCAATCAGGCTGTAGAGATAACCAGAGAGAATGTTGGAGCAGGTCACTTTACGAACAGGACGCACTTCTCGTGGCTCAGGACTGAGGAATTTCCCCCGCCAACACCACACCAGCTGCCATTGGGGCCAGACCTCGTTAAAGAGCTGACGAATGGACTCCAACTGTTCCGAGGTGTTCTCAATTCGTAAGATCCCGGGCACCGCGGTCATCAGGCGTTGACAGCCAGTCCAATCCTTTGCCATTCCAACAGGGTTGACAGTCGGTTCACCGCTCGCTTCATTCATCCCGTTCTCCTTGTTTTTGTCCACCGCGACAAAACCGGCCTCCATGATTGCCTCTTCAAACGGACACTGATTGGAGGCCGCATCCCTTGTGATCCGCTAAACCGCGCTCAACTCTCGCTACCGACACGCCCGCAATCCGCGCAGGATAGGGCATCGAGAGTAACGACTTAGCTCGGTGTACAACCCATTGAAATTTAGCCAAGCTGAACACTTCCGCCAGCGCACGCCAAGGTTCAGTTTCCATCGTATTCGCTCCGTCCCTGCCAAGCAGCGATGCTTAAACGTCTCTCCCCCCTGCGGCTATGCCCCTCCCCCACAGGCAAATATTTTTTAAAATTCATATGGATAGGTTTCGTTCGAACAAATATATATGCCGACAAAAGGCCGAGTGCGCCACCAGGATGGGCAACGCCTCACCACCCTGACAGCACTCACAGGCGTCCTGATAAGGGAGATCTCTTACAAGGATATTCGCTATATCCCGTCATCTGACGTCATCCCAATAACATTCAGCCAGTTGACGCTCTTCATTCGTGCAGGAACAGGTCGACAACCACCTCGATCAAACAGCAACGTCCGTCACCAAGGGATCCAGTTAACATTCCCGCACCGAAACCTTGGACAGCCCCCGAATAAGCCCTTACCTTCTCCGGTTTGCTCTGGCCTTGTCCCGGGCCAAAACCCATCCCCTGTGTCCTTTTGACGCACCCGTAAAAGGTAAGCTCCATGATCCATGTTTTTGGTCACTTAAGCCCAGACAGCGATTCCATCTGCAGTGCAGTGCTCGCCGCCCACTGGCTCAACGCGCGCGGTTTTGACGCCCAAGGCTTTCGCCCCGGTGACGCCAGCCGCGAAACACGATTTATCTTCGAGCAGGCTGGCCTGGCCCTGCCGCCGTTGCTGGACAAACCGCTCAAAGAGGAATCTGTCTATCTGGTGGATTTCTGTGAGCAGGAGCAGGGGCCGGCGGATCTGGTCGACGCCCGTTTGGTCGGGCTGGTGGATCACCATCGAATGGGCACGTTGCAAAGCCGGGGACCCCTCGAAGCCTGGATGATGCCCCTGGGGTCCACCGCATCGGTCCTGTTCGAGCTTTACCAGATCCACAAGGTGGAACTGTCCCAGCCACTGGCAGTCCTGATGCTAGGGGCGCTGCTGTCGGATACCGTTGGGCTCAAGTCCCCCACCACGACAGCGCGGGATCGAGAACTGGTCGACCTGTTGGGCCCCATCGCGGGCCTGGATGTGGAGCGTTTCACCGCCGAGCTCCTGGTTGCTAAAACCGATTTGGCGGGAATGGGCGTCGACGCTCTGCTGGATAAAGATGTAAAAAGTTTCGAATTTGGCGGAAAATCCTTGACCGTTGCCCAGCTTGAATTGGCCGACTTTTCCCAGACCGAGGCTGTGGAAGCTGAGATGGCGAGCACACTGGAGGCCCGGGTCGCTGCCAGCGGACTCGATGTTGCCGTACTGATGCTCACCAACATCCGCAGCGAACAGACCCGACTCATTGTTGCCGGGCCCGCCGCCACCCTGCTTCGTGATGCCAAGCAGGGTGAACTGGTGTTTGAAAACTGCCTCAGCCGGAAAAAGCAGATGCTGCCCTGGCTCAACCAGGTGTTCACTGCCTGACAGCCGTGAGCTTGTGGGGCGTTTCGCCCCACAAGCTCTAAGCATGCTCTGAAGCCTACTAAACCCACGCTAACCGAGCTTCCATCCCGGCCTCGCAAAACAACGCTTCCCGGCTGCCCCTCATTTATGCCGCTCGTTTTACCCCAATCACGCCAAATCCATGGGTAATCGTCGCTGCGAGGCGCCCCACTTTTTGCAATCACTAAAGGTATGTAGGAAACGGAACAGGAAAACGCTACAGTAAGGCGACGTATCAACGAGAAAGGAGGCCTCGATGGCACAAGTCGACAATGGCGCAGCAATGGTGGCACTGCAGAGGGCGTTTCAAGGCGCGCAGCAGGCGCGCGCCGCCCTGATTGCGCAGGTCGCCGGGGAGGGACCGCTCCAGGCCCTGCAGTTCCAACTGCCAGAGTGGTTACAAACCCGGCCACTTGAGCGTATTGAGGCAATTGAACCCCACCGGCTAAGTGGCGTGGCAGCGCATCAGGGAGCCGTCGCTGCCCTCAAGGATCTCCATCGCAGGACCGATGATGAACAAAGTCAGAGGGTGCGGCGCTATCCCGGCCTGCTGCGATTTCAGCCCAGCTCAAACCCGAATGCATCACTGGCCGCCTCGATCCAGCGCCTCGAAGAGGGCCTAACCGAATTCAAGGCCCGGCTTCATGCGCTGACTCAGGGGGCCAGCAACGTCCAGGATCTGCGCTTTGAGTTGCTCCATCAGCTCTCGCCGCACCTCTTTACCATGCACTTTTACCGCACACCGATGCTGCTTGAGCCACAGGTACGACGGATCCGCTTTGGTTGGGTGGCCAAGCGCATCATCGCCAAAACGGATCGTGATACGGTATTAAGCAGGCTCGAAAACGCCCTGACCAACCCCGGACAAGCCGTGGTGGACATGGTTGCCTGGCAAGAACATGTGGCACGGGAGTATCGCGCGGTGCAAGCGCTTCCTGCCAACGCTAAGTTGCGTATCGATCGACCCGGGGGGCTGCGTCCCACGGCGTTTATCCATTTTGCCGAGGGACACCGTCGCCAGGTGCCGGCGAACCTGCCCCTGCTGCTGGCCCAACCCCAGCCGGTGGAGGTTGTCGATCTTCCCCCCTGGCAGGCTCGGGCATTTCCCGCCGCCAAAGGGGAATGCCTGATCCCCCGCCTACACCTGTACCGACTCTGAGCGGGCCCGCTGCTGTAACTGCCACAACGCCGCATACTGCCCGCCGGCCGCCAGCAGCTGTTCATGAGTCCCCTGCTCCACGATCCGCCCCTCGTGCAACACCAAAATGGTGTCCGCATCGACCACCGTGGAGAGGCGATGGGCAATCACCAGGGTCGTCTGCTCCCGGCTGATCTCCCGAAGCGCCTGCAAGATGCTTCGTTCCGATTGGCTGTCGAGCGATGAGGTGGCCTCATCGAACACCATGATAGGGGGGCGTTTGAGGATCGCGCGGGCGATCGCCACGCGCTGCTTTTCCCCCCCGGAGAGCTTCAGCCCCCGTTCGCCAACCTGGGTCTCCAGGCCCTGCGGCAAGCTGGCGACGAACCCGGACAGATGCGCCAACCGCACCGCCTCTTCCACGGCATCATCATCCGCATCGAGCCGGCCGTAGCGAATGTTCTCGCGCAAACTGGTATTAAACAGCACCGTATCCTGGGGTACGACGCCGATCGCCCGGCGCAATGACGCCTGGGTGATGTCGCGGAGATCCTGGCCATCGATCCGGATGGCTCCGCCATCCACGTCATAAAAGCGCAGCAGCAGCTTGAACAGGGTGGACTTGCCCGCACCGCTTCCTCCGACGATTGCCACCTTCTGCTTCGGCGCTACCCGAAACTGTATCCCCGCCAGGATGGGTCGGCTGGACTCATAGCGAAAGCTCACCTGGTCAAACTCGATCGCACCCGGGCCTGCCACCAGGGGCTTGGCATCCGGGGCATCCACCACCTTGGGGCGCTGCTCCAAAATGGCAAACATCTTCTCGATATTGGCCATGGAGCCCTTCATCTCTCGATAAACGAAGCCCAGAAAATTCAGCGGCAGAAACACCTGGATCATGAACGCGTTGATCAGGACAAAATCGCCGATGGTCATCTCCCCCCGCTGGACATCGCTGGCCGCCAACACTAGGGCGGCGGTCATCGCCACGGCGATGATGAGGGACTGGCCACCATTGAGGGCGAACAGGGACAATCGATTACGGCGTCGTGCCTGCTCCCACTGCGCCAAACCGCTGTCGTATCTGGCCGCTTCGTCCTCCTCGTTGGTGAAATACTTCACCGTCTCGAAGTTGAGCAGACTGTCGATGGCACGGGTACTGGCAGCGGACTCCGCCTGGTTCATCTGTCGCAAGTAGCCGGTACGCCACTCGGTGGCGAGTACGGAAAAACCGATGTAAAGAACCACGGCCACCGCCACGATCGCCGCAAAACCCAGGTGGTAGTTCCATCCCAACAACACCAGAACCATGCCAACCTCCAGCAGTGTCGGCCCGATGTTAAACACCATGAAACGCATCAAAAAGCTGATTCCGGCATTGCCGCGCTCGATGTCCCGGGAGAGCCCGCCGGTTTGACGGTTGAGATGAAAGTCGAGATCCAGCGAATGCAGGTGCCTGAACACTTTGAGGCCCACCCGGCGCATCGCGCGCTCCGTAACCCGCCCAAACAGGGTATCGCGCAGCTCTCCGAACAGCACATTGGCAAAACGCACGCTGCCATAGGCCAGCAGCAGACCCAGTGGCATGGTGACCAGCGCCATCTCCTGCCCCTGGTCCAGGGTGTCGACGATCGCTTTGAGGAGAAAAGGCAACCCCACGCTGGCGATCTTGGCGGCCACCAGGCAAAGCATGGCCAGGGCGACACGGCCCCGAAACTCGGTCAGATAGGGAAGCAGGCTGGAGAGCGCTCGCCAGTTGACTTCGGAGAAGGGGACCTGGGTTTGACTACCTCGGCGCATCATTCACTTCCATTTTCCATCCTTGAAAAACGGCACGTTAACATGCCAATTCTGCTTCAGCATAACCTTTAGGATCTAAGCTTGATTCAACGTCCTACCCTGGAACCGCCATGCAGCCTCAGCAACTGGGCCTACTGGTCCTGACCGCCCTGACCCTGATCGCCTTTCTCAGCGGACGCTGGCGCCACGACGTTGTGGCCCTGACCGCATTGGTCGTGGGCCTGCTTACCGGTCTGATCCCGATGGCCGAGGCCTTCTCCGGGATCTCACATCCGGCGGTGATCACCGTCGGTTGTGTGCTGATTTTGAGTCAGGGGTTGGAGCGCAACGGCGTCGTCACTCCCCTCCTTCGCCTGCTGGAACCGGGCAAGCGCCCTCCCTGGCTGCAACTGCTGATCCTAATGGTATTGGCAGCCGCCCTCTCTGCGGTGATCAACAATGTCGGTGCCCTGGCATTACTCATGCCCCTGGCACTGGATATGGCACGCAAACGATCGCTGCCGCCCGCGCTGATATTGATGCCCCTCTCCTTCGCCACCATTTTGGGAGGGATGACCACCCTCATCGGTACACCGCCCAACCTCATCGTTGCCGGCTATCGCAGCGAAACCCTGGGGCTGGCTTTCGGGCTCTTTGACTTCACCCCGGTTGGCGTGGTTGTCGCCCTGTTCGGGCTGGCGCTCATTCTGATTACCTCCCGTTGGCTCGTTCCCGCCCGATCCGGGCCGGCACTTCAGCACTACCAGGCTGGCGACTACCGCTTCGAGGTACGCCTGGAGCCAGGGAGCGAGCTTATCGGCACCACCATATACGAGTTGGAACAAACGTTAGAGGACAGCGATGTTCAGTTGATCGCCTTGGTGCGTAACCAGGTTCAGATCTTAACCCCCTTGCCAGGACGGCGTCTGCAACAGCAGGACGTCCTGCTGATGGACGCAGATCCCAAGGCCCTCTCCGAGTTACTTGAGCGTTTGCCGCTGGAGATGGAGGTCACCCAACCGGAGTCGGACCTGCCAACAGGTGAGACGGATCAGTCCGAGCCGGAATCAAAAGACGAGGGCAAAGCAAGCCCAAAAGAGGAACCGAACACGCTGCTCAAAGAGTGGGTGGTGGTCCCGGGTTCCGCGCTGGTCGGGCGAACCGCCCGTCAGATAGGCGTATTTCGACGGTACGGACTTCAACTCCTGGCCCTTTCGCGGCAAGGCCAACCGACCAATAAGCGCCTGCGCCTGACCCCCTTCGCCGCGGGAGACGTCCTGCTGCTGCAGGGTGTCGAGGAGGGGTTTGCCCCCTTTGCCCAACGTTTCGGTCTGCTCCCCCTGGATACCGGCGTCATCCCATTGAACAGCCGGGGACGCCCTCTGCTGGCCGTCGCCATCATGGCGTCGGTGGTACTCACGATGCTGATGGGCTGGCTGGGGGCGCCCGTTGCGTTCATCCTGGGGGTTTTGGCGTTTGTGCTCAGCGGGATCCTGCCGGTCAGGGAGCTGTATCAGCCCCTGGATGGGCCCATCCTTGTCCTGCTGGCGGCGCTTTTCCCTTTGGCCCAGGCGATGGGGGACTCAGGCGCTGCCGAGGCGATCACCCAACGCCTGCTCCAGCCCGATAAGCTGCCGCCGGCCGCGTTTCTTGCCCTGCTGATGCTGATCACCATGACCCTGTCGGATTTCATGAACAATGCGGCGACCGCCGCCATGATGTGCCCCATCGCCCTGGCGGGGGCTCACACCATGGGAGTCAACCCCGACAGTTTCCTGATGGCAGTGGCGATTGGAGCCTCCTGTGCCTTCCTAACCCCCATCGGCCACCAGAACAACACCCTGATCCTAGGCCCCGCGGGGCTGCACTTTGGCGACTATTGGCGGCTTGGTTTGCCGCTGGAGTTGATGGTCATCGCCGTCGGTGTCCCCATGCTGCTCTGGATCTGGCCGCTTTAACCCAAACGCCAGACGCAAAAAAGCCCGCACAGGTGCGGGCTTTCTTTTCCTATATGGCGGAGGGACAGGGATTCGAACCCTGGATACGCTACTAACGTATGCCGGTTTTCAAGACCGGTGCATTCAACCGCTCTGCCATCCCTCCGACGGGTGTGCATATTAGTGACTCCCCTTTGGACTGTAAAGTACAAAGTGGTGCCGAACACGTTAAGTGAGCGATGTTTAAGCAGAAAGTCCTGGGTAAACCGGATCTGAACCGATCCAGAACAAGGAGTTACGAAACTTCCTCATTTTGCGGTAGTCTTATCAGGTACCTATTCGCCCCAAACAATGGAGCTTTACACTATGCAAACCCGTCGTATCGAAACCGTCCAAACCGGTTCCGGCGTGGCCGTCAACAAAGTGCTGCGCAACACCTACCTGCTGCTGGCCATGACCTTAACTTTTGCCGCCGTGGTTGCCGGTATCGCCATGGCCATGAACCTGCCTCGTCCACACTGGGCCCTTGTTCTGGTTGGCTTCTACGGTTTGCTGTTCCTTGTGGCCAAGAATGCCAACAGTGCTGCGGGTGTGCCTTTGGTGTTCGCCTTGACCGGTTTCATGGGCTACACCATCGGCCCCATCCTTAACATGTTCCTGGGAGCAGGGATGGGCGACGTGGTCCTGATGGCGTTTGCCGGCACCGCGCTGGTGTTCTTTGGACTCTCTGCCTACGTGCTGATGACCGGTAAGGACATGTCCTTTATGGGCGGCATGATGCAGGCCGGTTTCTGGGTGATCGTGGCGATGTTCATTGCGAACATTTTCCTGGCGGTACCGGCACTCCAGATGGCGCTCAGTGCACTCTTTATCCTGTTCTCATCCGGTGCCATCCTGATGCAAACCAGTGCCATTATTCATGGCGGCGAGCGCAACTACATCAATGCCACCGTGACCCTGTTCGTGTCGCTGTACAACATCTTTATCAGTCTCCTGAGCCTGCTGGGGCTCTCCAACGACTGATCCCCTTTTGAGGTAAACTCAGGCCCACTGCTGATTGCCGTGGGCCTTTTCGATCCCGATATGAGCACCTTTGTACTTTTTGTCAACGGCCCCCCCTATGGTCGTGAAGATGCCTACACCGCACTGCGCTTCGCCGAGGCCGCACTGGCCGCGGGCCATGAGGTTCGCCAGATATTTTTCTACCAGGAGGGCGTGCTTAACGCGTCCCGACTGCTGAGCCCCGCTGCGGATGAGTTTGATATCGCTGCCGCCTGGCAACGACTGCACCATCAGGGCGTGCCGCTGGTCAGCTGTGTCTCCGCCAGCCTGCGTCGTGGGGTGATCGATGCCGAAGCCGCCGAAGATGCCGAACACGACAGCACCAACCTTGCAGCCTGCTTTACCCTTGGGGGACTGGGGGAGTTTGTGACTGCCGCCGCCGAGGTGGATCGGGTGGTGCAGTTTGGTTAACCCCTCACAACCGGAGGCCTCATGACACAACTGACCGTGGTTTTTCGTCAGGTACCCCACGGCAATGCCAGCGGCCGTGAAGCGCTGGACCTTGTTCTGCTCAGTGCCAGTTACGAGGTCGACACCGCTGTCTGCTTTATCGATGAGGGTGTCTATCAACTGGTCAAGGGGCAATCCCCCAAGATCATCGCCAGCAAGGATCACATCGCCACCTTCGGCGCACTGCCGCTCTATGAGGTCGACAAGGTCTTTATCTGCGAGGAGTCACTGCAGGAGCGGGGACTGAGCCCGGATGACCTAGTCATTAAGGCCAAAACACTGCCGCGGGTGCAAATACATAGGCAGATCCAGCAAAGCAAACAGGTACTGACGTTTTGACCACCACATTGACCACCCTGACTGCGGCCTGCGCCACGCCGGCCCAACTGGCCCATCACCTGCGTCATCTGCCCCCCGGGGCGCCCCTACTGCTGCTCCAGGACGCCGTCGTGATGGCAACCCAGCCCCGCTTCGAGACCATTTTGGCCCGCTTCGACGCTTATCTACTGCTGCCTGACGTTGAAGCACGGGGATTAGTGTCCCGTATCCAAAAGGGCCTAAAAACGGTAGATTACTACGGCTTCGTCGAACTGACCCTGCAAACTCAAAACCAGATCGCATGGTGACCCTATGATTTTCAATGGTAAAGAGATCCCCACCGATAAACAGGGCTACCTGCTGGACCCCAGCCAATGGTGTCCTGAGATGGCGCCCCAGTTAGCACAGGAGGAGGGGATCGAACTTTCCGAGGCGCACTGGCAGGTCGTGCACTTTGTTCGCGACTTTTATCAGGAGTACCAGACAAGCCCGGCCATCCGGGTGCTGGTCAAGGCGATGGCACAGAAACTGGGCGAGGAGAAGGGCAACAGCAAGTACCTGTACAGACTCTTTCCCAAGGGGCCGGCCAAACAGGCGACCAAGATCGCCGGATTGCCCAAACCGGCCCGCTGCATCTGATCCTTAGACTCGTAAGGGAGCACTGCGCGCTGTGCAGCGTTCGGCGCAGTGAAATATGATCAAGCGCACAGTTTTTGGCGGCCAATTGGCGACACATTGAGCAGTCTATTATGGTGACCGGCCGTAAAATGATCCTAACTCCACCGGTACGCCATGCTTTCGCTGCGCTCTCTCTGCTTGACCCTGCTGACCCTGCTCACGTTCCTGATCCCGACATTGAGCCGCGCTGACAGCCGCCCGGCTGCGGCCATCAACGTGCCAAAGTCAGCGCAGGGGCTGGATCGCAGTAATGCCGCATCCGCAAAGGGACAACAGGGGTCGGATCAACTGCTGTTAGCCCGGGTTGGGTTGCAGGGGCGCTTGGATCCCGACGTATTTTCCGAGGCGTTGGCGCGCTACCGGACCACACCGGGGGTCAGCAGCCCGATACTCACCATCATCGACTACAGCAAGCCCTCCAACGAGAAGCGGTTTTTCGTTATCGACATGGCCAACGAGGCGCTGCTCTACGACACCTTTGTCAGCCACGGACGTCAAAGCGGGGCACTCTATGCCGACACCTTCTCAAACCGGGTGAGCTCTCACCAAAGTTCGTTGGGAACCTTCATCACCGGCGAAACCTATGTCGGCAGCAACGGCTACTCCCTGCGCCTTGATGGTCTGGATCCGGGCGTGAATGACAATGCTCGCCAACGCTACATCGTTATTCACGGCGCCGACTACGCTGATCCTACCCGGCTGGCGCACCAAGGGATGCTGGGGCGCAGCCTGGGCTGCCCCGCCCTGCCGCCCCAATTGGCCAAGCAGGTGATAGACACCATCAAGGGTGGCAGTGTGATCTACGCCCACGGGCAGGCCTGAACGCATCCTCGCAACGACTGTCCCCATCCCCGCTCTACTCCTCAGCGCAACCTCCCCAAGCCAACCCTGCCGCCCAAAAGGTCACAGCCGGTTCAAAAGATTAAGCGGAAGAACCTCGTCCGCTCCGCTACGCTTTTTAAGGGTCAAAGTCATAGCATCAGTTGAAAGGGGTAAGGATGAGCGTCGATTACCAGCAAGTGTTAGCCGATCTGCGGGCACAACTTGGCAAAGAGGCCGTCACGGACGATCCCGTACGCCGTTTTGCCTGGTCCACGGATGGCAGTTACTTCCGCATCGTGCCAGAGATCGTGGTGCACGCAAACCAGACCGAAGAGGTCGCCAAGGTTCTCGCCGTCGCCCGCACCCACAAGGCACCGGTCACCTTTCGTGCTGCCGGCACCAGCCTCTCAGGCCAGGCAGTTGGCGAAGGGATCCTGCTGATGCTCGGCTACGATGGCTTTCGCAACATCAGCATCAGTGACGATGCCAACCATATCACCCTTGGTGCCGCCGTGATCGGCGCGGAAGCGAACGCCAAACTCAAACCGCTCGATCGCAAAATCGGGCCGGATCCGGCGACCCTCACCTCCTGCATGGTCGGGGGGATCGTGAACAACAACGCCTCCGGCATGTGCTGCGGTACCACCCAAAACAGCTACCAGACCATCGAGAGCGCCAAGCTGCTGTTTGCGGATGGCACGCGCCTGGATACCGGTGATCCTGACTCCCGGGACGCTTTTACCCAGGCTCGGCCCGAGCTGCTGGCAACGCTGACCGAATTGGCGAAAAGCACCCAGGCGGACACGGAACTGGCGGACAGGATCCGGCAGAAGTACGCCATCAAGAATACCACCGGCTATAGCCTGAATGCCCTAGTGGACTACCAAGACCCCTTCGACCTTATCAACCACCTGGTGGTGGGCTCCGAGGGCACCTTTGCCTTTGTGGAGGAGGTCACCTACCGGACGGTGCCAGAGGCGCGCAACAAGGCTTCCGCCATGGCGGTGTTTCACAACATGGTTGACGCCTCCAAGGCGATTCCGCCACTGAAAACCGATGCCGTTGCCGCGGCGGAGCTACTTGACTGGGCGTCGATCAAAGCGGTTACTGGCAAGAAAGGGATGCCGGAGTGGTTATCCGAGCTGCCAGAGGGCACCGCCATCCTGCTTATCGAGAGCCGCGCCAACGATGAGGCACAGCTCCAAGCCTACACCGAACAGATCACCCAATCGATCGCCCATATTGAAACCCTCAGGCCCATCGAGTTCAGCTCCGATCCCGCGGTGTTTGGTCAGTACTGGGCGATGCGCTCGGGGCTCTTCCCCATTATCGGTGGTGAACGCCCCAAAGGGACCTCCGTCATCATCGAAGACGTGGCGTTTCGGGTAGAGGATCTGGCCAACGCCGCCGCAGATCTGTCAGAGCTGTTCCAGGTCCATGGTTATCCCGAGGGGGTGATCTACGGTCATGCCCTCGACGGCAACTTCCACTTCATTATCACCCCGAACTTCCGGCGAAAATCCGACGTGGAGCAGTTTGACCGCTTCATGCAGGCCATCGCCGATCTGGTGATCAACAAATACGATGGCTCCATGAAGGCTGAGCATGGTACCGGGCGCGCCGTGGCCCCCTTTGTTGAGCTGGAGTGGGGACCCAAAGCCTATGCGCTGATGAAAAAGCTCAAAGAGGCCTTCGACCCCGACCGTCTGCTCAACCCCGGCGTGATCCTCAATGAGGATGCGGAGGTGCACGTCAAGCAGATCAAAAGTTCCGCCGCGGTAGATGATTACGTGGACCGCTGCATCGAGTGCGGCTTCTGCGAACGCACCTGCCCCACCAACAATCTCAACATGTCCCCACGCCACCGTATTACCACCCTGCGAGAGATTGAACGATTGGATCAGGCCGGTGAGCACGCCAAGGCGCAAAAAATGCGGGAGGCGGCCCAATACGACGTGATCGATACCTGCGTGGCCTGCCAACTCTGCACCATCGCCTGCCCCGTCGACAACAACATGGGCATGCTCACCCGGAAACTGCGCAGCGAACAGCTCACCAGTACCGCTCAGAAGGTATTGGATTTCCAGGCCAACCACTACAAAGGGGTCAACCAGGTATTGAGCACGGGCTTTGACCTGCTGCACGGGATCCACAAGTTTACCGGTAGCACCATCACCGGAGGCCTGATGAAGGTCGGACGTGTTATCACCAAGGAGGTCCCCTACTGGGATCCGTCGTTCCCGAAGGGGGGAAATCTGCCCAAACCGACACAGTCCGGTGAGGGGCGTCCCGTCGTCGTCTACTTTGCCGCCTGTGGTGGCCGAACTTTCGGCCCGACCCCGGAAGATCCGGATCACACCACCCTGCCCGACGTCATGGTCACCCTGCTGGAGCGAGCTGGCTACGAGGTTCGGGTCCCGGACAATACCCGCCAGCTTTGCTGCGGTCAGATGTGGGAATCCAAAGGGGATTACAAAAACGCCGACGGGAAACGAAAGGAGCTGATCGATGCCCTCGAGGCGATGACCGATGGCGGCCAGCATCCTGTGATCATCGACGCCCTCTCCTGCACCAAGCGGACCCTGCAGGACGCCGGTGTCGACTACACCCTGGTGGATGCGGTCGATTTCATCCACGACCACCTACTGGACAAGCTGGAGTTGGTCAATCGTAAGGCCCAAGTCGCCCTTCACGTCGGCTGCAGCGCCGAGCATCTCAATGCGGGCAGCAAGATGAACGCCATCGCCGAGCAGTGTGCCGACCAGGTGATCCGTCCGGAAAGGATATTTTGCTGCGGTTTCGCCGGTGAAAAAGGGCTGTTCAAGCCGGAGATCAATGCCGATGCCCTGCGAAACCTGAAAAGCCAGTTGCCAGAGGGGCTCAATGAGGGCTATTACGCCAACCGTATGTGTGAGTTGGGCCTGACACGCCACAGCGGGATCAGCTACCGCCACCTGGCGTATCTGGTCGAGGAGTGCACCCGCCCGGCGGGAAGCTAAAAAAACCAACGTGGCCCGGCGGCCCAACACCGCCGGGCCACGCTTATGTTCCCTACTTAACCCCCCACGAAACCTGGTGTAGACCCGCTCATTCAGCGGCTCCGCTTCCCTTCTCATCCCAAAGCTGCCCCGACTCGATGCAGTGAACACCGGCCTTCGCCTCACGGGCCCTCTCCACCATGACCGCCGCCAACCTTGCCACCGGAACCGGGCGCCAGTGAGCACTGCCGGGCAGACAGGTGAGGAGATTCAGTATCCGTTCACCCAGATGTTCGCCAAAACGGGGCTGAGGACGCGCCAGCAGTGAGGGACGATAGAGATAGAGGCTGGGTAGCTCAAGGTCCATCAGCGCCCGCTCCATCTCCCCTTTGCATCTCAAATAAAAAGCACGCCGTTGGGGATTTGCTCCCTTACTGCTGATCACATGCATCGTGCCGACCCCATGCTTTTTCGCCCACTGCCCCAAGGCCACCACCGCATCCAGGTCGAGCGCTCGAAATGCCGCCTTGCTCCCGGCCTGGGCCAAGGTGGTGCCAAGACAGCAAAATAGCGCTGTCACAGGTTCATCTAGGGCCAGTCGCTCGAGGGAGGCTGGAAGTTCGATACGCTTGAGGGTGACCTTTTGACCGGACGGAGCTGGAACCGGCGCCCAGTGATGCTCGATAACTTTAGGGTTATCGCACCAGGGAGTCATACTGCGAGTGAGAAGGTGGATCCTGTGGAGGCGCTCATCGGCCAGCAACCGACCCATCAGCTCGCGGCCGGTCGCACCGGTGGCGCCAGCCACCACCACACTGTTTCCTACCACTCTTCCCTGCGTTTCCATCCCTAATCCCGATTGGTGTTTCTGCCTATCCTAACGGTGATGGAGCACCGTAGGTATAAAAATCAGACTAATAGTGAGGGACTTGCGGTAAGTGAACCCTATTCGGTACGCACCGACCGACTGGACCTAAGACCGGCGACTAAAGCGTCAGGGCATGGATCCGCTGATTTCGGCTGCCGCGCCACTGAAGCGTCATATCTTTCTGCGCCTCGATGAAGGGCCCGTCCACCAGCACATCCACGTAATCGATCACCGCCAGTTGTGCCTCGCTGAGCGATTCCCGTTCGTAGCCGGTCCAGAGCCAGATATCTTTCCCCTGAGTCTCTCTCCTGACACGACGAACCAGGGCCAAAACGGCGCCCACGTTGGCCGGATGCAGGGGATCACCGCCGGAGAGCGACAGACCGCGGCGACGGATGCGGGTATCGTTCAGATCCTGGATGATCCTGTCCGACATCGCCTGGTCAAAGGGATGACCGGAGTCCAGCCGCCAGGTTGACTGGTTATAGCAGCCACGGCACTGGTGCTCGCAACCGGAAACAAACAACGTGCAACGGGTTCCGGGCCCGTTCACCACGTCCACGGGGAAGTACTGATGGTAATGCATGGTTACTCCACGTATGGCGCCACCCGCACTGGGCGCCCGCACGGCGCAGGCACTCCGTACGGATCGGCAGGGCGGACTCAAAGGTGCTTGACCCGCCGCTTTACCTCCTCCTGCTTTCCGGCATTAAAGGGGCGTGCGTCCGGACTCCCCAGGTAGCCGCACACGCGGCGCGTCACCGACACCCTGGCAGGGTCGGCGTTACCGCACTGGGGACAAACGAAGCCTTTGCTGGTGCAGGAAAACTCACCGCAGTGCCCACACTCGTAACACTCATCGATGGGCGTATTGGTGCCGTAATAGGGCACCCGGGCGTAACTGTAATCCCACACATCCTCCAGCGCCTCGAGGTTGTGCTGCATATTGGGATACTCGCCGTAGCTGATGAACCCGCCGGAACTGATCGCGGGGTAGACCATTTCGAAATCGATCTTGTCATAGGGATTCACCCGCTTCTCCACATCGAGGTGGAAGCTGTTGGTGTAGTATCCCTTGTCGGTTACGCCATCCACCAGGCCAAACTCCTGGGTATCGATTTTACAAAAGCGAGTACAGAGATTTTCGCTGGGTGTCGCATAGAGGCTGAAGCCGTAACCGCTCTCTTGACTCCAGCGATCCACCGCCTTTTTCAGGTGGCGGACAATATTGACCGCTTTCTCCCTGAGGATGTCGCTGTCGTAGAGATGGGTCTGGGCCCCAAACAGGGCATTCACCGTTTCATGCAAACCGATGTAACCCAGCGAGATGGAGGCCCGACCACCCTTGAAGATCTCGGTGATCTCATCATCCGCCTGCAGGCGAACACCGCAGGCACCCTCCATGTAGAGGATCGGCGCGACCCGGGCCTTGACCCCCTGTAGACGCTCGATGCGGGTCATCAGCGCCTTGTGGGCCAGCGCCAGTCGCTCATCCAACAGCGAGAAAAATCGGGATTCACAGCCTTTGGCCTGCATCGCCACCCGCGGCAGGTTGAGCGAGACAACACCCAGGTTATTGCGCCCCTCATGCTGCAACTGTCCCCCCTCTTCATACACCCCCAGGAAGGAGCGACACCCCATGGGGTTTTTGAAGGAGCCCGTGACCTCCACCACTTTGTCGTAGTTGAGGATGTCCGGGTACATCCGCTTGGAGGCACACTCCAGGGCCAGCTGCTTGATGTCGTAGCTGGGATCCCCCGCCTTGTGGTTGTGGCCCTCCTTGATGGCGAACACCAGCTTGGGGAACACCGCCGTTTTGCGGTTCTTACCCAGCCCCGCGATGCGGTTGCGCAGAATTGAGCGCTGGATCAGCCGAGCCTGCCAGCCACTGCCGAGTCCGAACCCGAAGGTCACGAAGGGCGTTTGTCCATTGGCGGTGTGCAGCGTGTTCACCTCGTACTCCAGCGACTGGAAGGCGTCATAACACTCTTTTTCCGTGCGTGCCTGCGCGTAAGCGCGCGGATCCGGAACCTGCCACTCCCTGGCCACCGCCAGGTGTTTGTCGTAGCTGGCCTGAACATAGGGCGCCAGCACCTCGTCGATGCGATTGATGGTGGTCCCGCCATAGATATGGCTGGCCACCTGGGCGATGATCTGGGCCGTCACCGCTGTCGCGGTGGAGATCGACTTCGGCGTGTCTATCTCCGCATTGCCCATCTTGAACCCCCCCGTGAGCATTCCGTGGAGGTCGATCAGCATGCAGTTGAACATCGGGAAGAAGGGCGCGTAGTCCAGGTCGTGGTAGTGGATTTCGCCCCGCTCGTGGGCCGTCACGACGTCACGGGGCAGGATATGGCGACAGGCGTAATGCTTGGCTACGATCCCCGCCAGCAGATCCCGTTGGGTCGGGATCACCTTGGCGTCCTTGTTGGCGTTCTCATTGAGCAGATCCGAATTACTCTGCTCCACCAGGCCGCGGATCTCCCGGTTGAGATGGCTGGCGCGCTCACGGGCCAGATCCCTATCATGGCGATATTCGATGTACGCCCGGGCGATCGCCTTGTTGGGGCCGGCCATCAAGGCGTCCTCAACGGCGTCCTGAATGCGATGGATCGCAACCTCCTGCTCCGCTGCCAGTTGTCGGGTTACGGTTTCGGCCACCTGGTTGGCATAGGCGCTATCGCCCTGCCCCACGGCTTCTGCGGCCCGAAGCACCGCTTGCCGAATACGTTCACCGTCGAAGTTTGAGCGGCATCCGTCCCGCTTAATCACTACTGGCATCAAGTTCACTCCTCTCAACAGGCGCCTCCCTGACAACACCAGATATGGTGCTTCCGGACACCCACAACACAAAATATAGGATACATTGGAGCATTACCCTCACCCATTGACCGTGACCGGGATCAATATAGGGTGCGATGGCTCAGTAACCGAACAGGAAATGGCGAGGGCTTGCACGCCACCATAAAGGGGCGCGAACTATAGCGAACTAGCACTTGGCGATCACGCCGAGAAACCGGATACTTGGGGGCGATCACCCTTAGGAGAAATCAAGCTTGATCTGTCGGATCCATCACCCTCGGCAGGGAGCACGGCCGTGAGGTTCTGCCATTTTTTGCGTCGCTTACGACCCGCTCAGGATGCAGAAGAGCGCCGTCGACGCTGGCAAAAAGAGCTGGAAGCGGTACCGATCCTGACCCATCTTGGCCAGGTGGACGCCGACCGCCTGATTGCTCTGGGCCAGGCGTTCCTGGCTCAGAAACGCTTCGTCGTTGCCGGCCCCGGTGTCACACTGACCGATCGGCTCTGTATCCGTACCGCCCTGATGGCGTCGCTGCCTGTTTTGACCAAAAACCTTTCCCACTACGCCACCTTCTACGAGGTGCGTTTCCACGCCGACCTCTTCGAAGGCGACGCCCAATGGCAGGATGAGCTCGGACTGGTGCATGAGGAAACAGACTTGCTCGCCGGAGAGGCTTGGGAGCAGGGCCCTGTCCAGTTTTCCGTGGTGGATATCGATGCCAGTGGCGACTGGAGCGGCTACAACGTGGTGATCCACGAGTTGGCCCATAAGCTGGACATGGCCAGTGGTGAGGTGAACGGTACACCGCCCTTGAGCCTGAATGCACTCTCCGTGTGGCAACAGACGCTCGAACGGGCATTTCAAACCCTGGAGCAGCAATACCACGAGGCCCTTGAACAGGAGTGGGGGGAAGCAACGATCCAACAGCGGCTGCCGATGGATCCTTACGCCCTGACCAACAGGGGCGAGTTTTTTGCCGTCAGCAGCGAAAGCTTCTTCACCCAGCCCCACCGGCTCGCCGAGGCTCTACCCCACTGGTATCACTGCCTGCAATCCTACTACGGGCAGGATCCCCGCCAACGCGCGCCCAAGCCCAACCAAGGCTAAAGGCCACTGCCGACACCCAAGGGCCATCATGGGCGCTGAGCTTCGCCAAGAAGGCTCATAATTTTCCGGGCGATATCGGCATTGTCCTGGAACCCGATAAAGGTGTCCGCGCCCTCTCCGTAGGCCATGACGCTGACATCCTCACCGGTGTGGCCGCTGGTGGTCCAGCCGGTAAAGGAGCGCTTGGCCACCAGTTGGCCAATTCGCGAGGAAAGATGGTAGGGCCCCTCCCCGTCAAGCTGCGCCTTACGGGCCAGCGCCAGCATCGCCAACTCCTGCGACGAAAGCGGCAGCGACGCGTAACGAGACCAGACCGCCTCCACCGGCGACTCCGGCGCTTCGAGCATCTTACGGGCGATATAGCCCGCGGTCCGCTCCACCTGTAGGATCGGCCCAGGCAGCCACTGGTAGGTACCGCCGGCCCCAAGGGTGAGGCCACCGGTGGAGTGATCCGCCGTTATCACCAGGAGGGTGTCCGGATTCTCCTCCACAAAGGCTTTGGCACGCTCCACCGCTTTGGCGAAGTCCGCCATCTCCCCCAGGGCGCAGCGGATATCATTGGCGTGGCCACACCAGTCGATCTGACTTCCCTCCACCATCAGGAAGAATCCGTTGGGTTGGGACGAAAGCAGGGCCAATGCCTTATCGGTCATTCGCAGCAAGCGGTCTGGGTGCGCACTGTCGATGGCGTGGGGCAGCGCAACCTCAGCCATCAGCGCCATCGCCGGTAAGCGCTCCAGTTGCTCCAACTCTGCCATCTCCCAAGCCTGCTGCCAGCCCATCTCCCTCAGCTGCAGTGCTAACCCGCCCGGGGCGCGGGAAAAATAGCGCTCGCCACCGCCAAACATCAGATCCAACATAGTTTTGTCAGCGATACGCTTATGCACATATTGCTCGGCGATGGCGTCATAGAGACTGCGACGCTTAACGTTGGCCAGAAAGCTGGCCGGAGTGGCGTGATTCACCTGGGAGGTGGTCACAACACCGGTGCTTTTGCCCAGAAGTCGCGCCTGTTCAAGAATGGAACGCAGCGGGACCTGATTGTTGTCCACCCCGATGGCGCCGTTGTAACTTTTCACCCCCGTCGCCAACGCGGTGGCAGCAGCAGCGGAGTCGGTCACGAAGGTGTCATCCATGGGGTAGGTCGAAGCACTGCCCACCAGAAGTTGGTCAAAGATGGTCGGCGCGATCGCGCCACCGGGCTCTCCCGCCAACGCATAGCGGTAAGCGGTGAGATAAGCGGGCCCCATGCCATCGCCGATCATGAAGATAACATTACGCACCTCATCCCGGGCTGATGCGGGCAACGCCGCCCCCAAAACCATCATCATCAGGCCCGCGAGCCAGGCTTTTCTCCTCCCCATCCTCATTCCTCTGCTTTTTGATCAAGGCGGTGTTGGCGCCCGCCGTTTCTGGTCTTGGCAAGGGTATAACAGCGACGCGGCCGGACCAAGTAAGGGGGTCACCGAGGAGGCGTCGCTAAGGATGGGGCAAACTCGTTCAAATGAATTAGCCTTACTCTATGAAGCAAAAACAGTTACTCACCCTAACCTGCCCGTTGCGGACCTTCTTTTTGGGGGATCTTCATGGCGAGATCCACCAGTTGCAGCGTGCACTGGCACGCCACCGGTTTGACCCTGACCAGGGGGATCGCCTGATCAGCGTCGGTGACCTTATCGACCGTGGCGCCGATAGCCCTGCCTGTCTCGCCCTGTTGGAAAAACCCTGGTTCGTTGCAGTTCAAGGCAACCATGAAAAAATGATGCTTGATGCCCTGACGGGGCCTCCTGAGACAATGAGCCTATGGCAAAACGCCGGCGGAGACTGGTACCAGCGCTTACCCGGGCCGCAACAAGATGCCATCGCCAGCCTGGCGCTGAGGCTGCTGCCCAAGATGCCGATCGCTCTGGAGATCCAGATCCCAGCTCTTAAAGCCCGAATCGGTGTTGTCCATGCGGACCTGCCGGGCAGGAGCTGGGGCCAGTTTGCTAATGCCTGCCATGAAGGCCTCTGTGCCGAGGAGATCGCCTTTTGTCAGTGGTCCCGCAACACTCTGAACCAGGCCCGCAAGGGTGCTCACCCCGAACCGATCTCCGGCATCGATGCGGTGGTGATGGGCCACACGCCACAACCCAACCTGCACAAACTGGCGAACCGGATCTGGATCGATACTGGTGCCGGCTACCCGAAAGGTTCGCTGACGCTGCTCAGCGCAGAGCAGTTGATGCAATGCCTGTGCTGATCATCCCGATCGTTGCTCAAGCCAATACTCCGAATTCCCATTCATCACCAATACCTTAGTGCTGGAACTGATTCTCAATGGCCACTTTGATACCGATCCTGCATACCGACCGTCTCTGTTTGCGACCCTGGCGTGCAGAGGACCTTGATGCCTACGCCGCTTTTTGCGCCGACCCCGAAGTGATGCGCTATCTGGGTGGGGACCCCTTAAGCCGCAATGACGCCTGGCGCCACCTGGCGATGATGGTGGGCCACTGGCAGTTAAAGGGCTTTGGGCATTGGGCTGTCGAACACTCCGATAGCGCTACCGTGATCGGGCGGATTGGGCTCTGGCAACCTGAGGGCTGGCCCGGCGTCGAGATCGGCTGGACCTTGGCACGCCCCGTTTGGGGCCAGGGCTTCGCCCGTGAAGGCGCCGCTGCCGCACTGGAGTGGGGATTTCGGCAACGCCCTTTCGACCGGGTCATCAGTTTGATCCACAAGGAGAACCTTCGCTCCCGCTCGGTGGCACTAGCCCTGGGACTGCACTACTGCCGGCCGACCCGTGTTTGCGGCCACCCGGTGGATCTCTTTCAGATCGAGCGGGAAACATTCATGCAGGATGACAGAGAGAATCACTCAGCGAACACTTGTACGCTGTAGATGAGCTGGTAAGATGAGCGGCAGACATCAAGGAAGGAATCTCATGCGCGTTCAAACTTACTCGGTCAATGAAGAGATCGCCAATGCCCTCTCCCACGGCATCGGCGTCGCAGCCGCCATCGTCGGCTTAACCCTGATGCTGGTCAAGGGGATCCCGGTTCTAACTCCCGCAGAGATCGCCGGGATAAGCATCTACGGAGCCACGTTGATCCTGCTTTTTCTCTGCAGCACCCTCTACCACGCCATCCACCACCAGGGGGCCAAGGCGGTGTTCAAACGCCTCGATCACTGCGCCATCTATCTCCTGATTGCCGGCAGTTACACCCCTTTCATGCTGATCACCATCGATGGCGAGGCAGGTACCCTTCTGCTGACGCTCATCTGGGCGATGGCCGTGGCCGGTGTGATGTTCAAAGCCCTGTTCGTGGACCGCTTTAAAAAGCTGGCACTGCTCACCTACCTGGTAATGGGCTGGTCCAGCCTAGTGGTGATCTGGCAACTCTACCAAACCCTGCCCCGTCCCGGTTTTCTGCTCCTGGTAGCGGGTGGGCTCAGCTACAGCCTAGGTACGCTCTTTTACGTGGCCAAGCGTCAGCGCTACACCCATGCGATCTGGCACCTGTTTGTTCTCGGCGGAGCCGCCTGTCACTGCGTTGCCGTTGGCCTTTACGTGATCCCCTGATATCCCTACCGAATTAACCCGGTTGGAAAGGGCAGAACTTAACCAATCCCTTACTGAGCAAAGAGTTAGCCAAACTGAAGGCTTGAGTAGATGAGGTTTTATGCCATACTTGTCGGCGCAACATTTTAAGCGATGTGGATTCAACTCACTCGCCACGTTGCCGTAAAAAAAATTAAGGAGAGGATATGAAAGCAAAACTGTTGGTCGTTGTGGCCATGAGCGGCCTGCTGTTCGGTTGTGCAAACAACTCAGAGCTGGAAACCCAGGTTGAGACTCTGTCTAACAAGGTTGATTCCCTGGCCGATCAAGTGGGCGCCCTGCGTTCCGATCACGCCCAGATGAATGCTGACATCAACGCAGCTAAGTCTGCTTCCATGGAAGCCCAGGAAGAAGCGGCACGTGCCAATGCTCGCATCGACAACATGGCTAGCGGTTACTCCAAGAAGTAATTGGACCGCTGGTTAGTAAAAGGCTCGCCTATGGCGAGCCTTTTTTGTGTCAACGTTTCCTAAAGCAGTCCTACAACAGGCGTTGCGGCAGGCCACTTTGCTCTTCAAACACCTGTTGAAGCCGCTGTGGAGGCAGGCGTAAAGATTCGAGTTTTGATTGCAGTTCAGAGCTTACCGGGATCTCCTTCTCCTCCCTGTCCAGCGCCACCTCCTCCGAGAGTGGTTCATGCACTTCGATATACCAGCCATCCGCCTCTTCCGCGAGTTTAACCGGTTCATTGATCACCCGCACCGGCTCCCCCCGCCGAACCAGGTCAAACAGGTGTTCGATGTCGTTTGGACGCAGACGGATGCAACCGGCGGAGACCCGCATGCCGATGCCGAAATCTTTATTGGTTCCGTGGATCAGGTACTCACCGTTGCCAAAACCCAGGCGTAGGGCGCGGTGGCCCAGCGGATTGTCCGGGCCCGGCGGCACCACCGGAGGCAGCGGCTCGCCATTCTCCTCCAGCCACTTCTTGCGCGTAGTGGCGGTGGGGGTCCAGGTAGGATCCTTGCGCTTTTGACTTACCCGGGTCTTTCCGATCGGGGTTTCCCGCCCAATCACCCCGATGCCGATGGGGTAGACATGCACCCGCTGACGGGCGTTCTCGAAATAGTAGAGTCGCAACTCCGCCAGGTTAACCACGATGCCCACCCGCTCCACGTCCGGCAGCAGCATCTGCGACGGCAGTTTCAGTATGGAGCCCGGTGTCGGCAGCAGGGGGTCAACCCCCGGATTGGCAGCAATCAGGCTCAAAAAGCCCATGTTGTACTGCTCGGCAATGTCGTCCAGCGTCTGGCCAACCTGAACCCGGTGTTCCATAGCAAAACCGATCAGACGGCTCTGGGGTTGCGGGGCAGAATAGATGGCCGCGTGAGACGGCAACGAAAGCATAAGCAGAAACAGCAGCAGTGAACGCACGGATCCAACTCTATTAAAAATACGGTGTGATAGTCTATCAATCCTGCTTTCAAAAGACAGCCCATCCCCGGAAACGCCGAACAAACGAAAGCGCCCCCATCCATGATGGGAGCGCATTGCCCTGGACAGTTCAATGCTCGAACCGGATCGGGATAGGCTTGTGCGCCTCGGTCTCACCCTCAGGTTTGGGGATATGAACGGTCAGCACGCCATCCTTGTAGCGAGCCTCAATCGCTGCATCATCTTTGACAACGAACGGCAGCGGGATAAGTCGCTGATAGCTGCCAAAATGACGCTCGAGAACCCGATAGCCTTTCTCCTTCTCCTCTGTGCGCTCACCTTTTCGCTCCGCTTTCAACAGCAGGCGATCACCGGCACACTGGAGCTCAATGTCCTCTTTGGCCAGTCCCGGCAGATCGGCGGTCACCTCCAGGTGATCCTCCAACTCCCGGACATCCACGGCGGGCATCGCTGAGTCCTGATGCCCATTCTGACCCGCAAAGGGCCAGTTCTGATCGAAAGCCTCGAACAGGTCAGCAAAGTCACGCTGAAACGGGGTCACAGCGCGGCGATGACCGAAGAGGCTGGGAAATCCACGACGCATACGCACCTCCTATCGCTTTTCCTGAACCTCATTACTGATATGGGTCCAGCAGCGCGAAGATGCAAGGGCAGCGATTGATCCCGATCAACCTGGTTATAAACTTTGGCCGGTGCGCCGCGCCAGTGCTTCGGGGTAATCACGTCTTAGTGCCAACTCACAGGCGGTCCGCTCTACGGCATCCGCGGACAACGCCGTTTGCCATGGGCGAGAAAGAGGCTGGAGACGGCCCTGTGCCATCAAGTATTCGGCCAGGGCGCGGGCAACGGGCAGTGCGGAGTTGGCTTTGACGATCTCCGCCCGGGCGTAGTCATGGCCGGCAAAGGAGATCCCGGCGGCGCGAAGATCGGCGTTACTGCCAGGGATCTGTTGGGCTCCAAACAGGGGCTTTCCCGCCACTTCCGCACTGGCAAAAGCGGGAATGAAGTGAGCGAGATGCGCGATCGCCCGTCGGCTTCGCTGACCGATCTCCCCCGCCTGCCAGCCCTGAGACAACTTGCGTGCCAGCAGGGGGGCGAGGACCGGCTGTGCGCTCTGATCCGTGCTGGCGCTGAGACCACCGGGAAACAGGGTGATCTCATCGGTCATGCCATGGAGCTGGAAATGGCCGTCGGCATAGGGGGTCAGTTGCGCCATCCCTTCCGGTGTGCCCCGGGCACCGTGGAATACAAGCTCCGGCCAGTTACCGGGCACATCGGACCAACGGGTCAGGTAAGCCGCCTTGAACTCCACCCAGCGTGGCCGTCGCAAACCCGCCCAATCATCCAGTTCGCCGCTTCGGTGCCCCCCGGCATTGACCAGGTAATCGACCGTAAGCGGGGCTGTAACTTTCCCGCTTTTCTCGGCCTGAAGCTGCCACCCTTGTGCCTGGGGTCGCAGGCCAGTCACCCGGGTATTGAGCAGTACCTGGCAGTTGGGCTGATTTGCCAACGCCAGACTGGCGTTGGCCGCCAACCGAAAGACACTGAGCCCGTACTCCTGCACCTGGATCAGCGGCCACTTCACCCGGTTAAAATCCAGGCTACGGGCCACCGGGATCATCCAGTCATCGGCACTGAGGGGCGTACGGGGTAGCGGTTGCCCGGCCAACTGCGCCATCTGCGCTCGAGTGTAGAGCCGATAGTACGCCTCGGCGGGCCCGAGCACTGCATTGGCCGGGTCCTCGTCGATAAGCGCTTGATATCTTTGTTGGAGCTTGGCCAGACGCGGCAGCAGATCATCCACCGAACCGGGATCCCGGGTAGGCACCGCCAGTACCGTCGGTCGAACATTGGCGCAGTGGGGATAGAACCTCAGAGTTTCCACGGACTGCTCCAGCAGTGCCAGGCACTCCTCATCGGGGATCTCCCGGTAAAGGTTGCCACCGGCATGCAGGTGACAGATTGGCGGACCGTTGACCACAGTGTCGTTTTTATCCAGCAGGCGCACCTCGCAGCGGTAATGCTGCGACAGGTAAAGGGCGATGGTGGTGCCCGCCACGCCGGCACCCACGATGCCGATCACCGGCTTTTTGCTCACCGCTTTGGTGTTTAGAGCGTGGCCCCGGGTCATGATAAGCAATGATCCATTGATAGGTTAAAAGAGTGCCAAACGGCGTTTTCGCCCCTCGACATGACGATTGAAACTCTTACGCAAAACCGCGGTATGAGATCACAACTCGTGGATTGCATTCATGATCCGCTTGTCTGAGATGGGGTACTTAGTCCCCAGGTTCTGGGCAAAACAGGAGACCCGGTACTCCTCCAGCATCCAACGGATCGCCGAGTAAGCCTCGGGCACCGCCTGCCCCTTGGGGAGCTTGTTAAGTGCCTGCTGATAGGCTTGCTCCACCTTCTGGATCTTCAGCAACTGGAGCTTGTCTCTCTGGGGATCCACCGGCAGCTTCTCCAGCCTGCGCTCTATCGCCTTCAGGTAGCGAGCCAGGTCATCCAGACGATCCCAGCCGGTATCCGCCACGAAACCCTTGTACACCAGCTTATCCAGATGGGCCTGGATATCCGCCATGGCGAAAGCCAGCTCCAGCGCGATCCGCCCTTTCAGTTTCTTGGCGATAGCGCCCCGTGTGGTCAGTACCGCTTCAACCTTGGTGCCAATCGCCACCACGGTATCATCGAGCTCTGCCCTCACCCGCTCTCGGGCCTCGGCGAAGCTGGCGGGATCTTCGACCGTCAAGTGGTGAGTGGCCAGGATCTCGTCGATCCCCGCGTCGATGCAATCGGCGATCAGCAGGTCAACCCGGCCGAAGGGGTTGAAGTACATCGCCAACTTCGATTTGTTCGGTAGCTTCTGCTGCAGGTACTTCACCGGGTTGGGCACGTTGATCAGAAGCAGCTTGCGCAAACCCGCGCGATGCGCCGCCCGCGCCCGCTCCTCGCTGTCAAACAGCTTCACCGCCACGCTCTCCCCCTCGTCGACCAGCGCAGGGAAGGCTTTAACCGCGTAAGCGCCCCGCTTCTGTTCGTAACTTGTGGGCAGGGTCCCCAGGGTCCAGTCAGTCAGGCCGGACTGCTCGATACCGGAGTCCGCCACCTTAGCAATCACCTGCTTTACCTTGCCTTTGAGAGCGGCCTTGAGCGCCAGAAGATCCCGTCCCTGGGCGAGCAGTTCCCTCTTGTCGTCCTCGATCTTGAAGTTAAAGAGCAGGTGCTTAGGAAGCTCCGTCACCTCGAAATCCTCAGGCCGAATCCGGGTGCCCGACATGCGCAGAAACTGCTTACAGAGCGCCTCCAGCAGGGGCTGTTCAAAGGGGGTAATGTTCGCCAGCGCCGCCGAGGCGTAGTTGGGTGCCGGCACGAACTGGCGCCGAAGCGCCTTGGGTAGGGTCTTGATCAGAGCCACCACCAATTCATGCCGCAGTCCCGGCACCAGGTAGTCAAACCCCTCGGGGGAAAACTGGTTAAGCAGCTCGATAGGCAGGTGAAGGGAGACCCCATCGTCCTCCGCCGTGGGCTCGAACCGGTAAGAGAGCGGTAGGGTAATGTCGCCCTGGGTCCAGAAGTCGGGAAAATCCGACTCCCCCACGTGCTCGGCATCCCGTTTCATCAGCGCACTTTTGGAGAAATCGAGCCAATCGGCACGATCCCGCTGCGCCTTGCGCCACCACCCCTGAAACTGGGCTCGGGTGAGCAGTTCAGGGGGGACGCGCTCATCGTAGAAGGCCAGCAAGCTCTCCTCATCCACCAGGATATCCCGGCGGCGGGACTTATGCTCCAGGGTTTCCACCTCCTCCAGCAGTGCCAGGTTGCGCTTCAGGAAGTCCGCATCCATCCCCAGTTCACCCTGGACTAGCGCCTCGCGAAGGAAGATCTGGCGAGCCGTGGTCGGGTCGATGGGGCCAAACTGAACCTTTCGGGCGGGCACCACCACCAGGCCGAAGAGACTAACCTGCTCACTGGCGATCACCGCACCGGGCTTCTTCTCCCAGTGCGGCTCACTGTGGCTGCGTTTGACCAGGTGCGGCGCCAGGGGCTCCACCCACTCGGGACTGATCTTCGCCACGGTACGCGCAAAGAGACGGCTGGTTTCCGTCAACTCCGCCGCCATCAGCCACTTGGGGGACTTCTTCGCCAGCTGGGAGCCGGGAAACACATAGAACTTGGCGTTGCGGGCACCTTTGAAACTGCCGTCCGCCTCTTTCTGCCCGATGTGGGAGAGCAACCCCGCCAGCAGGGCGCGGTGGATCGCGTCATACTCCGGTGTTTTGTCCAGGCTTATCCGGATCTCCAGATCATTGAGACTCTGACGCAGCTGGGCGTACAGGTCCTGCCACTCCCTCACCCTGAGGTAGTTGAGAAACTCCGCCTTGCAGAGGCGACGAAACTGGCTCGAGGAGAGCGCCCTTTGCTGCTCCCTCAGGTAGCGCCAAAGATTCAAAAAGGCGATGAAGTCGGAGTCCTTATCGGCAAAGCGCCGGTGCTTCTCATCGGCGGCCTGTTGGCGGTCGATAGGCCGCTCCCGGGGATCCTGGATCGAGAGCGCGGCGGTGATAACCATCACCTCATGAACACAGCCGTTGCCGTCCGCCTCCAGGACCATCCGAGCCAGGCGAGGATCGATGGGCAAGCGCGCCAGTTTACGCCCGAGCGCCGTCATCTGCGGCTGCCCCTTGTGCAGGGTTATCGCCCCCAGCTCCACCAGCAGGTTGATGCCATCTTTGATGTGGCGGCTATCCGGTGGCTGAACGAAGGGGAAATCGGCGATATCGCCGAGTCCCAGGTTCAGCATCTGCAGGATCACCGAACCCAGGTTGGTGCGCAGGATCTCCGGATCCGTAAACTCGGGACGATTGAGAAAATCCTCCTCGCTGTAGAGGCGGATACAGATCCCTTCGGAAACACGGCCGCAACGACCGGCACGCTGGTTTGCGCTGGCCTGGGAGATCGGCTCAATGGGCAGCCGCTGCACCTTGGTACGATAGCTGTAGCGGCTGATCCGCGCCGTCCCGGGGTCAACCACATACTTGATCCCCGGCACCGTCAGAGAGGTTTCCGCCACGTTGGTGGAGAGCACGATTCGCCGTCCCGAATGACCGGAAAAGATCCGCGCCTGCTCAGCATGGGAGAGCCGGGCATAGAGTGGCAGGATCTCGGTGTCGCGCAAGTTGCGCCGGCGCAGACCGTCGGCGGCATCCCGGATCTCTCGCTCGCCATTCATGAAGATAAGGATATCCCCCGGGCCCTCGGCGCAGAGTTCATCCACGGCGGCGAAGATCCCCTCCAGCGGCTCCAGATCTGGCCCCTCATCCCGAACCAGCGGCAGGTAGCGTTGCTCAACGGGATAGGTACGGCCGGACACCTCGATCACCGGGGCGTTATCAAAGTGTGCGGAGAAGCGTTCGACATCGATGGTCGCGGAGGTAATCACCACCTTGAGATCCGGGCGCCTGGGCAGCAGTTGCTTGAGATAGCCCAGCAGGAAGTCGATATTAAGGCTACGCTCGTGGGCCTCGTCGATGATCAGGGTGTCGTACTGGTCTAGCCAGCGATCGTGCTGGATCTCCGCCAGCAGGATCCCGTCGGTCATCAGTTTGACGTAGCTGTCCGAGGAGATCTGATCGGCAAAACGCACCTTGAAGCCCACGTGCTGACCCAACTCCGACTGAAGCTCCTCGGCCACCCGTGATGCCACCGCCCTAGCCGCCAAACGCCTCGGCTGGGTGTGGCCTATCACCCCCCGGGTGCCCCGCCCAAGCTCCATACAGATCTTGGGCAGCTGAGTGGTTTTACCGGAGCCGGTCTCCCCCGCCACAATCACCACCTGGTGTTCGGCGATGGCGCGGGCGATCTCCTCCCGGCGATCCGATACCGGCAGGTCCGGGTAGGTCAGCTTCGGCAGGTCGATAGTACGCTGGGCGACCCGCTCGTGGCTCTTGAGCTTGAGTGCCACTAGCTGCTCGGTGATGGCCGCTCTTTTATCGGCGTGCTTCACCCGCTTCAGGCCGGCGAGCCGACGACGAATGGTGGCTGCATCACTGACCATGCAGTGATGCAGTTCTTGCGGTGTAAAGGGGTTGGCGTTGCTCAAGACAGCTTCCTGTGGGTCATGCGTTAACCGGGGGATCCTATCAGGCACCACCACTGAGGTTAAGCCCCTGGCCACCGCCCTCCAAAGCATTGCCGCAATTTTGCACTATTCATACGCAACCGGCGTCAATCCTTGTGGGGAACGGCTTCCTGTGTGGGCATATGTTTGCGCCGTAACCGGGTTTTCAGCTCATAGTAACGGCTGTAGACCCCTCGGCTTAATGCCGACGAATACGCTTCCATCACATCCACACCCCAGAGGATCGCCACCACCACGACGGAGAGCTTGACCGCCACCAGAGGGTCCAGCACAGAGAGGCAGACGCCGATGGCAGCCAGGGCCCAGATGGTCGCGGCGGAGGTCACGCCCACAACCATCCCATCTTTGGCCAGCATCACACCCGCCCCCAGGAAGCCTACGCCGGTGACGACCTGACCGATGATCCTGGAGGTATCGGTCATTTCGTTATTGAGGCTGGTGGAGGCAACGATAAACATATGGGTGCCGAGCACGATCAGGGAGGCGGTTCGGATCCCCACTGGCTTACCCCGAAGCTGCCGTTCCAGGCCGATAATGCCGCCACAAAACAGCGCGATAACAATCTGTTGCCAGTCAAAAGGCTCGATCGACCACCAACTCTCCATGCTCTTTCCTCACCGCCCCGCGCGGCCAAAGTGACGCAGCCCCCTGCATGGGAACCTTGTCGTTACACATTGAGCCGCCAGTATGCCACCGCCGTGGATCGCCGTCGCCGCTTTTCCATTGCCTCCGCCGCCCTTTTCTCTCTTGCTGTGCCCGGACAAGCTTTCTCACCGAACACAGGCACTGCTATGGTAACCAATAAGATGGACGCCCAACTCCGGGCGGCACCGCTTGCTTATCACGGCGACACCGAGGCCGTTAAGGGACACGATGAGTTTTTCCTCTCTGCCGGCGCTCTGGGCTGGGCTCTGCCTGCTCATCCTGGCCGCCCCGCTTCAGGGGGCCAACACCCTGCAGCTCTCACCGGTCGAGGCCCAGGTGATCGAGGAGCTCAACTACGTTCGGACGGAGCCAGCGCGGTACGCCCGGGAGGTCCTGATCCCGATGCGTGCCTATTACCAGGGCCTGGATATTGTTGACCCGCCCTGGTTTTCCCCAGTTCCCAACCGTATCCAGGTGGTTGTGACCAAAGAGGGACGTCCTGCACTGGAGGAGGCGATCCAGGCGCTGTTGGCAGCGCAGCCCGCCGGACCTCTGCAGCCCTCTTACGGGTTGACACTCTCGGCTCGCAGCCATCGCGAGGCGCAGGCCAGGGAACGGAGCATTGGGCACATCGGCAGCAACGGCTCAACCCCCGAGGAGCGGATCCGCGCCCAGGGGGAATGGAATATCGCCGTAGGTGAAAACCTGTTTTATGGCGATGCCCAGCGCATGGTGGCCCGCCATGCGGTGATGTCACTGCTGATTGACGATGGCGTGGCGGACCGGGGACATCGCAACGTGATCCTGGATCATCGCTACCGCTGGGTTGGCGTTGCCTACGGCCCCCACCCTCTCTACGGCCACATGCTGGTGCAGAATTTCGCCGCCGAGTTCCGGGACCATGCCCCTTAGACAAGCATTGGATCTCGGTCGCCGGTTTGATTTTGGAATAAAAAACACCGCCGGGGCGGTGTTTCGATATCAATCCTTCAGTGGCCTTTCGTCACCGGGATTGGACAGTGGCAAACTGGGAACCAAGACTCAGGTGCGTGTTCGATAATGGCCGTTGATCCAACACTCCGGCAGGGCTTCTCCGGAGGGAAACACCAGGCTCTGTTTATCGCACAGCTCCGGATCCGCCAGATCCTGTCCACACTGGTATTGCACCTTTACTCTGTCTACGAAGGGATTATGCAGGCCATTGTCGTCCATCACCTCAACCAAATCCCCCGTGTTTTTATCCCGTAATAGCATCGTCACTTTCCCCTGTTGAAACTACGCCATGGTGATTAGATAACGCCCAAGGGCATTAGTTCTTTTACTCTGATATCCCTGTCAATCGGATCTCGGCGGTATCTCATCCGCCGTCGGGCTGCCTACCCAGCCGCCGCCTAGGGCACGGAACAGGTTGAGCCGGTTATTTTGTTGCACCAGCGCAAGGTTGATCAGGCCCTGCTGCGCACTGTAGTAGCCACGCTGCGAGTCGAGTACGGTGAAGAAGCTGTCGACTCCCTGACGAAAACGCAGATCCGACAGGGAAAAGCTGGTGCCGGTTGCGTCCACCAACTGCGATTGCGCTTCATATTGTTGTGCCAGATAACGCTGACCGGAGAGGGCGTCCGATACCTCCTGGAAGGCAATCTGAATGGTGCGCTCATATTGGGCCAGTGCGATGGCAGCCTGCGCCTTGGCCACCTCCACATTGCCCCGTACCCGGCCCCAGTTGAAGATCGGCAGGTAGAGACTCGGGGTAAAGTTCCAACTTCCGGCGTCGCCGCTGAAAAGATCATCCAGATCGGCACTGAGCAGTCCCGCGGTCGCGGTCAGGCTGATGTTGGGAAAATAGGCGGCGCGGGCCGCCCCAATGCTGGCGTTGGCAGCAATCAGGTTGTACTCCGCCTGCGCCACGTCCGGGCGCTGGGTAAGCAACATCGATGGCAGGCCAACCTGGACCGGTGCCAGCACCTCCATCTGACCGGGTTCTGGCAGCAACACGGGATCAAAGCCGGTTCCCACCAGAGACACCAAGGCATTAACGCCCGCGGCCACCCGGTTACTGTAGTTCGCCACATCCACGCGAGCGATCGCCACGGTGACCTCCGCCTGCGCTACATCCAGCCCGGAGACCACGCCGTTATCGAAGCTCTGCTGGGTCAGCGCCAGGGACGCCATCTGGCTCTCCATCGTCTCTTCTGCCAGAAGCAACAGGGCTTCGTCCGCCGCCAGTTGCAGGAAGGTTGCGGCAACCTGGTTGATGACGATGATCTGGATATTGCGCCTGCCCTGCTCCGTCGCCAGGTAAGCGTTCAAGGCCTGACGCTCGAGACTGGCTACCCGCCCCCAGAAATCCAGCTCATAGCTAAGCAACCCCAGGTCGATGCTGTGCTGCCGGTTAACACTGTCCGGTACGCCTGAGAGGGCCTCCGGAACCCGTTGATTGATGAAACCGGCGGTCAGATCCAGGTTGGGAAAACGTTCAGAGCGCTGCACGCCATAAAGGGCGGCAGCCTGACGCAGCGTTTCCGATGCCACTTTGATATCCCGGTTATGTTCCAAGGCGATCTCGATCAGGCGCTGCAGCTTGGGATCCACGATGAAACTGCGCCAATCCAGTGCCGCACTGCTGATTTCAGACGGCATCGCCGAGGGCTCGGCCCAAAACTCGGGCATGGCGCCCTCCGGACGCTCGTAATCCGGGGCGAGGTTCATACAGCCGGTCAGCAGGGCGGAACCGGCAATCACTAGCCATCGTTTCATGACTGCCCCTCCAGAGACTCTTTCTCGCTCACTGGGCTCTTGCGGCCGCTGAACAGCTTGATGACAAAAAGGAAAAACAGAGGAATGAAATAGATACCGATAAAGGTAGCGGTCAGTACCCCTCCGACCACCCCGGTCCCTACGGCGTTTTGCGCCCCGGAGCCGGCGCCGGTGGAGAGCGCCAGCGGCAACACGCCGAAACCGAAGGCCAATGAAGTCATCAGGATAGGGCGCAAGCGAACCCGGGCAGCATGCAGCGACGCCTCCAGGACGCCCTGGCCCTCGTCGTAATACTGCTTGGCAAACTCCACGATCATGATGGCATTCTTCGACGAGAGTCCCACGGTGGTAAGCAGCCCCACCTGGAAGTAGACGTCATTTTCCAGTCCGCGAAGTCCCGTTGCCAGCACCGCGCCCAGGACCCCAAGAGGCACCACCAGAATCACGGAGAAAGGCACCGTCCAGCTTTCATAGAGTGCCGCCAGGCAGAGGAATACGATCAGGATCGACAGCGCATAAAGCATGGGAGCCTGGTTACCGGAGAGACGCTCCTCGTAGGAGAGGCCCGTCCACTCCAGCGACATCCCCCCGGGCAATTCGGCTACCAGGGCTTCCATGGTGTCCATTGCCGCCCCGGTACTCACCCCTGGGCTGGGCTCTCCCTGGATCTGCATGGAGGAGATCCCGTTGTACCGCTCCAGGCGTGGTGAACCATAATCCCAGCGCGTGGTACTGAACGCCTTAAGCGGAACCATCTCTCCCGAGGCGTTTCGAACGTACCACTCGTTGATCTCAGAGGGCGTCATGCGATACGGCGCATCCGCCTGCACATACACCTGCTTGACCCGCCCACGATCCACGAAATCGTTCACGTAGGCGGAACCAAACGCGGTGATCAAGGTGGTATTGATGTCGGAGATGGACACCCCCAGGGCCTCTGCCTTCAGGTTATCAATGTCAATGACAAACTGTGGCGTGTCCTCCAGCCCGTTGGGGCGAACATTTTGCAACAGGGGGTGCTGGTTGGCCTTTGCCAGCAACTGGTTACGTGCCTCCGTCATCGCGGCATGCCCCTGGGCACTGCGATCCTGCAGGTGCATGTCAAAGCCGGACGCGGTACCGAGTTCGATGATCGCCGGTGGTACGAAGGCGAATGCCATCGCCTCTCGGATGGTAGACATGAACCTCTGGATCCGCGCCATCACCGACTTGACATGGCCCTCTGGAGCGCTTCGTTCATCCCACTTTTTCATGTTCAAAAACATCATGCCGGAGTTGGAAGCCGCGCCGGCAAAGGAGAAGCCCGCCACGCCAAACACCGACTCAACGTAGTCGGATTCGTTTTCCAGGATGTAGGTTTCGATCTTATCCAGCACCGCCTGGGTTTGGTCCTGAGTGGCCCCGGAGGGAAGGAAGGTCATTGCCAGCATCACCCCCTGATCCTCATCCGGCAGGAAAGAGGTGGGCAATCGTGAAAGCAGGACCCCCACAACGACCACGATGAGGAGAAACGCTCCCCCGACCAGCCACATCTTTTTCGCCAACTTGCCCACCCCGTCCACATAACTTTCGGTCATGCGATGGAAAGTACGGTTAAACCAACCGAAAAAGCCTGTGGTCGTGCTCTCGGCCGTGTGCCCGGGCTTCATCAACTGAATGCAGAGAGTCGGCGTCAGGATAAGGGCCACCAGGACGGAGATTGCCACCGCCGTCACGATGGTAATGGAGAACTGGCGATAAATGATTCCCGTGGTGCCACCGAAAAAGGCCATGGGCACAAACACCGCACAGAGCACCATGCCGATCCCCACCAGGGCACCGGAAAGCTGCTTCATCGACTTTTCGGTTGCCTCGCGCGGAGGCAGGTTCTCCTCCTCCATCACCCGCTCTACCCCTTCCACCACCACAATGGCGTCATCCACCAGCAAGCCGATAGCCAGCACCATGGCAAACATGGTCAGGGTATTGATGGAGTAGCCGAGCACCATGAGTACCGCCGCCGTGCCCAGCACCACCACCGGGATCGCCAGGGTGGGGATCAAGGTAGCCCGGACGCTTTGGAGGAAAAGGAACATCACCAGGAATACCAGCACCACGGCTTCTATCAGGGTGTGAATCACGTTTTCAACCGAGATACGGATAAAGGGGGTGGTGTCATAGGGCACCGCCATCTGGACGCCGGGAGGGAAGTAGGGTTTGAGCTCGTCCAACTTGCTCTGCACAGCCGCCATGGTATCCAGGGCATTGGCCCCTGTTGCCAGACTGATGGCCAGACCCGAGGCGGGCTTGCCGTTGTAGGTGGCCTTGGAGGTATAGCTGGTGGCCCCCAACTCCACTCTGGCCACATCCTTGATCCGGACCTGTGACCCGTCGGGGTTCACTTTCAGCAGGATCTGTTCAAACTCCTCCGGTGTGGTCAGCAGAGACTGCGCCGAGATGGTGGCGTTGAGTTGCTGGCCCGGCAACAAAGGCGCAGCCCCGAGCTGTCCTGCCGAGACTTGGATATTCTGTGCCGCAATGGCGGCATTGACATCCCCGGGCATCAGCCCGAAACCCTCCAGCCGGGTCGGGTCGAGCCAGATCCGCATCGCGTAGGGTGCGCCGAACAGCTGCACCGACCCCACCCCGTTCACCCGGCCCAGAGGGTCCTGAAGGTTACTGGCGATGTAATCAGAGAGATCCTCAAAGCCCATGCTGCCATCTTCGGAGTACAGTGCCAGGACCATCAGGAAACCCGCACTGTCCTTGGCCACGGTGACCCCCTGCCGCTGAACCGCATCCGGGAGCTGAGCCATCGCCGCGGACACCTTGTTTTGTACCTGGACCTGGGCAATGTCCGGATCCGTCCCCGCCAGAAAGGTCAGGACGATGCTGACATTACCAAAGGAGTCGGAGTTTGAGGCGATGTAGAGCAGGTTATCCAGCCCCGTCAGCTGCTGCTCAATCACCTGAGTCACTGTTTCTTCCGCGGTCTTGGCCGAAGCGCCGGGGTAACGGGCGGTAATCTCAATGGCAGGGGGGGCAATATCTGGATACTGGGCCACCGGCAGTTGTGCCAGGGAGAGCAGCCCCGCCAACATCAGCAGGATCCCCAGAACCCAGGCAAAAACCGGTCGGTCAATAAAGAACTGCGCCATGGCTCAAGCCTCCGGTTCGATGGGATTAACCTGGGTCACGGTTACGCCGGGTCGCACGTATTGCAGCCCCTCCAGGATCACTCGCTCACCCTCCACCACCCCGTCGGTCACCAACCAGGACTGACCGATCAGCTGAGCGGCCTCCACTACCCTCTGCTCCACCCTGTTGTCCTTATCGAGCACCATTACCGTGGCTTGCCCCTTGGCATTTCGGGATACCCCACGGGCCGGAACCAGAAAGCCCTTCGACATGCGCCCACGAACCAGCTCGGCCCGAACAAACATGCCGGGCAGGAGCAGGTAATCGGGGTTGGGGAAGGTAGTACGTATGGTGAAGGTGCCGGTCGTGACATCCACGTTGATGTCCGCAAACTTGAATTCACCCGGATGTTGGTAGCGCGAGCCATCGTCAAAATAGAGTACGATGGCGGCAGCATCCTCATCCACCCGCTCGATGTCGCCACTGGCCCAGGCGCGTCGTAGTGTGTTGAGTTCCCGACTGGATTCGGTGACGTCCACGAAGATGGGATCAAACTGCTGCACGGTGACCAACGGCTGGGCCTGGCTGGCCGTCACCAAAGCGCCGGGTGTCACCGTCGAACGACCCGCCAGGCCGGTGATGGGGCTGTAAACCCGCGTATAGTCCAGATCGATCTCCGCCGTTTCCACCTGGGCCAACGCGGTTTCCACGTCCGCCAACGCCTGGAAATATTGTGCCTGGGCGTCATCGAAGTCCTGACGGGAGACCGCACGGGAGTCCACCAGGATCTGGTAACGTTCGGCGCGGGCCTGAGCGGTCTTGAGATTCGCTCTTGCCCGGGAGAGGGCGGCCTTGGCCTGCACCAGGCGAGCCTCAAAGGGGGCAGGATCAATAAGATAAAGCTGTTGTCCCTTCTCAACCGGGGCGCCTTCGCGGAAGTTCTGTTCCAGGATGATGCCACTGATTTGGGGCCGTACTTCCGCTTCCAGCGAGGCCTTGGTACGTCCAGCCAGGACGGAGGTCAGCGTCACGGGTTGCGCGTTAAGCGTGAGGGCACCGACCTCAATGGGCGGGGGCCCGCCGGTTACTTGATCCGAATCCCCACAGGCAGACAGCGTAAACGCCGCCATTAACATGACAAGCCATGCCCAGTCCCGAAATGCCATATGCCGTTGCTCCCAAGAAGTTTGCCGAAAAAGATCACGGCATTCAAAACGTAGCAAACTTAGGCAATGTTGCTCGGGATGTCCTAGGTCCGGTGAGACTTTATTGCACCAGGGTCAGGGCCTGCTCACGCCCCCGCTGATAGGGCAGAAACAGCAGCAACAAGGCACCTATCAGGAAAAAAGCCAGGATAACCAACAGGCCTTGGCGCAAAGAGAGGAGATCCGCCACCAAGGCAAAAGCCAGGCTGCCGAGGATCGCCGACGCTCGGCTGCATACCCCCCAAAGCCCGAATACTAGGCTGCTCCAGCCACGAGGCGCCAGGAGACCCACCAGGGTTCGACTGGCACTTTGTGTCGCACCAAGACCAGCGCCGGCCATTACGGAGCAGAGCATGAAGAGGTCGTTTTGCGTTTGGCCCGTCCACTGTGCCAGGGGTTTCAGATAGAAGATGCAAAGGACACCCGCGGCCCACCAGAGCAGGGTCAGGATCACCGTGGCCTTGGGCCCGATGGCGCGCTCCAGCACGCCGAAAAGCAGTGCACCCAAAAGGGCTGAAAGCTGCAGGGCAAGAAAGATCGCGGTCTTCTCGCCCGGGGTAAGACTCAGCTCCGAGGCCAGGTAGATCCCGAAGAACTTGATGATGATCGCCATGCCGGCGCTGTAAAGGGTAAAGATCCCGAGGAAACGCCACAGGACGGGCAGTGATTGGCGAAGGTGCCAGCTAGCATTCAAGCGTTGGTGCAACCTGGGCCAAATTCGTTGCCAACGAATGTTCGATGCCATAGGGCGCCTCTCCCTGAGCCACCACAATGAGGGCAGAGAAACCAGCACCAGAAAGGCAGCCACCGCGACCATCGCCAACTGGTTTTGATGAATATAGAGATTGAGATCCCTCTCAGGGGTCACCTGGATGATCCCAAACAGCACCCAGACCAGGCTGGCCAGACCGCCCAAGTAGCCCAGCCCCCACCCCAGGCCGGAGATCCACCCCATACTTCGCTCGTCCGCCAGATCCGTCAGGTAAGCGGCACAAAACACCTCGGACAGCATCCAGGCGGTATTGCTTATCACGATCAGGCCCAATGCCCAGATCAGACCGCCGGGACCGACGAAATAGAGCAGCCCGGTGGCGAGGGCGCAGAGCCAGAGGCTCATCATCAGCATCCGCTTTTTGCCGCCATAGAGATCCACCAGGGCGCCCATTATGGGCGCCAACATCATCGCCAACAGGCTGGATACAGCCATCGCAAAACCCCAGAGGCTGTTGCGCCAGGGGCTCTGCTCCGGCACCAGGTAGTCGACAAAGAAGGCGCTGTAGACCAGGGTGATCACCACAGTGGTGTAGGCAGAGTTGGCCACATCGAACATCGCCCAGCCGAAGATCTCCCGTTTTCTGCCGGCCATCCGCTTTCGCTCATCCATGGCAACGCCCTGTTTCATAAAATTAATGCTCAGGCTACACCATGGAAGTAGGTCCTGGCATGTTCGATGTTTCCAAATGACACTCCCAAGGATCATTCGCCTTAGCCGATTAACCCAGCTAATAAATCCAATCATCCTCCTCATCCCGGCGGTCTATCGTTACAGATGCATCGACATCTTTGACCGTTTGAGGAGGTTCCCATGTCGTTGAAAGGGTCACAAACCGAGCAAAATCTGAAAGACGCCTTCTCCGGCGAATCCCAGGCCAACCGCCGCTACCTCTACTTTGCCGCCAAGGCCGACGTGGAGGGATACAACGACGTGGCTGCGGTCTTCCGATCCACCGCTGAGGGGGAAACGGGCCACGCCCATGGGCATCTTGAGTACCTTGAGGCGGTCGGCGATCCCGCCACCGGTCTGCCCATCGGGGGCACCAGCAGTAACCTGAAGGCGGCGATCGCCGGCGAGACCCACGAGTACACCGATATGTACCCCGGGATGGCGAAAACGGCCCGCGACGAAGGGTTTGATGAGATTGCCGACTGGTTCGAAACCCTGGCAAAGGCGGAGCGCTCCCACGCGAACCGGTTCCAGAAAGCGCTGGATAATTTGGACGAGTAGGAAGCATCTCATGAGTCGTAAAGAGGGCAGCCTTGAAGCGCCGGTGCGCCACCCCATCCGGTGGCGCGATGAGAAGTTCTACGATAAGGCGGTCCTTGAGCAGGAGCTGGAGCGGGTCTTCGACATCTGCCACGGTTGCCGACGCTGCGTCAGCCTCTGCCAATCCTTCCCTACCCTCTTCGACCTGGTGGATGAGTCTGACACCATGGAGGTGGACGGGGTCGATAAGCGGGACTTCAAGAAGGTGGTCGACCACTGCTACCTGTGCGACCTCTGCTTTATGACCAAGTGTCCCTACGTGCCTCCCCACGAATGGGCGGTAGACTTCCCACATCTGATGCTTCAGGCCAAGGCGCAGCACTTCAAAGCCCATGGCGCCGGGGCGCGTGACCGCCTTCTGACCAGCACCGACAGCGTCGGCCGCTGGGCCAGCGCTCCCGGCATCAGGCACACTCTCAACGCAACGAGGGATATTCAGGTGTTTCGTGTGGCATTGGAGAAGGGGCTGGGGATCCACCGGTCAGCACAGCTGCCCGCCTATCAGCGCCCCACTTTGGTCCAACGCGTTAACCATCACACGAACGCCAAAGCTCAGGCCGACGAGATTGAGGCACACGCGGTTGGCGAGACCAGCGGCAAGCTGGCGATCTTCGCTACCTGCTTTGCCAACTACACCGCCCCGGAGCTGGCGGAAGATTTCATTGCAGTCTTTACCCACAACCGGGTCCAGTTTACTGCCATTGAGAGTGAGCAGTGCTGCGGCATGCCGAAGTTGGAACTGGGCGATCTGGAGAGCGTCGACCGGCTCAAACGCCACAATATTCCGCTGTTGGCCCGCTGGGTTCGGGAGGGGTGGGACCTGACCGCCCCGATCCCCTCCTGTGTACTGATGTTCAAGCAGGAGTTGCCGCTGATGTACCCGGACGACGAGGAGGTGGCCTTGGTCGCCCGGGCCTTCTTCGATCCCTTTGAGTATCTCTGGCTCAGGCACAAGGCGGGCGCCCTCAATACCGAATTCGCCCGCTCACTGGGAAAGATCAGCTACCAACCCGCCTGCCATCAACGAGTGCAGAACTTTGGCCCCCGTACGCGAGATCTCCTGGCACTGATCCCGGATACGGAGATCACCACCATAGAGCGCTGCTCCGGGCACGACGGAACCTACGCGGTCAAACTGGAAACCCGGGATGCCTCGGTGAAGATCGCCAGACCGGTGGTTCGGCGGGTCAACGAGACCCAACCGGATCACCACACCAGCGATTGTCCCATGGCGGCCAGTCACATCGGCAGCCAGCTGGACCGACCTACCGCCATTCCTCACCCCATGACACTGCTGCGTCAGGCCTATGGCCTATGAGCAACGGAGGAGACGATGAAGAAACTGCAACGGGATGATCTTTTGTCTCTGGAGTCTTACGCGGCCCAACGTGACGGCTTTCGAGCCCGGGTGATGGGCCACAAGCAGTCGCTGCAACTGTCACTGGGTCCCCACCTGCGCCTGCTGTTCGAGGACCGACTGACCATTCAGTACCAGGTGCAGGAGATGCTGCGTATCGAGAAGCTGTTTGAAGCCGAGGAGATACAGCAGGAGCTGGATGCATACAACCCGTTGATCCCGGACGGGGACAACTGGAAAGCCACCATGATGCTGGAGTACCCGGATATCGATGAGCGTCGTGAAGCCCTCAGTCAATTGGTGGGGATAGAGGAGCAGGTGATGCTGCATGTGGGCGATGAACCGGCAGTGGCACCCGTGGCTGACGAGGATATGGACAGAAGTGAGCCGGGCAAGACCTCCAGCGTCCATTTCCTGCGCTGGCAACTGAGTGACGAAATGCGACAGGCACTCAGTGAAGGTGCGCCGGTCTGGTTTAGCTGTGAACATCCGGCATTGGCCGCCCGAACAGAGCCGCTTGGCGAACCAACGCGCAGTGCCCTGATCCAGACCCTTGATCCCCTGCGTCCCCACTGAGCCGTCACGGGCGTTTCGGGTAGAGTGCAGCCATCGTAATTCGCTTGGACAAAGCGGCCCCAGCGGGCGCTCAGGTTTCGTCAAAGGCCTCATGAACCCTCCTCGCAATGCCCCCATGCGGCTTCTGTTTCTTGCCCTGGCGCTCGCCACCTTGCCGGCATGGGGGAGCCTCTCTCCTGCCGGCGCAGAAGCCCAACCTGAGACGGCGTTGCTCCGCGCCCTGGAGGGCCGATGGCAGGGCACTCTGCTTGGCCCCAACTCTTCGCACACGGATAAGCGATCATCGGTAATCCTGATGGCCTTCCCCTCCACCGGGCACTCCTCGGGGAACGCACTGATGCCAAACCTCCCATCCCTGACGTTGCACTACCGCTTCTCCTTGCAGCTGAGCAATGCACAGAGACCGCAGCCGCGCATTATTGATGACACCCTAACGCTGGTTATCCCGAACGCTTCGCGCCCATTCTCCGCTGCTCTTCCTTGTACCGGTTCCGACGCGGTGTCTGCCGAGTTGGTACGCTGGCAACGCCTCTCCAGTCAAATCTGGACTGCAGCGTTCGATCAGCTCTGTCGACTACGCGACAGGCCCGTGCGCCTGCGCCGGGTTTTCACCCGCCAGGGCAGCACCCTCCAAGAGCACGCACGACTCGATTACCTTGATGACAGAGAGCCTTACTGGCGGACGCTTTACCGCGTCCACTACCGTCTTGATGCGGCTGAGGCTGCATCACCGACTCTGTTCCCTTCCCCCTCCAGTCCCGATCCTCTGCTCTTTAAAAAAACGGCTCATCCCTGAGCCAGACCGATCCACTGCCAAAGCAGGAAAAAGCCGTTTCACGCCCTTCGTCACGCCATAAGCTGTGGTACACTCTGCGTCCAATAAACCGCCCAACAACCTCTTGTCGTAGAAGGTCTTTCATGGACGACAACAAACGCCCACTTTATATCCACTACGCTGGTCCAGTACTGCTGGAAGCCCCCCTGCTTAACAAGGGCTCCGGCTTTACCCAGGAGGAGCGAGACTCCTTTAACCTGCACGGCCTGCTGCCCGCCGCCGTAGAGTCCATTGAGGAACAAGCCAAGCGAGCCTACAAGCAGTACGCCAACTTCACCAGCGACATGGACCGCCACGTCTACCTGCGTAACATCCAGGACACTAACGAGACGTTGTTCTACCGCCTGGTGCAGGACCACATCAGCGAGATGATGCCGATCATCTACACCCCCACGGTCGGGGCCGCCTGTCAGCAGTTTTCAGACATCTACCGTCGTGCCCGTGGGCTCTTCATCTCCTATTCGGATAGGAATCGCGTCGATGATCTGCTGGCCAACACCGTGCCACAACACGCCAAAGTGATCGTGATCACCGATGGGGAACGGATCCTGGGCCTCGGCGATCAGGGGATCGGCGGCATGGGGATCCCGATCGGGAAACTCTCCCTCTACACCGCCTGCGGTGGGATCAGCCCCGCCTATACCCTGCCCATCGTGCTCGATGTGGGCACCGATAACGCCCAACTGCTCGAAGATCCCATGTACATGGGCCTGCGCCAACCGCGGGTGACCGGTGAGGAGTACGAGGAGTTTGTTGAACTGGTGATGCAGGCGATCCAGCGGCGCTGGCCCGATGCCCTGGTCCAGTTCGAAGATTTCGCCCAGAAAAACGCCATGCCCCTGCTGGAGCGCTACAAAGATCGCATGTGCTGCTTCAACGATGACATCCAGGGCACCGCCGCGGTTACCGTGGGCTCCCTGCTGGCCGCCTGTAAAGCTCAGGGGCAGGAGCTCAAAGACCAAACCGTCGCTTTCCTCGGCGCCGGTTCCGCAGGTTGCGGCATCGCCGAAGCGATCATCGCGGAGATGGTGGCTCAGGGGCTCTCGGAAAGCGCCGCCCGGGCCCGGATCTTCATGGTCGACCGCTGGGGCCTGTTGCAGGAAGGGATGGTCAACCTGTTGGATTTCCAGCAAAAACTGGTGCAGCAGCAGAAAGCGATCAAGGGTTGGGCCCTGGAGGACAACAACATCGCCCTGCTGGATGTGATCCGTAATGCCAAGCCCTCGGTGTTGATCGGCGTTTCCGGGCAACCAGGACTGTTCACCGAAGAGGTGATCCGCTCCATGGCCGAGCACCACGACCGCCCCATCGTCTTCCCCCTCTCCAACCCCACCAGCCGGGTGGAGGCGACGCCGGAAAACATCCTGCGATGGAGCGACGGGCGGGCCCTGGTTGCCACCGGCAGCCCCTTTACGCCGGTCCACCTGAACGACGAGGTTTACCCCATCGCGCAGTGCAACAACAGCTACATCTTCCCAGGCGTAGGACTGGGCGCACTCGCCGCCGGGGCCAGCCGCATTACCGACAACATGCTGATGGCCTCCAGTCGTGCCCTGGCGGAGTGTTCGCCCCTTGGCCAGAAGGGGGAAGGCCCGCTGCTGCCGTCGTTAGAGTCGATTCAGGAGGTGAGCAAGCAGATCGCCTTTGCCGTGGGTAAAGCGGCCATGGCCGATGGCGTTGCCATGAAGGTCAAACTGGATGATCTGCGCGCGGCGATCGACTCGGTCTACTGGACCCCGGAATACCGCAGCTACAAGCGCTCAGCGTTCTAAATTTTCCTGACCGGGAATCGAAAACGCCACCCAACGGGGTGGCGTTTTTTCTGGTTGACGCTGTGGGCAAGCCGGTAGGCGGTTTGTGCCCGCTCACGCCTCCAGGGGGCTCACCTGGCCCTCGAGCAACGGTTTTCCGCCCTCATTGACCAGCCGGAGCGCCTCACCTTCCCCCTCCACCGTTGCGCTGATCGGCAGCAGTGCGGGACGCTTGAAATCAAACTCGGCCGCTTTAAGCGGCGTTTTGACCGTTGATAGTACCTTGGCAACCATGTACATCCCGTGGGCAATGGGCGCATCAAAGCCAAACGGCTTGGCGGTGAACCTGTGCAGATGGATGGGGTTATAGTCGCCGGAGATCTTGGCGTATCCCCTGGCCGAGGCGGTATCCAGCGTCAGCGATGCCAGTGCCTGCCAATCCCGGGTCACCCTCGGAGTTCGAGCCGGTCGGCGACGGCGGCTATTTTCCGGCGGCGGCATCCGCAGCAAGCAGCGACTGTAGTACGCTGCCACCTCCTGATCCTGCGCACCGAAGAAACGTCCCACCAGTTCAAACTCCAAACCGGCATCGGTGCGCTGCTGCGTGCCGACATTGAGGACAAAGCGGTAGTCGCTGTCGGTATCCATCGGGGCAGACTGCACGAACCTTACTCCCATGTGGATCATCCCAAGAGGCTTGACCGGCACATCCGGATCCGTCAGCAGCATCAGTTGCAGCGGCTGTGTGGCCACGAACGGGAAGCTCAGGGGCAGCGCACCGGACTCGAAACCACAAAATGCGTTGTAGCGCTTGAGTTTGGCGGGGTCCAGGCGAAAGTTGGCCACCTCGATCTGGGCATCCGGCAGCTCAGCATTATCGCAACGCTTGGTGAATCCCTTCCACAGCAGGGTTAAGTTCGAGGGGATCTGATCGGTGCGGATCGACTGCTGCATGACACTTCCTATTTCACTGTCTGAGGTTAAGGCGTCGCTAGCATACCCGCCTTCCCCCCATGCAGAGGCCCGACCACAACGGTTAACGGCGGAAGCTTAACGTTTTTCTCTGTGCCTGGCGCTGCTCAACACTGAGTTGGGCTTGTTGTTCCAACCAATCGAACATCGCCCGGATGGAGGGGACATCCCGCCGATCCGGGTGACACACCACCAGGTAGCGTTGGGCGGCACGGACAAAGGCATCAAAGGGCACCACCAGATTCCCTGCAGTCAGCTGGGGCGCGACCATATGCCAACGTCCCAACGCTACCCCCTGGCCAGACATGGCGGCTCGATAGGCCAGATCCGCCCGGTTGAAGACATAGCCCCGCTCCATATCCAGGTGGGTGAGGCCAGCATCCCGCGCCCAGTACACCCACTCAGTGTGCATCCCGGTTCCCTTCCAAACCGTCTCGTCATGAAGCAGCAGGCATGCCTCCAACCCATCGGGGTTCTGCCACAGCCGGTACTCGTCGGCATACTCGGCACTGCACACTGGCACCAGGTATTCGTCAAACAACTCATGTTGGTGCAGCTTGTGCTGGCCGGGCAAGTCATAATAGACCGCCACATCCACCGGCTCATGCTGAAAATCCGTGGTGCGATTCTGGGCGCGCACCTTGAGGGTCAGCTTGGGGTAGCGGCGATGAAGATCCCCAAGACGCTCCGCCAACCAGCAGCGAGCAAAGCTGTGGGGTACGGCGATACTCAGTGAGGAGGTGAACTCCTGCTGGCGCAGATCCCGGATGGCGGCGTCCAGCTCTCCCAGGGAGCTCTCCAGTACCGCCAAAAGACCAGCTCCCTGCTCGGTTAACTGCAGCCGGCGGTTGAAGCGCAGAAACAGCTTGAATCCCAGCTGCTCCTCCAGCTTCTTGATCCTGTGGCTAACGGCACTCTGGGTCAGGTGCAACTCCTGGGCCGCCTGGGTAAAACTCAAGTGACGGGCCGCGCTGGCGAAGCAGTGCATGGAGGAGAGAATAGCGCTACTCAGCATAATGGTGTTCGCATAACCTCAATGGATCTTCCCTCCATCATAATTCACGCCCCCGGCGGCACCAGACAGAGCGATGACGCGGTGATGGGTTCGGGAGCGGGATCACACAGCGGCAGTTCGAACGGGCATGGCAGCAAAGCGCTCAAGCCCGCCCAAGGGGACACCACTGGCCATTGAGCTCAACACCATACTCCCCATTACGCAAACTGGCCTGCTGCGCCAATCGATAGTAGAGGTTGCGTCCAAGCCGCCCCTGGTTACCGTGCCACAACAAAATGCAGGGCAGCTCCCCCGCCAGGGTCCAGGGGTGCGAAGGGCCCACGGGGAGCGCAACACCCAGGGGACCCATCAACCACCAGCGCCGGCCCCCGCTATCATCCTGTTGGACGGTGGCCAGATCGGTTTCCGGCACCTCAGCGGCACTCTCGGGGTCTTTGCCATAGCGCAGCTCCGTTAGCAGGAAGGGTTTGTCCTGAACCCGGATCCGCCACTTCTCCACCGGCGTGACCAGGTAGTAGTGACCGTCCGCCTCCCGGCGCAGCACGCTGGCCAGTAATCGCACCAGTCGCTCCCGGGTGATGGGACTGCCCTGGCTGTGCCACACTCCCTCGCGATCGATCTCGATATCGATATCGCCACACAGGGGAGGATCCCAAAGCGCCAGCTTAGGATGCTCCCCCACCTGGGTGGTCAGACGTTCCAGCATGGCATCTCCTTACCCGGTGCGGGATCGGGTGGTTTCATCCAGGGCCAGGTTGACCCCCTCCAGTTGCTGCAGCAGCGCTTGCAGCGGGTGGCGCAGGCGCTGATGGGCGATCCGCTTCACCTGACTACGGCAAGAGTAGCCGCTGACCAGGGCTTCCGGCGCATCCGACTCGATCTCAGCCTGCCAATGCATCTGGTAGAGCGCCCGGGAGCGCGTCAGGTTGACGCTCTCATGGCCATAGGTTCCCGCCATGCCACAGCAGCCAACACTGACCAGATCCAGGGTCAGGCCAAAATGGGCAAACAGCTGCTGCCACTCCTGACCGCCCTGGGGCCGCACGCTGCTCTCGGTACAGTGCCCCATCAACCGATAGTGTCCCCGTCCACAAGCCTGCTGGCGCCAGCGATGGCGCTGACTGAGCAAGAATGGCGGCAACATCTGCACCTGGAACCGAACCTGCTCCGCGCCCAGGGCCTCAACGTACTCATCCTGGTAGGTCAATACCAGGGCAGGATCCAGCCCGACCATAGGGACCTGGTAACGGGCCAGGCGGTTCAGCGCATCGGCGGTGCCAGCGGCGGTCTGACGAAAACGGTCGAGAAACCCCTTGATGTGCTCCGGTTTGCCGTTTTTCAGGTAGGGCACCAGCAGGGGGGTAAACCCCAGCAGCCTCAGCAGCCTCAGTCCCTGCTCCACCACCGCCGCATCGTAATGGCTGTTGAAAGGGTCCTGCACCAGCAGCACCGCGTCTGCCCGCTGCTGATCACTCATGTCGGCCAGTTGCTGCTCCAGCTCCGTCATCGTCGCAGGCTGGCTCCGTCCCAGCCGCGCCCTAAGGGTGGGCACGGAGAGGGCTGGCGTATCCACGTAGCCCAGCAGCGTTTTTACCAGGTAGCGACTGACGGGGTTTTGCGTCAGCAGGTTAAACAGTCCGGCGAAGCGGGCCTGCAACGGCAGGGTGTCTTCCAGACGGGCTACCAGGTAGTCCTTCATTGGGCGCAGATAGCGACCGTAGTAGTGATGGAGAAACTCCGCCCTGAGGGTTGGAATGTCTACCTTCACCGGGCACGCCCCGGAGCACGCCTTACAGGCGAGGCAGCTTTGCATGCCGGCGTACACCTCGTGGGAGAAATCCGCTGCCCCATCGCGACTGTTGCGCCAACGCTGCCACAGGGAAGCCGGCTTTGGGGGGTAGCTGGAAAGATCCACCCCTTCCCGTGCCAACAACCTCAACCAGGCCCGCATCAGCTCCGCGCGCCCCTTGGGGCTCTCCACCCGGTCACCACTCGCCTTAAAGCTGGGGCACATCGGCGTACTGCTCTGGTAATTGAAGCAGAGGCCGTTGCCGTTGCAGCGCAGCGCCCGTTCGTACTGTTCTCGGCTCAGGGGGCTGATGGTGCGGTTGAAACTGCCCCGGGTGACGCTGTCCAGCGGCAACAGCGACGCATCGCTGTCCATTGGGGTGCAGATCTTGCCCGGGTTGAGCTTATTGTGGGGATCAAACGCCCCCTTGATGTGGCGCAGCGTCTCGAACAGGGGCCCAAACACATCGGGGCCGTACTTGGATCGGATCCCGCGGCCATGCTCGCCCCACATCAGCCCGCCGTAACGCTCGGTCAGCTTGGCCACCCTGTCGGAGAGGCTCAGCAGCAGTTGCTCGTCGGCGGGATCGCACAGATCCAGGGCGGGCCGAACATGCAACACCCCCGCATCCACATGACCAAACATGCCGTAGCTGAGTCCCTCGGCATCGAGCATCGCCCGAAACTCGGCGATGAAGTCCGCCAACGTCTCCGGCGGCACCGCGGTGTCCTCGGCAAAGGCCAGGGGTTTGCGCGCCCCCTTGGTGTTGGCCAGCAGCCCTACCGCCTTCTTGCGCATGGCGTAGACCCGGCCGATACTGGCCGCATCCCGACACACCTTGTAGCCCAGTACCCCCGGGTGCCCGGCCCCCAGGCGCGCCAGCAGCGCCTCAAGCCGTGCCGTCACCTGCGCGGCGGCGCCGGAGAACTCCACCATGTTGATCCCCGCAAAGCGGGCCTGAGCCGCGTCGTCATCCGGCGCCACCAAGTCCGCGACCTGATGCCAGATGATGTCCTCCCGGGCCAGGTTCAGCACTGTGGAGTCGATGGTTTCCACCACGGTGGCCTCCGCGGCCACCAGCGTCGGGGCATGACGCAGGGCCGCATCAAAGCTGTCGTACTGCAGGTTGACCAGTACCCGCTGGGCTGGGATGGGATCCAGATCCAGCGTCGCCTCGACGATGAAGGCCAGGGTCCCTTCGCTGCCGCACAATAACCGGGTCAGGTCCACCACGTCCCGCTGCGGGTCATAGCAGTGTTTCAGGTCATACCCGGTGAGGAAGCGGTTTAACTTGGGAAAGCGGGACTCGATCGCTGCTTCCTGCTCCCGACACAGGGCGACCACCAGCTCTGCCAGCTGCGCCGCCCGCCCCCGAAGCTGGGCCCGCTGCTCGGCGTCCCAGGGGCCGGTCTCGATGCGGCTACCATCGTCCAGGATCGCGGTGACCGAATGGACATGATCGGAGGTTTTGCCATACACCAGGGAGCCGGCACCGGAGGCGTCGGTGTTGATCATCCCCCCTAGAGTGGCACGATTCGAAGTGGAGAGATCCGGCGAAAAGAAGAGGCCGTGGGGGCGAAGCTCGTCGTTAAGGGCATCCTTAATCACCCCGCACTGAACGCGGGCGGTGCGGCTGGCACTGTCCACCTCCAGCACCCGGGTAAGGTGGCGGGCCGTGTCGACGATGATGCCCCGGTTCAGTGACTGCCCATTGGTGCCAGTGCCACCGCCCCGGGCAGAGAAGGTAATACCGACATACTCTTCGTTACTGGCAAGGCGCAGCGCGATCTGCAACTCCTCGATGCTGCGGGGGCACAGCACCGCCTGCGGCAGCAACTGGTAGATGCTGTTGTCGGTGGCATAGGCCAGGCGATGGCCGTAGCGGGTCTCTATCTCGCCTTGAAATCCGGCGCCTTTGAGCGCCGTCAGGTAGCCCTGGTAGAGGGGATCCAGGGTCGCCCGAGGGTCTAAGGCTGGCAGCATGATGGATCCTTTTACGAGTTGAGTGCCTTTCCCGCTAGGATAAAAAAAAGAAGCCGCCTTGTCGGCGGCTTCTTGTTGCAGCACCGGTCGGTGCTTATCAACCTATCCCCTGCGCTTATTGCGCATTGGCGTTGTTGAGTTTTTTACCCAGGTAGAGCCAGGTGTCCACCACGGTGTCCGGGTTGAGGGAGACGGAGTCGATCCCCTCCTCCGCCAGCCACTGGGCAAAGTCTTCGTGATCGGACGGGCCCTGGCCACAGATCCCCACGTAGCGGCCGCGGGCCTTACAGGCCTTGATTGCCATGGAGAGCAGTGCCTTGATGGCGGGGTTACGCTCATCAAACAGGTGGCTGATGATGCCGGAATCCCGGTCCAAGCCCAGGGTCAGCTGGGTCATGTCGTTGGAACCGATGGAGAAACCGTCGAAGTAATCGAGGAACTGGTCTGCCAGCAGGGCATTGGAGGGCAGTTCGCACATCATCTGCACCTGCAGTCCATCCTTGCCACGCTCCAGGCCGTTTTTGCCCAGCTCCGCAATCACCGCTTCCGCTTCACCCAGGGTGCGGACGAAGGGGATCATGATCTCGACGTTGGTCAGGCCCATCTCACCGCGCACCCGCTTGATCGCCTCACACTCCAGGGCAAAGCACTCACGGAAGCTGTCGTCAATGTAGCGGGACGCGCCGCGGAAGCCCAGCATCGGGTTTTCCTCTTCCGGCTCGTAGCGGCTGCCACCCACCAGGTTGGCGTACTCGTTGGACTTGAAGTCAGACAGGCGTACGATGATGCGCTGCGGGTAGACAGAGGCAGCCAGGGTTGCAACGCCTTCCGCCAGGCGGCCGATGTAGAACTCCTTGGGGTCGTCGTAGCCGGCCATCATCTCTTCGATCTCGGCCCGCACCATGGCGTCCTGATCGTCCAGGTTCAGCAGCGCTTTCGGGTGCACGCCGATCATCCGGTTGATGATGAACTCCAGGCGAGCCAGTCCGATGCCGGCGTTAGGCAGACGACCGAAGTCGAAGGCACGATCCGGGTTGCCAACGTTCATCATGATCTTCATCGGCAGCTCCGGCAGGGAGTCCACCCGGGAGCGGGTCACGTCAAACTCCAGTTCACCCTCATAGATGAAGCCAGTATCCCCCTCGGCGCAGGAGACGGTGATGGCGTCGCCGGTGTTGATCTTGTCGGTAGCATCGCCACAGCCCACAACCGCCGGGATCCCCAGCTCACGGGCGATGATCGCCGCGTGACAGGTGCGGCCGCCGCGGTTGGTCACGATGGCAGAAGCCCGCTTCATGATCGGCTCCCAGTCCGGGTCCGTCATGTCAGTCACCAACACATCACCGGGCTGGATCTTGTCCATCTCCTCGATGGAGTCCAGTACCTTGGCGGTACCGGCACCGATCTTGTGACCGATGGCGCGACCTTCAACCAACACATCAGTGCGCTGGCTCAGGGCGAAACGCTCGATCATCTGGGAATCTTCGTTGGAGCGCACGGTTTCAGGACGTGCCTGGACAATGTAGAGCTGACCGTCCAGACCATCTTTGGCCCACTCGATGTCCATGGGACGACCGTAGTGCTGCTCGATGACCACCGCCTGCTTCGCCAGCTCCTGCACCTCTTCGTCGGTGATGGAGAAACGGCCACGCTGATCCGCCGGCACATCGACGATCTCAACCTGCTTGCCGTGAGCTTCATCGGCGGAATAAACCATCTGAATCAGCTTGGAACCCAGGTTGCGGCGCACGATAGCCTTGTGCCCCTTAGCCAGGATCGGCTTGTGAACATAAAACTCGTCAGGGTTAACCGCGCCCTGTACCACCATCTCACCCAAGCCGTAGGCGGAGGTGATGAACACCACATCCTCGAAGCCAGACTCGGTATCGATGGAGAACATCACCCCGGAGGAGGAGCGATCCGAGCGAACCATGCGCTGGACACCGGCGGAGAGGGCCACACCGCGATGATCGTAACCCTGGTGCACACGGTAGGAGATGGCGCGGTCATTAAACAGGGAGGCAAAGACGTGGTGGATCGCCAGCTTGACGGCGCCGATTCCACGGACGTTGAGGAAGGTTTCTTGCTGGCCCGCAAAGGAGGCATCGGGCATATCTTCCGCGGTTGCGGAGGAGCGAACGGCGAAGGAGAGTTCATCTCCGCCCTCTTTGGACAGTTCGGCGAAAGCTTCTTCCACGGCAGCATCCAGCGCCGGGGTGAAGGGGGTATCGATGATCCACTGTCGGATCTGGGCGCCGGCCTTGGCCAAGGCATTCACATCATCTACATCCAGGGTATCCAGGACACTGTAGATCTTCTCGTTCAGACCACTCTGCTCAAGGAACTCCATAAATGCGTCGGAGGTGGTGGCAAAACCGCCCGGCACCTTCACGCCCGCATTCGATAAGTTACTGATCATCTCACCCAGCGAAGCGTTTTTACCGCCCACTCGGCCCACATCGTGCATGCCAAGTTCCTGGTACCAGAGTACGTATTGGGTCACAGCTCTTTCCTCGTTACCTCAGATTTTCAATGGCCCCTTCCGGTAGGGGCGGACACATCTTACACTCCCCCAAAACAACGCGTAAAACGTTATTTTTATTTGTAATTTTATTACCACACGAGGCAAGAAATGGCGCGAAAAGTGTACTTTATCTCCGATGGGACCGCGATCACAGCGGAGGTGTTTGGTCATGCGGTGCTTTCCCAATTTCCCCTTGAGTTTGAACAAACTACGATCCCATTCGTGGAAACGCTGGATAAGGCTGAAGAGGTAAAAGCGCGCATTAATAACTGTTTTATTACTACAGGAGAGCGGCCGCTCCTGTTCCATTCCATCGTCAATCCGGAGATCCGGATGGTCGTAAAGAGTACCGAAGCGCTGGAATATGACTTTCTCAACACCTTTGTTGCCCCCCTGGAGGAGCAGTTGGGGATCAAAGCCGAACCAAAAACCCACCGTACCCACTCCATTAACAATGCCAGTTACGACAGTCGTATCGATGCCATCCACTTCGCCATGGACAACGACGACGGCATCACCATGAAGAACCTCGAGGAGGCAGAGATCATCCTGGTGGGTGTTTCCCGCTGCGGCAAGACCCCCTCCAGCCTCTATCTGTCGATGCAGTTTGGTATCAAGGCCGCCAACTACCCCTTCATAGCGGAAGATATGGACAACCTCCGACTGCCGTCGGAGCTGAAAAAGCACAAACACAAACTGTTTGGCCTGACGATCGATCCCATGCGGCTGCGGGAGATCCGTAACCAGCGCCTTGAGGGCAGCACCTACGCCTCTTTGCGCCAGTGCCGCATGGAACTCAAAGAGGTGGAGGCGATGTATCGCAAGGAGAACATCCCCTACATCAATACCACTTACCACTCGGTGGAGGAGATCGCCGCCAAGATCCTCTCCATGACCGGGATGCAGCGGAAGATGTTTTAATCGACGCGCCAAGCGCCTCAAAAACCTCTGGCCGCGCAGCACCAGCGCGGCCAAATTCCCAAACCTCAGCCACCCATTCCAGGGGAAAATTCGGTATACTCCCGGGAATCTGTCGCTTTACCGCGCCACGCATCGCCTGTATACCGAGCCCATGACCTTTAAGACTGACGAACTACGCACCACCCTACTCTCCAAAGTGATCTCCCCGGCCGAGCTCGCCAGCCAATATCCGCTGAGCGAATCGGGGGCGAACTCACTGCTGCAAGCCCGACGCGATATCGAGGCGATCATCAGCGGCGAGGATCCCCGATTGCTGGTGATCATCGGCCCCTGCTCCATTCATGACGCCACTGCCGCCATCGCCTATGCGGAGCGCTTGGTGAAGTTGCACGAGGAACTCAAGGAGGACCTGCTGATTGTGATGCGGGTCTACTTCGAGAAACCCCGTACCATCGTCGGCTGGAAGGGCCTGATCAGCGATCCGGACCTGGATGGCAGCTTTAGCGCCAATAAAGGTCTGCGCCTGGCCCGTGAACTGCTGGTCAAGATCACCGAGTTGAAACTGCCCATCGCCACCGAGTTCCTCGATATGGTGAACGGTCAGTACATCTCCGATCTGATCACTTGGGGCGCCATCGGCGCCCGTACCACAGAATCCCAGGTTCACCGCGAGATGGCATCCGCCCTCTCCTGCCCGGTGGGATTCAAGAACGGCACCGATGGCAATATACAGATCGCCATCGACGCCGTCCGCGCGGCCCGGGAACCCCACATCTTCTACAGCCCAGACAAAGATGGCCATATGTCGGTGTATCGCACCCACGGCAACCCCTTCGGCCACATCATCCTGCGCGGCGGCAAAGCCCCCAACTATGAAGCGCCACACATTATCGCCGCCCATGACACTCTGAAAAGTTATGGTGTGCTCCCCCGCGTGGTGGTGGACTTCTCCCACGGCAACAGCCTCAAGCAGCATCAGCGTCAGCTGGAGGTCGCAGATGACATCTGCCAGCAGATGGTGTCGCCGCATGGCTACGCCATCGCCGGTGTGATGGCAGAAAGCTTTCTCGTAGAGGGCAGTCAAAAGGTGGTGCCCGGTAAGAGCCTGACCTTCGGACAAAGCATTACCGATGCGTGTCTAAACTGGGAAGACTCGGAAGCACTGCTGCGCAAACTGGCCAAGGCCAGTCGAGCACGGCGGACCCAGCTTCCCCGCTGAACCCTCGTCGCACCCCCAATCACAACCCGGCAATTTGCCGGGTTGACTTTTATCAGGCGAAAAAATCCCCTAAAGTAGTTTCAGGTAACTCAATTGATAACAATGAGATAAGGCGTAGACGGACATGGATGACACGCAACTGACGATAGTGATCGCCGATGACCATCCCCTGTTTCGAGGCGCCCTGCGTCAGGCCCTCATGGGACGCATCGAAGCCCGCTGGCTGGAAGCGGACTGCGCCACCCGTCTCGATACCCTCCTCAGGCAGACCTCGGTAGACTTGGTGTTACTTGACCTGGAGATGCCCGACAGCCACGGTTACTCGACCCTTATCCACCTACGCAGCCACCACCCGGCTGTCCCTGTGGTAGTGATCTCCGCCCATGAGGATCCCAATACCATCAGCAAGGCACTCTCCTACGACTGCCAGGGGTTTATCCCCAAGTCCTTCAGCCCGGACCAGTTGACCGAGGCGATTCAGCAGGTGCTGGATGGGGATACCTATCTGCCCGACAATGTCGCCATGCTCGCGGACTGCGATGCACCCATGGATGACATCGGCAACCGGCTGGCGGACCTCACCCCCCAGCAGTACCGGGTGCTGCAGATGTTCGCCGAAGGGATGCTAAACAAACAGATCGCCTACGACCTTGGCGTGTCTGAGGCCACAATCAAAGCGCATGCCACCGCGATTTTTCGCAAACTTGGGGTGCGCAACCGGACCCAGGCGGTGATCGCCCTGCAGGGCCTGGAGATGGCCAAAAAAGCGTTGTAAAGCTCGATTGAGCAAGCGTGATCTCGCAAAAAGGGGAGAGCCTGTGCTCTCCCCTTTTGTTGCCTTTAGACGACGCCCTGCTAGCGGTATAGCAGCGTTGACTCCGCATCCTGCCAGGTGCCACGAATGGGGTAATGGTTCTCCGGATCCCGGATCCAGGCGAGCCCCTTAACCAGTGACTCCAGCTCAGGACGCACAAAGGGGTTATTGGAGATATCCACCACGTGCAGGTGCCCCTCTTCGTTCACCACAAACAGGCCCGGCTCAGGAAAGTTATGGTCGGTCTCCTCTTCGGAGCGTGGCAGGGAGATGTAGAGGCCCAAGGTCTCCATCTGCTCCTCCGTCAGACCATAGGCGATGGGAAAGGAGACCGTCAGGCGGCTAAGGTGTTCCTCCACCTGGTCACGGCGATCAGCGGTCACGGCAATGATATCGATGCCGTTTTCGCTCAGCGCCTCGACATGCCCCTCGAGCGCATTGAGATACTTAGTACACAACGGACAGTGCCGACCACGGTAGATAACCACCAGCTGCCATTCACAGTGGCCGCGGGGTACACCGAGCGTCACCTCGTCGCCGTCCAAAGTGGTCACCATGACATGAGGAAAGATCGCGCCAGCCTGCAGTTTCTGATTCTTCTCCATATTTAGCTCCGTCATTGAGAAAGAGAAAAAGCTTAGGTTATTGAGAATAGTACGAGCTGGTCACAAGTAGCGTTGCAGATGTTCCCGATAGCGCTGTAGATCCTGCTCTACCTGGGGGTTCTTCATCACATCAAAAGCGGCAAAGGTCGGCAGCGGCTCCATACCGAAGAATCGAAAATTCATATGCTGCGGATAGAGCAGGTCATCCACGCCCTTACCCTTGAAAAGCCACTGGTCAGGATCGTCAAAGGCCTCCGCCGGCGCATTAAAGGTCAGCGACATCAGGTACGCCTTACCACCAAGCTTGCCACCGGTGCCGTACTGCCGATTTGCGTCCTCACGGCTGCGGCCATCGCCATCACACAATGCCCCCATCATCCCCGCGGTATAGACCTCATCCATGTATCTCTTGAACGACCAGGGCACCCCCATCCAGTTCACCGGGATCTGCAGCAGGATCCGGTCCGCCCAGAGGTGCTTCTCGATCTCCTCCTCCACGTCATAGTTCGTCGTCATCTCGGTATGGCGTACCTGGTACCCCTTCTCTTGTGCTTGCTGCTGCGCCAGTTCAACCAGGGCGGCACTGAGTTTGCCCTCGGAAAAGGGATAGGGCTGGTGGGTGTTGATGATCAGTAAATTCATCTCTGTCTCCAAATCGGATTTCACGGTTTGGAGGCAGTCTGACGTTGCAAGAAACCATAATCAACCAGTATACTTTTTGTAACCACCATTTCGCCCATCGCTGAAATCTGCCGACAGTGCAGCGCCCAGATAAAAGTGAGGTCACCATGCCAACTCCCATCCCCCATTATCCCGGCGACAAAGTAGAGAAAGCCGAACACAAAGTGACCATAGAACCTTGCATGGAGCCCTGTCCCATCGAACGAGGAATGCGCATCATCGGGGGAAAATGGAAAGGCTCTATTCTCTGGCACCTCAAAGAGGGGCCGGTACGTTTTAACGATCTCACCCGCATGCTCGGCGGTGCCAGTAAGAAAATGGTCAACCAGCGCCTCAAGGAGATGGAGGCGCAGGGGCTGCTGGTCCGAACTGTCCTCAATGATCGCCCCATCGCCGTCTCTTACACCATTACTGAGTTTGGCCGCTCCTCACTGGCGATACTGGAACAGTTGAAGTATTGGGCCGAGAAGCACGATATCTGATCCTTCAGCCGGCTGAGCGTCCGATGCGAGATAAGTTGCGCACCGCTGAAGCGAATTCCGCCAGCCGGTGCGCCACCCTTACAGCAGATCCGTGACGGAGTGGTGATGAAAGGTTTTCTCGGCTGTTACCCCCATGTAGGCTATGGCGAAATTTTTATAACAAAACGCCGAATCAAGGCCGCTTCAGGATGACAACAACCAATACAAACAGCAGCAATGACCTTACGGAAGTAAAGCAACTGGGATTATGGGCCTCCATCGCCAGCCTCAGCTATGTCTTCTGGCTGGTCGGTGGCATGGAGCTGATCGAACGTCTCGCTTACTACGGCGTCAAAAGCTCCGCCGCCCTCTACGCCCAGGCCCCAGCCTCCGCCGGCGGTCTGGGGATCACCATGGGGGACTTCGGCATCATCCTGATGGTCTGGGCCCTACTGCAGACCTTCATTCCGGTCTTCACCGGCGGAGTGTCCGACCGGATCGGCTATAAGGAGACCATCTTCCTCTCCACGGTGATGAAGATCGGCGGTTACCTGCTGATGGCCTTTTTCCCCAGTTTCTGGGGCTTCATGGCCGGCGCCGTGCTGCTGGCCAGTGGTACCGGTGTGTTCAAACCCGGGATCCAGGGCACCCTGGTACTGGCGACACGTCGGGATAACAGCTCCATGGCCTGGGGGATCTTCTACCAAACCGTCAATATCGGCGGCTTTCTCGGCCCGCTGATGGCGGTGCACCTGCGCCAGCTGGCGTGGGAAAACGTCTTCTTTGCCTGTGCCGCCATCATCTCCCTGAACTTCCTGCTGTTGCTGACCTACAAAGAGCCTGGCAAAGCGGAGCGTCTGGCCCGCCAGGCCAGGATAAAAAGTGGGGAGTTGACCCAGACCCCTCTTTGGCGCGATGCCTGGCAGGAGCTGAAAAAACCGGTGGTGTTCTGGTACATGATCGTCTTTTCCGGTTTCTGGTTCCTCTTCAATGCCCTGTTTGATGTCTTGCCGGTACACATCTCCGAATGGGTGGATACCAGCGTCATCGTACGGGACCTGTTCGGCCCGGAGGGCACCCAAAACGGCATTGCCCAGTTCTGGCTCGGCTTGGACAACAGCGGTACGCGCGTGATGCCGGAAGGGATGTTGAACCTCAATGCCGGCATGATCATGACCAGCTGTTTCCTGGTCGCCGCATTAACCGCCCGCTTTCGCATCACCTCCGCCATGGTCGCCGGCGCGCTGGCCAGCATCGCAGCGTTCCTGATCATCGGCAGCTCCAATTTTGCCTGGGCTATGGTTTTTGCCATTGCCCTGTTCAGCCTTGGCGAGATGATGATCAGTCCCAAGAAAAACGAGTTCATGGGCAACATCGCCCCGGTGGGCAAAAAAGCGATGTACCTGGGGTTTGTGATGCTGCCCCAGGGAATCGGCTGGGGTCTGGAGGGCTACTGGGGACCGAAACTCTACGAGATCTACGCCTCGAAGGAGACCTTCTCCCGCCAGATGCTGGCTCAGGAGGGGCTGACGCCGGATGCCATCGCTGCCATTCCCCACGGCGAGGCATTTACCACCCTGGTGCAGGTAAGCGGGCAAAGCGCCCAAGTGTTAACTCAAACCCTGTACGAAATGCACAACATCGGCTTCGCCTGGTATCTGATCGCCGCCATCGGCAGCTTCTCCGCCCTGGGGATCCTACTCTACGGCCGGTGGCTCAAAGGGTTGCAGTCACGCAGCGCGATACAGTAACAGTTCGCGAATACGATGGCTGACCGCCCCCCCCTCCAGCCACGTTAAAAGGCCGCCCATCAACTCGGGCGGCCTTCTAGTTATACGACCAATCCTAAGATCTAAGCTGGCAGCGGAACCCTGCCATTGGCCTGCTGCAACTCTTCCAGCACCGCAAAGAGGTTGGGTAACACCCTGTGTCCCAGTGCCCGGGTGGTCTCGTCCGGCTGCACTAGGTCCGGGATCTGGTAGGTGATCATCCCCGCCGCAACGGCCGCTCGGCTGCCGTTGTTGGAATCTTCAAACGCCAAACAGTGGCGGGGATCCACCCCGAGCCGGCGCGCAGCCAACTGGTAGATCTCCGGATGTGGCTTGCCATGAACCACCTCGCAGCCGGTAGTCACAGAATCAAACAGGGGGGCCAGGCCCGACAGTCTCAGTTTTACCTCTGCCAGCTCCCGATCCGAAGAGGTGGCCACCGCCAGTGGGGCGCCCTGCTGACGCAACCAGGTTAGCAGGGCCTGCACGCCCGGCTTGATGGGGATGGCACTCTCGGCCACCCGTGCATGATAGCGCTGGCGCCAGGCCTGTCTGAGCTTGGGGTAGTCCAACTGCGGACCGTACCCCTGGCGCAAGAGCCGCTCTATCCCGCCGGCGTTGCATCCGATAATGGAGAGGTACACCGGCTCCAGGAAGGGATACCCCTGTGCTTCACAAGTCTGCTGGAAAATGGACATGCAGACCCGTTCGGTATCCAGCAGCAGCCCATCCATATCGAAAATGGCCGCGGAAACACTCATTACTCTCTCCCAAAGCAGAATCGATCCATGCGGCAAAACAGGCCGCCACGGCATTTTTTAGCGGTGACCGGTTTAGCACCGCCCAGCAAGATGTCATAGCCTACCACGGCACCGGGCGATACCGGCGGGTTAACAGGGCGAACATCGCGGCATAATCGACTCAAGATTGCCAGCCCGGCAGAATCAAACCAATTCATCGATTAGAAATCTCGAACGACTCAATCCCTTTTCCCCGGGGCAAAAAAGCCAAAACATCAACGCAAAGAAGCTATAACTAATTGCGAATCCTCAGGAAAGGAAATGATCATGTTCAAAAAAGCGTTAACCGCCAGCGCCATAGCCGTCACTTTGGCTTTTGCGCCGGTCACTTACGTGGGCGCTCAGCCCGGAGCCAAGTCACCCAGTTTCTGGTGGCCCCAACAGCTGGACCTGAGCCCCTTGCGTCAGCACGCCGCAGAGTCCAACCCCCTGGATGATGACTTCGATTACGCCGAAGCCTTCAAGGCGCTGGATCTGGCCGCGGTGAAAAAGGATATCGAAGCCGTGATGACCACCTCCCAGGATTGGTGGCCAGCGGATTATGGCAACTATGGCCCCTTCTTCATCCGCATGGCCTGGCATAGTGCCGGTACCTACAGGGTCGCCGATGGGCGCGGAGGCGCCGGGGGGGGTCAGCAGCGTTTCGAACCCCTCAACAGCTGGCCGGATAACGCCAACCTGGACAAGGCCCGTCGCTTACTGTGGCCGGTGAAACAGAAGTACGGCAAGAGCCTCTCATGGGCGGATCTCATGGTACTGACTGGTAACGTCGCTTTGGAGTCCATGGGCTTCAACACCTTCGGCTTTGCCGGTGGCCGTGAGGATGACTGGGAGCCTGACTTGGTCTACTGGGGCCCGGAGCAGTCCTGGCTGGCGGACGAACGCTATAAAGGCGACCGCGAATTGCAAAACCCCCTGGCTGCGGTGCAGATGGGGCTCATCTATGTCAATCCGGAGGGCCCCAACGGCAATCCGGATCCCCTTCTGGCCGCCAAGGACATTCGCGAGACCTTCGGTCGCATGGCGATGAACGATGAGGAGACCGTGGCCCTGATCGCCGGTGGACACACCTTCGGTAAGGCCCACGGTGCCCGCAGCCCGGAGGATTGCGTCGGACCTGAGCCTGCTGCTGCGGACATCGAGGAGCAGGGGTTCGGCTGGACCAACAAATGCGGCTCGGGAAAAGGGGCGGATACCATCACCAGTGGCCTGGAGGGGGCGTGGACAGCAACCCCGGTCAGCTGGAGCTCCCAGTACCTGAACAACCTGTTCGCCTTCGAGTGGGTCAAGACTAAGAGTCCGGCGGGAGCCACGCAGTGGGTGCCCACGGATAAAAATGCCGCCAACCTGGTGCCCGATGCCCATGACCCTGCCAAGCGGCATGCCCCCATCATGTTCACCACGGATCTGGCGCTGAAATTCGACCCCAGCTACCGTGAGATCGCCAAGCGCTTCCAAAAAGATCCCAAGGCGTTTGAGCTGGCCTTCGCCAAGGCCTGGTTCAAGCTGACCCACCGGGATCTCGGCCCGCTCTCCCGTTACCTGGGCAGTGAAGTCCCCAGCGAGGTGCTGATCTGGCAGGATCCCGTCCCGGCAGTGGATCACCCGCTGATCGATGAGGGCGACATCCGCCAGCTGAAAGCGGAACTGCTGGACTCCGGGCTGAGCACTCAGCAGCTGGTGTTGACCGCCTGGGCTTCCGCCGCCAGCTACCGCGGTACCGACATGCGTGGTGGTGCCAACGGCGCTCGCCTGCGCCTGGCACCTCAGGCAACCTGGGCGGTAAACGAGCCGGACCAACTGTCCAAGGTTCTCAAGCGCCTAGAGAAGATCCAAACCGCCTTTAACCGTAAGCAGAGTGATGGCACTCGGGTATCCCTCGCGGATCTCATCGTCCTCGGCGGTGCCGCGGCTATTGAGCAGGCCGCTAAGCAGGGGGGCCACCAGATCGAAGTGCCCTTTACGCCGGGACGCACCGACGCCAGCCAGGCACAAACCGACACCGTCGCCTTTGCCGTACTGGAGCCCAAGGCTGACGCCTTCCGCAACTACTACAGCGGTGAGAGCCGCCTCTCCCCCACCCAAAGCCTGGTGGAGCGAGCCGACCTGCTGACCCTGAGCGTGCCGGAAACCACCGCACTGGTGGGGGGCATGCGTGCTCTGGGTGCCAACAGCGGCGACAGCAACCACGGTGTGTTCACCCAGCGTCCTGGCACCCTGTCCAACGACTTCTTCGTGAACCTGCTGGATATGTCGACCGAGTGGCGTAAAGCCGAGGGCAGTGATGCCCTGTATGAAGGTTGGGATCGCAGCAGCAACACCAAGAAGTGGACGGCGACGCCGGTGGATCTGATCTTCGGGTCCAACTCCGAGCTGCGCGCCATCGCCGAGGTTTACGCCGCCGATGACGCCGAAGCCGAGTTCATCGACGACTTTGTCGCGGCTTGGGTGAAGGTGATGCAGCTGGATCGTTTCGATCTGCAGTGATCCTTAACCTACAATGACAAAGGGGCGGCTGAATGCCGCCCCTTTTCTATTCCCCTTCGCGAAACGACGGGCATGCCGCGCCCATCGTCACAGGGTGGCAACGCCATGGCCCCACACCCCCTCAGTACCCGGGACCTGCCCCTGCCCCAGCAGGGCAGCTTGACCTGGATCGGGGTCCGCCCCGCCAGAAACGCCCCCATGCTCGCCCTCACCGAGGCCATCCTGCTCACCGGTCAGGGGATCCAGGGCGATCACTTCCCCTCTCGGCCCGGCAGTAAACGCCAGGTCACGCTCATTCAATCGGAGCACCTCGGGGTGATCGCCGCGCTGACCGGCGTAAGGATGGTGATGCCGGAGCAGTTGCGCCGCAACCTGGTGGTCACCGGCATCAATCTCCTGGCATTGAAGGAGCGGCGCTTTCTCATTGGGGAAACCCTGCTGGAGGGGACATCGGCCTGCGCACCCTGCCGCAAGATGGAGGCCGCCCTGGGACCTGGCGGCTACCAGGCGATGCGGGGCCACGGAGGGATCTGTGCACGTATCCTGTCAGGGGGGGTCCTGCGGCCGGGGGATCCGGTGCGCGTATTGGATCGCGAACCTTAGTCCAGGACACGTCATCGGACACCGGCGCCTCCACCAGTGTCCTCCCGTGACAGGAAAGTTGCGTTAATCGGTAAGCGTACCGGACTGGTAATCCCGAACCGCCTGCTCTATCTCCGCCTGGGTGTTCATCACGAAAGGTCCCCAGTGAACCACCGGTTCACCGATGGGACGCCCGGCCATCAGCAAGAGTCCCATCCCCTCCCCTTCGAGCGCCAACTGGTCGCCCTCGCCGAAAAAGAGCATCTGGCCCGCGTCAATCACCTGGTTGCCGCAGCGAACCTGACCCCGGTACAGGTAGGCCATCACCTTGAAGTCGGAGGTGACAGGGAGGGTCACTGAGCCGCTACCCCGAAGATCTGCGACCAGGATCGGCACTGCAGGATCCCGCAGCGGCCCATGGGTTCCCGCTAACTCACCACTGATCACGCGGGCGGAGAGGACATCACCCAGGGCGACCTCAGGGACGCTTTCCGGCTGGAAATCACGATAAGCTGGGGCTTGCATCTTCTTCGCCGCCGGCAGGTTGATCCAGAGCTGGAATCCATGCAGCTGACCCTCGGTGCTGATAGGCAGCTCCGAGTGGATCACCCCGCGACCGGCACTCATCCACTGGGCCCCGCCATCTCGAAGTTCACCGACGTTGCCCATGTGGTCCTGGTGACGGAAATGCCCCTGGAGCATGTAGGTGAGGGTCTCGATCCCCCGGTGAGGGTGAGGCGGAAAGCCGCCGATGTAATCTTTGGCCTCGTCCGCCTTGAGTTCATCGAGCATCAGGAAGGGATCCATTTTATGCTGGGTAAAGCCAGCGATACGGCGGATTTTGACCCCGTCCCCATCCTGGGTGGGGCGGGCGGACTCCACGTGAAGCAGTGGTCGCAGCGTCATGATCTTCTCCTGATCAGGTTCGTTGACAATGAGCTCAATGTATCCCCAACCCAATCGAAATGATACCGCGTTAATTTGGCCATAACGTTCGACTTATTAGGACGCTCAGCGACGATCAACGGCCAGTGGCGGCGGTGCTTCGCAGCGAGGCGGAGATCATCGCCCGTAGGGCTGCAGGCCGGACCATCTTGGCCATGAAACCGAAGCCCTTGGACTCCACCTCCTCCATCAGTTCCTTGCGGGTATCGGCTGTGATTAGGATCCCCGGCAGATCCAGCCCGTAACGCTCCCTGAGCCGCTCCATCGCCTCCAGGCCTGTTTGCCCCTGGTCCAGGTGGTAGTCGGCCAGGATGATGTCCGGCGCAAAGCCGTTCAGGCCAAGCTGGATCCGGGCATCATTGAGATCCCGGGCGATAACCACCTCGCACTGCCATCGGCCCAGCAGGGAGGAGAGGCCTGCCAGGATCTGCTCCTCGTTATCGATACAGAGCACCTTGACCCCCTTAAGCGGCGCCGAGCGGGCGGTCAGCGCCGCCATTCCCTCCGCCGCCACCGCGACACGGGCCAGGGGCACCTGGACCGAGAAGAGGGAGCCCCGTCCTAACTCCGAACGGACCTTAAGCGGATGGTCAAGCACTTGTGCGATCCCCTCGGCAATGGCCAGGCCCAGGCCCAGGCCAGTGCGCTCACCGCTGCGATCCAGCTGGCGGAACTCCTTGAAGATCTCCTCCACGTCCGCTGTATCGATGCCGCAGCCGGTGTCCAGCACCTGGATCTCCACCTGCTCCCCGCGCTTACGGCAGGCAAGCAGGATCCGTCCGCTATCGGTATATCGCAACGCGTTAGTGAGGAAATTCTGTACGATGCGGCGCAGCAGGTTGGGGTCCGTGTCGATGGTCAGATCCCGCAGGGCGTGGGAGAATTGCAGCCCCTTGGCCGTCGCCATCGCCTCGAACTCCACCGTCAACGGCTTCAGGACGGTGCCCAGGTTGACGCTGCGGCGGTTGACGGCCAAAGTCCCCGCCTCCAACTTGGAGATATCCAGCAGGTCCGACAGCATCTCGCCGGCCCCTTTCAGTGAACCGGCAATATTGGCCACGCTCTTGCGATCCGCCTCGGTCAGGGCTCCGCCCTGCATCAGGGCCGCTGTAAACAGCCGGGCGGCATTGAGGGGCTGCATCAGGTCATGCCCAACGGCGGCCAGGAACCGCGTCTTGGACTGGTTTGCCTGCTCCTCGGCGGTTTTGGCTTCCAGCAGGCGGGCATTGGCCGCCGCCAGCTCCGAGGTCCGCTCCGCCACCCGCGCCTCCAGAGTCTCGTTGGCCTCCTTGAGCGCGGCCTCCTGGGCCTTGAAGTCGGTGATGTCGGAGAAGGTCATGACGAAGCCGCCACCGGGCATGGGATTGCCCCGCATCCGTATCACCCGGCCGTCACTGCGCTTGCGCTCGGAGGTGTGGGCCGAGCCCGCTTTCATGTACTCGACCCGCTTGGCGACATGCGCCTCCACCTCACCGGGACCACAACGACCAAGCCGGGCGTTGTATCGGATGATGCTGGCCACCGGCATCCCCACCTGAAGAAAGCCCTCGGGATAATCAAACAGCTCCTCGTAACGGCGATTCCAGGCCACCACATTCAGATCCGAGTCCACCACGCTGATCCCTTCGAAGGCATGCTCGATGGCGCCACGCATCTGATCCTGGCTCATCAGGATCTTGGCACTGGCCTCATCCACCAGGGTAAACACCTCCTCTAGGGCAAGATCCCGCCCCTGAAGGACACTGTCCATCACCATCGCCGCAGAGGACGCACCCAGTACCGAGGCGATCATGCGTTCACTGTGGGCCACCATGCTCTGGTCCGCCACTTTGTTCCAGGTATCCCGGGCCACGGCGGAGGGAAACGCCCGGGCGAAGCTCTGGTAGGCCCGGCCGGGGCCGACAAAGCGGCTGGAGAGCAACAACAGATCCTGCTGGCTGACGCTGCCCACCCGACGTCCGCCCTCCCGTTCACCACCGGGCTGCTGGGCAAAGTTGGAGGCGAGGATACGATCCCGTACCGACGCGCGGGATAAAAGCGAAACCACAATGAAACAGAGGGTATTGAGCAGCAGAACCAGGGCCAGCTGGCCCATATCATCGGCCACCCCAAAAAGGGTAAAGGTTGCCGTTTCCAGCATCGGCTTAAACATCACCAGCAGCCAGCCAAAGAAGCCCACCAGCAAACCGGCTAGTACGCCATTACGGTGGCCGCGCTTCCAATACAGGGCCCCCATCAAACCCGGGGCCAGCTGAGCAAAGGCACCGAAGGCGAGCATCCCGATCCGCGCCAGCGACCCCTCATGACCAAGACTCTGGTAGGCGCCGTAGGCCGCCGCCAGCAGGAGAACGATGATCACCCGTCGGGCATTGAGCAGGCGAGAAGCGAACTGATCGTAATTTTTGCCGCGGATCTGCCCGGTCCTCAGCAGCAGTGGCACCAGCCATTCGTTGCTGATCATTACCGAAACGCTCACCACCGCCACGATCACCATGGAGGTAGCGGCGGAGATGGTTCCCAACAACGCCACCACCGCCAACCACTCCTGGCCCAGTGCCAGCGGCAGGCTGATGACGTAGGTATCGGCGGCAACAGTGTCACCCAGCAGCACCCGGCCGGAGAGCGCCAGCGGGATCACGAACAGGGAGATCAGCACCAGGTAGACCGGCAGTACCCAGCGGGCCCGGTCGACAAAACCGGTGTCCTCGCACTCCACCACCATCACATGAAACATCCGGGGCAGGCAGACAAAGGCGGCGGTGGCGATCAGCAGCTCGGGTCCAATCTCTGCCAGGTCCAACTGCAAAGAGGGCGCCACCCCGAGGGACTGAGCCTGAGCAATCACATCCGACGGCCCCGCAAAGGCAGTGAAGATCACCACAATCCCCACCAGCAAAAAGGCGGAAAGCTTGACCACAGACTCGAAGGCCACCGCCAGGATCATCCCCGGGTTATGCTCAGTCGCGTCCAGCTTTCGGGTACCAAAGAGGATCGCGAAGAGCGCCAGGGTCGCGGCGATCAGCAGCGCAAGGAGATCATCATCCAGCAGAGCGCCGCTCTGAAACAGTCCCAGTGAGAACACCGACGCCTTCAACTGCAGCGCCATGTAGGGCATCAAGCCCAGAGTGGCAATCAGGGTGACAAAGCCCGCCAGCAACTGGGACTTGCCGTAGCGGGCGGCAATAAAATCTGCCACCGAGGTGATACTTTGGTTGCGGGAGACGGTCACCAGTTGACGCAGAAAGCCAAAACCCACGGTGAACAGCAAAATGGGGCCGATGTAGATGGGCAGAAACGCCCAGGGATCCTCGGCAGCCTGACCCACGGTTCCCAGCACACTCCAACTGGAGCAGTACACCGCGAGAGAGAGGCCATAGATCATCGCCGCCGGCCGACGGCTGAGCCGGCCCATCCAACGCTCTCCACCCCAGGCCACCAGGAACAGCAGGGTGATGTAAAGCAGGCAGATGAGTAACACACTGTAGGAGGAGAGCATGGGCCGATCACTGGCAAAAAATTCCTTGCGACCAGTGTGCCAGCAAAGACCGATATCGCAAAGTGGCCGCAAGCCACCGACTATCGTCTAATGGTGAGCCCGGCAAGGGACTGGAAAACTTGCTCTACCCCAGTCGAAAGGAGAGGGAAAACCGAATGAGTACGCAGTCTCTCTATCCCGTCAGCCCCGAGTTGGCCGGATCCACCAAGCTCAATGACGAGCAGTATCGCAAGATGTACCAGGAGTCCATCGTCAATCCCGAGGGGTTCTGGCGCGAGCACGGCCAGCGGATCAGCTGGTTCAAGGATTTTACCAAGGTCCGCAAAACCTCCTTTGACGACCACAACCTGTTCATCAAGTGGTTTTACGATGGCACTCTCAACGCCAGCTACAACTGCCTGGACCGCCACCTGGAGAAACGTGGTGATCAGACCGCCATCATCTGGGAGGGGGATGATGCCAGCGAGCAGCGCACCCTGACCTACACCGAGCTTCATACCGAGGTGTGCCGCTTTGCCAACGCCTTGAAGAGCCAGGGCGTGCGTCGCGGCGACGTGGTGACCATCTACATGCCAATGGTGCCGGAGGCCGCAGTCGCCATGCTGGCCTGTGCCCGCATCGGCGCCATCCATTCAGTGATCTTTGGTGGCTTTTCCCCGGACTCCATCGCCAGCCGGGTCAACGATGGCCAGTCCAAGGTGATCATCACCGCCGATGAAGGGGTACGCGGCGGGCGGGTGATCCCCCTCAAGGCCAACATCGACACGGCACTGGAAAGCCCCGATGTCACCACCATCGAAAAGGTGATCGTACTCAAGCGCACCGGTAACGAGGCGGTCAAGCACGTCGAAGGACGGGATATCTGGTGGCACGACCTGATGGCACTCTCCTCGGAGCACTGCGAAGCCCGGGAGATGGATGCGGAGGATCCGCTGTTCATCCTCTATACCTCAGGGTCAACCGGGAAACCCAAAGGGGTGTTGCACACCACCGGCGGGTACATGGTGTACGCCTCCATGACCCACGAGTACGTCTTCGACTACCGCGATGTCGAAGTTTACTGGTGTACCGCCGACGTGGGCTGGATCACCGGCCACTCCTACATGGTGTACGGGCCGCTGGCCAACGGTGCCACCATACTGATGCACGAAGGTGTGCCCAACTACCCGGGCCCAAGCCGCCTGGCGGAGATGATCGATCGCCACAAGGTCAACATCCTCTACACCGCACCCACCCTGATCCGGGCCCTGATGGCCCAAGGCAAAGAGCACTTCGACCAGCTCGACGGCAGCACCTTGAGGATCATGGGCTCCGTGGGCGAACCCATCAACCCGGAGGCCTGGCGCTGGTATTACGAGGTGGTTGGCAAGTCCCGCTGCCCCATCGTGGATACCTGGTGGCAGACCGAGACCGGTGGCTGTCTTATCACGCCGCTGCCCGGCGCCACGGATCTCAAACCGGGCAGTGCTACCCGCCCCTTCTTCGGTGTCCAACCGGCACTGGTGGACAACCTGGGGAACCTGATCGAAGGGCCCGGCGAGGGCAACCTGGTCCTGCTCGACTCCTGGCCGGGCCAAATGCGCAGCGTTTACGGAGATCATGAGCGCTTCGTCCTGACCTACTTCAAGACGTTCCGAGGCATGTACTTCACCGGTGACGGTGCCAAGCGCGACGAGGACGGCTACTACTGGATCACCGGTCGGGTCGACGACGTCATCAACGTTTCCGGCCACCGCCTCGGTACCGCCGAGATCGAGTCGGCGCTGGTGGCGCACCCTGATGTGGCCGAGGCCGCGGTGGTGGGCTACCCCCATGATATCAAGGGTCAGGGGATCTACGCCTACGTCACCCTGAACCAGGGGGTTGAGCAGACCGAGGAGCTGCGTCAGCAACTGCGTCAATGGGTGCGTAACGAGATCGGTGCCCTAGCCTCGCCGGATCTGGTCCAGTGGGCCCCTGGCCTGCCAAAGACCCGCTCCGGTAAGATCATGCGTCGCTTCCTGCGCAAGATCGCTGCCGACGAGGTGGGAGCCCTGGGCGACTCCAGCACCCTGGCGGATCCCTCGGTGCTCGATAGCCTCATCGACACGCGACTCAACCGGGCCCGCGAGTAAGTCGGAATCTTTCCCAACAATTAGCCCGCACCCGCGGGCTTTTTTTGGGTTCTTCGCGGACTTCCGGAGCAGGCGAATACATTCCTATTGAAAAGTTTGAAATAGCGGCACTGTTGCCATTAGCCATTCACGGCTCGAAGGCGAAAGGGAGGCAGGCCCCTTTGACTGCTGCCAGTGGCTCGGCAGGGCGTATAGTGAATGAGATGGGCATAAGCAGCACCTTTTGTCGCGCAATCATTGCGCACTATCTGTGGCCGGGATCTCGATAACAACCCACTGACCAGGTCTATACTGGCACCCTGTGACAAGGGAGATTTCAATGGTAATGGCAAAAGCAATCAACCCCTTAGAGGGCGTCGATCTTGAGCGGTTCTACCTCAACTGCCAGACCCGGGAGGGTGCCCCTGTGGTGATCCGCACCATAGAGCCGGACGACAAGTATGAGATGCTGGCACTCTACCCCACCCTGTCTCAGCGCAGCCTCTACATGCGCTTCTTCCGCGTTATCCAGCAACCGACGCTGGACGAGATTGAGCGTTACACCCGTGTCGACCCGAAAACCCACCTGGCCCTGGTGGCCCTCTGGGGCCCGGAGCAGCGTTTAGGCGCCGCCGGCAGGCTGATCCGGGCCACCCCGGATTCCGATGTGGCGGAGCTCTCCTGCCTGGTGATCGATGAACTGCAACACCGCGGACTGGGACGACTGCTCAACACCAAGCTGGTAGAGGCGGGTCGGCTCTGGGGGATCACTCGGGTTATCGCCCTGGTTCACTCGGAGAACACGCCGATGTTGCGACTGCTCAAAGGCCTGGGCTACCCCACGGAGCTGGTTTACGACGAGGGTGAGTTCACCGTCACCCTGGATACCCACAACCCGCCCTGTCGGGACAATGCCACGCACCACGCTACCCTGACCGCCATGCACCAGGGGATCGAGCCCTGATGGGAACGGCTCCGGTGCTGCCACCTTCAGTGAAAATCCCGGGAGCGTGAGTCCAACCCCTCAATAAGATCCGTTCGATCCTCCAGACGGCCCGCCACCAGGTGGATCACCTCTCCCGCCTTCTCCACCACCCCCTTAACCTTGAGCAGCCGTGCGGTGAGATAGGGTTGGCGCTGATAACGGGCGGTGTCCGCCCAGACCACCAGGTTGGCGTTACCGGTTTCATCCTCCAGGGTGATAAAGGTGACACCACTGGCGGTCCCCGGCCGCTGCCTTCCCACCACCAATCCCGCCAGGGTTACAACCTGGCCATGCCGACACTGTGGCAGCTGCTCTGCCGTCAGGCACCCTGCCAGCGCCTCCTGCTGTCGTAGCAAGCTCAGGGGATGACGCCCCAGGGTCAACCCGGTATGGCGGTAGTCCCCCAGGACCGCTTCCGACTCCGACGGGGCCGGCAAGCTGACCGACTCACCCTCCCCCTCGCCCAGCTCATGGAACAACGGCAGCTGCTGCGCATGGGCCGCCAACTGCCAGCGGGCCTGGTGCCGATCACCGGCAACGCCCTTCAGGGCGTCTGCCGCCGCCAGCGCCGCCAGCGCCCCCTGACTCAATTCACTGAGCCGCACCAGCTGGGACAGGTCGGTAAACCCACCCGGTGGCCGGACCCGCTGCAGCCGCTGCCCCGCCTCTTGGGCTAGGCCCCGAACCAGACGAAACCCGAGCCTCAACGCCATCTTGCCCGCCACCGACTCGAGCCGGTGATCCCAGTGGCTAAACTGCACATCCACCGGCAGGACGTTCCCTCCGTGGCGACGCAGATCCTGCACCAGTTGCGAGGGGGTATAAAACCCCATCGGCTGGCTGTTCAACAAGGCGCAGGTAAAGGCCACCGGGTAGTGGTATTTCAGGTAGGCGGAGACGTAGGCCAGGAGGGCAAAGCTGGCGGAGTGGGACTCGGGAAAACCGTACTCTCCGAAACCGCGGATCTGACGAAATATCTGGTCCGCAAACTCGGCGCTGTAACCCCGCTCGGCCATACCGGCTTTAAGCTTGCGCTCAAACTGCGCCAGCTCACCGGGCCGCTGCCAGCGCGCCATGGCGCGACGCAACCGGTCCGCATCGCCACCAGAAAATCCCGCCGCCACCATCGCCAGCTTGATCACCTGCTCCTGGAAGATAGGGACCCCCAAGGTGCGATCCAGCACCGCCCTGACCGCCTCACTGGGGTAGCTGACCGCCTCCTCCCCGTTGCGCCGACGGAGGTAGGGGTGAACCATGTCACCCTGGATGGGACCGGGACGGACGATGGCGATCTGCACCACCAGATCGTAATAACAGCGAGGCCGCAGTCGGGGCAGCATGTTGCTCTGGGCCCGGGACTCGATCTGAAACACCCCGACACTGTCCGCCTGGCATAACATGTTGTACACCTGTGGCTGCTCCCACTGCACCTCCTCCATGCCCATGGGCTGGCCGCGCCACCGGCCAATGAGGTCGAAGCAGCGCCGGATCGCCGTCAGCATCCCCAGCGCCAGGATATCCACCTTCAACAGCCCCAGCGCCTCCAGATCCTCCTTGTCCCACTGGATCACCGTCCGCCCGGTCATGGCGGCGTTTTCCACCGGCACCAGCTCATGCAGGGGGCCGGCCGCGATCACAAAGCCCCCCACATGCTGGGAAAGGTGGCGGGGGAATCCCAGCAGCTGCTCTACCAGTGGTATCAGGTGGGCTGCCGCCCCCTCCTGCGCATCCAGCCCCAGTCGACGCAGCTGTGCCTGCCAGGGCAGCGTCGGGTCCCGCCGGTCGGTTCGCCGCACCAGGTGCTCCAGGAAAGCCGGATCCAGTCCCAACACTTTACCCACGTCCCGCAGGGCACTCTTAAAGCGGTAGCGGATCACCGTTGCCGCCAGGGCAGCCCGATCCCGCCCGTACTTGCTATAGAGATACTGGATCACCTCCTCACGGCGTTGATGTTCAAAATCCACATCAATGTCCGGTGGCTCATTACGCTCCCGGGAAAGGAAACGCTCAAACAGCAGGTTCACCTTGGTTGGGTCCACCTCGGTGATCCCCAGGCAGTAGCACACCACCGAGTTGGCCGCCGAGCCCCGCCCCTGATGCAGGATCCCCCGGGAGCGGGCAAAGCGGACGATGTCGTAGATGGTCAGGAAGAAGGGGTGGTAATCCAGCTCATCAATCAGGGTCAGCTCCCGCTGGATCTGCGTGGCGATGCCATCGGGGACCCTTTCTCCAAAGCGGCGATGCGCCCCCGCTGTCACCTCCTGGCGCAGATACTCCGATGCCGTCATCCCCTCGGGCACCAGCTCCGCCGGGTAGTCATAACGCAGGCTGTCCAGACTGAACCGGCAGCGCCGTGCGATGGCCACGCTCTGTGCCAGCCACTGGGACTGGTAGCGCTTCTCAAGCAGTGCCAGAGGCTTCAGGTAGGCCTCCGCATTGGCCGCAAGGCGATCCCCGGATTGGGCCAGAGTACAGCCATGATCGATGGCTTCCAGCACATCCAGCAACGGCTTGCGCTCCCGCCGGTGCATCCGTACCTGACCCGCCGCCACCAGCGGGATCCCGGCCCGCTCCGCCAGCGTCAGAAGGTCGGCCAATTGAGCCCCCTCCCCGGGGACCAGCACACGTTCCAGCAGCAGGTAGAGGCGGTCTTTCCAGGCTTTTGCCAAGGCAGCGGCCTGCGCGCCGGCGACGGCAGGGGCGCGAGGTTGCCACAGCAGCAGGCAATCGCTGAGGTCTGTTGCGTCGACATCCTTCCACGTCAGCCGGTAACGCCCCTTATCGCAACGGCGCCGGGCGGTGGTGATCAAACGGCAGAGCTGACCGTAACCGCAGCGACTCTGTGCCAACAGCACCAGGGTATCGCCCTGATGCGCCTCACCAAGGCGAAAATGGCTGCCGACGATCAGGGGCAGCGCCCGCTCCTTGGCCGCTTCGTGGGCTTTCACCACCCCGGCTACAGAGCACTCATCGGTCAGCGCCAGCGCCCGGTATCCCAACTCGGCGGCCATTGCCACCAGCTCATCCGGATGGGAGGCCCCCTTCAGGAAGCTGTAGTTGCTGAAACAGTGCAGCTCGGCGTAGGCCAGGGGATCAGAACCAGCCATGGAGGAACCACCCTTCAGCACTGCGAAACAGCCAGCACAGCCCACCACAGCGGGCTTGAGCGAGGAAATAGTCCCGGGCCACCGGCTGCGCCTCCCACCAGCAGGATTCGAGCCGCTCCGGCCCCCGTAACAAGCGATACTCCTCCCGGACGATGGGCTGCGGCTCCCTGAACAGCCAATGGGGTCGATGAAGGGGATAACTCTCAGACTGCTCGCTGCGCTTGTCCCCACCCTGGCCCGGCGTCACCGGATCCACGGCATACTCCGGTCGATGCTCCGACAGAGCACAGAGGCCACGCACCCGGGAGCTGCCCAGTCGGGCTGCCAACTGGGCCAGCAGATCTTCCGCCTTCCCATCCGGGGCGGTTGTGGTGAACAGGGCGCCGTTTCGGATCTGCAGGGGCTGCAGTTGCGCCCCCACCAGTTCGATCTCCGTCACCGGTTCAAACAGCACCTGACGCTCCAACTTCAGCTGGCACAGCGCCATCCAGGCCTCGGCCCGATGCTCACTGCCCGCTCCCCGCAGGGCGATCTCGGTGCAGGGGCGATGACGGTGATGCAGGCGCACCTGCAGTACAGGTAACGCCAGTTGGCGTCGGCGCAACACCTCTCCCAACTCCGTAAAAAGGCGCTTCAGTGGAAAGCGCAGACCCTGCAGATGCACCACCTCCTCCAGCAGGATCAGCTTGCGGCGGTACGCCTGGGGTGGCACATAGTCCGGGCGAGGATCCGGCCGGGTTCCCAGCAGACGCTCCAGCCACAGCAGCAGTTCTGCCCCGAAGCGTCGCCCCAGCTCGGCTCGGGGCAGCGCCATCAGTTGTCCCAGACTTTTCACGCCCATCTGAGCCAGGCTGGCGGCTTCGGGCCGGCCCAGCTGGTGAAGGGAGCAGCCAAAGAGCCGTGCCAAGGCTTTATCCGATTCCACCTGGCAGCAGCCCTCCTCCCCCTGACTGGCCAGCAGCCATGCCGCCAGCGGCGTTGGCCCCAAGGCAGCCGACCAGGGCAGCCCCATGGCGTGGAGCCCCTGCTGCAACTGCGCCAGCCAGAGGGGGATCCCGCCAAACAGGCGCAGCATGGAGCGGGCTTCCAGCACCAGCCCCTGGGGAGGCTCCAGGCTGATCTGGGCACTGAAGCCATACGCCCACTGCGCCAGCTGCTCCAGCCCCTCCCGATCCCGATCCGGATCCGACGGCAGCAGTTGCAGCCCCTCGCACAGTGCCGTGGCCGTGGCCACCTTCTGGCCCACGGCTACCCCCTGGCGCCGTGCGGCAGCGTTACACTGAGCGACCGTCAGGGGGTACCCGGACAGCAGCGCCACCGGCTGTTCCGGTGCCAACTGGGCACGCACCTGCTGATGCAGGCTCAGGTCCGGGAAGTGCAGTCCCAGCCACATCACCAGGGTCCCTGCAAGATAGAGCGGTTTCGAGGCGGTTCGGGTTCAGGCCGATGAGGCAGGGTCAGCGGGATCGCCGGTGTGGGCCAGCCGCCCCGCTGCTTGCGCAGCTGTACGGTGCATCCCTGGGGCTGGGGCCCCAACTGCAGCCGCAGCGCCACGGCATGTTGCTGAGCCAGCACCGACTCCGGCAGATGCAGCAACAGCAGGGTCTCCCCCTGCTGGGCCGCCAGCTGCAAACGCCGGGCTTCCGGCGCGGTTAATGATGGCAGCCAGGCCAGGATCAGGCTGCAGCACCCCGATTTGAGGCTGTGCTCCAGTGTCCAGAGCTGCTGCTTGCGCGCTTCGCAGGAGACCCAGATCAACCGTGACAATTCGATGCCACTGTCTGCCCAGGCCGGAGCATAGGGCAGCGCCGGCGGCGCCACCAGCAACTGCCAGCGGTCTCCCCGCTGACGGGCCTTGAACAGGGGCAGCAGCAGTTCGGTGATCCCCAGGACCCCGTGGCCATCACCGATCAGCTCCACCACCCCACAGGGGGGCCAGCCCTGCCAGGCCAGCTGACGATCCAAACTCGCAAACCCGCTGGGTATCCCAGTCGATTCCGGTTGGCACTGCCGCCCAAGCCAGATGTCGGGGCGTCGAAGCAGGGGGGAAACATCCGGGTTCATTTTGTGTTGCTCTCCACAACTCAATAGCTGTACATATATACAGTATAGCGAAGATCACCCGGAGAGAGGCAAGGGGGTCAGGAGAAAAAGAGACACCGCGGCGCCTGAGGGGCCGCGGTGTCTCTGGACTCGGTAGGAGCGACGTAACCTTATCCGGTGGCCAGCCCGAGCGCCTCGGCGTGGAAACGCAGATGGTCGTCAATGAAACTGGCGATGAAATAGTAGCTGTGGTCGTACCCAGGGTGCATGCGCAGGGTCAGTGGATGATCCACCGACTGGCAGGCGGCCTGGAATCGCTCCGGCTGCAACTGCTCTGTCAGGAAGGCATCTTTACTGCCCTGATCGATCAAGATGGGGAGCCGCTCCTTAGCGTCAATCACCAGTAAGGTGGCATCGTACTCCGCCCACTGGGTTTCATCGGGGCCAAGGTAAGCACGAAACGCCTTGCGGCCCCAGGGTACGGCGCTGGGATGGACGATGGGCGCAAAGGCAGAGACCGACTGGTACTGACCCGGATTTTTCAACGCCGCGATCAGGGCGCCATGGCCCCCCATGGAGTGACCAGCGATCCCCTTGTCGGCACTGACTGGGAGCATCGCCTCCACCAGGGATGGCAGCTCATCGGTAACATAGTCGTACATACGGTAATGCCCGGACCAGGGAGCCTCGGTGGCATTGACGTAGAAACCGGCACCAGAGCCCAGATCATACTCCTCGTGTTCTCCAGGCAGATCCAACCCACGCGGACTGGTGTCCGGGCAGACGATCGCCAGCCCCAACTTCGCCGCCAGCCGGAACGCACCGGCTTTCTGGCAGAAGTTTTCATCGGTGCAGGTCAGGCCCGACAGCCAGTAGAGAACCGGCATCCGAGCTGCCGCCACCGCCGGTGGCAGAAATACCGCAAACACCATCTCCGTGCCCGTTGACTCACTGTGGTGACGATAACGCCTTAGCCAGCCATCAAAAACGGCCTGCTGAGAGAGCAGTTCCATGGACATCTCCTGTTAGATTTCCCCACTGCGACCATAGCACGAACCCAGCCAGCGAGGATCCGTGGAAACCTCATGACGACCCCGCGTTTGTGGTCACGGCCGGGTAAACTTGCTAGTCTGAGACACCCAAACCGAAACCATAGCCTTGCATGCACCCCCTTGATGACCCCTGCCCGCCACAACCCTCGGCGCTGGAGAAGATATGGCATACCCTTGAACAGGTGCCCTATGGTCGGGTGGTCACCTACGGTCAACTGGCGGATCTCGCCGGCCAACCCGGCCGTGCCCGGCTTGCCGCCCGGGCGCTGAAACTGGCCCCGACCGAACGATCCCTGCCCTGGTACCGGGTGATCGGTGCCGGGGGAAAAATTACCATTCCCAAAACCTCACCAGGCTATCAACGACAGATAGAACATCTGCGCAATGAGGGGGTAACGGTGAACCAAGGGCGGGTAAAAATGTCGGAATATCAGTGGCAGCCGGATCTGGCCGAGCTACTCTGGCAACTGGACTATTAAGGAAACTCATGCGCGCTATCCTGGTAACCCTGCTCTGCACCTGCGCCCTGGCCGCCTCTGCGGTGGCCCGGGCGGATCTCTACACTCCCTTCCAGGCCCAGTACGAGGTGTACCACGGCTCAAGCTCCCTGGGGGGCGGCCGCTATGAGCTGGAAAAGCTGGCCGAAAACCGTTACCGGCTGGGGTATGAAAGTGCGGTGAAGTACCTTTTCCTCTCCGACAAGCGCACCGAACATACGGAATTTACCGTCACGGATGAGGGTCTGATGCCCCAGCACTACCGCATGGAGCGCAGCGGCAGCGGACCAGATTTCGGCGCCGAGATCACCTTCGATCACGGCAGCGACAACATCCACGCCCAGTACAAGAAACGCCAGGCGGAGTTCGAACTGACGCCCCCCATCTACGACTCCCTGCTCTACCAGCAGCAGCTGCGCCTGGATGTGGCCAACGGCGTGACCGAGATGTACTACCCCTTCATCCAGAAAACCGGTCGCCGGGAATACCACTTCAAGGTGACCGGTACCGAAACCCTCAAGCTGCCCTTCGGCACACTGGAGACGGTGAAGATCGAACGGATCCGTGACCCCAACAGCGAGAAAGAGACCATCTTCTGGTTGGTGCCGGAGCTGGACTACATCGTGGCACGGCTGGCCCATTTCGAAGAGGGGAAACTCAAAGCCGACATGCAGCTTAAGCAGGTGGAGTTCGAGCCCTAGGGCCGCTCATCCCTTTGCCACCACCTCGCCATCTTTAAAGAGGCACCAACTGCCCGGTGCCATCCGGTGCCAATGCTCGTTGCTGGTCAGTGGCCGGGTGGCGATCACCGTCACCACGTCATCGGGGGTGGTCTCTTTCTGGAAGTCGATCACCATCTCAGTATCGATTAAACGGGCTTCGCCAAAGGGAGCCCGGCGGGTGATCCAGTGCAGGTGGTTGCCACACAGCGCCAGCAGGTAGCGCCCATCGGAGATCAGCATATTGAACACCCCCAACTTCTGCAGCTTCTTGCCCTCCCGGGCCAGGAAACGAAACGCCGTGGTGCGGCGCGCCGGCGGGGTCGGATATTTCTGCGCCAACTTGTCCAGTAGGGTACAAAACGCCAGTTCACTGTCGGTTGCCCCCACCGGAAGGAAGCGCAGCGGCGTCAATTTCTCCTTGTAGCCGGAGAGCTGCCCGTTGTGGGCAAAGCTCCAGTTCCGTCCCCACAGTTCACGGCCGAAGGGGTGGGTGTTCTCAAGCGAGACCTTGCCCCGGTTGGCTTGGCGGATATGGCTGATCACGGTTTTCGACCGGATAGGATACGCCTTGAGCAGGCTCGCCACCTCGGAGTGGCAGCTGGGATCGCTGTCTTTAAACGTCCGGTTGCCCCAACCGTCATAAAAAGTGATCCCCCAGCCATCCTTATGGGGACCGGTTTTTCCGCCCCGCTCCACCAAGCCGGTAAAACTGAACACGATATCCGTCGGTACATTGGCGCTCATCGCCAGCAATTCACACATGAGGGGATTCTTTTACCCGTTAAACCCTTTGAGGCAACAGGATAGCGAGTTACGCCGATCACCCCAAGTATGCCTTTACCTCGGCGTCCATTAGCCCTGTCTCACCACCGCTCGGGAAAAATAAAACGGGCGTTTAAAAAAATCGTGACAGGCCCGACCAATTCTGCGTAAACTGGGATCCATCGCACATCCGACCACTGGGATGGCGAGCCCGGAAACGACAAGGAGAATGCTCGTGACAACTCTGATTTGGAGCCTCGCGGCCATCATAGTTTTAAGTGCGCTGCTCTATCAGCGCGCATCGCTGTTCATCTTTACCGCCGTCACTGCCGCTTTTATGGTGGTTGGCTCGGTACTGGGGATCACCGGAGAACTGGCCTGGACGGCCTTTGTCCTGATCTTCGCCCCCCTCAACATCGCGCCGGTTCGCAAGGCACTGCTGACCGCGCCGATCCTCAAGACGTTCCGCGGCATCATGCCGGAGATGTCTGAAACCGAAAAAGACGCTATCGAAGCCGGCACCACCTGGTGGGATTCGCAGCTGTTTTCCGGTGCTCCGGACTGGAACACCCTGCACAACTACACCAAACCTACCCTGACCGATGAGGAACAAGCCTTCCTCGATGGCCCGGTAGAAGAGGTGATGCGCATGGTCAACGAGTTCGAGGTGACCCATGAGCTGGCGGACCTGCCCCAAGAGGTGTGGCAGTTCCTGAAGGACAACAAGTTCTTCGCCATGATCATCAAGAAGCAGTACGGCGGCCTGGAGTTCAGTGCCTATGCCCAGTCACGCATCTTGCAGAAGCTGGCTGGCCACTCCACCGTGCTCGCCTCCACCGTCGGCGTTCCCAACTCTCTGGGTCCGGGCGAACTGCTGCAACACTACGGCACAAAAGAGCAGAAAGACTACTATCTGCCGCGCCTGGCCGTTGGCGACGAGATCCCCTGTTTTGCCCTGACCTCTCCGGAAGCTGGCTCCGATGCTGGCGCCATCCCGGACTTCGGTATTGTCTGTAAGGGCGAGTGGGAAGGCAAAGAGACCCTCGGCATGAAGGTCTCCTGGAACAAGCGCTACATCACCCTGGCGCCCGTCGCCACGGTACTGGGTCTGGCCTTTAAGCTGCGTGACCCTGACCACCTGCTGGGCGACAAGGAGGAGCTGGGTATCACCTGTGCCCTGGTTCCGACCCAGATCCCCGGCGTGGAGATCGGCCGCCGCCACTTCCCGCTGAACAGCACCTTCCAGAACGGGCCAACCCGGGGCGAAGAGGTGTTCCTGCCGCTGGACTTCATCATCGGTGGGGCCAAGATGGCTGGCCAGGGCTGGCGCATGTTGGTGGAATGCCTCTCCGTTGGCCGTGGCATCACCCTGCCCTCCAACTCCGCCGGTGGGATCAAAACCGCCGCTGGCGCGACCGGTGCCTACGCTCGGATCCGCCGTCAGTTCAAACTCCCCATCGGTAAGATGGAGGGGATCGAAGAGCCGCTGGCACGCTTAGGTGGCAACGCCTACCTGATGGATGGCGCCACCGCCCTGACCACCACCGGTCTGAACCTGGGTGAAAAGCCTTCCGTTATCTCCGCCATCGTCAAGATGCATCTGACCGACCGGATGCAGAAGTGCCTGATCGATGCCATGGATATCCATGGTGGTAAAGGTGTCTGCCTGGGCCCGGATAACTACATCGGCCGCGGTTACCAGGGGGCGCCGATCGCCATCACCGTGGAAGGGGCCAATATCCTGACACGCTCCATGATCATCTACGGCCAGGGTGCCATTCGCTGCCACCCCTACGTCCTGAAGGAGATGGAAGCGGCGTTTGATAGCGACCGTCAGCGGGGCCTGAAGGAGTTTGATAAGGCTGTATGGGGCCACGTGGGCTTCGTGTTCTCCAACCTGGTTCGCAGCTTCTGGCTGGGTTTGACCTCGTCACGATTCTCCGCCAGCCCGTTCGGCGATAAGACCAAGCGCTACTACCAGCACATGAACCGCTTTGCCGCCAACCTGGCCCTCTTGTCTGACCTGGCCATGGGTCTGCTCGGCGGCAGCCTCAAGCGCAAGGAGCGGGTATCCGCACGTCTCGGTGATCTGCTTAGCCAGCTCTACCTCTCCTCTGCCGCCCTCAAGCGCTTCCACGATGAGGGACGTCAGAGCGATGACCTGCCGCTGCTGCAGTGGGCCGTTGAAGACTCCCTGCACAAGTTGCAAACCGCACTGGTCGAGCTGCTGGACAACTTCCCCGCCTTCGGTGGCGTACTGAAATTCCTGCTGTTCCCGGTTGGACTGCCGATGAAGCGTCCCTCCGACGTGCTGGATCATAAGGTTGCCCGCATCCTGCAGACCCCTTGCGCCGCACGCGACCGTCTTATCGAGGGTCAGTGGTTGGAGAACCATGCCAACAACGCGCTGGGCCAGCTGGAGCATACGCTGGGACTGATCCTTGCGGCAGAGCCGATCTTCGACAAAGTCTGCAAGGCCAGCGGCGAAAAGCTGCCCTTCATCTTCCTGGACAAGGTCGCCGAGCGTGGCCTGACCCTAGGCGCCATCAGCGAAGAGGAAGCGCAGCTGCTGCGCGACGCCGAGCAGGGCCGCCTGAAGGCGATCAACGTCAGCGACTTCGACTCCGATGAACTGAAGGCAAGCCGGCCTGCGGTCAAAGCCAAGAAGAGTAAAGCGGCCTAATCGCCCATTACTGCCGCGTTAAGACGTCGAAAAAGCCAGTCACATTGTGACTGGCTTTTTTATTTCCCTCTCACCTTCCGAACCCTCCCGATACTGGCGACCGCTCCCCTCCCCGACACCCGCAGACAGTGCCCCGCCCAATGACCATTAACTTAAAAGGCACAAACTGGGCACAGATACCTTTCAGGCATAAACAATCTCGACCTCGATACTTTACAACGAAGTAACAACGAGTTAACGTCAACCTGCCCCGGCGCCCTGACCCGAGCGCAAAGACAGGCAACCCAACACAACTCCAAAAACAATCAACTTGCAAACTATATGCAGGAGAGGTTTATGTTTACCAAGGAAAGGATATCCCAGGCTATACACGTGGCACTCTTTGCCGGTGTCGCCAGTGCTTCCGGCACGGCCTGGGCAGAAGAGCAAACCAACAGCAACATTGAACGCGTTGAAGTGACCGGCAGCCGCATCTTGCGTGAAGGCGCCATCGCGCCCTCACCGGTGACTGTCATCTCCGCAGAAACCCTCGCCAAGACTGGCGCAGTTAACCTGGGTGAGGTGCTCAACGAGCTGCCCGCACTGGGTAACACCCTGTCGCTGTCCAACTCCGGCAACTACATCGGCACCGCCGGCCTGAACATGCTGGATCTGCGCAACATGGGTACCTCCCGTACCCTGGTACTGGTGGATGGCAAGCGCCACGTGGCCTCAAGCCCCGGCTCCGCCGCCGTGGATATCAACACCATTCCCACCGAGTGGCTGGAGAGCGTTGAGATCATCACTGGTGGTGCCTCCGCCGTCTACGGTGCGGACGCCGTGACCGGTGTGGTCAACTTCCGCCTCAAGCGCGAGATCACCGGCCTGAGCGTTTCCGCCACCGGCGGCACCGCGGAAGATAGCGACTACAACAACCAGCGCTACACCTTCTCCTACGGCAGCAACTTCAACGGAGACAAGGGCAACGCCGCCATCTCCGTGGAGCACAACCGTCAGTCCTCCCTGGGGATGCTGGAGCGTGACCGCACCGCCGTTTCCTGGACCTCCTTCAACAATGGCCGGGATGCCGACACAGTAATCAGCCTGCTGCCCAACGCTGGCTACTGGGGCATCACCAACGCCGGCGTGGTTGGCGTCTGGGATCCCCTGGGTCGCCCGTACACCTTCGATGAGAATGGTAACGCCCGTCCCGTTGAATTTGGTGACAACACCAACGGCCTCAAGTGTGAAGGCCCCTGTGACTACATCAACCTGCGTCAGTGGGAAGAGCTGCAGCCAGAGTTTGACCGCACCACCGCCAACTTCAAGGTCAACTACCAGCTGACCGACGACCTCAACGGCTACTTCCAGGCCAAGTGGTCTGAAACCAACGCCAAGACCGAAGGTCAACCTGCCTTCTTCTTTGGCAGCATCGCCCTGATGCGCGACAACGCCTTTATCGGCGACGACCTGGGCCAGCTGATGGATGACGCCGGTGCCCCCTACCTGGTGATGTCTCGCTTCCTCAGCGATGTAGGTCCCCGCATCGAGGAGAACGAACGGACAACCCAGCGCTACGTACTGGGTGTCGAGGGAATCATCGCCCAGGACTGGGACCTGGACGCTTACGCTCTCTACGGCGAAACCGATCTGACCCGCTCCAACCTCAATGATGTGATCATCGACAACTTCTACAACTCCATCGATGCCGTAGACGACGGCAACGGCAACATCGTCTGCCGCGATGCCGATGCCCAGGCGGAAGGCTGTATCGCCACCAGCCTGTTTGGCCACGGCGCCATCAACGACGCCGCCGCCGACTACTTCACCCGCACCACCGTGGGTAAGGCCACCATCGAGCAGTACGTCGCCGGTGCTTCCGTCTCCAACGGCGCCCTGTTTGAGCTGCCCGCCGGGTATGCTGGCAGCGCCTTCGGTATTGAGTACCGCAAAGAGAAGAGCGCGACTAAAGAGGATCCCTTCGCCGCTGAAGGCAACACCTTCTTCAACGCCATCCAGAGCGAAAGCGGTGACTTCGATGTGAAAGAGATCTACGCCGAGCTCTCCCTGCCGCTGATCTCCGACGTGCTGCTGTTTGATGAGCTGGTGCTCGACGGTGCGGTACGCTACGCCGACTACAGCACCATCGGCGATGCCACCAGCTGGAAAGTGGGCCTGGACTGGACCCTGTTCTCCGACCTGCGTTTCCGCTCCACCCTCTCCACCGCCCTGCGCGCTCCCAACATCGGCGAGCTGTTCGGTGCCCAGTCCCAGAACTTCTTCCGCGTTGACGACAGCTGTAAAGCCTCCAACCTGGCGGATCTGACCGAAGAGCAGCGCGCCATCCGGGGAGCCAACTGTGCCGCCCTGGGTGTACCGGCGGACTTCGACTCCGACTACGACAGCGCCACTCTGTCCGGCCTGTCCGGCGGTAACCCGGAGCTGGATCCGGAGGAGTCCGACAGCTTCACCGTGGGCTTCGTCTACCAGCCCGGCTATGTCGATGGCCTGAGCTTCACCGTCGACTACTGGGACATCGAGATCGAGGATGCCATCGCCTACATCGGCGCCCAGGACATCATCGATCGCTGTGTGGACTCGCCGAGCGGGATCAACAACCAGTACTGTGGCCTGATCACCCGGGATCCCAGCAACTTTGAGATCACCAACATCGTTCAGACCATGCAGAACGTGGCCAAGCAGGAAGCCTCCGGGGTGGATTTCGAGATCGGTTACGATACCGGCATCGGCCGCGGTGACTTCACCTCCAGCCTGATCGGGACCTACCTGATCGAGCGTAACGAGTACCCCTTCCAGGACGATAACAACGAGGTCGAGGAGTACGCCGGCACCGTGGGTGAGTCCAAGTGGCAGGGCCTGCTGAACCTGGGCTACGCCATCGATGGCTGGGGCGTTAACTGGAAGACTCGCTACCTGTCTGACGTGGATCTCTACACTAAGCAGTTCCGCGAAAACTATGACAAGCCCTACTCCAACATCATGAAGTACGGCAGCTACGCCGTCTCCGATGTGCAGTTTGGCTACACCTTCGACATGGGTCTGAGCATTGACTTGGGTGTCGATAACGTCTTTGACCGGGATCTGCCGGCCAACACCACAGGTACTGGCACCGGCAGCGCCGCCTACGACAACATCGGCCGCTTCTACTACCTGAGCCTGCGTTACGACATGTAATTGCGCCATCTGGCCAGGTAATCAGCAAACCGCCCCTCGGGGCGGTTTTTTCGTGCCTGAGAAACACGAAGGACGCTGCCACTGTGCAACACCCGGCCCTGAGCATGAGAACCCTAACCGGCGCCCACTCCATCAAACCCGCGCCAGCTTGTGCGGACTTCGTCACTCTCTCGGGTGAAACTATCCGCCGTTTTATAGTCAGTAGCTTGGCTTGGCTTGGCTTGGCTTGGCTTGGCTTGGCTTGGCTTGGCTTGGCTTGGCTTGGCTTGGCTTGGCTTGGCTTGGCACCTATGAATGCGCCACAAAGTGGGGAGACAACCCACAAAAAAACCGGCCAGGGCCGGTTTTTTGTTTGATTGCGACGTTCGACCGCTAGAACAGCCAATGCCCCATCAGGGCGATGACCGGAAGCACCACCAGGGTGCGCAGGATAAAGATAAGGAACAGCTCCCACAGGGTAACAGGCACCTTGGAGCCAAGCATCAGCGCACCGGTTTCCGACATAAAGATCAGCTGGCTCACCGACAGGGCAGCAATCACGAAGCGGGTCAACTCGCTGTCAATACTGGCGGCCATGATGGCGGGCAGGAACATGTCGGCAAAACCCACCACCACTGTGGTGCTGGCCTGGTGGGCGTCGGGGATCTGCAACAACTCCAGCAGCGGAACGAAGGGGGCTCCCAGCCACTGGAACAGGGGCGTGGTTTCGGCAATGATCAGAGCCAGGGTGCCGATGGCCATCACCACCGGCAGGACACCCAGAATCATGTCCGCGGCGTTGATCACCCCCTCCTTGACGACCCCCTTGGCCCCCTTGATCTGGTCCGCCCGGGCCAACGCCATGCGGTAGCCGTAGCCCACACTGCTCTGCCCCGCCGGCACCACCTCATCGTCCCCCTCACGCAGCCGGCCATCGGCAAAACGATCCGCCTTGCGGGAGAGCGGCGGCAGGCGCGGTACGATGATGGCCGCCACCAGGCCAGCCAGGCAAACGGTGCCGTAGAAGGGCAGGAAATAGGCCTCCAGGCCAACGGTGCTGATCACCACCAGGGAGAAGGTCACCGATACCGCCGTAAAGGTGGTGCCGATCACCGCCGCTTCGCGCTCGGTAAAGAGATTCTGCTCATACTGCTTGGAGGTCATCAATACGCCGACGGAACCATCCCCCAGCCAGGAGGCAAAGCTGGTCACCGCTGCCCGTCCCGGCAGGTTAAAGAGCGGACGCATCAGGCGTGTCAGCAGCGCCCCGATCAGCTCCAGCAGGCCGAAATTGATCAGCAGCGGCAGCAGCAAACCGGCGAAGAGGAACACGCACAACAGGGTCGGCAACAGGTCGTTCAGCACCAGGCCACCGGTATTTTCCGAGTGGATGATCGCCGGCCCCACCTGGGTGAAGGTCAGCACCATGGCCAACGCCCCCGCAATGCGGGTCAGGCTCCAGAGCCAGGAGGGGTTAAACAGACCCTGGAGCACCGGGCTTTTCATCACGAACGCCGGGCGCAACAGCTTAGTCAGGATCGTCAACAGCGCGGAGAGCACCACCAAGCCGGTGATCAACGGCACCGCATGATCCCCAAGGTGTGCCAGGAGCGACTTCGCCATGATGGCAATAGGGATGGTGACATTGCCCTCAAAGGGCACCGGCGTCATGAAGAGGAAAATCCCCAACAGGGAGGGAAGCAAAAAAACCCAGGCATTTCGACTGGCGGAGTGTACTGGCATCGAATCGAGGCTCTCTGTTTGTGGCCGGCATCCAGCCGACACCCATGGACGCGGACATTGCCGCTCAGATCTTAGCGGCACATCCTACCTTCGCTCGGGAGCAACAACAAGGCGCCCACGGAGCACGTGCGCAGAACCGGTGAAATCTCAGGCGCCGAGCTGTTTGGCGCTGACCACCTCGGCGATGGTCTCCAGCATCGTTATCGACGCCTGGTGCTCCTCCTGGTTGGCGGCCGCACAGGCGTCCTCCACGATCACCACCTGGTAGTCCCGGTCATGGGCATCCCGGGCGGTGCTTTGCAACGCCCAGACACTGCTGACACCGGCCAGCACCACCCGTTCGACCCCGTTGGCGCGCAGCAGCGGCTCCAGAATCGTGCCGTAAAACGCACTGACCCTGGGCTTGTGCAGCTCGACCGTACCATCGGGCACGACCAGATCAGGATGGAAGGCACAGCCCGGACCATCCAGTCGCAACGCCCCAAACTCGTGAGCCCGACCAAACATCGGCGACCCCTTGGGCTGCTCCTGGTAGCCGGCAGAAAACCCCACCTTGACCAGGATCGACAGCCACCCCTGGGCCTTGGCATGTGCCAGCAGGCGGTTAGCCACCGGGATGATCTCCCGCTCGCGCGCGTGCTCGGCGCTGCGGGCAATTTTCCCCGAGGGATGCATGATATCGACGATGTAATCCAGACCGATGAACGCGGTTTTCATAGTGTCTCCTAACTAAGCCGCAGGGAGCCGAACGGACCTCGGTGGGCAGATCGGATCAGGCCTTGCCCGCCCGCCGCTGGAGCTGATCCAGCAAGTTAGGCGGTACGCCCTGGATGGTCAGTGTGTCCTTAATCGGATCCCAGACCACCCGCTCTCCCAAATGGGCCGCATCAAAACTGACCGAGACACCGCCGCCGGTACCGCTGAACTTTTTCAACTGGCGCAGGGTCGAGGGGTCCCCTGGGAAGGTCTCCTCCAACCCATAGTCCCCCTCACTGGTAAACTGGTAGAAGCTCTCCAGACCCTTGTCAGCCAGTTCATCGGCCACATCTTTCATGGCGATGGCGCTGCCCGCATCGTGCTGGGACTTACAGTAGTCGAACAGCGCCTCCCTGGCCTCCTGGGCTTCATGCTTATCCAGGGATTCCTGGCCCACGTAGTCTTCGACCGCTTTCATTAGCTGACGGTTTTGTGTCTTGGGGTCTACTCCCTCAACGCACCCCATGAAATCGAGGAAGAAATCCGCCACCTTGCGCCCTGCCCGCCCCTTGACGAAAGAGAGGTACTTTTTCGAAGTGGGGTCTGCTTGCCACTCGGTCAGATCCAAGCGGGCGGCCAGCTGCATATTGGACAGGTCCAGGTGCTCAGTCCCCAGCACCTCCATCTCGTCGGACACACTGACTGAAGGCTTGGGCGCCAGCAAGGCAACAAAGAGATATTGGGTGGCGATGTGGCTGTAGGAGGCCAGCAGAAGGTAGCCGCCGGTGGCAAAATCGTACTTGCTGAGCTCCTGGCCCAGCAGCTCCCCAGCCTGGGCGGAAAACTCCACGAAGCCCAGCTCCCCCTTGTGCCACCGGGTCATGGCGTTTAGGAAGGCTTCGTTGGCCTCCCCGTCCGGCTCGCCCTCGGCATTGAGCGGCACCCCAAAGTGGCCGTAACCTTTACCCGCCTTGGCGGTATAGAGCCGGTGCAGCTCACCCACCAGGTCATCCAGAGCAACGGAGTGGTTGAGCGGCTGGGGACGCAGCCGACACTCCAGCTGCCCATCCTGGCCCTGGCGTACCGCATGGATAATGGCTTGTTCTATTTTAATACTCATGGCTTCTGCAATAGTGGTTAGGGGGAAAAGTCGCTATTATATGCCGCCCAATTTTCAACATCACAGGAAATACAATGGCTATCGTATCGAAGTACAGCAATGAGCAGGTGGAAACCCTGATGAGTGATCTGCTTGGGGTGTTGGAAAAGCATCACGCCAACACCGATCTGGCACTGATGGCTCTGGGTAACGCCGCCACTGTCATCATTAATGGCAAGATCGCGCCGGAGCATCGAGCTACCCTGGCCCAGCAGTTTGCCAAGGCCCTGGCCGCCTCCATCGAAACCAAAGCCTAAGCCGCTGAACTAACAGGCTGGCTAAGTCGCGTTCAACCCCTTACGATAGGGGCATCCATTCGGCCCAAAAGCCTTTCAATGAACAGCAACGACATCAGTAAAGATCCCGTGTCTCCTCTGGTCCTCTGGGGGCACTGGTTCACGTTTATCAACATTTTGCTGGCGATGCTGGTGGCCAGCCGCTACCTCGTCGCCGAGGGTTGGCCAGACACTCCGCTGGGCCAGGTTTACATGGTAACCAACTGGATAGGCCATTTTGCCTTCCTTGGATTTATCACCTACCTCATCGCCCTGTTCCCTGTCACGCTGCTGCTGCCCTACTCTCGGATCCTGCGCGGCTACGGGGCGACGATCGCGACCCTGGCCCAGAGCGCGCTGCTGTTCGACACCCAGGTGTTCGCGCACTACCGGCTCCACCTCAACCCTTTCGTGTTTGACCTGGCGGCCAATGATCTCAACGCCCTGTTGAAAAATCCGGTACTGCTTCTGGTTCCCGTCGCCATCATGGCGTTGCAGTTACTGATCGCCAACGGGCTCTGGAAACGTCTGAAACGTTTCCAGCGCCGCCGGATCGGCAGTAAAGTGACCACGGTGTTGGTGTGCTGTTTCGGCTTTTCCCACCTGGTTCACGCCTGGGCAGATGCCACGGTATACCGTCCCATCACGACTCAGGATGAGATCTTCCCGCTGCACTACCCGTTCACGGCCAAGCGCTTCATGGCCCGTCAGGGGCTGCTCGACGACGAAAGCGTTACCGAGCGGGAGTTAACCGCAGCGCCAACGCACCAGCTCAACTACCCGACCGCCCCACTTCAGTGCCGGCCCCAGCAGCGTCCCGATATCCTGATGGTGGTCGTCGACGGGTGGCGGGCTGACCTGGTGGACAACACCACCATGCCCAGGTTGCTGGCATACGGGGAAAAAAATCAGTGGTTTAGCCAGCATTACAGCGGCAGCAACGAGTTTCACTACGGACTTTTCACCCTGCTTTACAGCATGCTGCCGAGCTACGAGCCTTCCCTGAGCGCCGACCTCAAGCCACCGGTTCTCAATCAGCAGTTGCAGCAGGCGGGCTACCGGTTGACCCTGTACGGGGATCACGAGCTCAGCGGTGGCCGTCATATGGTGGCCCTGTTCAGCGGTTTTGATCAGAAGCTGCCTCCGGAGAGTGATGTGGCCGCAGAGCGGGATATCGCGACCACCAACCAGGTCCTCGCCGACATGATTGCCGACACGGATCCCCAGTTCCGGCTGGTGACCTACCGTTCTCCGGCGCTCTACAGCACCCCGGTCGGCTACCTGGGGATCCCCACGACCCGCCCAGAGAGCCAGCTCAACTACGCTGAGCAGATCCTATACAACCAGTATCGCCAATCCCTCTCCTTCCTGGACGAGGAGCTGGCGCGATTGCTGGCCGGGACCGATGAGCAGACCCTGGTGATCCTCACCGGCAGTCGCGGCAAGGTCTTCACCACGGACATGGGGCGCGGTAATCACGACAACTACTCCCAGCCAGCCGTCCAGGTGCCCCTGGTGATCCACTGGCCCGGTGCGAAAGCCCGTCGCTTCAATCGTCCAACCAGCCACTATGGCCTGGTGCCGGCCCTAATGAGTGACCTGCTCAACTGTCACAACCCTATCCGCCAATACAGCCTTGGGGAGAGTCTGTTCCAGCCCCAGGCGCTGCCCTACCTGGTTATGGGGAATGGGCACAGCTTTGCCATCCGCAACGATGAGGGGACGACGGTGATTAACGACGCCGGAGAGTTCCGGGTTTTCGGTCCCACCTATCAACGGCAGCGGGATGTCAGCCTGGATGTCCCGACCCTGCTCGGTATGATGGAGGAGGGGCGGCGATTTCGCAGCCAATGATCGCGACCTTTGCGCAAAGAACCAACGGTTGAACCTGCGGTGACTTGCAATTAACGCGGGGCGCAGTAATATGAGCCCCGTAGTCGGCCAGTAGCGCAGCTTGGTAGCGCACCGTCATGGGGTGTCGGGGGTCGGAGGTTCAAATCCTCTCTGGCCGACCATATTCACTCTGCTTCAGCCATCGCATCCCAGGCTGAAGCGCAGAAACCTCCGTTTGCCGGACAGTCCCCTGTCCAAGCCAAGCGGAGGTTTTTTGTTGCCCTCTCGCCACCCTCACAGCAGGATGCCTCCCAAACCTTAACACCCAGCCTCTCTGTAACCTCCCCTACAAACCTTTCACACTCAGTCTTACCCAGCCCGGCACCATCTCTTTAGCGTGTGATTTCGCACTGTTCATTGCGGCGTTGCCGGTCAGCAAATTTGCCTCCGATCACACAACGTGCAATCGGAAGTGGAACAGCAATGGTATCCATTCTCATTTAGGTTAAACTGCTCTATGATAGGTCACAGTAATCGACTGGGCCTTGGCGCCGAAGTCCGGTAAGCGTGGAGTGGTAGATGTCCAAGTCAGAGAAGAAACAGTACGGCAAGGTCGACAAGCAGCATCAGAAGGCACTGAAGCAGCTGTTTAAGTCCCTTGCCAAGGAGTTGGCACAGCAGATCCCGAGCCAGGCGAATGACCAGGCGCCCTCTCTGACCAAGGCGCAGCGAAAGGCGCTGGCGAAACAGTGGGCCACGCAGTACCTGGGCCAGTCCGACAACGTGATCCCGCTCTATCAAGACACCGCCCTCGACTTTGACCGACCTCTCAAGGAGAAGCCCTGCAAGGGCTGCCCTGCGCTGGACAAGGGACTCTGTCGCTGTGCGGTGAAGCGGGCCAGAAAAGCGCAACCCGAACGCAATAGCGCCATTTTGGTTAATGCCTAGTCAGTCAGAGATCTTCTGGCCAAAAAGAGTTGCATGTCAGGCGGTTCTGCATAGAATGGGCTCCGTTGTCGGCCAGTAGCGCAGCTTGGTAGCGCACCGTCATGGGGTGTCGGGGGTCGGAGGTTCAAATCCTCTCTGGCCGACCATATCGATTCAGCTTCAGCCATTCATGCGTACCCCACGCGCTGAAGCAAAAAACCTCCGCTTAAGCGGAGGTTTTTTATGCCTACTCATTGATCAAGCCTATCAACGCCCGGGGCTCAATCCGCCCCCAGTTCCAGCGTCGCCTGTGCGCCACCGCGTGCCAGCTCGACACGACTCTCACGGAGAAACACCCGCTCGGCAGAGAGACCAAACTCCTGGGTCAGGGCCTCTTTCACCGCCGCGGCCCGGTTAACCGCCAGGGTTGCCAGGGCGTCTTGCGGCACTGTCACCTGACCCAGTAGCGCCTGGTATAGGGTCGCCAGCTGGGTTTGGGGGTCCGCTATCTGTGCCATCAGACGCTCTGACTTCCCCTCGCCAAACTGTTCATCGTAACGACGGGCCAGCAGTGCCCTCTGTGGATCGCCCAGGTTATCGACTGCGCCCAGTTCACCGCCCAGCCACTGCTCCAGGGCCTGGTGCCGCAGCGCGGCTTCATCGCTGGGCCCTACTCCGCCGAGAATACTGACCGTGAGTCCGGGACGCTGGGCCAGGGCTTGGCTGATCTGCGCCATGTTTTGCTTTTGTTCCGGCGCAATTTCCACCGAACCGGCGGCAAAGGTGACCTTGTTATCCGGCGGGTCCGTCCCCAACAGGTTCCCCAGCAGGGTAAAGGGGGAGGTGACTATCTTTGTAATAACGTTCCCCAAGGCCTGGAACACCAGGGCGCCGATGGAGAAGTCCGGATCCTCCAGATCACCACTGATCCCAAGCTCCAGATCGATCACCCCATTGCTGTCCTTGAGCAGCGCCACGGCCAGGGACACCGGTAAACTGGTCGCCTGTTCGGAGTCACTGCGCTGACCCAGCTTGAGCTGGTCCAGCACCACCTTGTTGTTCCCCTCGAGCTGAGTGCCCTCCAGCCGGTACTTCAACGCCAGGTCCATCTGGCCCTGATCAATAAAATAGCCGGCGTAAGTGCCCGAATAGGGGTTGAGCGAGGTCAGCTCCACATTATCGAAATTGAGGGCCAAATCCAGATAGGGCGCGGCAGCCAGAGGCTGCAGCTCGCCCCGCAGGCTGACCGGCGCATATTGATCCACCTGGCCCCGGATATCGACCCGTGCAATGGCCTCCGGTGCCGAACTCAGCCCTTGGACCTCGCCTGACAGCTGCTCGATATCCGTGGCGAATTTCGGAATGAGGGTGTTGTCAGCAAAAAACGCCGTCCCCTGTTCTATCTCGATCACCCCGATCTCCAGCGCCAGTGGCAGCCCCTGAGCCGCCTCCACCTCTGGCGCTTCCGAGATCGCCGGGATGGTGCCCTCCTCGCCCTGGGGGCTTGCATTTGCCTGCAAAGAGTCCTGTGGCCCGGTGGCTGCGCTGCCAAGGTTGGTCGTGCCATCTTCGTTGATGATCACCCGGGCGAAGGGTTCGCTGATCAGGATCCGCTCGATACTGAGCGCCATCGGCTCTGTCGTCAGCCTGAGTGGCTCAGCCAGCAGCTGCTGCCATTGAAAGAGTGCGTCATCGGCTGTGGGATCATCCACGCGGAGTTCATTGAACTGAAAGTTCCCTTCATAGGTGAGATCCAGCGGCGTGAGCTGATTAAGGACAAGGCTGCCTGAGGTACTGATCAGACCCTGCTCCAGCGCGACAGGCACATGGTCCTGCCAATAGGGCTTGGCATCCATCAGGTCAAAATCCCTTAATGCCAGCTCCAACTGGGCGGTGAGCGTCTCGGGCACCAGCTCGCCGCTCAGGGAGAAGCGGGTCTGTTCGGCCAGCACGGCTTCCAGGCTCAGAGGCAGAGGTTGACTCAGATCCTGACTCACGGGTCCTGCGGTGAGTTCGCTCAGATGCAGATGCCAGATCACTGGCGACGTCAGGGTGGTGTCTGTCAGCTGCCACTGAAACTCCTCGGCGCTAATCTGGTCGACGCGCCACTGCCAGGGTTCACTGGGCACCGCCTCGTCAACCTGGGTGGCCCCATCGTTTCCGCGAGGGGTAAAAATGCCCACCCAGTCCAGTTGGCCGTTGTTGAGGGTGAGATCCGCCCTACCCGGCCCCAGAGCCACCTTGCCCACCTTCAGGGTGCGCCCTTCAAGGGAAAGATCCACCGGTGACAGGCTCAGTTGTGCCAGAGCCAGCAGGGGCTGGCGATCATGGTTCAGGGCCAGATCGGTAAACCGGATCTGGCTACCCTGGAGCGCCAGTTGAAGCGGCGCATCCGCCTCAGCACGCATGCGCAGCTCGGTGCTGAAATCCAGCTTTCCGTCCGTGAGGTCAAACGCAAACTGAGAAGCCAACAGGGGCCAATAGCGGGTCAAGTGCGCTTGCTTTAGATCAATCTGGCTTTGCAGCGCCAGGGGATGGAAACTGGCGGAGAGATCCAGCGTCAATCGTCCACCGCCGGGACCGGTGAGAGCCAACTGTATGCGGTTGTCCTCCCCCGCCAGGTAGAGATCGCGCGAGTCGAGAGAAAGATCGTCGAAGTCCAGCACCACCTGCTCCTCGACGTGATAGGCCAACTCCCCATTTCGTATCGCGATCTCGCGAAACCTCAGAGCCGGTGCCCCCATCCCCTCATCGGACTCCCCACCTTGCTCCGCATCGGCGGCCGGCAGGGGCGCCAAGAGGCGGACCACATTGGAGCTGCCATCGTTGTACTCCCGATAATGGAATACCGGGCCATCCACCTCCACGTCATGAAACCGCCCTTCCCAGGCAAAGAGGGAGCGCCAGGGATCCAGATCCACCATCGCCCGCTCAGCCCCGGCCATCACTTCGCCGGACTGAAGCAGGCTCAGCTGCTCCAGGGTGAGCACCCAGCGAAGAGGATGGAATCGCACCTCGCCCAGTCGTAACTCCCCATCCAGCGTCTTTGCCACCCACTTGGGTGCCTGGGATTGCAGTAATGCCGGCAGGGCCAAGCCCGCCAGCAACAGGTAGAGAATGAAAACACCGATAACGATGAGAGAGTTACGAATCCAGCGGCGCGATAAAATGGGGGTCATTGCAGCCTGTTCCCTCAAACCTAAGAAGTAAAAAGCGTAACCACTAAACCTGCACTTTGTGGGGTAAAGCACGGAAAAAATTAACGAGCCCCGCCCCTATTCCGGCTGTTCTGCAGAGGGTCCGCTTCTATTCGGTCAGAGGAAACGGACGTACGCGCTGCTGTCTATCTGACGCTGGGGTGTCACCGCCTTGATTGGCGTGCCCAGGTAGAGAAAGCCGACAATCTCATCCTCTCCGTGAACCCCGAGCGCCTCACACACTCTGGAGTGGCGGGCGTAGGACCCGGTTCGCCAGATCCCCCCCAACCCCATCGCTTGTGCCATCTGCTGCATCATCAGCAGCGCGCTCCCCGCCGCAAGGTGCTGCTCGATGGCGGGTACCTTAGGGTGAGGCTTGCAGCGGGCAATTACGGTGATCACCATGGGAGCCCGGGTCGGCAGCAGCTTTGCCCGGGCAAGGGCCTCTCCCTCGGCCCCATCTTCCCGGGCGGCGGCGAAGAAAATCTCACCCAGGCGCTCGAGGCCGCGCCCTTCTGCCACCACAAATTCGTAGGGTTTGAGATTGGCGTGATCCGGAGCGCGCAACCCGGCCTGGAATAGGAGTTCCAGCTGCTCTGAACTGGGCCCTGGCTGGGTCAAACGGGGATTGGAGTGGCGGGAGAGAAGGAACTGCTCAATATCCATTTATCTGATTTCCTTGTTTTTTATATTTTGACTCAGTCTAAAGCGGCGATCAACGCTGCTCCAGAGCCAACAGCTGCGTCTTTATCTCCAAGCCACCTGAGTAGCCGGTCAATTGACCCTTTGCACCGATAACCCGATGGCAGGGCAAAAGGACAGGTAGTGGATTACGCCCGTTGGCTGCGCCGAGGGCCCGCACTGCCCGGGGGCGGCCTATCTGCCGAGCGATCTCACCATAGCTGCGGGTCGCTCCGTAGGGGATCGTAGCCAGGGCCCGCCAAACCTCACGCTGAAACGGGGTGCCCTCCGGGACAAGAGACAGGCTAAAGCAATACCGCTGGCCCGCAAAGTACTCGCCGAGTTGGGCTACCACATCCTCGAAGGCACGCTCCTGCCTCTCCCAATCCTCTCTGATCTCAACCGGCTGTGCGCCCTCCTGAAGCCCAAGGTAGCGAAGCCCCTGTCGGTCACCCGCAAGCAGCAGGCGGCCAAGGGGCGAATCAATTTGACGGTAAAACATGAACAGTAACCTCGGTTTCGGTCAGTGGGATAAGCGTGACAGTAACCAGTGATCGAGGCTGGTATAGCGCCCACCGCCGAGAAAATAGAGCGCCACCAGCATGATGAAGTAGGTAGCAGCAAACTCAATCCCGTTGTTGAGGATCACAAGGTTGCCAGAGCTGGTCAACCATTCGTAGTTGCCATGCTCGGTCAAGATGGCGCGTGCACGCTCCAATTTTTCCGAGGCCGCCAGCACCCGGTCATTGGCCAGCCAGGAGCTGCTGTCGGCGATCGCCAGCCAGCCATGCTGCCAATGGACCGTCCAGGCAGCCACCGCCATGGTAATCATCAGGGGAATGCACACGAGGCGGGTGGCCAAACCCAGCAACAGCAATGCCCCGCCGATCAACTCGGAGGCCACCGCCAGGGAGGCCATCAGCAAAGGAAAAGGCAGGCCTAAGCCCCAATCGGGATTGCCAAACCAGGCCACGGTATCATCAAAACTCTGCCACTTGGTCCAACCCGCCTGCAGAAAGACAGGCGCCAGATAGAGGCGCATTAGCAGCGGTGCGACCCCCTCCACCACCGTCGTGGCACGGTAAATTCGTTGAAACAGGGCGATCGCTTCGGTCAACATGAAAGCTCCTTTACCTATCACCTTGGGGCCCTTAGGACGCCCTTGTCGAACGATGCCAAGGAGGACCGGCGGTCGCCTCCTCCCCTTTCAACCTTATGGAGAACCGTCGCTTGAGGCTCCTACCCCTTAGCCAGGGCATCAAAGTCGGATTGCAGCTTGCCCAACGCCGTGTGGAGCTTTTGTCTCTGTCTGGAGGTCATACTTTGCTGGATCCGGGCCATACCCAGGGCAAAACTCTGCCGGTTCTCCTCGATAAGCGTCAGGTACTGTTCTGATTTGAGCGTATCGGGAGAGACCAGCAACCGATGGAGTGCCGCCGTCAGTTGCTCGGTATCGGCCCGCATCAACAGGGCGTCCCGAAGCTGGGCCAACCAGATATTCCGGTACGCCAGCCACTGCTCCAGGGTCTGATTTCGGTCCCGGTTGTACCTGTCGATGATCGCTTTTTGCTCCGATGTCAGCGGCCCGATCTGCTTTCTGATCGATTTTTCGATCCGCTCGTTGGCCTTTTCAACCCGCTCCTCTTCGGTCAGCGAAGCGTACTCTTCACGTCGCTCCCGCTCCTGCTTACGCGCCTCAGCGAGCAGCTCATTAACCTGGGCATCGGAGAAGGACTGAATGAAGGGCACCATCATCGGGATCAGTTCCGTGAAAAGACGATCCCAGTGGGCATGGCTGCGGTCGAAGTGGGCGCGGACCTGCTCCGCGGTCATGGGGCGAGCCACCTCCCCATTGAGGGACTCAAGGTGATCCACGTATCGGGGCAGCTCCTCCGCTTTGTGCCACGCCAACGCCTTAGCCACCAGGCTGTCGAGCTGGCGCTCCTGGGCGGGGGTCAGGGTAACGTAATCGGAGACCTCCCAGGGGATGAGCCAATCGAGCCAGTTGTAGAGCATACGGGTGGAGCAAGCGCTTAACGCCAGCACCATGAGACCAATCCAGATGAACCGTCGCATCATACCTCCCGCTCAACCAACCTTGTCTTACGCCAAGTCCCGTAAGACGCCCATCGCCCAACTCCACCAAGGACGCCAGCACGGCGCCAGTCGTTCGGGGCTATCGGGCAGCTCCCCCGCGTGGATCCTCACCAGCCAGGCCAGGGTCATCATCGCACTCAACCCATGGGCCGCACGCCAAGCCTGGCGCTCCCGGTCATCGGCTCGCACGCCGCGTCGATCCAGATAACCGCGCCACAGCACATCAGAGTCCGGCACACAGTGACCGGCGCCGACAAGGTCTATCAATGGGTGGCCGAGCCCAGCGTACTCGAAATCCAGCGCCACCAGGTGCCCACTCTCACTCTGTCGCAGGTTACCCCGGTGCAGATCATGATGGCAGAAACTGTGCGGCAGCGCACTGCGCTGCAACGCCAGGCTCCATACCGGTATGAGAGGAAGGAAGAGGCGAAGTTCCCTCGGCTGGCGCCCCGCCAGGTACCGTTCGATCCTCTCCTCAGGCCTTATCTCTGGCAGCTTGACTGGAAGTCGGTGCAGATCCACCAGCAGCGCCACCAAGGGCTCCGTCTGAATCATGGAGGGGGCAGCTTTCGCGTAGGCACTTAAACAGAAACGGTGATTCGGTGCCCAGTGGATCAATGCCGGAGCGCGTTCAATGCCTGCGGCCGCCCGCCAGGCCCGAGCCTCCTGCGGCCGGGAGACAGAAAAGTTGCTCACCTGCCCATGCAGGCGCAGCACCCCGTCACCGCCGCGGCGGTGCACCCGGAAAAGCCGGTTAACGGTCGCACCGGGGATCGGCACCAGTCGGCACTGGGCAGGATCCCAGCCCGCCTGTCGGAGACAGTGAAACAGCAACGCGTCTTCAGGCTCACTATCAGGCACTGCGCTTCGCCAAAGAGGGGCACGGCTGCAGCCTAAACTGCTGGCGCCATTGTTGATACCCTATCCATGCCAGAACCACGTAGAGCAGGTAGAGGCCGCTGCTCAATGCCAGGCCTTTACTGAGATAGAGGTAGATGGAGGCGCTATTGATGACGATCCAATAAAGCCAGTTCTCCACCACCTTGCGCACCACCATGAAGGTGGTCACCACGGCGAAGCAGGTTGTCATCGCGTCCAGGTAGGCCAAATCCGCATGGGTATGGGTATCCATCAGGTACCCCATCAGCAAGGCCAATCCTGCGGTGGCACTGATCACCACTGCATGGCGCCGCCAGGACCAACGCACCAAGGCAACACCGTTCCCATTCTCCCCACCGCTGCGCCACTGCCAATAACCGTAAGCGGCCATCACCAGGTAGAACAGGTTAAGCAGGGACTCCATCAACAGGGAGACATGCCAGAACAGCCCGGTGAATATGAGTGTGCTGAGCGCCGCGCAGGCCCAGCACCACTGGCTTTGGCGCATGGCCAGCAGCAGGTAAGCCACCGCCAACGCCACCGCCAGCGCTTCCCAGCCGGTGAGAGCGTGGGCATCGGCCCACACTCCAGAAAGAAACTCACTCACTGTGGTCAAGATTCACGCCGCCGGGTATGAATTTACAGACGAACACGCCACGCCCCCAATTCTCATGGGATGCTTTCATCTCGGTGGCCAGCAGTGCCATCACGGTATCGTAGTCGCCGCCGATCTGGGTGCTCATCCCATTAGTGATCCGTTGGATATCCGGGTACTGATCCAGTCGGCCGATAAACCACTTGATGATCGAGAGGTAGTTGTCCTGCAAAGGGTAGAGGCTAATTTCAACAGAGAGTTGCATCGCGTTTCCTTAATAGAAGTCGTAGTTGAAGGTGATCCCCAACTGGCGCGGATCGCCGTAGCGAACGTACTGCTTGGGGGCCCAGTCCAGATCCGGCTCGTTGCCGAAATAGAACCCCCGCACCCCGTAGCGTTCATCCGTGAGGTTGCGCCCCCAAAGGTAGAGTGCCCACCGGGTTGCTTCGTAGCCTATCTTGGCGTTGACCGTGGCGTAAGCGTCGGAGCGGGAGTCGTTGCTGTCTGAGTAGTAAAAGGCGTCTTTGCCATTGAGGTTGAGGTTAGCAAAAAGCCCCTGTTCGCCTCGGTAGGTCGCCCCGAGCGCATACTGGAAGTTGGGGGCATGGGCCAGCTCACGGCCGGAGAGATCGGTTTCACTGCCATCCGCTTCGGTCACCCGGTAGCTTTTGTAACGGGCTTTGAGCAGGCCCAGGCTGCCGTAGAGCTCCAAGACCGTACTGAGTTGATAGTTCAGCTCCCACTCCAGGCCATAACTGTCACTGCTGCCGGCATTGTTGGTGTAGAGGAAGAAACGCTGCGGGTTATCCGGGTCCTGCAACGAAGCCTCCACCTGCTGATCCCGGCGGTCCATGTAGAACAGCGCCAGGTCGGATCGCAGCCGTCCCTCCAGCCAGCGGCCGCGCAACCCAAGCTCAAGGTTATAGAGAGTCTCAGTATCGAACTGGGCATGGGGTTTGAGCACCTCAGGCAACCCCATGTTGAATCCCCCCGCCTTGTAGCCCCGCGCGAGGCGCAGGTAGCCGTGCTGACTGTCGCTGAGCTGGTAACCCAGGGAAAGGTGGCCACCCCACATGTTCTCATCGGGGCTGAACGCCTCACCAGCATCGTCACGGTAGTCCGACTGCCGACGCTCAAGGCGCAGACCCGCGGAAGCATCCCAGCGCCCCTTGTTGAGGTCCAACTGGCCAAAGAGTGCCAGGTTCTTAGCCCGGTAATCGCTCTTGAGCACCTGGTCTGGCCAACCGTTGTAGCGGCTATCCAGATCATTCCCCTCCTGAAGCTCGTTGAAGTAGATCCCCACCAGCCAATCCGTGGTGTCGGCAAAGATCCGGCCCGCGTCTGCAGAGGCCAGCCTCAACTCCTGGGTGAGGGTATCGCGCTTGGCGCTTTTATCCCAGAAGTAGCTGTATTCGCAGGGGCCGGTGCCGATGACATTCCAGTTTTCATCGTACAGCGGACACTCCCGCCCCTGCCAGTATTCATCGTTGGCCCAGTCGCCATCGTAAGCATGGCGCCCGTGGGTGTTGGCCCAGCTGGTGATCGACTGCAGGCTGACCCGGTCGTTGATCGCCCACTGCAGATCCAGCGAGGCGCCATTGGTGCGCTGACTGTCCACACCGGGCTCATCGGTCAGGGTATCGAAGCCGTTGTTATCCAGCGTCCAAACGTCGTAACCGTTATCTAGGTTCGCATGCAAAAAGGCGAGATCCGCCTGGAACTGCTCACTGGGCTGCCAGCGCCATTTCGCCCTGAGGGTCAACTCATCACGCTGGTTAGTATCGCTTCGGCCCAGGTAGAGGTTGTCACGAAAACCATCCTGGCTATGCTGCTGGACCGAGAAGCGGTAGAGCCAGCGGGCGTCCTCGTCCGCGGCGCCGGAAACATAGCCGGCATAAGTCTGCTGGTTATCCTCGCCAAAACTCAGCTCAGTACCGGCTTCAAACAGCTCGGTCGGGTCCTGGCTTTTTACGTAGATCAATCCCGCCAAGGCATTGGCCCCGTAGCGTGTCCCCTGGGGGCCGCGCAGCACTTCGAGCTGAGCAATGTCGTAGAGGCTCGCGGCCATGCCAATACCGGAAAGATCGATATTATCGACAATAAAACCAACTGAGCTGTTGGGGGCCCCGCGATACTCCTCCTGCTCACCGACACCGCGGATCTGGAAATAACGGGGACGGGAGCTGCCGCCGGACCAGTTGAGGTTGGCAATGCGCCCCAAGGCCTGCTCCAGGTGTTCCGCTCCCTCATCTTTGAGTTCATCGACCGAGAGGACGGTGGCGGAGGTGGGCAGACGCTCCAACGCGCTTTGGCGCAAGTCTGCGGTCACGGTAAGGGTTTCGATGGGCGCTTCGGCCATCACGGGCAACGTGGCCAGGGTGGCCAGGGATAAGACATGTCGACGCACTGTGCTCAATCTCTTCCTAAGTGAGAATCATGCGATCGGACGGGCAGCGATAGGCAGGTTTGGCCATCCCTACGCCGGTACGATCCGGATCAGGTTCAACGGGTTTCCTTTGGATCTCAGTCATTTTGCGGTAAGCAATGACACCCCGTGGCAGCGTTCGAGTATACCCATATCCGTGAGCGAGTCCACAAAAAACGGGGCCACTCCCAAGAGGAGTGGCCCCGTTTCCGAGCCGATTTCAACGCCCGCCGGGCATTAACGCTTCCAAAGTTTCTCGGATTTTTCCAGCCGCACATAGTCGATGGCCAGCATCAGCCAAAACGCCAAACCGACCGTCAACATACCGGTCACTACGGTGTGCATCACGGGGGTGGAAAACAGGGCCGGATAGATTTCAAACATCAGGTCAGTCATTGTCGGACTCCAAACGGGAAATGGGGATCGGCCAAGCGAAACGTGCATCCATGAAGGCCGTTACTGGCGACGCATTGTACGTAAATTGTACGGACGTACGCCGATCCCGATCACAATCCTTACCACTCTCCTTCGCTGAGAGGTCAAGCTTTTTGTTGGCGTCCCTGTCGCGGCATCATCCGTCGCTAATGACATGTGTCCTCGAGCGCGTTCACCGTACCAGCCGCCCTTTCGCTTCTTCGGGTGTGCAGCGGACCGTACACAACGTGGTTGAATTCGTGTTCCGCCCAATGTTTGGTCTCATCCGGCCACCCACCATCCCCGATATACAGGGTAACCCTGTTGGTACCGATCCCCATCGCGCACCCCATGGCATGCGCCTCACACCCCAGTAGTGGGAGTTGTTCCATGGGCACCACCACGTAATAGACAATCCCCGACTTCGGCATCTCAAACCTTTGCTCCCTCGACACCTCCGTCGTCCGGCGCAGCATTCGGCAATGGGTCAGCAGCAGGGTGCACAACAACACCAGACACACCGTTTTGAGCTTCATCACGGCCTCCGCGCAAGGGCGATCCCATCTCCAAAACAGTATAGGGAACGCCGTTGGCAACCACGGCTGGCCGCCGCCCCGAAAGGGGCCACCCTGGAGTAAAGCCTATTCGTCCGTCACTCTTCGCAAGGCGATCTCAAACTCCACCGCTTCCGGTCGCAGCGCGGTCGCCGTGACCTGGCGCTGTTCCCCCCCGTGCAGGTTGACGGGGCGCCAGCTGCTGCTCTCCCCCTCCACCACCAGGCCCTCCCGGTCGAAGAAGGTAAATTTGTATTGCAGGTAGCTGTCCCGGGTGATGCGGGAAACCAGCAGTGCCGAGCCCTGCAGACGATCATTGAGCCGGCGCTTACGCACCTGCTCAATGCTGACCTGCCGCGCTACTGAGGTGGAGTCCACCCTCAGGTTGGGCTCATCGGACCGAGCCGCGATCCCGGCGGTCATCGCCGAGCAGCCACAAAGCGTCAGGACGCAAAGTAAAGTGATACCCCGTTTCATGGGAACCCCCTAATCGAGCAGAAAATGGGCCCGGGCGGTGGCGATAGGTTGCTTGCGGTTGGTCTGCCAGGCACTGATGCTCACGTTGGCAACCCGCCGCCCCTGCCGGGTGATCTTACATTCACAATAGGCTTCCCGAGCGTACCCTGCCCGCAGATAATCCACGGAGAAATCGACGATCCTGGGAACCCGCGTAACCTGCATCATCACCATCAACTGAACACTGGCCGCCATCTCCATGAAACCGGAGATCACCCCCCCATGCAGTGCCGGCAACATCGGATTACCTAAATTGCTCTTCTTGGGTGGCAGGCGAAACACCAGTTCATCGCCGAAACGTTCGCACTCCATCCCGATGAACTGGGCATAGGGAACCCGGGCCAGGACACCGGCATAATCGTTACGGGCCGCGGCGGCGGCCACTTCATTGGCTACGCTCATCTCAGTTTCCCTCCATCACGCGACGAAACTCGTCGGTCATCAGTTCTGATCCGATCCGCATAAAGGACCCAACCGCCTGCGCCAAGGGGGCATCCATGGAATCCTGGTAGGCGATAGCACGAACGAAAGCCACGCTGGAACTCAGCTTAAAGCACTCGGCAAAACCGAATACCGGCTTTTCAGGGGTCGCGGATTTCATGTAATCAACCCGAAGGTCCAGCGTCGGGCTGAGCTCCACTTCACCACTTTGGTGGTAAATGGCGGTGATCACCGCCGCGCCGCAAGCAGTATCCATCAGGGTGGTGATCACACCACCGTGGATCACCCCGCTGTCGGGGTAACCGATCACCTGGGGGTTATAGGGCAACTCAAGCAACACATGATGCTCACTGGCTTCCAGGGTATTCACCCCGAGTTCACGGCACTGAGCCAGTTGATCAACGAACCGTTTGGCGAAGGCGGTTAACGGAAAAAAGTCTCGATTATCAGGTTTCATTATTGTTCACATCCAGCCTCTGAGGCCCCGGTTCACTGAGCAGTCTCGATGTCGAATGCCGGGGCGGCAAAATTGTACGCCTTTCTCTGGCCAGCCTCATCCGCCCGCCAACGATCGCCCTGTAGAGAAAACTCCACACGGACAGTGAGTTTAATCGCCTAATGAGTGAAGGGCGGACCATTCTTAAGCGACCGTCACGCCCGCTCTCTCCTTCTGAAGCCGAGATCTATACCCTCGTCGGGCCTGACCAGCCGCCTCCTGGTTTGCACTGCCCGGGTCGATAGGGTACGCTGCGCCCCCCGTTAACGGCCTGTCGCCGTTCATCAGATGAGACCCTCTATGCACTTTAATCAGCTGGGCCTGTCCGCCCCCATCCTGTCCGCCGTGGCCGAGAAAGGTTACGACACCCCCTCCCCGATCCAGGCCCAGGCGATCCCTGCTGTCCTGGCGGGCAAGGACGTGATGGCAGCGGCACAGACCGGCACCGGTAAAACCGCGGGCTTTACCCTGCCGCTGCTTCAGCGCCTCGCCGATGGCCCAAGGCCACGCCATAACCAGGCCCGCGCGCTGGTGCTGACTCCGACCCGGGAGTTGGCCGCCCAAGTGGGCGAAAGCGTCGTGGTCTACGGCAAGAACCTGCCGCTGCGCAGCGCCGTGGTCTTCGGTGGAGTCAAGATCAACCCCCAGATGCAGACCCTGCGCAACGGCGTCGACGTCCTGGTGGCCACCCCGGGCCGACTGCTGGATCTCTACCAGCAAAACGCCGTCCGCTTTGATCAGCTTGAAGTGCTGATCCTGGATGAAGCGGACCGCATGCTCGATATGGGCTTTATCCGCGACATCAAGAAGATCCTGGCTTTCTTGCCTAAGCAGCGACAAAACCTGCTTTTCTCCGCCACCTTCTCAGATGAGATCCGCGCCCTGGCAAAAGGGCTGGTAAACGACCCGGTTGAGATCTCCGTAACGCCGCGAAACGCCACCGCCAACACCGTCGAGCAGTGGCTGCACCCGGTGGACAAGAAACAGAAGCCGAAGCTGCTGACGGATCTCATCATCGACAACCAGTGGCAGCAGGTCCTGGTATTCACCAAGACCAAGCACGGTGCCAACCGGCTGACCCGCTACCTCGACGAGGGGGGGATCAGCGCCGCCGCCATCCATGGCAACAAGAGCCAGGGGGCCCGGACCAAGGCGCTGGCCAACTTCAAAGACGGCAGCATCCGCGTCCTTGTGGCCACCGATATTGCGGCCCGTGGCCTGGATATCGACCAGCTGCCCCAGGTGGTCAACTATGAACTGCCCCAGGTGGCGGAGGACTATGTCCACCGTATCGGACGTACCGGCCGGGCCGGTGCCACGGGCAAGGCGATCTCCCTGGTGTGTGCCGATGAGCATGAGCTGCTGGTTAAGATCGAACAGCTGATCCAGCGCCATCTGGATCGGGTTGCGGTCGAGACCTACCCGATGGCCCACCCGCTGCCGGAGTCCAAGCCGATCAGGGCTCCCCGCAAACCCAAGAAGCCGAAGAAGCCCAGGGCCGACTCCGAACATCAGGATGGTCAACGCGGCGTCCGTGATCACGGTGCAGACCAGCAGCACCGAAACAGTGAGCGCCGCGGCCAGGGCGCCGGTCGTGCCGATGGGCAACCCGGACGCCGTCGACGCCGGCCGTCGGGCAACCGCAAGCCCAGCAACAGCTGACCGACTGACACCGTAGCCCCCGAGGCTGCGGTGTTTTTTCTCTCCCCCGCCCCTGCCACACTCCTGCACCCAAACTGTGAGCCGCCCCCCAGCCGGAGATAACTCCCATTGAGTCCTAATTTAGCCAGTGCTAAATTAGCGACCCCACTCCGGAGATCCCGGGGTGCCGTCCCATTGCTTCTGAGGTGACAAAGTGAAGAAACTCGTGATCATTGGTGGGGTCGCCGGGGGCGCCTCTGCCGCCGCCCGTGCCCGTCGTTTGAATGAAGAGGCGCAGATCGTCCTGTTTGAGCGCGGAGAGTACATCTCTTTTGCCAACTGCGGCCTGCCCTACCACGTCAGCGGTGAGATTGCCGACCGGGATGCCCTGGTACTGCAAACCCCACAGAGTTTCAAAGCCCGCTTTAACGTCGATGTGCGCCTGCACAACGAGGTCCTGGCCATCGACCGCCAGCAACGATGCGTGCGGGTGAAAAACCGCGTCACCGGCGAAACCTACGAAGAGAGTTTCGATGCGTTGATCCTCTCCCCGGGGGCAGCCCCGGTGCGTCCGCCGATCCCGGGACTCGAAAGCCCCGGCGTATTCTCTTTGCGTAACTTGCCGGACATGGACCGCATCATCGCAGCGCTGGACCAGAACAAGCCCACTCACGCCACCGTGGTGGGCGGCGGCTTTATCGGCCTGGAGATGATGGAAGCACTGCGGGAACGCGGCATCGCCGTCAGCCTGCTTGAGCTCTCCGACCAGGTGATGGCCCCGGTGGATCTCGAGATGGCCAACATGGTGCATGAAACCATCGTGGGTCATGGCGTGGATCTGCGCCTGAACTGTGGCCTGCAATCGGTAGAAAACACCGAACAGGGACTGCAGCTTAGCCTCAGCAACGGCGACACCCTGACCACCGGCATGCTGATCAGTGCCATCGGCGTCAAACCGGAGATCCAGTTGGCCGTCGATGCCGGACTCGCCATCGGCGAACTGGGCGGCATCCAGGTGGATCCGCAGATGCGCACCTCAGACCCCGCTATCTTCGCAGTCGGCGATGCCGTGGAGGAGGTGGACCTGATCACCGGTGAGCCGATGCTAATCCCACTGGCTGGCCCCGCCAACCGCCAGGGACGCATCGCGGCGAATAACGTCTTCGGGGCCAATGACAGCTACAACCGCACCCAAGGGACGGCCATCTGCCGAGTCTTCGATCTCGCCGTGGCCAGTACCGGGCTCAACGAGAAGCGCCTTCAGCGCGCTAAGATCCCGTTCGAGAAGGTCTACGTCCACGCCGCCAGCCACGCCAGCTACTTCCCGGGGGCCCATCCGGTCTCCCTGAAACTGCTGTTTGCGCCGGACAGCGGTAAGCTGCTCGGTGCCCAGGCGGTGGGCAGGGACGGTGTCGATAAGCGCATCGACGTTTTGGCCGTCGCGATCCGGGCCGGTCTCACGGTGTTCGACATGCAGGATATGGAGCTGACCTACGCGCCGCCCTTTGGCTCCGCCAAGGACGTGCTCAACCAGGCCGGTTTCCTCGCCAGTAACCTGCTCAAGGGCGACGTTCGTCTCTGCCACAGCGAGCAGGTGGCCAACCCCACCGCCGACCAGCTGCTGCTGGATGTTCGCAACCCCGGGGAGCTGAGCAAAACCGGCACCCTGGAGGGCGCCATCAACATCCCCGTGGACCAACTTCGTGACCGGCTTGATGAGCTGCCCCGAGACAAGGAGATCCTGGTGTTTTGCCAGGTGGGGTTACGGGGACACGTGGCCTACCGCATGCTGGTCAACCACGGCTTTAGCGCCCAAAACCTGACCGGGGGTTACAAAACCTACCTGGCTGCCACCGCCCGCTTCTGATCGGACTGAGCGGCCCAGTGTCCTGACACCCCGCCGGATCCGGCGGGGTGCGAACTTTCGTTAACCTTTCTTGAAGGAGTTCACCATGAACGCCCTGTTCGGTGGCATGCTGATTGGCTTCGCTGCCCTGATTTTAATGCTGGTCAACGGGCGCATCGCCGGGATCAGCGGGATCCTCACCGGTGCCCTTAAGCCCCGTCCCGGAGACGGCTGGCGTTTCGCCTTCCTGCTCGGCCTGATCGGCAGCGGCTTCACCCTGACGACGCTGGGCTGGGTCACCCGCCCCGAGCTGACCACCTCCACACCACTGATGCTGATCGCCGGATTCCTGGTGGGCCTCGGTGCTTACCTGGGTAACGGCTGCACCAGTGGTCACGGGATCTGCGGCCTCGGGCGCCTCTCAACACGCTCCCTGGCCGCTACTGCCGTTTTCATGGCGACCGCCGTGCTAACCGCCATCCTCTTTCACGGTTAAGGAAGTGTACAGATGAAATCCCTGTTGGCTTTTGTGGTCGCGCTACTGAGCGGCATCCTGTTCGGCGCCGGTTTTTTCCTGTCCGGCATGGCGGATCCCGCCAAGGTGATCGGCTTTTTGGATCTCACCGGCCTCTTCGACGGTCGTTGGGACCCCTCACTGATGCTGGTGATGGCCGGCGCCCTGGCGGTCTATCTTCCGGGCTTCCACTTCCTGGTGAAACCTCGCCTGGCGGCCCAGGCCGCCCCGTTGGCGGCGCAGAGCTATCACCTGCCCCGTCGTACCCGCATCGACCGGCGTCTGCTGTCGGGTTCGGCCCTCTTTGGCCTCGGTTGGGGAATTGCCGGGATCTGCCCCGGCCCGGCCCTGGCTAACCTGGGCAGCGGCAGCCTGTCGGTTCTGCTGTTTGTGGCTGCGATGCTGGTCGGCATAAAAACCGGCTGTGCGCTGAAGCCCCGCGAAGCGACCCCCGAGTCTGTGCAGGCAAACTGACCCGTACAACGATCCTCAAGCAGCTCCCCCTGTCGTACCAAGCCACCGTCACATGTGGGTTCATCCCCGCTGATGACGGTAGGCTTGCAGGGTATTGCGCAGCAGGCAGGCGATGGTCATTGGGCCCACCCCACCGGGTACCGGCGTGATCGCGCCGGCTACCTTCGCCACTGAATCAAAGTCCACATCTCCCACCAGACGGGCGCGACCTTCATGCTCCACCCGGTTGATCCCCACATCCAGCACCACCGCACCGGGCTTGACCCAGTCCTCGGTCACCATCCGAGCCCGACCCACCGCCACGATGAGAATATCCGCCCGGCGACAGACCGCAGCAATATCCTGGGTCCGGGAGTGCACGATAGTGACGGTACAGTGATGCTGCAGGGCCAGGAGCGCGGCAGGCTTTCCGACGATATTGGATCGTCCCACGACCACCAGGTGCTGTCCGGCCAGACTGTCGCCAAGGACAGACTTCAGCAGAAGGAGACAGCCCAGGGGGGTACAGGGCACCAAAACATCGGGATCGCCGGCGAGCAGCCGTCCCATATTCTCGTGGTGAAAGCCATCGACGTCCTTGTCCGGATCAATGGCAGCGATGACCGCAGCTTCATCGATCTGTTCCGGCAACGGCAGTTGCACCAGGATCCCGTGGACGGCGGGATCGGCGTTCAGCCGTGCCAGCAACCCCAGCAGCTCTCCCTGTTCAACGCCGGAGTCCAGGCGGTAACAGTGAGAGCGGATCCCGGTCTGTTCGCACTTAAGCAACTTGTTGCGCACATACACCTGGCTGGCGGGATCCTCCCCCACCAGGATCACCGCCAAACAGGGCGTCGGTGCCCCCGACTCCTCCAAGGCATTTACCTCACGCTTAATCTGTGCCAGCTCGGCAGCGGCCAACGCCTTGCCATCGATCAGGGTCGCCTGCATCGCGCCCTCCTCACTAAGAGATCGGTTGGCCTTCAGGGTAAGTCACCGGGCGCACTTTTGCCCAGCAGCTCCAACTCCTTTTAGGGCGAGGACAATGCCCCTGCCTGGTTATCGGTTTGGCGGTGGCGGAGGCACACCCGCCGCCAGTTGTGCTATTCTGGCCGCCCCAATCGCTGTTCGATGCACTGCTTCATGGCCCTGATCTGCCGTACCGTCACGCCCGCTCAGCTGGGCTACCCCACTGAGACTCCGACCTGCGCCCTCGCCCTCTTTGCCCCGCTCGCGCAGCGGCCCTGGGCGATGCTGCTGGACTCCGCCTGTCACGACGACACACGCCACCCGGATGCCCGGTTCGACATCCTGGTGGCCGACCCCATGGCCACCCTCACCACCCGGGGGTCTCATACCCAGTGTCAGATCCGCTCCGAGGCGCCAACACTGAGCGACGCCGACCCGCTGGCCCTGCTGGAACAGTTGCAACGCCGCCTGCTCGGCCCAAAAGATGCGTACAGCGCAGCCAGGGCTACCGGGCTACCCTTCACCGGCGGTGCCTTGGGCCACTTCAGCTACGATCTCGGCCGCCGCTTCGAGCGTCTCCCCAGCGAGGCGGAGGATGATATCGATCTGGCGCAGATGGCGGTGGGGATCTTCGACTGGGCCCTGATGCTGGATCACCAACGCCAGAGACTCTTTCTGCTGGTTCGCGGCGATGAAGCCGCCTGGCTACGGCGTCGTAACTGGCTGCGTGATCACGTTAGCCCCGAGCAAAAAACGCGACAGATAGAGCCCTTTGCACTGACCACTCCCTGGCAGCACCAGCTCAGTCAAGCCGCCTATCGCGACCGCTTCGAACGGGTGCAGGCGTACCTTCGCAGCGGCGACTGTTACCAGATCAACCTGACTCAGCGCTTCAGCGCCGGTTACCGTGGGGATGAGTGGCAGGCCTACCAGAGACTGCGAACCAAAAACCAGGCCCCCTTCTCCGCGTTCATCCGTCTTCCCGATGCGGCATTGCTGTCACTTTCACCGGAGCGCTTCTTGCAAGTTCGCGGTTCCAGCATCCAGACCAAGCCAATTAAGGGAACCCGTCCCCGCCACCAGGATCCCCTCAAGGACCGTGCCGCCAAGGCGGCCCTGAAAAATGCTCAGAAGGACCGGGCGGAAAACCTGATGATCGTGGATCTGCTGCGCAACGATCTGGGCAAGATGGCGGCCCCCGGCAGTGTCCGGGTGCCAAGCCTGTTTGCGGTGGAGAGTTTTCCCGCAGTCCATCACCTTGTCTCCACCGTGACCGCCACTCTGGCGCCGAATCGCTCTGCTCTGGATCTGCTTCGGGGCGCCTTCCCCGGTGGTTCCATCACCGGTGCTCCCAAGATCCGGGCCATGGAGATCATCGAAGAGCTTGAACCGGCACGACGTAGCCTCTATTGCGGCAGCATCGGCTACCTGAGCCAGGATGGCCAGATGGATACCTCCATCACCATCCGCTCGCTGGTGGCCCGACAGGGAGCGATCCACTGCTGGGCCGGCGGCGGCATCGTAGCGGACAGCGACTGTGACGAGGAGTACCAGGAGTGCTTCGATAAGATCAGCCGGATCCTGCCGCTGCTTGAATCCCCCACGACGTAATGGCATCGACTTAAACAACACAAGGGCAACACCTTTTCGCAACAAGCTGTTCTCAATCGGTCCCGGTTAGGGTATTACTGCAAAGAGAAAGGGATTGATTGCCAAAATAAGGAGTGCACCTGTGTCGAGGCGAGAACCTGCCAAACTGCGTCGTGGAACCCCGCCCATTTCACTACGCGCCGCCCTGCTGGTGCTGCTGCTTTGGAGTCTGCCCAGCGCCCGCAGCCTGGCCCAGCCCGCACCGGATTTCACCTTGGAGTCCGGCCAATCCCTGGTGGCACTCTCTCACCAGCAGTGGGTGTACCTGGATTTCTGGGCCAGCTGGTGCGGCCCCTGCCGCTACAGCTTCCCCTTTATGAATACGCTCCAGGCGGAGCTGGGCCCCCAGGGGCTGGCGATCATCGCCGTGAATGTGGATGTTGAGCCCGCCGATGCCCTCCCCTTCCTGGAGAAGTATCCGGCCCAGTTCCCCATCCATTACGACCCGGATGGCAAGATCGCTGAGGCGTACGCTGTACCCGGCATGCCCACCAGCTACCTGATCCATCAGGGGCAGATCATCGAGCGCCATATCGGCTTTCGCGCCAGCCAGGCGGAGGAGCTCAAGGCCGCCATCGCCCAGCACCTGCTCAAGGATGAGTGATGACTCGCCCAATCTGGCAATGCCGCTGGGCCCACCGACTGCTGCTCTTGACGGTCGTGGGGCTGAGCGGCTGCGGCACCCTGGGGGTAGAACCCTGGCAACGGGAAAAACTGGCGGATCCCCGCATGGCCCCGGAGTCCGATGCCACCGATAAACGGGTGGATGACCACGTCTACTTTTCCAAGGAGGCGAGCAGTGGCGGCCGGGGCAGCGCCGGCGGGGGATGTGGATGCAACTGAGCCATCGTCCATCGTTGCCGGACACTTCCACACCTGGCCCACCTGTGCCGAAAAACACGGGTTTTACCAACATCTCAGCCGCCCTTGCGGTGGCCAGCAGCGCCCTTATCGCTGCACCAATAAACGCCCAGGAAGCTCCCCCATCCCAACACCAGTGGCAGTTTGATACTGCCCTGCTGGCTTACGGAGAGAGCGGCGACCGGGTCAAAGCCCTGGAGGGCAGTATTCAAGGGGTGCGCAGCGACGGTGACGACCAGCGACTCAGCCTGATGCTCACCTTCGATGCCCTCACCGGTGCCTCCGCCACCGGGGCCGTTCCTCAGCGCAGGGCACAGACCTTCACCCGCCCCTCCGGCCTTGGCGAGTACACCACCGCGGCGGGCCAAACCCCACTGGACGACACCTTCAGGGACACTCGGGTACAGATCAATGCTGGCTGGGCTGCCCCCTTTGGGGATAACAGCGGTTTCGAGGTGGGGGCACACCTCTCCAAGGAGTACGATTATCTCTCGCTGGGAGTGAGCGGTGCTCTGTCCCACAGCCTGGATAGGAACAACACCACCCTGAGGTTGGGTCTGGCCGGTTACGCCGACAGTATCGAGCCTGAGGGTCAGATCCCCCTGCCTCTTGCGGTGATGCCGCTGCGCAGCGACTACCCCGATGAAGAAGCCTTCATCCAGGCGTTCAATGCCACCCGTGGGGCTGCGAAGGAGCACAAGGACACCGCCGAGCTGCAACTGGGGATCACTCAGGTGATCAATCGCCGAACCCTGATGCTGCTCAACTACAGCTATGCAGAGGTCAGCGGGTACCAAAGCGACCCTTTCAAACTGGTCAGCCGCATCGATGCCCAGGGGCGGGCCATTGCACAAAATTATGAGTCCCGGCCAGAGCGTCGGCGTAAACAGGCACTCTTCTGGCAGACCAAGATGCATTTCGGAGCCCCGGTGCTGGAGAGTGCCTACCGTTTCATGCACGATGACTGGGGGATCGACTCCCATACCCTGGAGCTGCGGCTCAACCTGATGCTCCCTTCCGGCCACACCCTGGAACCCCAGCTGCGCCTCTACCATCAATCTGCCGCGGACTTTTACCGCCCCTACCTGCAGCAGGAGACACCGACCTACGCCAGCGCCGATTACCGCCTGGCCGAGATGACCACCTACACCCTGGGTTTTCGATACCGGATCCCTCTGACCGGGGCCCGTTCCGCCTCCGCCCGCATCGCCTACTACGTACAAAACCCCGAGGGACCAGGCGGCCCGGGGGAGCTGGCAGGGCTCAACCTCTACCCCCGGCTGGAAGCCCTGATGCTGCAGCTGGGCTACCGCTTCTGACATGACTTCCCTGACACGCCATCCCGATTACTGGCGCGGTCATTTCATCGCCATGGCCAGCGACTGTGAACTGCTAATCGATCCCTGCCCCGAATCCCGGGCCCGGGCACTGCTGGTGGCGGCTGAGCGCCGGGTCCGGGCCATCGAACAGAAATACAGCCGCTATCGAGAGGACAACCTGGTGGCCAGGCTGCATCGAGCCGAGGGGAAGCCGGTTGCCATCGATGGTGAAACCCTGTCGCTGTTGACCTTTGCCGATCACTGCTACCGGCTCAGTGACGGGCTGTTCGATCTCACCTCTGGGGTGCTGCGACGGGCCTGGCGCTTCGACGGCTGTGACCGGCTGCCCAGCCAGGGCGAGATCGATGCCCTGCTGCCGCTGATCGGCTGGGAGCGGGTGCGCTATGACGACAGCACGCTTTCGCTGCCGGCGGGGATGGAGCTGGATTTTGGCGGTATCGGCAAAGAGTACGCGGTGGACCAGGTGGCAGCCGAGCTGGCCCGGCAGGCACCGTCACTGTCGGTGCTGGTGAACTTCGGCGGCGACATCGCGATCTCGGTGCCCCGAGCCCCTGAGCGCCCCCCCTGGCAGGTGGGCATAGCCACCCCCTCTAAGCCGACACAGGCTAGCTATCCCCTTACCCTGCGCCACGGTGCCCTGGCCACCAGCGGTGACAGCCAACGCTTCCTGCGTCATGGCGGGGTCCGTTACAGCCACATTCTCAACCCCAAGACCGGCTGGGCCACCCGGAGCGGCCCGGCGCAGGTGACGGTGGCGGGACAAAGCTGCCTCCAGGCGGGGCTCCTGGCGACCCTAGCCCTGCTCCATGAGACCGAGGCCGAGGCCTTTATCCGGGCCCAGCAGGTTCCCTACTGGATCCAGCCCTGATCGACCGTGCGCGCAGGAGGTCTGGCGCTGGCCTTACCCCCCCGAAATCTGGCAATCTGGTGCTGAAGTCACCGTCTGAATTGAGAGTTATGGATCGTCAGGAGTTTGTTACCCGCTTTTTGCTGGCTGCGCCGCCGGACCCCATGGACCAGTTGGCGGCGGAGCTGGGCAACCACCCCCAGTTGCGGGATGCCGCTGTCCTGATAGGCCTGCAGGAGATCGAGGGCCGGCTGCACCTGTTACTGACCGAGCGTACCGCCGGGCTGCCGACCCACGCCGGACAGATCGCCTTCCCCGGTGGCAAGATGGATCCTGGTGATGCCACCCCCTGGGATACGGCCCTGCGCGAGTCCTGGGAGGAGATCGGCCTGCGTGATTCACAAGTGGAGCGTCTCGGTGCCCTGCCGGTGTTCCATACCATCACCCGGTTCCGGATCTTCCCGCAGATCGCCCTCATCACCCAGCCCTTTGTGCCTGTGCTGTCGGAGCGGGAGGTCGCCAGGATGTTTTATGCGCCGCTGGAGGATTTTTTCGATCATCGCGGACGCTGGCAGCTGCAGGTTCGGCGGATGCAGACCACCCAAGGGGTCTACTTCATGCCCCACCGGGTCTGGGGAGCGACAGCGGCTATGATCGAACAGCTGGTGCGCCAGCTTGGCTTTGGTGCCGCACCGCCGGGCCCCTAAGCCAAGAAACGCACGGAACCCTTGAGAAAATGGCGGTTCACGGTAAGATGACGGGTTCCCGGCAAACGCCGAAAAGTGATAACTATTCGACTCATTGGAGATCATTCCAAGTATGACCCTGGCAACCATTGCTGACGTCCTCAAGGGCGCTCACGCTGTCGGCAGCGAAGTGACCGTGCGCGGCTGGATCCGCACGCGCCGCGACTCCAAGGCTGGCATCTCATTCCTGGCCGTGTACGACGGCTCCTGTTTTGACCCGATCCAGGGCGTGGTCCCCAATGAGCTGCCCAATTACAGCGATGAAGTGCTTCGCCTGACCGCGGGCTGCTCCGTCATCATGACCGGTGAAGTGGTGGAGTCCCCCGGCAAGGGGCAGAAGTTCGAACTCAAGGTGTCCAGCGTCGACGTGGTCGGCTGGGTGGAAGACCCCGACACCTACCCGATGGCCGCCAAGCGCCACTCCATCGAGTTCCTGCGGGAAGTGGCTCACCTGCGCCCCCGTACCAACATCACCGGTGCGGTGATGCGGGTGCGCAACTGCCTCTCCCAGGCAATCCACCGCTTCTACCATGAGAACGGTTTTATCTGGGTCTCCACCCCGATCCTTACCGCTTCCGACTGTGAAGGCGCCGGTGAGATGTTCCGCGTCTCCACCCTGGATATGAACAACCTGCCGCGGCTGGAAAACGGCGAGGTGGATTACGACAAGGACTTCTTCGGCAAGGAGACCTTCCTGACCGTTTCTGGCCAGCTGAACGCCGAAACCTACGCCTGCGCCATGAGCAAGGTGTACACCTTCGGCCCCACGTTCCGTGCTGAAAACTCCAACACCTCCCGCCACCTGGCGGAGTTCTGGATGGTGGAGCCCGAGGTGGCTTTCGCCGATCTGGAAGATAACGCCAAGTTGGCCGAAGTGATGCTCAAATACTGCTTCAATGCCGTACTGGAGGAGCGTATGGATGACCTGGAGTTCTTCGCCCAACGGGTCGACAAAACCGTCATCCAGCGCCTGCAGGACTTCGTCGCGGCAGATTTTGCCCAGGTGGATTACACCGACGCCGTCGAGATCCTGAAAAACTGCGGCAAGCGTTTCGAGTTCCCGGTGGAGTGGGGTATCGACCTCGCCTCCGAGCATGAGCGCTATCTGGCGGAGGAGCACTTCAAGGCCCCGGTGGTAGTAAAGAACTACCCCAAAGATATCAAAGCCTTCTACATGCGCCTCAATGACGATGGCAAAACCGTCGCCGCAATGGACGTACTGGCGCCGGGGATCGGCGAGATCATCGGTGGCTCCCAGCGTGAAGAGCGCCTCGAGGTGCTGGATCAGCGGATGGAGGAGATGGGCCTGCCGAAAGAGGAGATGTACTGGTACCGCGACCTGCGTCGCTACGGCACCATCCCCCACTCCGGTTTTGGCCTCGGCTTCGAACGCCTGGTCAGCTACGTCACCGGTGTTTCCAACATCCGTGACGTGATCCCCTTCCCCCGCGCACCGCGCTCCGCCAGCTTCTAAGCCATCGGCACACGCCCACCGTGGCGGGATTATGAAACCGGCCGCTCCTTTGGGAGCGGCCGGTTTTCTTTTTCATGGCTGGACAGTTGGCGACGCTAGGCTCGCAATGCCTTTTCCCCCCGGGCGATCCCCACCACCCCGCTTCGGGCCACCTCTACGATTTCGGATACCTCCGCCAGGGCACGAAGGAAGGCGTCCAGTTTGTCGCTGTCCCCGGAAAGCTGCACCGTATAGAGCGTGGCGGTGACATCCACGATCTGGCCGCGGAAGATATCCACCATCCGCTTCACCTCGGCCCGGAAACTGCCCGCCGCCTTGGTTTTCACCAGCATCAGTTCCCGCTCCACATGGGCCGCCTCGCTGATGTTGCTAACCTTGAGGACATCCACGAGCTTATGAAGGTGCTTCTCGATCTGCTCACAGGCAGCATCATCCACCACCTGAGTCGTGATGGTCAGTCGCGACAGGGTTGCATCATCCGTCGGCGCCACCGTCAGCGACTCGATATTAAACCCCCGCTGTGAAAAGAGACCCACCACACGGGACAGAGCGCCGGACTCGTTTTCCAGTAGGACAGATAAGATACTGCGTCTCATGATTCGGTCCTCTCGGTTTTGCTCAGCCACATCTCGTTCATTCCGCCACCGCGGATCTGCATCGGGTAAACGTGCTCCGATTCATCCACGCTGATGTCCACGAACACCAGTTTATCCTTCATCGCCAGTGCCGCCTCCAGCTGTGACTCCAGGGTGTTGGGATCCGAGATCCGCACCCCGACGTGGCCATAGGCTTCGGCAATGGCAGCAAAATCCGGTACCGAGTCCATGTAGGAGTGAGAGTGGCGGCCTTGGTAGATCATATCCTGCCACTGCTTTACCATCCCCAGGAAACGATTGTTAAGGTTGATGATTTTAACCGGGATGGCGTACTGAAGCGCCGTGGACAGCTCCTGAATGTTCATCTGGATGCTACCATCGCCGGTCACGCACACCACCTGGGCGTCCGGCAGTGCAAACTTCACCCCCATTGCAGCGGGCAAACCGAACCCCATGGTGCCGAGGCCTCCGGAGTTGATCCAGCGCCGGGGCTTGTCGAAGGGGTAGTAGAGCGCAGCAAACATCTGGTGCTGGCCCACGTCCGATGCCACGTAGGCATCCCCCTCCGTTAACCGGTAGAGGGCTTGGATCACCTGCTGGGGCTTGATCCTGCTGCCATCAGACTCGTAACGCAGGCACTCCCGGGCACGCCAGGTGGCGATCTCGTCCCACCAGGGGGCCAGACGATCCGTCTCGGACTGCTCCGCCATCATCGACAGCATCATGCTGAGCACCTTCTCTGCAGAGCCCACGATGGGGATATCAGCGTTGATGGTCTTGGAGATGGAGGAGGGGTCGATATCGATGTGGAGTATGGTGGCATCGGGACAGTACTTGGCCACGTGATTGGTGGTGCGATCATCGAAACGTACCCCGACCCCGAAGATCAGATCCGCATGATGCATCGCCATGTTGGCTTCGTAGGTGCCGTGCATCCCCAACATCCCAAGCGACTGCGGATGGCTGCCGGGAAAGGCACCCAGCCCCATCAGGGTAGAGACCACCGGCAGACGCAATCGCTTCGCCAGCTCAAGCAGCTGCGCTTCGCTGCGGGAGATGATGGCGCCGCCACCGACGTAGAGCACCGGCCGTTTAGCCTCGAGCAGGGCCTGAAGCCCCCGCTTGATCTGACCCTTATGGCCCTGCTGCTTCGGGTTGTAGGAGCGCAGACTGATGGCATCCGGATACTGATAGGGGTAACGGTTGGCGGGGTTGAGCATATCCTTGGGCAGGTCCACCACCACAGGGCCGGGACGGCCGCTGGCCGCCAGGTAGAACGCCTTTTTCAGAATGGTTGGGATCTCGGCTGGGTCCTGTACCAGGAAGCTGTGTTTCACCACCGGGCGGGAAATCCCCACCATGTCACACTCCTGGAAAGCATCGTTCCCAATCAGGTGTGACATCACCTGTCCCGATAACACCACCAGCGGGGCGGAGTCGTAATAGGCCGTGGCGATGCCGGTGATGGCATTGGTGGCACCCGGTCCTGAGGTAACCAGCACCACACCGACCTCCCCGGTGGCCCGGGCGTAGCCATCTGCCATATGAACCGCGGCCTGCTCGTGTCGAACCAACACATGCTCGATGTGGCTTTTCTCGTGCAACGCGTCATAAATATCCAATACCGACCCGCCGGGGTAGCCAAAGATGTGCTTAACCCCCTGATCGATCAACGAGCGGACAATCATCTCCGCACCTGACAACTGCTCCATGCTGCCTCCAAGACATACATTTAGGGCTTATTCGTAGCCTAACTGATTAAGAGGCTTGGCCTTTCTTGCTCTGACCACGCCAAATCCCACCTCCGAAAGGAGGTCTTTCCAGACTACCCTCTCGAAACAAAAGTCGATAGTGGAAGGGGTGCATTTCTGCGCAGTTTTCGTGGCAAAAGCGCCACAAAAGAAGAATTAGTTATGCGAATTTGTTGATTGCTTATGAGGAAGCCGGTCTCGGCGTGATACCGGCTCTCCGGAAACAGCGATTCAGAGCGCGCCGGTCTCGATCAAGCGCTGATGCAGTGCCTGTGCCAGGCGTCGATACCCATCCGCGTTGAGATGTACCGCATCGGATTTGTGGCTCGGGGATCGCAACAGCTCCGTGAGGGGGTCCTCCACCAGCACCACGCCGTCGCCGTACTGATCCGCCAGCTCCCGGTAGATGGGTGAGGTGCGAAGCAGGATACGCTTACTCGGCACCCCCACCAGCAGCACCGGCACACCGGTACCCCTTGCCTGCTCAATCATGGCAGCCAGGTCTGCCTTAATCGCCGCCTCCGGCCTATTCCTGAGGATATCGTTCCCCCCCATCAGCAGAACCAGAAGGTCTGGCCGATGGCGCGCCAGCGCTTCCGGCAGTCGCAGTCGCCCCTGTTGTGCCAGTTCCCCGGAGACTCCGGCATTCACCACCGCCAATCCGGTCAGGCGGGCCAGCTCACTGGGGTAGTCCTGTGCCGGGCCAGCGCCCACGCCAGCGGTCAGGCTGTCACCGAAAGCGAGAATTACGCCATCACTGGGCAAGGGTGGTAGCGGGGCCTTGGAGCACCCGCTGAGCAGAAGAAGTCCAAACAGCAAACCGACGCACCAGAACCTGGCGGTTCCCATGAGCAGCAGGCCTCGCCCGCGTCGCTGCGAATCAATGCAGGGCATGGCCACACCCCGCATATTGCGTCCCCTCGGTTTCAAGCTCGACCCGTGTTTCGAAGCGCTCGCCACTCATGGGATCCGCGCAATGCCCGGGTGAAAGACGTAGGAGCCAGGTCTGCCCGTCGCGATCTTCGAGCCGGTAGCGGGTCTGTGGCCGCTCGGCACTACTCTGGGTCTGCTCCATCACCCGCAGCACCCGCTCGGTGCGCTCGTAGCCCTGCCAAAGGTGGACCGACGTTCCGCTCATCTCCAGCACCCAGGGCGGCTCCTGACCCACTGCACGAAAATCGACACCGTTGAGCTTGGCATGCTCCCAGATCGCCTTGCGGGGATTATTGCGACAGAGATGATCGACACCTTGCCAGCCACTGAGCCGATACGCCTCCCCCTCCGCCTGCCAGGCCAGATCCTCGTTTTGGTATCGGCCCTGAGACACCCTTGGCAGTGCCAGGGTTTCGCCAGGCAAAAACAGCCAGAGCCTCTCACCATCTGACCGGGCAACATACTCAAAGGTGTCGCACTCCAGCAGATAAGTGACAGGGGGGATTTCGGCCTTGTTCGGCTCGCTGCTACACGCCGCGAGAGTCAGGGCGATGGGAGTGAAAAAAGTTTTCAGGTTCAACTGCATCCATTCATCCTTTGAGGGGATCTGTGCCTGGGGAGCAGTCACCGTCCGACGACTCAGCTTCCTCCCCGCTGGCGGTCCATCTTATCGGTGAGAGTCCCAGATCGGCAACCGGATCCGAAACCGGCGTAACGCGAGGGAAGGTGCAGTTAAAATACCACCCCGAAAAAGTACAAAGCAGACGTTGGGATGGGCATCGCGGTGTTCCCGCAGAACACGCTAAATGAAAGTCTGTCGCCTTAGGCTTAGAGGGCAGTCAAGAGACCAGGCCCCCTACTCCTCGGGAAACTGCTCTGCCCAGCGCCGGAACTGGGCGGATTGCAAAAACGCCTGCCCCTGCTCCGGGTAGAGCTGTAGTAGCATCTGCTTGTCGATGGGCACGTCGAAGCGCTGCACCAGGCTGTCGAGTCCATCGACGGCGATCTGATGGTCACCACTGACGATCCCAAGCTGCATCTGCAACCAGTAGGCAGGAAAGTAATCCGTATCATTGACCAGTGCCAATGCAGCGAAACGGCGGGCACGACTGATGTCATGGCGCTGCAGCGCCCGGATCCCCATCTCTGCCTGGAGGGCGATATCCTGCTTGAGATCCTCCGGCAACCGCTGGAACTCACGATCACAATCTTTCGCCAACTGCTGCAGGCAAAGCGTGGCATCCAACAGGGGATAATCGGTTCCCACCAGGCGGGAGGCGGACAACGGCGGCATCAGCGAAGACCAATTCCCCCCTTGCGCCATCAGCGCCCGCAGGAGCAGGTCCCGGGTCAAACCATCCCGCTGCAGCGACTCCGACAGTGCCAGGTAATCGCTTAACAGGGTCTCCAGCGAGATCTCCCCCCGGTTGAAGGGGCCCAACTGGGTAAAGAACTCAGCAAACACCAAGTCCTCCATGTTGGGCGGCAAAATCAGGCGCCGGTAGAGGGCCTCCATCAGTCCGACCTGACTGAGCACGAAAAGCCGGTTACCCATATCGTCGATTTTAAGTCCACCCGCTTGGGTCACCAGGTCAAAGTAGAAATACTCGACGCTGTAATCCTCATGAACAAGCCGGTACTCCACTCGGTCTCCACCAGCGGACAATGGACGGACATGGCGCAGATTCCAGTGGCCATATTGACTATGGAGAAGCAGATCCGCCATCCACTCCCGGCTCAGCGCATGCCAGTTAGCCTCGTTAGCGAAGCTTGGGCCAAGTTCGGCCAAGGGATGGGAGGGCTGGAATACGCTCTGCAGGAGGGCGAGATCACCATCATTCAACGCCCGGGTCAAACGCAGAACCTGGTCAGAGGGTGCCGTATCAGACCTATCGACCGTATGGGTTGGAACCGATGCGCAGCCGCACAGCAGGAGTACAAAAAGAAACTTACGCATAGGCATGGCGTCCAATTCGTGACGGCGTCAATCTTTTGACCTTATGCCTTGGCCCGGGATCTGTCCAATGAGCAATCTGCCGGATGACATTTACACTTATCCAAGGAGATGGATGACAAAGGACCCGGTGCAGGCGACAATACGCGCCGTTCTTCAACCCTTTGCACTGACCTGTGCTGGAGTGTTATGGCCACCTTAGCCGATAAGCCCGATTACTCTCTGTATGCCAATGCCTTTGGTTTCCTGCGTTTACCCCTGGATTTTCGCCCCCAGGAGAGCGATGCCGACCTGGTGATCACCGGTGTCCCCTTCGATCTGGCGACCACGGGACGCAGCGGCGCCCGTCACGGTCCTGAAGCGCTGCGCAAGGCCTCCGTCAACCTGGCCTGGGAGGGCAACCGTTGGCCCTGGGAGTTCGACCTCCAAGATGAGCTGAAAATGGTTGACTGCGGCGACCTGGTGTTCGATTGCGGCGATGCCGAACAGATGATGACGGGCCTTACCCAGCATGCCCAGAGCCTGCTGGCCCAGGGCAAATCGCTGCTGACCTTTGGCGGCGATCACTTCATCACCCTGCCGCTGCTGCGCGCGCACGCGGGCCACTTTGGCCAGCTGGCTCTGGTGCATTTCGACGCCCACACCGACACCTACAGTGCCGGCAGCCGCTACGATCACGGCACCATGTTTTATCATGCACCGAAGGAGGGGCTGGTAGATCCCAACCACTCAATCCAGATCGGGATCCGCACCGAGTACGTCCGGCAAAACCATGGCTACCAGGTGATTGAAGCGGACGAAGCCAATGACCTCGGAGCCGCCGCTATCGTTGAAGCGATCCGCGCCCGAGTCGGTGACCTCCCGGTCTACTTGAGCTTCGACATTGACTGCTTGGATCCCGCCTTCGCGCCGGGTACAGGCACCCCGGTATGTGGCGGCCTTTCCACCGACAAAGCGATGAAGATCCTCCGTGGCCTGCAGGGGCTCAACATCGTCGGGATGGACCTGGTAGAGGTATCACCGGCCTATGATCACGCGGACATCACCGCCCTGGCCGGCGCAACCCTGGCGACGGAGATGCTGCACCTCCAGGCGGCACTGAGACTAAAGCAGCGCTAAAAAAAGGCGGAGCCCTCGGGCTCCGCCTTTTCTGTTCCAAACCTATTCCCTACTTGCAGTGGGATCAGGCTTCATCTTCCGAGGCGTATTTCGCCGCTGTTTCCTTGATCAACTGCTGCAGCTCGCCGCGCTGGAACATCTCCATCACGATGTCGCAGCCACCAACCAACTCACCATCCACCCACAGCTGGGGAAAGGTCGGCCAGTTTGCATATGCCGGCAGCTCAGCGCGAATATCCGGGTTTTGCAGGATATCCACGTAGGCAAACTTCTCGCCACACTGCATTAGGGCCTGGGAGGCTTGGGAGGAGAAACCACAGCTGGGCAGTTTCGGTGACCCTTTCATGTAAAGAAGAATGGGATTCTGCTCGATCTGACTCTTGATTTTTTCAATCGTTTCCATGGATCGCTTGTCTCATATTCATGTCGTGGCCCCATTTTACGTCATCCGAGGTCTGTCACAAAACACCAAGTTTTGTAGGGGTAAAAATTTAACCGCTTGGGGCGCCCAAACGGGGCAAAACGGATGCTTATCACGATTTGGTCAGGTAGACTGAGCCTCGTCACATGAATCTAAAAACAACTTGTTACGAGCATAATAGGAGACGAGCAATGGCCTTTGAACTACCTGCCCTGCCTTACGACAAAGACGCACTGGAGCCCCACATCTCTGCCGAGACTCTGGAGTTTCATTACGGCAAACACCACAACACCTACGTGGTAAAGCTGAATGGTCTGATCGAGGGTACTGAGTTTGCCGGTAAGTCCCTTGAGGAGATCGTGAAAAGCTCCGACGGCGGCATCTTCAACAACGCCGCTCAGGTATGGAACCACACTTTCTACTGGCACTGCCTGAGCCCCAACGGTGGCGGCGCAGCCTCCGGCGCCGTTGCCGAGGCGATCAACGCAGCGTTCGGCTCATTCGACGCATTCAAGACCGAGTTCACCAACTCTGCCGTCAACAACTTCGGCAGCGGCTGGACCTGGCTGGTGAAAAAAGCCGATGGCTCCGTTGCCATCGTTAACACCTCCAACGCCGGCACCCCCCTGACCGACGGCGTCACTCCGCTGCTGACTGTCGACGTGTGGGAACACGCCTACTACATCGACTACCGTAACGCGCGTCCGAACTACATGGAAGCGTTCTGGAACTTGGTCAACTGGGACTTCGTGAACGCCAACTTCGCTGGCTGATCCCACGGACGACCCTAAGGAGCCGAAAGGCTCCTTTTTTATTGCCTCTTTCCCAAATTGCCACCGCGCGGATCCAAACTCGCACGGCCCTCCCAGCGATTTTCCACTGGAATTCTGTCGCTAAAACGCGCAATAGTAGGAGTCATGGGTGGATTCATTTGCCAGGCTCATTGGATCTAAATGAAACCGATGAGCGTAAAAAAGGGTCAATTGGGATGGCGGCGACAGTAGCCGTTCTGTTCGAGGATCCAGGGGGCCGAAAGGGGCCGACACTTTTCGTATCGTTTGATTCTTTTAGGAGTTTTTGCGACTACGCTTGATTGTGAAGGGGCTGTTGGCGGTCATCTTCGCACCAGACAAAACGAATTTTGGGGGTAGCCAATGAGCATCTTTGATCATTATCAACATCGATATGAGCAAACCCGAGACGAGGACTACAGCCTTCAGGACTTTCTGGAGCTGTGCAAGCAGGATCGCAGCGCTTACGCGACCGCATCCGAGCGCTTGCTCATGGCCATCGGCGAACCTGAGATGGTCGATACCGCGCTCGATCCCCGGCTCTCCCGTATCTTCAGCAATCGGGTCGTCGCCCGGTATCCCGCCTTTTCCGAGTTCTATGGCATGGAGGATGCGATAGAGCAGATCGTCTCCTACCTGAAGCACGCCGCGCAGGGACTCGAAGAGTCAAAGCAGATCCTCTATCTTCTGGGCCCGGTGGGCGGGGGTAAATCCTCACTGGCAGAGAAACTCAAAAAACTGATCTGCAAAGTTCCCATCTACGTCCTGACCGCCAACGGCGTACGCAGCCCCGTCAATGACCATCCGCTGTGCCTTTTTGACGTGGAGGAGGATGGGGAGATCCTCAACAGTGAGTTCTCCATTCCCAAACGCTACCTACGAAGCGTGATGTCACCCTGGGCTGCCAAGCGGCTTCACGAGTTCGGCGGCGATATCAGCCAGTTCCGCGTTGCCAAAGTCTACCCCTCAGTCCTCGACCAGATCGCCGTTGCCAAGACCGAGCCCGGGGATGAGAACAACCAGGACATCTCTTCGCTGGTGGGTAAAGTGGATATTCGGCAACTTGAACACTTCTCCCAGGATGACGCCGACGCGTACTCCTACTCCGGCGCACTCTGTAAAGCCAACCAGGGGATCATGGAGTTCGTAGAGATGTTCAAGGCCCCGATCAAGGTGCTCCACCCCCTGTTGACTGCAACCCAGGAGGGTAACTACAACGGCACCGAAGGCCTTTCCGCCCTCCCCTTTAGCGGCATCATCCTGGCCCACTCCAACGAGTCGGAGTGGCAGAGCTTCCGTAACAACAAGAACAACGAAGCCTTCTTGGACCGGGTCTATATCGTCAAGGTGCCCTACTGCCTGCGTCTCTCAGAGGAGCGCAAAATCTACGAGAAGCTGCTGTCAAACTCCGAGTTGTTCAATGCCCAATGTGCCCCGGGCACACTCAACATCCTCAGCCAGTTCAGCGTGCTGTCCCGCTTGAAGGACCCGGAAAACTCCTCCATCTACTCGAAGATGCGGGTCTACGACGGTGAAACCCTTAAGGACACGGATCCCAAGGCCAAGTCGCACCAGGAGTACCGGGACTTTGCCGGTGTGGACGAGGGGATGAGCGGCCTCTCGACACGCTTTGCCTTCAAGATCCTGTCGCGGGTATTTAACTTCGATCACGCCGAGGTGGCCGCCAACCCCGTGCACCTCTTTTACGTGCTGGAGAAACAGATCGAGCGCGAGCAGTTCCCAGCGGAACAGGCGGAGAAGTATCTTGAGCACCTCAAGGGCTACCTCATTCCCAAGTACGTCGAGTTTATCGGCAAGGAGATACAAACCGCCTACCTCGAGTCCTACTCTGAATACGGCCAGAACATCTTCGACCGTTACGTGACCTACGCGGATTTCTGGATCCAGGACCAGGAGTACCGCGATCCAGAGACCGGCCAGCTGTTTGACCGGGCGGCCCTCAACTCCGAGCTCGAGAAGATTGAGAAGCCCGCCGGGATAAGCAATCCCAAGGACTTCCGCAACGAGATCGTCAATTTCGTACTGAGGGCTAGGGCCAACCACGGCGGCAAGAATCCCAACTGGACCAGCTACGAGAAGTTGCGCTCGGTGATTGAGAAGAAGATGTTCTCCAACACCGAAGACCTGTTGCCGGTGATCTCCTTTAACACCAAGACCTCCGCCGATGAACAGAAGAAACATGACGACTTCGTGGATCGTATGATGGAGAAGGGCTACACCCGTAAACAGGTCCGTCTGCTTTCTGAATGGTATTTGCGCGTACGCAAATCCAGCTGATCCGGGCAAGGAGTAGGTATGGCGCATTTTATCGACCGACGACTCAACTCCAAGGGGAAAAGCACCGTTAATCGGCAGCGCTTCCTGCGCCGTTACAAGTCGCAGATCAAAAAAGCGGTGTCCGACTCGGTGACCAAGCGCAGCGTCACCGACGTCACCAGCGGTGAGAAGATCAGCATACCGGCAAAAAACATCACCGAACCCGTGTTCCACCACGGCAAAGGCGGTGATCGGGAGCGGGTCCATCCGGGCAACGACCAATTTATCCGTGGGGATCGCATCGATAGGCCTCCGGCCGGTGGGGGACAGGGAGCCGGTCAGGGGCAGGCTTCCAACTCCGGCGAAGGTCATGACGATTTCGTCTTCGACATCTCCAAGGACGAGTACCTCGACCTGCTGTTCGACGATCTCGCGCTGCCGAACCTGCAGAGAAACAGTCTCGATAAGCTGGTGGAGTTTAAAACTTTCCGTGCCGGGGTCACCACCGACGGCGTCCCCGCCAACATCCATATCGTCCGTTCACTGCGCCAGTCCCTGGCCCGGCGCACCGCAATGAGCGCCAGCAAACGGCGGAGATTGGCGCTGCTGGAAACGCAGCTGACTGAGCTTGAAGACACCCCGGGATCCAGCGCAGAGCAGATTGGGCAGCTTAAGGAGGAGATCCTGGAACTGAAGCGGAAAATCGATGCCGTCCCCTTCATCGACACCTTCGACCTTCGCTACAACGCCTTCTGTAAGAGGCCGGTACCCACCTCGAAAGCGGTGATGTTTTGCCTGATGGATGTATCCGGCTCTATGGATCAGGCCACCAAGGATATGGCGAAACGCTTCTACATCCTGCTCTACCTGTTCCTCACCCGGACCTACAAGTCCCTGGACGTCGTGTTTATTCGTCACCATACCCAGGCAAAGGAGGTGGACGAACACGAATTTTTCTACAGCCAGGAAACCGGCGGGACCATCGTCTCCAGCGCACTCAAACTGATGGCGGAGATCCAGGCTGAACGCTACCCCGCCAACGAGTGGAACATCTACGCCGCGCAGGCTTCTGATGGTGACAACTGGGCAGATGATTCCCCCCAGTGCCGTCAACTGATGGAGAAAAGCATCCTGCCGGTGTGCCGCTACTACACCTACATCGAGATCACCAACCGGGCACACCAGACCCTGTGGCGTGAGTATGAATCCCTTGCCGCCGGAAACGCCCACTTCGCCATGCAACATATCCGTTCCATCGAAGATATCTACCCGGTTTTCCGCGAGCTGTTCAAAAAGCAGCAGGCGGCGTAACCAATTTTTGGGAGGCCCGCATGACCGAACACACCGTGCTGTCCGATGGACCGGACTGGACCTTTCCCCTGCTGGAAGCCTATCGCAAAGAGATCGCCCGGATTGCCGCGCATTACCGGCTTGATACCTATCCCAACCAGATAGAGGTGATCACTGCGGAACAGATGATGGACGCCTACGCCAGCGTGGGAATGCCCATCGGTTACGCCCACTGGTCTTTTGGCAAGAAATTTATTGAAACCGAGCGTCACTACAAGCGCGGTCAGATGGGACTGGCCTACGAGATCGTGATCAACTCCGACCCCTGCATCGCTTACCTGATGGAGGAGAACACCATCACCATGCAGGCGTTGGTAATGGCCCACGCCAGCTACGGCCACAACAGTTTTTTCAAAGGTAACTACCTGTTTAAAACCTGGACCGATGCCGGCTCCATCATCGACTACCTGGTATTCGCCAAGAACTACATTGCTCAGTGCGAACAACAACATGGCATCGACGCGGTCGAGGAGATCTTGGACTCCTGTCACGCCCTGATGAATCTCGGAGTGGACCGCTACAAACGGCCCAGTGAGATCTCCCTGAGGGAGGAGAAACAGCGACAGAAGGAGCGGGAGGAGTACCTGCAGAGCCAGGTCAACGATCTCTGGCGCACCCTGCCTCGGCAGCAGCAGGAGAAGTCGGAGTCGGAAGCCAAGCGGTTTCCGGAGGAACCCCAGGAGAACCTGCTCTATTTTATCGAGAAGAACGCCCCACTTTTGGAGCCGTGGCAGCGTGAACTGGTGCGCATTGTGCGCAAAATCAGCCAGTACTTTTACCCGCAGAAACAGACACAGGTGATGAACGAGGGCTGGGCCACCTTCTGGCACTACACCATCTTGAACCACCTGTACGACGAGAAGCGGGTCACCGACCGTTTCATGATGGAGTTTCTCCACAGTCACACCAACGTGGTCGCCCAACCTGCCTACAACAGCCCCTACTACAACGGCATCAATCCCTATGCACTGGGGTTTGCCATGTTTCAGGATATTCGCCGGATCTGTGAAGATCCCGACGATGAAGACCGCGAGTGGTTTCCCGACTTGGCCGGCACCGATTGGCTGGACGCCGTGCATTTCGCCATGGCGAATTTCAAGGATGAAAGCTTCATCGCCCAGTACCTGTCGCCACGATTAATGCGCCAGTTCAGACTGTTCCACATTCGTGACGATGATAGGAAAAACTACTTGGAGGTCGGCGCCATCCATGATGAGACCGGTTATCGGGAGGTTCGCTCCGCCTTGGCGAAGCAGTACAACTTAAGCTATTTGGAGCCCAATATTCAGGTTTGGGATGTGAAAGTCCGAGGTGACCGTAGCTTGACCCTGCGTTACGTACCGCAGGATCGAACCCCCCTAGCGGAGAGCCATCACGAAGTGATGAAACACCTGCATCGGCTTTGGGGGTTCGATGTGCGTTTGGAGGAGGAGAAGGAGAACGGCAACGTCGAACTGCTCGCCCGTTGCCCCCTCGGTGAGTGAACGGGGTGCGCTCACATCTTGGTTTCAGCGATATCCTTAGGCATGTCGCTGCGGATCTCTTGCCAGAGTCGGCCAGAGTCGACGCCGTAACGACGTACCAGCGGCAGCACAGCATCCACATCTCCGGTCCGGGCCAGTTGGTCCAGATCTCGGTAGTAGATCCGCGCCACCGCCCTACCTTCCGGGTTGCTGAAGTAGTAACGACCAACTCTTGAATAGAGTCCCTTAAAGCCATTGAGAATCAGGGAGTAGATAGGATTGCCGGAGGCAAAGGCCAACGAGTGATTCAAGCGGTAGTCGTAATCCGCAAATGCCGCGCCCTCCTCCGGAACCTCCTCTGCCTGGGCGAGCAGTTCCCGAACCTTTGCCGGGTTATTGCGCACGGCGGAACGGGTGTAGATCCCGCTGATATTGGTCCGAGCGGCCAGCAGTTGGTCCATCAATTCCGGCACACCGTCCTGATCGAGGCGAGCAATGGTCTCCAGCACGTTCAAGCCGGAGGTTTCCCAGAAATTGTTCACCCGGGTTGGTTTTCCGTGCTGGATCGTTAGCCAGCCATCTCGGGCCAAGCGCTGTAACACTTCACGCAGAGTGGTGCGGGTAACGCCAATCAACTCGGACAGCTCACGCTCTGCCGGAAGAATGGAACCCGGAGGGAACTTGTTATTCCAGATGGACTTGACGATATATTCCTCGGCAAATCCAGCCGGACTTTGGGCTTTAATAATCATTCAGCGCTCGCCTGTGCATCTTGTTATCACTTTATAGTTGTCGGCTGATCATACCAGAGCCCCCTGAAATAGAAAGTCACGCAATTGTGCTGCTAACTCCCCCTAATGTATCTATTCGATGACAAAATCTCCTTCGACTTAAGTCATTACACAAAAGAATCTACAGATTCTGAAATTGTCGCTTGCGCTCTCATTCGGGGTGGTTAAAATCCCCGACACCGTTGTTAACCCGCTGTTACCCAACGGCTGGTGTAGAGTAAAAATCGAGGACGCTATGGCGCTAACGCTACGGCAAGCATTTCTCCACAATTTCCTAGGAAACTCCCCTAAGTGGTACAAAGCGGCCATTTTGATCTTCCTGTTGATCAACCCCTTCCTTTTCTATGCCGACCCCTTTATTGCCGGATGGGTGCTGGTGATCCAGTTTATCTTCACTCTGGCGATGGCACTCAAATGTTATCCGCTTCAACCCGGTGGCCTGCTCGCCATTGAGGCAGTGGCCATCGGTATGACCTCGGCGGACCAGGTTTTGCATGAACTAGAGGCCAACATGGAGGTGTTACTGCTGCTGATCTTTATGGTGGCCGGTATCTACTTCATGAAGCAGTTGCTGCTGTTTGCCTTTACCAAGCTGATCACGAAGCTAAAATCTAAGCGTCTGCTTTCACTGGCTTTTTGTGCCTCAGCCGCGTTTCTCTCCGCTTTCCTTGATGCCCTGACGGTGATTGCCGTGGTGATCAGTGTGGCCGTGGGTTTCTACGCCATCTACCACAAGGTGGCCTCCGGCAAGGATTTCGGCCAGCAGCACAACTACAACGAAGACAACGAGATCCAAGTGGGGAAGGAGGATCTGGAGCAGTTTCGTGCCTTCCTGCGTAACCTGATGATGCACGCCGGGGTGGGCACCGCCCTAGGGGGGGTCTGCACTTTGGTTGGAGAGCCCCAGAACCTCATCATCGCTGCACAGGCTGGCTGGGACTTTGGTGAGTTTTTCCTGCGCATGGCGCCCATCACCATGCCCGTTCTGGTCGCCGGCCTGACCACCTGTTACCTGGTGGAGCGCTTCGGCTGGTTTGGTTACGGTGCCCCCCTGCCGGAGCCGGTGCATGCCATCCTGCTGCAGTTTGCCCGCTACGAAGACAGCAAACGTACGCCGAGAGAGACTCTGCAGCTGATCGTCCAAGCCCTGGTAGGGATCTGGTTGATCGCTGGCCTCGCCTTCCACCTGGCGGCGGTGGGTCTCATTGGGTTGTCGGTCATCATTCTTTGTACCTCATTCAACGGCATCACCGATGAACACTCGATCGGCAAAGCGTTCGAGGAGGCCCTGCCCTTCACCGCGCTGCTGGCGGTCTTCTTTGCCGTTGTGGGTGTGATCATTGATCAGCAGCTGTTTCATCCTGTTATCGCCTGGGTGCTCCAGTTCGAAGGCAATAACCAGCTGGTGATGTTCTACCTGGCAAACGGCCTGCTCTCAATGGTGTCCGATAACGTGTTTGTTGGCACGGTATACATCAACGAAGTGAAGTCCGCACTGCTGGCCAGCGAGATCACCCTGGCTCAGTTTGAGATGCTGGCAGTGGCTATCAACACCGGCACCAACCTGCCTTCAGTGGCGACACCCAACGGTCAGGCCGCATTCCTCTTCCTGCTGACCTCCGCAATCTCGCCACTGATCCGCCTCTCCTATGGCAAGATGGTCTGGCACGCTTTACCCTACACCATAGTGATGACCCTGGTAGGCCTCGCAATGATTGAGTTCGGTATCCTCTCTGAGTTAACAGAATCGATGCACGAGATGGGCCTCCTCTTTGACCATGCAGTCCCGATCCCGGGACACTGATCAGGATATCATTCCCGACGAGGCGCCCCTGGCGCCGCGTCTCAAAGGAACAGGAGTTCCCCGTGGTGCAAGTGCTTTCACAATTCAGTCAACACAGGAGCAGCTGGTCACTGCTGCTCCTCTCATGCGTCCTCCTATTTGCCATTGCGCTGTACTTCCAACACGGCATGGCGCTGGAGCCCTGCCTCTACTGCATCTATATCCGGGTTGCTGTTATTGCCGTGGCGCTCTCCGCGTTGATAGGGCTTTTGCAGCCAAGAACCCTGATAACCGCCTGGCTGAGCTTTGTCAGCTGGATCGTCAGCGCAGCCTGGGGCCTCTGGCTCGCCCTGGAGTTGGTGGAGAAGCAATCTGGCAACGCGCCCACTGGGCTGTTCGGCGCCAGCTGCGATTACATTCCCAACTTCCCGGCCTGGATGCCACTGCACCAGTGGTGGCCGGCGCTGTTTCAACCCCAAGGACAGTGTTCCGATGAGGCCTGGCAGTGGCTGGGTGTGACCATGGCGCAATGGATGGTTGGGGTGTTCGCCCTCTATCTGGCCTTGGCCCTTTTATTCGCCCTTGCCCGCACTGTGGCCTCACGCCAACCGCACTGAGCCCTCCCGGGCAATACCAAGGTGTACCTCCCGTGACAAACAAAAAGGGAAGCCTGTCGGCTTCCCTTTTTTGATCCTATTCCGGCTCAGTCAATCTCGTTCGCCGGCCAGGAGACAATGCATCCCATCAAGATCTGGCTATCCGTGCCCACGTCTCGCTCATCCAGAACCTTGTTTCGTACCGACATCCCGGCCGCATGCATGGCGGAGGCGCTGCCGGTAAGCAAGGGGTGCCAGCTCGGCAATCCGCGTCCCTCATGGAGCCGACGGTAAGCACAGCTGGGCGGGAACCAGTAAAGCTCATCCAGGTGTTCAACCGTCACCTTGTAGCACTCGGGCACGTACTTGAAGCGGTCCGGATAGCGGGTACATTGACAGCTTTTATGGTTAAGCAGTTGGCAGGCAACGTTGGTGAAATGCACCTCTTCGGTGTCATCATCGATGAGCTTATTCAGACAGCACTTTCCACAGCCATCACACAACGCTTCCCACTCGGCGTCGCTCATCTCGGTCAGGGGTTTGTGCCAAAACGGCGTCGGCTCGGTCATCAACAACTCTCCAGATCCAATGCGCCCCCAATACTTGGGGGCGCACATTATACCCGATCTGGCCTCAACCGTCAGTGAACTTGATTCGGTCTGCCAGGTAGCCCACCGCAACCGCGAAGTAGTTGCTGCGATTCCAGCGCATCAGAGCGTCGTAATTGTCGTAAGTGAGGTAGATCCGACCGGACACATCATCCGGATAGACCAAGGATGCAGTGATATCGTCCCGCTCCGGCAGCGCGCTGCCATCGAAACGACGGACACCCAGTGACTGCCACTCTGAGAGGGACTTCTTCACTTCACGCCCGGTCAAAGCCGGGTCGATGGACTCCGCCACTGTCACCTGACGGGCCCAGGTCTGGTCGTCGCGCCAACCCACCTGCTGGAGGTAGTTGGCCGCCGAGGCAAACACATCCGGCAGAGTTCCCCAGATATCCTTGCGACCATCGCCATCGTAGTCCACGGCGTAGTTCAAGAAGGAGGTGGGCATAAACTGGGTCTGACCCATCGCCCCGGCCCAGGAGCCCTTCATATCTTTGGGCGCCACATGCCCTTGCTCGATGATCTTCAGCGCCGCCATCAGCTGCTCCTTGAAGAAGGCTTCACGCCGTCCTTCAAACGCCAGTGATGCGGTGGCACCGATCACCGAGTAGTTCCCGGTGTAGCTGCCAAAATTGGTTTCGATCCCCCACAGGGCAACGATGAAACGGGGTTGAACTCCATAAGCTTCCCCCACCTCGGTGAGCAGAGCTTCATGCTCCCTGTAGAGTCGGATCGCCTTATCCACTTTCCACTGAGGTACTGCCTGGGGCAGATAGGTGTCCAGGGTCTTCACCTGCTCCGGCTGACTACGGTCCGCCGCAATCGCCCGCTTAAACAGTTTCACATCTTTGAACGCGGCCTCAACGGTGGCCGGGGCGATGCCCGCTTCGATGGCCTCCCCCTTCAGCGTTTCTACATAGGTGTTGAAATCGTCATTCTGGTCGGCTTGGGCGGTACTGGCGGCTGCCATCAGAATGGCTGACAGTAAAGTCCTTTTGAGCATGGAGGCTCCTCGCACTATTGATTCTCGTTGTCATGCCCAAGCTGGGCACGGTGTTGTTTCAGTAGGTCTTCCGGCGGCGGTGGCAGCTGCAGGTAGAAACCCTGGTCGGCCAGGGCCGCTTTCACCTTGGCCAGATCCGACTGACCCAGATGGGTCAGCTTGGCCAGTGGTAACACCATGACGAATTTCGGGCTGCCAAAAATCGCCATCAGGGATTCCGGCACCGCCGAGAAGTCGTCACGACGATTCACATAAAGGTAAGTGTCCGCTTTGCGGGTGCTTTTATATACTGCACAAATCATGGTTATTTAACTACTTAACGCCATTTAGCGGTTGCGGCATACTGTGGCCGACTATACCATGCCAGAGAGTGAAATAAATCCTGAACGGGGCGCAAAAAAGCGCTTTGTTCCAGCTGTTCGAGGCCTTCATGCAACGTCCAAGTGTCGAATTCAAAGGCGCCAGCTTTACCCTGTCGGTGCTGAAACTCAGCGGCCACACTCTGGACCAACTCAAGCAGCAACTCAACTCCCACGTGGAAAGGGCACCTAGGCTGTTCCACCAGATGCCAGTGCTGCTGGATCTCAGCGCCTTGGATCCGTCAAACCTCTCGCTTTCACAGGTCCTGTCCCAGGTTCAGGCCAGCCAGTTGACGCCCATGGGAGTGTTGGACCCTGCTGCTCCTTACCGTCAGCAGGCGGAGCAGTTGGCGCTGCCCTGCATCCGCGGTCATCGTCATACGCCGAGCCGACACGGCCGAACCACAGTCATTGAGCAGCCGGTCCGTTCCGGGCAACAAGTCTATGGCAAAGACGGGGATCTTGTGGTGATGGCGGGCGTCAGCGCCGGCGCCGAACTGGTTGCCGATGGCAGCATCCACGTCTACGGCCCGATGCGGGGTCGTGCTTTCGCCGGGGCGACCGGAAACAGCGATGCCCGGATCTTCTGCCATGACCTGCAGGCGGAGCTGCTGGCGATCGCCGGCACCTACCACCTGGCGGAGGAGCGGGATCCAAAATTCTGGGGTAAGCCCACCATGATCCGACTGGAGCAAAACCGTCTTTGTCACAGCCTGCTCCGCCCATTCGAATAGGAAGCTAACAGTAGATGTCCAAAATTATCGTCGTGACCTCCGGTAAAGGCGGAGTCGGGAAAACCACCACATCAGCCTCTATCGCCACCGGGCTGGCGAAATCCGGCCACAAGACCGTAGTCATCGACTTCGACATAGGCCTGCGCAATCTGGACCTGGTGATGGGGTGCGAGCGCCGGGTGGTCTATGACTTCGTCAACGTGGTTAATGGTGAAGCTAACCTGAACCAGGCTCTGATCAAGGACAAGCGCTGCGATAACCTTTACATCCTTCCCGCGTCCCAGACCCGGGACAAGGATGCGCTGACCATCGAAGGGGTACAAAGCGTTTTGGACCAGCTCAAAACGCAGTTTGAGTTCATCCTTTGCGACAGCCCCGCCGGGATCGAACACGGCGCCATGATGGCACTCTATTTTGCCGACGAGGCGATCGTCACCACCAACCCAGAGGTCTCGTCCGTACGGGATTCCGACCGGATCCTGGGAATGCTGCAAAGCCGCTCCCTAAGGGCCGAACAGGGGCTGGAGCCGGTCAAGGAGCACCTGCTGCTGTGCCGCTACGTTCCCAGCCGGGTCGATGCCGGCGACATGCTGAGCCTGGAGGACGTCACGGAGATCCTGGCGATCCCCCTGATTGGCCTGATCCCCGAATGCGGCTCCGTACTCAAGGCTTCCAACGGCGGTACGCCGGTTATCCTGGATGAAACCAGCCCCGCCGGTCAGGCCTACGCCGATACCGTCGCCCGGCTGCTGGGCGAAGAGCGCCCGCTGCGCTTTGTCAGTGAAGAGCGCAAGGGCTGGCTGAAAAAACTGTTTGGAGGCTAATGATGTCACTGCTCGACTACTTTAAGCGGGATAACAAAGGCGACAGTGCCCGAACCGCCAAGGAGCGGCTTCAGATCATCGTAGCCCATGAGCGCAGCCACCGCAGCGGGCCCAGCTACCTGCCCCAACTGGAGCAGGATCTGCTGGCGGTGATAAGCAAGTATGTGTCGATCGAGCCCGACCAGGTCCAGATCCAGATCGATCACAACGACGGCGAGCTGGCGGTTCTTGAGGTGAACGTAACCCTGTCGGATCGCTGAGCCGGCGACGCCGCACAAACTAAAAGCCTAACTCCCCTTACCCGCTGCGACAGGATGTCTGCATGAGCAAAGAGAAACTCGCAACCCGACTGGTTCAGGCCGGACGCCATAACGCCTTCGGCCATGGCGCCGTCAACCCTGTGGTTCAACGGGCCTCCTCCCTGATCTTCGACTCCCTGGCACACAAACGCACCGCCACAGCGGGTCGGGCCGAGGGCGCCCTGTTTTACGGTCGACGGGGTACCGAGACCCACTTCGCCCTGCAACAGGCGCTGACGGAACTGGAGGGGGGCGCCGGCTGTGTCCTCTACCCCTGCGGTGCGGCCGCCATCAGCAACGCCATCCTCGCCTTTATCGGCAACGGCGATCACCTGCTGATGACAGGGGCGGCCTACGAGCCCACCCAGGGATTTTGCGATCAGGTACTGACCAAACTCGGCGTGCAGACCGATTATTATGACCCCCGAGTCGGGGGCAACATCGCCCAGCAGGTTAAGTCCAACACCAAGGTGGTGTTTCTGGAGTCCCCCTCCTCCATCACCATGGAGATCCAGGATGTGCCAGCCATCGTCGACGCCATCCGCGAAGCGGCACCGGATGCGGTGATCATCATGGACAACACCTGGTCCGGCGGCATCCTGTTCAAGCCGCTCCAACATGGCGTCGACATCACCATCCAGTCCGGTACCAAATATCTCATCGGTCACTCCGACTACATGCTCGGCACCGCCGTCGCCAACGAGCGCTGCTGGGCCGCACTTCGGGAACACTCCTACCTGATGGGCCAGATGGTGGATGCGGATACCGCCTACATGGCGAGCCGGGGATTACGGACTCTGGCTGTGCGCCTGGCACAACAGGGGAAGAACGCCTTGCAGGTGGCAAACTGGCTGTCACAACAGTCCCAAGTTGCGACCGTCAACCACCCTGCCCTCCCCCAGTGTCCGGGTCACGAGATCTTTTTGCGTGACTTTCACGGCGCCAGTGGCCTGTTCTCCTTTGTCCTTAAGCAGCGCCTCAGTGATCGGCAGCTGGCCCACTACCTGGATCATTTCCGTCACTTTGCCATGGCGTACTCCTGGGGCGGATACGAATCGCTGATCCTGGCCAATCAGCCCGAGGAACTCAACGCCATACGACCGGCTGGCCCGGTGGCATTCGAGGGCACCCTGGTCCGTTTGCATATCGGGCTTGAGGATGTCTCGGATCTCATTGCCGACTTGGCCGATGGCTTTGCCCGCATCGGGGCAAGCTGACCTCACTCGGCGGTGCAGGCAAAGGCGTCGCCGTAAGCTACCTTTTCCGTACACCTGTTTCGCTGTGACACCTATGATCGCCAACCCACTACACCGCGCCCTCTCCCGCACCAGCGCCCTGCTGCTGGCCTCCCTGCTGCTGTTGGCGGGCTGCCAGAGCCTCCCTCCACGTCAGGCTACTGAGAGCTACCAGCTGACCGACACCACCGCCACTACCCTGGCCCAGCAGATTGACCCGCTGCTGTTGACCCATCCCCGGCATTCCGGTTTTTATCTGCTGAACGACGGTAAAGACGCCTTCGTGGCCCGCTACAGCCTCATCGAACGGGCCGAGCTGAGCCTGGATCTGCAGTACTACATCTGGCACGACGATCTGACCGGTCAGACGCTGCACAACCGCCTGCTCCAGGCGGCTGATCGCGGGGTACGGGTCAGGCTATTGCTGGACGATCTCGACACCACCGGCAAGAGCGAGATCCTGCGGGCCCTGGACCACCACCCCAATATCGAGATCCGGCTCTTCAACCCCTTCACCGACCGGGACGGCCGTGCGGGGGATTTTGTCACCGACCTGTCGCGGGTGAACCACCGGATGCACAATAAGACCCTCACCGCCGATAACCGCGCCAGCATTCTCGGCGGCCGCAACATCGGTGACGAGTATTTCAACGCCACCGAGACAGTGGCCTTCGGTGATGCGGATGTCATTGCCATCGGCCCCGTGGTCTTTGACATCTCCGTCAGCTTTGACCAGTACTGGAACAGTGAGCACAGCTGGCCGCTCTCGGATCTGGCGGAGCAAGTAAGCGACAGCGCCCTGGCCACTTACCGTCAGCGCTCCGAGCAGGCTCTGGCGCAGGCTCAGAAAACCGACTACGCCGAAGCCCTCAAAACCTCCCCTCTGGTCGCGCACCAGCGGCTCTCTGATCTGGATTACGTCTGGAGCGACTGGCGGCTGCTGGTGGATAAGCCGGCGAAGATCGCCCGGGACAAGGTCTCCCCCCGTACGCACCTGGCTCCGTTACTGGCCCAGGCATTAACCCAGACCCAATCGGAACTGGTGATCGTCTCCCCCTATTTTGTCCCGGGAAAAAAACTGACGGAACGGTTAAGCCAACTGGTCTCAGAGGGGATCCGGGTACGGATCCTCACCAACTCTCTGGCAGCCAACGACGTTCCCATGGTCCACGCGGGCTACATGCGCTACCGCAAGGCGCTGCTCGAAGCCGGGGTGGAGTTATACGAATACAAGGTGATGAATGAGAACAACGACCGGCGCGAGGGGCGCAAGCTGGGTGCCTCCAAAGCCAGCCTGCATGCCAAAGCTTTTGGTGTTGACCGGCGCTACCTCTTCATCGGCTCCTTCAACCTGGATGCCCGCTCGGCGCTGCTCAATACGGAGATCGGCGTGATTTTTGAGAGCCCCGAACATGCCAGGCTGCTGGCGGAGGCATTTGATCGTAATCTGCCTGCCCTCGCCTACCAGGTCACCCTTGTGGATGGGCGGCTGCGCTGGCGCGGACAGGAGGATGGCGAGGCGGTAGTCTACCGTCATGAACCCAACACCGGCTGGTGGCAGCGGGCCCAGGCACGCATCCTCTCCTGGTTTGTCCCTGAACGGATGCTGTAACCCCCTTGAATAAAACAGAAAGGGAGCCGCTTGGGCTCCCTTTTTAGCTCACAGGACTCAATGCCAAACGCCAGCGACTCAGGCCGCCCGGCTCTCCTCCCGCAACGCCCGGCGCAGGATCTTGCCCACGTTGGTCTTGGGCAACTCCTCCCGGAATTCGATAAAGCGGGGCACCTTGTAGTTGGTTAGGTTGTCACGGCAGTGCGCCAGCAGGGTCTCCTTGTCGAGCTTCGGGTCCTGGCGGACGACGAAGATCTTCACTGCTTCGCCGGAACGCTCATCGGGCACCCCCACTGCAGCAACTTCACAGACGCCGGCGTGTGCCACCACCACCTCCTCAATCTCATTGGGGAAGACGTTGAAGCCGGAGACCAGGATCATGTCCTTGAGTCGATCCACGATGGTGAAGTAGCCTCGCTCGTCCTGGATCCCGATATCGCCGGTACTGAGCCAGCCATCCTTGATGGTGCTCTCGGTAGCATCCGGCCGCTGCCAGTAACCCAACATCACCTGTGGCCCCTTCACCTGCAACTCACCGCGTTCCCCCAGGGGCACCACCTCTCCGTAGGGGTCCACCAGTCGCATCTCGGTGGAGGGCACCGGCAGGCCGATGGTGCCATCAAACCCTTTGCTGGTGTAGGGCGCAATGGAGGCCACCGGAGCACACTCGGTCAGCCCATACCCTTCAAGCAGGCGGGTGCCGGTCACCGACTGCCACCGCTCAGCCACCGAGCGTTGTGTGGCCATGCCGCCACCGAGGGCCACCTTCAGCTGGCTAAACTCCAGCTGTTCGAAGCCCGGGGTATTGAGCAGGCCGTTAAACAGGGTGTTGACCCCGGTGATCGCGGTAAAGGGATGCTGCGCGAGGGTTTTGACGAAGCCCGGCATATCCCGGGGATTGGCGATCAGCACGTTGTTGCCACCGAGCTTCATAAACAGCAGGCAGTTCGCCGTCAGGGCGAAGATATGGTAGAGAGGCAGCGCGGTGATCACCGTCTCCTCCCCCTCTTTGAGGATCGGGCCGATGATGGCGCAAACCTGCTCCAAGTTCGCCACCAGGTTACGGTGGGTCAGCATCGCCCCCTTGGAAACGCCGGTGGTCCCCCCGGTGTACTGCAAAAATGCCAGGTCCTCCCCCTTCACCGTGGGGCGGACATACTGAAGGTGTTTGCCCTTGGCCAGGGCCGCCCGGAAAGAGCGGGCGTGGGGCAGGTGGTACTTGGGCACCAACTTCTTGACGTGTTTGACCACGAAGTTCACCAGGGTGCGTTTGGGCAGCGAGAGTTGATCCCCCATGCCGGTCAGGATCACATGCTCCACCGGGGTATGGTCGACCACCTGCTCCAGGGTGTGGGCAAAGTTGGAAACGATGACGATCGCCTTGGCGCCGGAGTCTTTGAGCTGATGCTCCAGCTCACGGGGGGTATAGAGGGGGTTGACGTTTACCACCACCATACCGGCTCGCAGGACTCCAAAAAGTGCCACCGGGTACTGCAGCAGGTTGGGCATCATCAGGGCGACACGGTCTCCCTGGACCAGACCCAGATCCTCCTGGAGGTAGGCGGCGAAATCCCGACTCAGGGTATCCAGGGTCCTGTAGGTCAGGGTCTTGCCCATGCTGGTAAAGGCCGGCCGGTCGCCGAAACGTTCGACACTGCGTTCCAGCAAATCCACCAGTGAGGCGTAGTGATCCGCGTCGATTTCATGGGGAACATCGTCCGGGTAGCTGTTAAGCCAGCGCTTATCCATGGTCTCTCCTTGTGCCCTTTCTGCGAAGGGTCATTCCTTAATTCGGGTAGTGCTAAACAGATGTTTGAATAGAGCTTTTGTACTATGTCACGAACTTGTGGATCAGAAAAGAGGGGGGTCACAAATCCCAAACAATTGAAACAAAAAAGCCCAGCCTCAAGGGCCGGGCTTCACAGGGTGAGCCACCTCACCGGTGCGGGCGAAGCGACGCTTGGGACAGCGCATCGGCACACAGCTCGCCACGCCAGCCACGAAGCAGTTCCGGGGTTTCCCCGAATTGGTCGTTCCATAGCCAGGTCAGGTATTGGTTGACCAGACGTTTGGAAGCCATCAACTCCGGCGCCACCTCCTGAGCTTCCGCGACCTTGAGCAGCACCGCACGGGCCTCGGCCAGGCACTCACGGAACTCAGGATCCTGCCCCAGGGGATCGATCGCCGGCGGCGGATTGTCCACGTCTGCTCGCTCGATGCAGCGCAGAATGGAGCGCCCATGGCGACCCAGGGTGCGCTCATCCATCCCCTCCAGCTTGGAAAGGTATGCCATGGAGCGCGGTGCACGGCGAGCCAGGTTCAGCAGCAGGGCATCTTTCACTACGAACCCTAATGCCAAGTCCCGCTGTTGGGCCACGCCCAACCGCCAGGCCGCCAGCTCCTTGAGCACCGCAAGCTGTATCGGCTTGAGCTGCCAGGCGTTCTTCACCTTCAGGTAGGCCTTGGCGGGATCTTCCGGGCTCAACCGGCCGCGGCAGGCCCGCTCCCCCTCCTGCCACAACCAGGTGAGGCGCCCGGACTGCTCGATCGCCTCGCGCATCCGTGGGTAGATCTGGTGCAGGTAGTAGACATCCGCCGCGGCGTAACTCAGCTGCTGTGGCGACAGCGGGCGCTTGAGCCAGTCGGTACGGGACTCGCCTTTATCCAGCTCGATATCCAGGTAGTGCTGGATCAGTTTGCCATACCCCATGGCGCCACCGAGGTTAAGCAAAACCCCCGCCACCTGGGTGTCGAACAGCGGCTTCGGCGTGACCCCGCCAAGATGCGCAAAGATCTCCAGATCTTCGCTCGGGGAGTGCAGCACCTTGACCACCCGCTCATCCAGCAACAGACGCCAAAAAGGCCCCATGTCGTTGATCGCTTTCGGGTCGATCAACGCCAGGGTGTCACCGTCATAGAGTTGCACCAATCCCAGCTGGGCATGGTAGGTGCGGGTTCGGACAAACTCCGTATCCAGAGCCACGTACTCCCGTTGCTGGCACTGCTCGCACAGCGTCTTCAACGCCGCCTCAGAATCGATCCATTGCCACGGGGGCATCGTCATCAAGCGCTCTCCTTACTCTCGTCTCGCAGTTCACGTCGCAGAATCTTGCCCACGGTGGACTTGGGCAGTTCATCCCGAAACTCCACCAGCTTGGGCACCTTGTAACCGGTCAGGTGTTTACGGCAGTGGCTGATCAGCTCCTTCTCGGTCAAGCCCGCCTCTTTTCTGACCACGAAGATCTTCACCAATTCACCGGACACCTCGTGGGGTACCCCCACCGCCGCCACCTCCAGCACCTTGTTGTGCAGGGCCACCACATCCTCTACCTCGTTGGGGAAGACGTTGAAACCGGAGACCAGGATCATATCCTTTTTGCGGTCAACGATGAAAAACTGGCCCAGTTCATCCATGTAGCCGATGTCGCCGGTGAGCAACCAGTCGCTGTCCATGGTTTTGGCAGTCTCCTCCGGACGCTGCCAGTAACCCTTCATCACCTGCGGGCCCCGGACCTGGAGTTCGCCGATCTCGCCCTGGGGCAGTACCTCGCCCTCTTCACTGACTACACGCACCTCGGTGGAGGGCAGGGGCAAACCGATGGCACCGGTGTACTCCTGTTGATCATGACGTCCACCAGCCACCACAGGTGAGGCTTCGGTGAGACCATACCCCTCCACCAGGGGCACGCCGGTGATCGCCTTCCACTTCTCGGCCACCGCGCGCTGAACCGCCATCCCGCCCCCCACAGTGAGCTTGAACTGGCTGAAGTCCAGCTGGGCAAACTCCGGGTGGTTGATCATGGCGTTGAACAGCGTGTTGACGCCGGTCAGGGCGGTGAAAGGATACTTCTTTAGCTCGCCGATGAAGCCATTCAGGTCCCGCGGGTTGGTGATCAGCAGGTTCTGCGCCCCCAGACGCAGGAACAGCAGCAGATTTACCGTGTTGGCAAAGACGTGGTAGAGCGGCAACGGCGTGACGATCATCTCGGCACCTGGCGTCAGGGCGCGGCCATAAAACGCTTCACACTGCAGCATGTTAGCCACCAGTGAGCGATGGGTCAGCATCGCCCCCTTGGCCACCCCGGTGGTGCCACCGGTATACTGCAGGAAGGCAATATCCTCCCCCTTGAGCCGCGGTTTTACGTACTGAAGGTACTTTCCCTTGCTAAGGGCCCGGCGCATCGACACCGCCCCAGGCAGGTGGTACTTGGGCACCATCTTTTTGACGTACTTGACCACGAAATTGACCAAGGTGCGTTTAGGCGCCCAGAGATGGTCACCAATCTTGGTCAGGATCACATGCTTCACTGGAGTCTCATTCACCACCTTCTGCAGGCTGGAACCGAAGTTGGTGACCGCGATGATGGCGCTGGCACCGGCATCCTGCAGTTGGTGCTTCAACTCCCTGGGGGTATAGAGGGGATTGACGTTCACCGCCACCAGTCCCGCCCGGAGGATCCCAAACAGGGCGATGGGGTATTGGAGCAGGTTGGGCATCATCAGGGCCACCCGCTCGCCCGGCTGCAATTTCAGTTCGTCCTGAAGGTAAGCGGCGAAGGCTCGGCTCTGCTCCTCGAGACGTCGGAAGGTCAATACAGCGCCCATGTTGATGAAGGCCACCTGATCCGCATAGTCTCGACAGCTTTGTTCAAACAGCTCCAGCAGGTTGTCATACTGGTCCGGATCGATCTCTGCCGGTACGTTTTCGGCGTAACTGTTTAGCCAGGGTTTGTCCACTCTGTTCTCCTTAGTTGGAACAGTACTGCATATGGGGTACTGCAAACATCTTGTGTTGGGGGAAACTCCCCCGGTAAACCAGGCCCCGACTTAATCGGGACGCAAAAATCTGTGGATGGCCGATGCGTACGCCTCTGGCGCACTCATATGGCCATGATGGCCCCCGGGCGCATTCACCAGCGTTGCCCCGGCAAGCCCGGCGGGTCGATGCTGCCAGCGCTCCTTGAGTGTAGAAAACCCCTTCTGCGCCAACATCACCAGGGTTGGGGCGGTGATGGCGTTCAGGATCGCCTCACCCTGTTCCGGGCTCATCCGCCAGGGACTGAGCCGTTTGACCCGGGGATCGGAACGCCAGTACCAACCGGCTTCGGTTGCCCGAAGGTTCCGCATCACCATCGGCTCCAAGATCGCTTGATCCAGCTCGTTGATGCGGCTGCGTGCCCGCAGCGCTGCCGCCAGGTTGACCGGCTTGGGCACCACGGGACGGCGACTGGCGAACCCCTGACGCAGGCGCTCGGCGGTCTCCTCCGCCCCGGCCGTCAGGGGCCCAAGCGCCTCGATAGAGATCAAGGCCGATACCCGCTCGGGGTAGACACCGGCATAGAGGGTCGCCAGGATCCCGCCCATGGAGTGGCCCAGCAGGATCACCGGCCGGTCCCCCAGTTGCTCAATCAGCTGGTGCAACTCATACAGGTAATCGAGGAAGTGGTAATCGCTGGCTGCGCCACGATGGCCGGAGTGACCGTGTCCAGGCCAATCCGGCGCCAGCAGTTGCCAGCCCAGCGGCGTCAGGGCCCGGGCCAGTGGGGCAAAGCTTTCGCTGTTGTCGAGCCAGCCATGGAGGGCCAGGATCTGCGGCGCCGAGGGTTCTCCCCACTGCTGAGCCGCGAGCTCAAGGCCATCGAGGGTGAACCGCCTATCCATCAAGGGCGGCAAGGGTGCCATAGCTGAGTGCATCTTTCCGGTCTCGCTTCACAGTTTGTCACCGCCGTCCTGCTGGTAAGGCCAGTTGCGGTAAGGTTAAGGGGAGAGCGCGCCGATCCGGGGTAAGGTACAAGGGGCTGCGCGCAACCGCTCTACTCCCGACCCGGCAGCTTCTTCCAGGCCACGGTGTTTCGCAGGTAGACCGGTTCCACCTCGGTGACCGACCGCGCAGCGCCCGACCGCCACATCTGCAGCGCCAGCGGCACCATCATCGCCGCAGTGGGCAGGCGACAGCTGGGCTCCAGGCGCAGGTTCTGGGCTTGGGCGAGCTGGGGGTAGGTCTCAAACCCGGTGCCCACCGCGACCACGTCGCTGCCGAGCTGCCACTGTTGCATCAGGGCCTCCGGCGCCAGAACCTGCTCATCGCCCTGGAGCTGCGCCAGACCATCCTCGGCAACAAAGTGGCCAAAATAGACCTCGCCCATGCGCGCATCGATGGCGGCCGCCACTTCGCTGGCCCCCTGCTCAATGGCCCCCTGGGCCATGGCGGCGAGATTGGAGATGGGCAGCACCGGCAGGTCGGCACCCAAGGCCAGCCCCTGCATGATGGAGGTGCCGATCCGGATCCCGGTAAAACTGCCGGGGCCGCGACCGAACGCGACCGCGTCGAGATCATCCAGGGCCAGTCCGGCCTGCTCCAGCAGGGAGGCCACCATCGGCAGGATACGCTGACTGTGTTCACGGGGGGCTTCAACCGACTGCTCGGTGATGCGACCGTTGTGGAGAAGGGCCGCCGAACAGTTTTCGGTGGCGGTATCGATCACCAGGATCTTTTCAGACATTACAGCTCTCTCAATCTAGCTAGGGCGAGGCCCAGATCTCGGGTTCGGGACATCGGCGGTAAGCTGGCCAGGAAAAGGCCGCCGTAGGGACGATGCACCAGGCGGGGATCGCAGATCACCATCACCCCCCGATCCTGCTCCCCGCGGATCAACCGCCCCACCCCCTGCTTCAGCGCAATCACCGCCAGGGGCAACTGCACCTCATTAAAGGGATCGCCCCCCCGCAGGGTAACGGCGTCACAACGGGCTTTTTGCAAGGGATCTTCCGGGGAAACAAAAGGAAGTTTGTCGATCATAACACACACCAGCGCACGCCCTCTAACGTCTACCCCCTCCCAGAAACTGGCGGTGGCCAGAAGCACGGCATTGCCGTAACGACTAAAGCGTTGCAACAGGCTGCGCTTGGATCCCATCCCCTGCATCAGCAGAGGCTGGCTGAGTCGGCGGCTCAGCAGCGCGCCCACCGCCTGCATCATGCTGTGGCTGGTAAACAGCAGGAAGGTGCGCCCATCCGCCGCCTCCACCAGCTGCTGGGCGATACGAGCCAGGGCCTCGGGCAGCTGCGGCTCGCCGGGCTGCGGCAACCCGCGGGGGACGCAGAGCAACGCCTGGCGGCCATAGTCAAAGGGGGAGTCCAGTACCAGTTCTACCGGGGAGGTCAGTCCGAGCTGACGATTAAAGTGCTCAAACCGGCCCGCCACGGTGAGGGTGGCCGAGGTAAAAAGCCAGCTTCCTTTCAGGCGACGGTAAAAGGCTTGGCAGCGCTCCGCAACCGACAGGGGGCAGGCGCGCAGGGTCAGCTGACCGCGGTGGCACTCCACAGTCAGTGAGTGATGACCGGGTACCATAAAGAGTTGCAGCCTGGCCAGCATCGGATCGAGACGCTCGAACACCCGATCCAGCATCTCATCCCGGCCCAGCTGACCGACCAAGACCCGCTGAGCAAAGCGTAAAGCCTCCTCCAGGCTGGCCAGGGCCGAGGCCACCGGCGCCAGAGTGCGCATCGCGGCCCAGTCTCGTCCTCCATGCTGCGCCACCACCTCGTAGAGATCCGCCGCCGCAGCTTGCACCCGGGCCGCGGCGCTCTCCAGCTGACGGCAATCCCGCAGCGGCCCCTGGTAGGCGCGGCGCATCTCCCGAACCAGGTCATTGAGCTGGCGCGTACTCAGGGTTTCGGCAAAGTGGCCCAGGGCGATGTCCGGCAGTTGGTGGGCTTCGTCGAACACGAACAGGTCGGCGCTGGGCAATATCTCGGCAAAGCCGGTCTCCTTGAGCGCCATGTCAGCGAAGAACAGGTGGTGATTGATCACCACCAGGTCGGCCTCGGCGGCCCGGTTACGGGCGCGATGCAGGCAACAGCGGTCAAATTCCGGGCAGCGCTGGCCCAGGCAGTTGTCGTGGCGGGAGCCCGCCATGCTCAGGGCAAGGCTGTCCTCGGGCACCGAGGTCAACTCGGCAAAGTCCCCGGAGTGCGACCCGCTGGACCAGGCGCGGATCCGCATCAGGTGATCCACCAGCTCGGGATCCGCAGGCAGATCCGCCAGACGGCGATTGAGGTGGTAGTGACAGAGGTAGTTGTTGCGCCCCTTAAGCAGGGCCACGCTGGGAGGCCGCTCCATCAGCGCCAGCAGGGTGGGCAGATCTTTGAAAAACAGCTGGTCCTGGAGGTTTTTACTGCCGGTACTGATCAGCGCTTTTTTACCGCTGAGCAGCGCCGGCAGCAGGTAGGCAAAGGTTTTACCGATGCCGGTGCCCGCCTCGGCGACCAGGGTGCCCCCCTGTTGAATGTTGGCGGCGGCCGCCGCGCCAAGCTGCTGCTGGACAGCCCGGGGACGAAACCCCGGCAGCCCCTCGGCCAGCAGCCCTTCGCTGCCCAGCGCCAGTGCCACCTCTTTCTCTAATCGACTCATGCCACTCCCAACCTGATGCGGCAGGCATTATGGCATAAGCGCCCCAGCCAGACGACGCGCTAAATAGCTTCGTCTAACCTGGCTGGTCGTTTTGCGCCCTCCATGACCACCGAGGCGCTTTATGATCGGCTGTCGCGCCTTATGACGTGGACTCAATCGAACCGGCCTTTAACATCGACGTTAAAAGCACCCCTGCACCAAGTAACAAGAACATCATTGTGTAATCGGGAGTTCTTTCCCAAACGTTCAGGTACTCAAAAAGCCAAGCAGGAAAGAAAATGCTGTATGGAATAAATAGGCAAAAGGTGGTTAAAATTAAATGGAACTCCTTGTACAGCTAACGCCCAGCACAAGGGCCCACGCTTGGTGCTGTTATTAGCTTTCATTTCTCCTCCACTGGTAATGAGTCCACATTTTTTAAATCTTCATGGGACATCCGCGCTTTTAGTTTTGCTATGTGACCAAGCGGATCTTCGAGAATCCACCTGCACAGAGGTTCCTTAGCACATTCCCTAGCTTTGGCCTGTGACGCGAGAAGCCACCTTAATCCCTCCGCGTCGTCGGAAAAATATTGATTCGAATAGAGCGACCCGAGATTGTATTGGGACTGCATGTAACCGCGCTCCGCAGCGCGTTGATAAGAATCACGCGCTTTCTCGTAGTCTTTTTCCAACCCGAGTTTCCCATACTCATACCCAACGCCGGCATTGTGGCAACTTACGGTATTACCGAGCCGACAGGCTTTGTTGTACCAGCTTCCGGCGGCTCCGTATTTCGCAACCGAAACCGCGCCATCCTCCAGCATTGCAGCGAGTTTGAATGCAGCAACGGAATCCCCCTGTTCCGCGCCTTTCCGATAAAGATCAGCGGCATGCTCTGGGTGCCCGCTATTTCATGCCGCGTCACCTAGCGTAATACTGCATCCAGATTGCAGTGCAACCAATATCAATTCCGATAGTAAGACTCGCATCAGTTTCCTCTGAAAGCTAACGTCTCAAGTAAGGGACAGACAAATAAGCTGCCTGAGCTTGATTTAAAATTTCGGTGATAGCAAGCGAGGCAGCGTTTTGGTTGTCTCGCTTAACTTGCTGGTTATATTCTACAATGATAATTTAAGCTGCCATCATTTAGAACCATTGAAGTACTCTTCAATAGTCATATCATCTGGCGGTATGGCCAGCCCTCCACCTTGGAAAATAATACGCTCAGTCACTTTAACAGGCTTGTTTTTAGCATTGTCCTCTGCAGGCTTAAACCTATTATAAATGAGCTTAGATTTAATCAATTCCTCTTTGTCTATTAAGTTTTCAGGTATTGTTTTAATAAGAGTGATATTTTTAGTTTCGCCATTCGAACCGATGTCGTAGCTATAAATTAGTACACCACCCGACTTATGAATTTTCTTATGAATTTTCTTTCGAATATTCTGCGCACTTCTAGTTAATCTAATATTCTTTACAGGCTGCCAGTAGGATAGCTTTTCAAAATATCCGACGTTTAATAGCTCTTGTTGCTCAGATGCATAGGTCGGGATACCCAAAAGAAGTAGGCATGATGTAATTATTGAAACAAGTCTCATAGAAACCTCCTTTTCATTAAGAAATATAACGCCCCAAGCAGGAGCTAATTTTAAGCTGGCTAAAATTAGGAGCGAAGCGACGGGAGCCAGCTTAACATTGTCTCATTGACTTGGCTTGTTAAATGGCTACTTCACGTCAAGCTAACAATTTTCTAACACAAGGCTACTTTTATAAACAACTTTAAGCTTGTGAACCACTTTAAACTCATCAATGGGCTGAGGATCTTCGCCGACCATGTAAGTCGCTGTTGTTTCAGGAACTAGCTTTTTATCTACTTCCACAACGGCCTCGTTATTAAACAATACACCTTCGAAAAGCCCTTGGTAACCCGCCATGACATGAATTCCAACATTTAGCTCTGCAGAGACCAATCCTTCCAATGGTATTTGTAAACTTGACTGATCAACCATTTCAGAGTCACTTATATTCATTAATGAATTGATGATGTGACTTTTGGCCTTAGCTAAATAAGCTTTACTGTCGGTCATGTTATTATTAACAAAATCGATCGCCTTTTCCTTGGAAATAATTACCCTAACATTGCCTTGCTTATAATAAATGGCTGGTAGTGAAAAGGATTTTGCATGATGTAATACTTTCTCACCTTTTATTGGGTAACTATCAACATCACATGGATCTGTGTCAGCCTTCACAGCGAAAGAGAATAAAATAACTAAAGAAACTATTAGGTTACGCATTTTCCTGAGAGCCATTTAACAGTGTATTAGTGCGAATTCCGAATAACAGGGTGAAATCGAGAATTCGCACTAATACCGGTGAAAGTATGACCAAGCTATCAGGCGAACCCAGCTAAATCAATCGCTTAACGGTCCTTTATCTGCGCTTTCCCTGCCGAAATTGAGCCCGCTGCTGGTGAAACTGCGCCCACAGCGCTGCAGGGTTCAAGGAGGGGCGCAGTGACAGCAACGCCAGGAAGGCTGCGAGGTAAAGTGCCGGTTCCAGGTTGCCGGATTTCACCGACCACCAAAAGTGCACCGGCCCCAACACGGCCACAAGGTAAACCCAGCGATGCAACCGCTGCCATCGGCGCCCCAGACGGCGCTGCATCCCGCGGGTGGAGGTCAACGCCAGCAGCAGCAGGATAACGAAGGCCGCCATACCGACGGTGATGTAGGGACGCTTGAGGATCTCCGACCCCAGCAACGAGAGATCCCCCAGCAGATCCAGGGTCGCGAAGGCGGTGAGATGCAACACGGCGTAGGTGAAGCACCACAGGCCCAGCAGGCGACGGGTGCGGATCAGGATGCCGGCCCGAAGCCACCTCGCCAGGGGTGAAACCAGCAGGGTGGCCGCCAGAGTATGGAGGATCCCCATGCCAAGAAAGTGGATGATGTACTGGACCGGATCCCCTCCGGCGGCGCCCGCCGCCACCTTGGCCCAGAGATAGAGCAGTGGCACGCCACAGGCCAGATGAAGCGCACTCTTCAACCCCCACAGCCCCCAGGGACGACGCTTCCTCGCTTCAGTAGTCACGGCGAAGATCCATCCCCTGGTACAGTCCTTCGACCCACTCCCCATAGCCATTGAAGGGTTCCGTGGCGATACGTCGGGCAGAGAGCAGTCCCCCCTCGCCTATCCGGCGCTCACTGGCCTGCGACCAGCGGGGATGATCCACCGCAGGGTTCACATTGGCGTAGAAGCCGTACTCATGACTGGCCAACTGATTCCAGGTGGTGGGAGGGCGCTGCTCGGTGAGGTGGATCCGAACGATGGACTTGATGCTCTTGAATCCGTACTTCCAGGGCACCACCAGGCGGATGGGGGCGCCGTTCTGCGGCGGCAGGGTTTTGCCGTAGAGCCCCAGGCTGAGGATGGTCAGGGGGTGCATCGCCTCATCCAGCCGCAACCCCTCCACATAGGGGTAATCGATGCCGCCGCCGATGGCGCGGCTGCTCTGCCCCCGCATCTGCTTTGGGTCATAGAGAGTCTGGAATGCCACGTAACGGGCCCGGCCGGTGGGTCGCACCTGCTCCAGCAGTTGCCGCAGTTCAAACCCCAACCAGGGGATCACCATCGACCAGGCTTCCACGCAGCGCAGACGGTAGATCCGCTCCTCCAGCGGAAAACGCTGCAACAACCTCTCCACCGTCCAGGTCCCGGGGCGCTCCACCTCACCGCTGACTTCCACCGACCAGGGATCGGTTTGAAGCTCTTGGGCATAGCGCTGAGGATCGGTCTTGGCGGTGCCGAACTCGTAGAAGTTGTTGTGACTGATCACCTTATCCTCCGGCGTCAGCGTATCGCGGATCCCGAAGCGCCGACTTCCCTCGTAGGTGAGGGCTTTGCGCTCGGCCTGGGCTGGCTTGCCGAACCACTCCGACAACCCCGCCTGGACCCCAAGGGGCACACTGGCGCCGATGGCAGAGAGTCCAAGGCACTGCAGGATACGTCGACGCTGCCGAAACACCGCCTCCGGAGTCACCGCCTCGTTGGGCAGCTGCCATTTCTCGTTTTTCCCCAGGCCTTTGCCCATGACGTGCCTCCTCGCTGTCGATATCAAGGTTCCCTGTTACTGGAACCGCACAGGCCGGTTAATCTTTCACCGCATCCACTTTGAGCACTCGCCGGCTCCCCTCTTGCGCCGCAGGGATGGCGGTGACAAGCTTGCGTTATCGGCCTCATTTGGAACTCTTTTTACTATGCTCACCCCTTTTTGGATCGCCGTGCTGGGTGCCGCCACAGTCAGCTTCGTTTGCCTGGTCCTGATCCTGAGACTGAACCAGCTTCATCGCCGCCTGGAGACCACTGTTACGGCAGAGCGGTGGCAGCGCGAGCACAACGACACCCTAAACACCGAGCTGGCGATCAGGGCACAAGAGCTTAACCGTCTGCACGGTGCCCTCGGGCAACTGCGCAGCCAGGAGCAGCTGCTGCGGCAACAACTCAACGAGCAGAAAGCCAGCGAACAACGGCTTCAGGCCCAGTTTGAGAACCTGGCCAACCGCATCTTCGAACAGAAACAGCAGAGTTTCCTTCAGCAGAGCCAGAAAGATATGGACGCGGTGCTCTCCCCCATCAGGATGCAGATGGAGCAGTTTCGCCAGCAGGTCCAGCAAAGCCACACCGAGGAGGTCAAACAGCGCAGTGCCCTGGCGCAGCAGCTGCTCGATCTCAAGGCGCTGAACCTCAAAATGAGCGAAGACGCCGTCAACCTCACCCGTGCCCTCAAGGGGGATAATAAGGCCCAGGGGAACTGGGGCGAAGTGGTCCTGACCCGGCTGCTGGAGCAGAGCGGGCTAAGCCAGGGGCGGGAGTATGAGATCCAGACCAGCCTGACCCAGGCCAGTGGCAAGCGGTACCAACCGGATGTGATTGTCCGACTGCCGGATGGCAAAGATGTGATCATCGACGCCAAGGTCTCTCTGCGTGCCTTCGAGCGCTACTTCAACAGCGAGGATCCCAAACTTCAGCAGCAGGCGTTGGCCGAGCATGTCGCCTCGGTGCGGGGGCACATCCGCGGCCTGGGCCAGAAGGCGTACCACAAGCTGGAGGGGGTCCGCAGCCTGGACTACGTACTGCTGTTTATCCCAGTGGAACCGGCCTTTCTCACCGCGGTGGACCAGGACCCCAGCCTGATCAACGAAGCACTGGACCACAACATCCTGCTGGTCAGCCCCACCAATTTGCTGGTGGCCCTGCGTACCATCCAGAATTTGTGGCGCTTCGAACATCAGAGCCAGAACGCGCAGAAGATCGCCCTCCAGGCCGGCCGACTTTACGACAAGCTGATAGGGTTCGCCGCGGATCTGCAGAAGGTGGGCCGGGCCCTGGAAACGGCACAAAACAGCTACGACAGCGCCATGGGCAAATTCTCTGAGGGCCGCGGCAACCTGCTTCGACAGGGCGAGCAGATGCGCCAACTGGGGATTGAGAGCAGCAAGCAGGCCGACGCCACCCTGATAAAAAAAGCGATGGAGACCGAGGAGTAAGGCGGGGCAAAAACGCGGCAAAATTATCCGCCCCTCCCACCCGGCGGACCTTCCCCTTGCTAAGCTGAATATCCGGGATCCGGCTCTGACCATCCGAAAGCGCGCAACGGTAACCGACCCACAACGGTAACCAGAGTGGCGTTGCTTCAGCGCGGGATCCCTCACAGCAAACAAGGAGGGGGCCGGTTCATGACAGCGCAGATCGCCGACAACGATGTGGCCCGCCAACCGAAGTGGATGCAGCCCCGGACAGCCTTTTTCAGGCTTTGCCTGCTCACCTGGCTGCTCTGCTCCTTTGCGGTTTCCCCGTCGGCGTTGGCATCGGAAAGCTTGAGCGAGCAGCAACGCTGGTACCAGGACGCCCGCTCGGCGCTGGCCAGGGGAAATCAGGACCAGTTCTACGCCCTGAGGCGCAAGCTGGAACACTACCCCCTAACACCCTACCTTGATTACCATTACCGCCGCGGCCAACTGTCCCAGCTCTCCGCTCAACAGGCCGTCGAGGTTCTGCAGCGCCTCTCCGATACCCCGCTCTACCAACGTTTCAAACACCACTACCTCACCGATCGCGGGCGCCGTCAGGATTGGCCTGGTTTTCTGGTCATCAGTCCAGAGTCGCCCAACTCAGAACACTTGCGCTGCTACTACTACCGCGCCCGCCTGGCGCAAGGAGAAACCGAAGAGGCTTGGGAGGGTGCCGAAACACTCTGGCTGCATGGCAAGAGCCGTGATGATGCCTGCGATCCCCTGTTCGATGCCTGGCACAAGAGCGGACAACGCAGCGACGCCCTGGTTTTTCAGCGGATGCTGCTGGCCTATAAAGCCGGGCAGTCCGGCCTGCTCAACTACCTCAACAGCCTGCTGGGACCGAGCTATCGCGGCGCTGGGGATCTCCTGCTGCGCCTCTACCGACATCCCCGGGAGCTGCACAGCGCCCGGGCACGACTGCTGCGTGCCGGGGAGCCGGGCAGCGCCATCGCCGCCGTAGTGATCCGGCGCCAGGCCCGTCGGGATATCGAGATTGCCTGGCGTCAATGGCAACGCTGGGAGGCCCACTTGGGCGATCATCGGGAGACGGTCGGTCAGGATCTGCTGTTCCAGGCGCTGCTGGACAACCAATGGAGCAGTGACAAGGAGAACCTGCTGCTGACCCTACCCACAGACGACCTGGTGATCCTAAGGGTCCGCAGGGCCATCTTTGAGGGGGACTGGGCGCACCTGCAGACCTACCTTGCCCTGTTGAGCGACAGCCGCCAGAACGAGAGTGAGTGGCGCTTCTGGAAAGGCTACAGTGCCATGCAGTTGGGCCAGGAAAATACCGCCCAGCAGATCTACGCCAAACTCGCCAAACGCAGAAACTTTTACGGATTCCTAGCGGCACAGCATCTGAATGCTCCCTATGCCCTGCAAGCCACACTGCCCACCAGTGACGCGGCAACACGCGATGCGGTCCAGGCCCTTCCCGCCACCGCTCGTCTCACCGAACTGATGGCCCTGGATAAATGGTCCGATGCCAGGGCGGAGATCCGCTGGTTGATGCCCAGACTTGAGCGGTCCGAGCAGGCCGCCCTGTTGGCCCACTGCCACCAGCAACAGTGGCACTTCCTGACCGTGGAGGGCACCATCGCCGCCCAGATGTGGGACGCGCTGCCCTGGCGCTTTCCCAACGCCCATCAGGAGCTGTTTGAGCACTTCGCCAAGCTTCGTGGACTGGATCCGGCGCTGCTGCAGGCAGTCGCCCGGCGCGAGAGCGCCCTCTACCCCGCCGCCCACTCCCACGCCAACGCCCACGGCCTGATGCAACTGCTGCCCAGCACCGCCAAGAGCACCGCCCGCCGTATTGGCGCCCCCTACCGGGATTTTCGGGATCTCTACCAGCCGAAACGCAATATCCAGCTCGGCTCCGCCTATTATCAACAACTTTCCCGAGACTACGATGGCAACCGCTTGCTCGCCAGTGCGGCCTACAACGCCGGTCCTCACCGAGTGAAGCGCTGGCTCCAACGCGCCGACGGGCAACTGGATGCGCCGCGCTTCGTCGCCACCATCCCCTACCGTGAGACCCGGGAATATGTCCAGGCGATCCTCAGTTACCAGCTGATCTACGCCCACCTGAACCAGCGCAGCCTGCCCCTGATGACGGAGTCGGAGCATGAGCGTCGCTACTGAGGCCAAAACGGGGCCACGCCCCTGAACTACAGTTACTTCAGGCGGGTATATGGAGAAGCGTTCATGCGCATCGCGTTGACCATCTTGTTGCTCAGTTTTATCGGCCTCTCGTCCGGCCTTCGCGCCGATGTCTGGGTGATCCCCATCAAGGGAGTGATCGGTCCCGCCAGCGCCGACTACCTGGTCAGTGAGCTCGAGCAGGCCCAGCAGCAAGATACCTCGGTCATCATCATCGAGCTGGATACCCCTGGCGGCCTCGACGGTGCCATGCGCAGCATGATCCAGGCGATCACCCAGTCCCCGGTTCCTGTGGCGACCTACGTCACCCCCTCTGGAGCCCGCGCGGCCAGCGCCGGCACTTTCCTGTTGATGGCCAGCCACGTTGCCGCCATGGCCCCGGGAACCAACCTCGGTGCCGCCAGCCCTGTTGCCATCGGTGGACCTGGCCCAGCGCCAGCGCAGGAGCCCAGTGAGCGACCGGATGCGACCACGGATCAACCCAGCTCGGGCCAGGCCGACGAGGACAAGCGGGTCAAGGCCACCACTACCCTTGAGAAGAAAGCACTCAATGACGCTGTCGCCTACATCCGTGCCCTCGCCGAGCTTCATGGCCGCAACGCTGACTGGGCGGAAACCGCGGTGAGCGAGGCCGCCAGCCTTGCGGCCAGCGACGCACTGGCACAGGGGGTGATCGACCTAATCGCCACGGATCGCGCGGACCTGATCCGCCAGCTTCAGGGACGTGAGATTCAACTTCAAGGCCGCACCGAACGGTTAGAGGTCACCGGTGCCACCATCGAGCGTGAACCGGACTGGCGCTATCGCCTGCTGGCGGTGCTGACCAACCCCAACGTCGCCTACATCCTGATGCTGGTGGGGATCTACGGCCTGATCCTGGAGTTTTACAATCCGGGAGTCGGCCTACCCGGCGTCCTTGGGGGGATCTGCCTGTTGCTGGCGATGTACGCCCTGCAGATGTTGCCGATCAACTATGCCGGATTGGGGCTGATGCTGCTGGGGATCACCCTGATGATCCTCGAGGCCCTCAGTCCCAGTTTCGGGCTGTTCGGGATTGGTGGTGTCATCGCGTTCGCACTGGGCTCCACCCTGCTGATGGATTCCGACCTGCCCGGTTATCAGATCGCCCTGCCGCTGATCCTTGCCCTCTCCATCACCTCCTTGGGCCTCTTCACCCTGGTGCTAAGCCTGTTGCTCAAGGTGCGAAAACGGCCGGTCAGCACCGGCGACCAACAGTTCCAGCAGAGCCAGGCTTGGGTGCTGGATGGCTTTCCCGGCACCGGGCGGGTCCGCTTCGCCAACGAGATCTGGCAGGCCCACTGCCCGGACCCGCTCAAACCCCAACAAAAAGTCACCGTGATCCGCCGTGACGGTGTCACCCTGCACGTTGCCCCCACCGAGGAGGAGTCATGATCACCACATACACCCTGCTGAGTATCGCCGTCCTTGTCATAGCACTGCTGGTCAGCATGTTCCGGGTCCTGCGCGAATATGAGCGCGGCGTTGTGTTCATGCTCGGCCGATTCCAGGCGGTCAAGGGGCCTGGGCTGATCATCATCATCCCCGTGGTTCAGCAGATGGTTCGGGTAGACCTGCGCACCATCGTACTGGATGTCCCGACTCAGGATCTGATCACCCGGGACAACGTATCGGTGCGGGTCAATGCGGTGGTCTATTTCCGGGTACTGGATCCGGAGATGGCGATTAACAACGTCGAAAACTATCTGGAGGCCACCTCACAGCTGGCCCAAACCACTTTGAGATCGGTGCTGGGTCAGCATGAGCTGGATGAACTGTTGTCTGAGCGGGAAACCCTCAACCGGGATCTACAGGCGATCCTGGACCAACATACCGACAACTGGGGGATAAAGATCGCCAACGTAGAGATCAAGCATGTAGATATCTCCGAGTCGATGGTAAGGGCGATGGCCCGGCAGGCGGAGGCGGAGCGGATGCGGCGAGCCAAAGTGATCCACGCCACCGGCGAGTTGGAAGCCTCCCGCAAGCTCTCCGAAGCCGCTGAGGTGCTGGCCCGCCAGCCCAATGCCCTGCAGTTGCGCTACCTGCAGACCCTGACCGAGGTGGCCAGCGACCGCACCAACACCCTGATCTTCCCGGTCCCGATGGACCTCATCAGCCGGTTTGCCAGCAAGACGCCAGCGGCGACCCAAAGCCCAGCTGGCGACAAGCCGGAAGATCACCAATAGTTGTGCATAATCAATGTATTTAAAGCGGACTTTTTATGGCGAACGAACACAGGGCAGTGTTAGACCAACTGGGGCAGGTCCTGCTGGACAAACCACAGCCTTTGCAACTGGCCCTGGCCTGCCTGCTCGCCGGCGGCCACCTGCTGCTGGAGGATCTGCCCGGGATGGGCAAAACCACCCTCTCAGCCGCTCTGGCCAGGACCTTGGGGCTCAGCTATCAGCGGGTTCAATTCACCGCTGACATGTTGCCGACGGACCTTATCGGCGTAAATATCTTCGATCCCGGTGAGCAGCAGTTTCGCTTCCACGCCGGTCCCATCTTCTGCCAGCTGCTGCTGGCCGATGAGATCAACCGGGCCAGTCCCAAGACCCAGAGCGCCCTGCTGGAGGCGATGGCGGAGCAGCAGATCAGCGTCGATGGCACCACCCACCCTCTGCCCTCCCCCTTTTTCGTTATCGCCACCCAGAATCCAAGCGAACAATCCGGCACCTTTCCCCTCCCTGAATCGCAGCTGGATCGCTTCATGATGCGACTCAGCCTCGGTTACCCCGGCCTGGATGCGGAGCGGCGCCTGCTCAAGGGGGATCACCGTGCGGACCGGGTCAGCGAACTCACCCCCTGCCTGGAGGGACAACAGCTGGCCCGGCTGCAGCAGGAGGTCGCCAGCGTGAAGGTGTCCGATGCGGTACTGGATTACCTGTTGGCGCTGGTCCACTACTCGCGACGTCAGGAGCGCCGCAGTGCACCCCTCTCTCCCAGGGCCAGCCGGGCTCTGCTCGCTGCCGCTAAGGCCTGGGCCTGTCTCAGCGGCCGACACTACCTGGTTCCCGATGACATCCAGGCGGTGTTCGCAGCGGTAACCGAGCACCGACTCAGCGCAGGACAGCCCAGCGACGGCAGCCTGCACGCCGACCACATCCTCGCCCAGATCAACCCCATTCAATGAGTACCAACCCGCCAACAAGCGGTCTCGGGCAACGCCTTTACCTGCGCTGGCTGCGGCGAAGATTGCCGCCCTCACCACGGCAGACCCTCAGCCACCGCAGCATCTTTATCCTGCCGACCAAAGGCGGGATGGGGTTCCTGGCGATGGCGCTGATGCTTTTTCTGCTCGGCACCAACTACCAAAACAACCTGGTCCTGATCCTGGCCTTCCTGCTCCTAAGTCTGTTCAACACCGCCCTGCTGCTGGCATTTCGTAACCTTGCGGGACTGACGCTGGCCGCAGGCGATGGCCATCACCGCCATGCGGGGTCCCCGGTCCCCTTTGACCTGAGCGTCAGCGCGCCCCGTCCTCTTTACCAGATCAGCCTGAGATACGCAGAGGGTCCCGCCCGGCGCCTGGAGCGGGTGCGCCCGGAGGCCTCCAAGCTGCAACTGCTGCACCCGACCCAACGGCGTGGCGTGTTGCGTCCCGGGCGGATCCGCATTGAAAGTCGCTACCCCTTGGGGCTCTGTCGGGTCTGGTCCCACCTGGATCTGACTCAGAGTGCCCTGGTGTGGCCCCGAGCGGTACCGGGTACCGTGCGAAAGGAGACTAAGCTGCAGGGCCAGACAGAGCACAGCCGGCATTCCCAGCCCGGATTGGAAGACTTTCATGGCTTGGCGCGTTGGCAGCCTGGCCATGGACGCAGCCGCATCGCCTGGAAACAGCTGGCGCAGACCGGGCAGATGCAGAGCAAGGCGTTTTGTTCGCCCCAGGGGCAGCCCTGCCACCTGGCCCTCGCCCAGAGCGTTCCGCTGGAAACCGGCTTAAGCGCTCTGGCCGCGGAACTTCAGACCCTGGAAGCCCAGGGTACCCCCTACAGTCTGACGCTGGCCGACGCACGCTTGCCCATGGCCCAGGGCGCCAGTCACCTGAAACGCTGCCTGGATTCCCTGGCCCGCCACCGGAGGGCCCCATGACCCTCAACCGCCCCGCCCAGGGGTGGTTGCTGGTAAGCCAGCTTGGGGTAGTACTCCCCCTGGCCCATCACACTCCCCCCTGGACCCTGGGGATCTTCGCGCTTTGCCTGCTCTGGCGTGTCGGGATCTACCTGGGGCGCGTGGCCCGTCCGCCCCGAGCTCTGATCAACCTGCTGGGTCTCGGCGCCATCCTGACCCTGGTGGGGGTCATGGAATCCCTCGGGACCATGTCGGCGCTGATCAACCTACTGCTGCTGGCCTATGCCCTGAAGGCGATTGAGAGCACCACCCGGGCCGATCTTACCGTGGTGGTGATCACCGGCTACTTCCTGATCGGCATGCAGCTTATCCATCAATTCAACCCCGCCATCGCCCTGCAACTGATCCTGCTGACCGTGCTCAATACCACGCCGCTGCTGGCCCAATACCGACCGGATACGCCCCTCAGGGTCGTCCGGCAGGCGATGGTGATGATCCTGATGAGCCTGCCCCTGGCACTGCTGCTGTTCATGGTGGTGCCCAGACTGTCGCCCATCTGGCAGATCCAGTCTCCCGCACTGGCCCGAACCGGACTCTCCGACAGCCTGGCACTGGGCGACCTGGCGCAGCTTAGCCGCTCCGACCGTCTCGTCTTTCGCGCCCGCTTCGACGGCCCGCCACCGCCGCCGGAGGCACGTTACTGGCGCGCCCTGGTGTTGGAGCACTATGACGGTACACGTTGGCAAGCCAATACGCCGCCACCTCGAACCGGGTCACGCCCCGACCTCGAACATTGGCCCTCCGGCGGGCCAGACACACCGTGGCAGGCGTACCAGCTCCTGGTGGAGCCGAACCCCAACCCTTGGTTACCATCGCTCAAAGGCAGTATCAGCGAAGATCCCCAGGTGATTGCCTTGGAGGATCAGCTTCTGAACTGGCGGGTGCCCCGACACAGTCGCACCGCCATCGCTCTTTTGTGGCCATCAACATCCGCTCAGGCACCGCCGCTCACCGAGGCGGCCAGACAGCGGCTGCTGCAACTGCCCGCGGAGGGAGAGCCCCGGGCCCGCGCCTGGGCTGAAAAGCTCAGGGATCAATACCCCGACGCCAATGCGCGCCTGAACGCCATCATGGCGCCGTTTTCACAGGCACCGTTTCGGTACACCTTGAAGCCCCCTGCCCTGGGGCCAGATCCCATCGACGGCTTCCTGTTTGACCATCAGGCCGGATTCTGTGCCCACTACGCCTCGGCAATGGTGTTCGTTGCCCGCGCGGCCGGGATCCCGGCACGCATGGTCAGCGGGTACCAGGGCGGCGAGCTCAGCCCCAGCGGTCAGCTGCTCTCTGTGTATCAATTCAACGCCCACGCCTGGACCGAAGTCTACCTGGAGCAAACCGGCTGGCAGCGGATCGACCCCACCGCCGCCGTCGCCCCGGCGCGGATCGAACAGGGGCCGGAGGCGGCTCTGGGGGAGGAGGCGCACCTGCTTTCAGAGGACGCCTGGCTGAGTGGGCGAGGCAGTGCCTGGTCCGTTCAGATACGGGGTTGGCTGGCACAACTGGATTACCAGTGGAGTCAATGGGTCATGGGCTTTGATGAGCACCGCCAGCTGGCGCTGTGGCAGCGCTGGCTGGGCGGCTTGTCACTGCTCAAAGGGGTGGGTGTGATCCTTGCCGCGCTGGTTCTGCTGGCACTGGGTCAGTTAGCGTTAACCCTGTGGCGTCAGCGCCCGCCCCGGGTTGAAACCCCGGTTCGACTCTATCGGCAAACGCTTAAACGCCTTGAACGGCTCGGCGCCGGGATCCTGCCCGGCGAGGGGCCGCTGACGCACCTGGCACGGCTGCGTCGAGGCCATCCCGAGCTGGCAGCGGCGCTGGCACCGCTTTGCCAGGCTTTTGTATCACTGCGATATGAAACCGATAGCACCGACGATAAGGGTGATGTAGAGCAGCAGCTTAAGGCGTTTCGACACCATCGTCGGCGATTTCACCGGGCTCTGCGTCGCCGGAAGCCTGCTCCAGCCGGTCCCGAATGATCTCCCTATCCTTCTGCTCCGAGATCACCCGTTTGTAACTGACGAAGTAGCGATAGATATTGGCCACGTAGTTGACCGTCTCGCTGCCGATCTGTGCGGCGGCCACATGCTCGACGTTGCCAAACCAGACATCGGGATCCAATCCCCGCCGCTCTGCTTCACGTCGCATGCGGTTGAGACGATTGGGGCCAGCATTGTAAGCGGCCATTGCAAAGATCATCCGGTTAAACTCCGACAACCCGGGTTCATCGAAGTAGGTATCCCGCAACAGGGCCAGGTACTTGGTACCGGCGTGGATATTGTTCTCATCCTGGTCGATGTCATCAATGTTGATGCGCCTATCCCGGGCAGTATCCGGCATCACCTGCATCACCCCCACCGCACCCACCGAACTGCGGGCACCGGTATCAAACCGGGACTCCTGGAAAGCAAACGCCATCAGCAGCACCCAGTCAAACTGGTAGCGCTCGCCATACTTTTTGAACAGGGGGATCAGGGTGTCCGCATTTTCAAAGGGTTCCTCCTGCATCACCCGGGTGATCCAGCGGTGACTCTCAAGGTAACGCTGGATCACCAGGTTGGCCGTCTTGCCGCCCACCGGGTAAGCAGCGATATAGTCATTGATCAAGGCTTCTAGCTCCGGACTGTCCGGTCGCATCGCCACCGCCAGCTGGCCATTTTCCCGCAGCGGAACCGCTTCATGAGCACGAAGATTGGGCAGCACCTCTAACCAGGCGGACAGCTTATGGTCATCCACGACGGTGGCCGTGATGATCCCAGAGGCGACCATCTCGAGGAGATCCTCATCCTCTAGCCGGGGATCCGCCAACTCTGCCGTCAAAAGATCCCGACCATTGCTCCGGCGTTGGGCATTGATCGCCTCAAGGCTCTGGAAGTAGCTGGACTCCTCTCTGACCACAATCGGCGTCCCGACCAGATCCGACAGGCGTTGCGCCCGCGGTATGCTGTCGCTGGTCACCACGAGCTCCCTCACGTCATCGACCACGGGACGGGAAAAATGTACCTGCTCAGCCCGCTGGGGGGTGATGGTCAAGTTGGCAAAAATCAGGTCGCCGTGGCCCGCCAGCAGGTGGGAGATCAGTTGATCGCGCCGGACCGGGATCACCGTCACCTTGAGGTGGTCCGCCTTATCGCCGTACGTTTGACGAACAAAACGCTCAAGCAGGCGGGAACTTTCATAGGTGATCCCCGAAGGTTGGCCGCCATCGATGTAGAACCAGCCGAGGGTAAAACTGGTCAGCAGGCGTATCTCGCCCCGCTCCAGCATCTGAGGCAGGTCACCCCCCTTGGGCTTGGACAGGACCGGCCAGACATCCCGGTAAACATGACGTTTCGCACCCCCGGGTTTACTCGCTGGCACCGACTGCTCCGCCGGCAGCTCGTCCGGGGTGGCCTCGGCGCCCTTCTCGGGGGGGGCTGGAGAGCAGGCGACCACCAACATCGATAGGAGCAGTATTAAGAAAACGGAACGCGTCATGGAGACTCCAGCCGCAGTTATCACCACCGCAGCATTAGTGAGCGATTCATGGGGTTCAGTGTAGACCCCAGGGCCTCAATGGGTCCCTCCTGTCGACCGCCCACAGAGATGCGCTGCATGGGCAATCACAAGAACCGAGCCATGCCAGATCCGACCAAATGTGGATTAAATATTTTTGTTGTCGAGGCCAATATAATTTTTTATCTCTGAAAAGAAAGCTGGCCTATATTACGCGAAAACGCCCACGACTCAGGAGCGACTCCGTGACTACTGCGACTGCAACCACATCAAACTTTGAAAGTTTCCATGCTCATGGTCTCTTCAACGACCCTCGCTATCCGCGCGGACTCTCCCGCAGCGGCAGCTTTACCATCAGCGAAGCCCAACGTCTGGAACAGTTCGGTGAGGCTTACCAGGCGCTCTCCACCGGTGCCCGTCAGCCGGTGAACGAGGAGGAGCGCCACTTCGTTCAGGTCGCACACGGCTTGGCGGAGGCCGAAACGCCTCACGAAAAGGTCTGGATGAAGTACCAGAAAACCCTGCAGCGGCGCAGCTACACGCTGACCTCAAGGCCCTTTACCAGCCATAGCACCAGTGCCGGCTCCGATGACGATGATATCGAGTTGCTGGACGATGAAGATTGATCGCTGAAGCTGAAACAACAACGGGTGCCCGAGGGCACCCGTTTTTTATCACCTAGGCAGTCAACGCGTGATTGAGCTGATCAACGCCTGAGCATCCTCAAGCAGTTGCGCCAGGTGATCTGGAGTAAGACTACTCTCCGCATAGATCTTATAGATGGGCTCAGTGCCGGAGGGGCGGGCAGCAAACCACCCGTGCTCAGTCACCACCTTCAACCCACCGATGGGCGCGCCATTGCCCGGTGCCGATGTCAGCGTCGCGCTGATCGGCTCACCGGCGAGGGTGCCGGAGTCCAGGTCCTCAGGCTTCAGTGCCTTGAGCGCCGCGCGCACTTTGTCGTTGGCAGGCGCATCCACACGGCGATAGTGATGCTGGCCAAACGCCGCTTCCAGAGCCTGGTAGCGTGCAGCGGGTGATTGCCCCGTTACCGCCTGGATCTCCGCTGCCAGCAAGCACAGGATAAAACCGTCCTTGTCGGTGGAGAAGGCTTCGCCGTTGAAGTCCAGGAAACTGGCACCGGCACTCTCCTCTCCGCCAAAGGCGAGTTCACCGCTGGCCATACCAGGTACGAACCATTTAAAGCCCACCGGCACCTCCATCAGAGGCCGTTGGTGCTTGGCGACCACCTTATCGATCATCGCGCTGGAAACCAGGGTCTTACCGATAGCACTCTCGGAGGGCCAATGTGGACGGTGGGCCAGCAGATAATCGATGGCCACCGCCAGGTAGTGGTTGGGATCCATCAGGCCACCATCGCGGCAAACGATGCCGTGACGGTCAGCGTCGGGGTCGTTGGCCAGCGCCAGATCAAACCGCGACTTGAGATCCAGCAGCGGCGCCATCGCCCAGGCGGAGGAGCAATCCATGCGGATCTTGCCATCCCGATCCAACGCCATAAAACCAAACGCCGCATCGACCCGATCATTGATGACCGTCAGATCCAGGTCATAACGCTGGGCGATCCGGGACCATACCGACACCGCAGCCCCGCCGAGGGGGTCCACCGCCAGCTTCAACCCGGAACGAGCAATGGCCGCCATGTCCACCACCTCGCAAAGCGCCTCGACGTAATCGCCGATCAGATCCACCGGGGTAATCAACCCGGTGGCTTGCGCCACATCCCGATTGACCCGTCGAACCCCGTCCAGGCCGGAAGCCAGGTAGGCATTGGCTCTTTGCGCAATGAAATCCGTCACGTCGGTATCGGCAGGTCCGCCATGGGGGGGGTTGTACTTGATGCCGCCGTCCTGGGGTGGGTTGTGGCTGGGGGTAAGGATCAGCCCATCCGCCTGGGTCGCATGCTGCCGATTGTGGCGGATCACGCCAAAGGAGAGCACCGGGGTCGGCAGGAAGCCATGATCTTTTTGGATCCGCACCTGCACCCCGTTCGCCGCCAGCACCTCAAGGGCGGAGTAAAACGCCGGCTGACTCAAGGCATGGGTATCGAAACCCAGCAACAGGGGGCCGGTGATCCCCGCCGACCGACGGTGGTCCACCACCGCCTGAGTGATGGCGAGAATGTGGCTCTCGTTGAAGCTTCTGGCCAGGGCACTGCCCCGGTGGCCGGAGGTACCAAAGCTCACCGCTTCACCGGGCTTGTCGGCCCGGGGCGAGTGGGTGTAGTAGGCGCTGATCAAGTGAGGAATATCCACCAGATCAGCAGATTGAGCGAGAGTACCTGCGCGAGGGTGAAGGCTCATGGGTGACCTTTAATAACGTGAGTTTGTCTTTGGACGTTCAGACCCGCTGGGTGATCCGGCTGGCCAGATCGCCCGGACAGCCGAGTTGCACCAGCACCTCATCAAGGATGGCCTGTTTTTTTCGAGTGTTGTTATTCGCCGTGACCCAGTAGGGACTGTCACCGATCTGCTTAGGGTTGGCGGTTTTACTGGCCTCGAGCAGGGCTTCCCTATCGGTGGAGAAATAGAGACGATCCCGACCGCGGATCTCCAGCACCCGGTTGAAGGCACTCGGATGCTGACGGTAGAGGCAATCGAGCAGGTAGAGGAACCGACCCACTGCCCCCTTCTGCTGATTCAGCATGGGATCATCGAGCAGCTCCTCGAAGACCCCCGCTTCCGCCATGGAGGAGCGCACCGCAACCGGTGTCGACTCTTGTTCTGCGGGTTGCTCCACCGCGGGGCGTTCCAGGCTGGGCTGGCTGATGGTCACCGGAGCCGCTTGGGTTGACGCGGACTGCTCAAGGCCGAGCATTCGGCGAAGAATATCGGAGGCACTTTCCCCGATATGTTGCGTGTTACGGGCAATGTGGCGGTACAGCTCGTCGTCTATTTCGATGTATTTCATATCGGCTCGGGTGATTTTCCTGTACTAAATCAGCGCCATTATAACGCCAGCCTCAAGACACCACCATGTCAAAACTTGCCAAGGAGCGGATCCGCCAGCGACAATGGCCGCCCATCGCAGAAACGGCAGGCAACAGGGGGAGTAGCTGATGCAATACCAGTTAGAGGGCAGCGGACCGGTGATCGTGCTAATCCACGGACTTTTTGGTGACCTGGACAACCTCGCCGGCTGTGCCCGTGCCCTGCGTGAACAGGGGTTCCAGACCCTGCGCCTCTCCCTGCGTAACCACGGGGGCAACCCGCCCGAAGCGACCATGAGCTTTCCGGAGATGGCCGAGGATCTCGAACGGCTGCGCCGGCAGCTGTCGATTTCACGCTGGGCACTGCTGGGCCACAGTCTCGGTGGCAAGGTGGCCATGGCCTATGCCCAGGCCCATCCCGAGCACTGCTGGGGCCTGCTGGTGGCGGACATCGCCCCGGGCGCCTACCCGAGACGCCACGACACCGTCTTCACTGCCCTGCGCCAACTTGAGCCGGCGACACTGAACAACCGCCAACAGGCCCAGCAACAGCTGGCGCAAGCGGGCATCGATCTGCCCACTGCCGCCTTCCTGGTCAAAAATCTGCGTCCTCTGGAGGCGGGCGGATTTTACTGGCGCCTGAACCTAGATGCGATCATCGATGCCTATCCCAGCCTGATCGATGCGATCCCCGAGGCACCGCCCTATTTGGGCCCGGTGATGTTTCTCAAAGGGGGCTACTCAGACTACCTTCAATCGCGCCACCGAGATGATATTCAGGCCCGCTTTCCTGAGGCGCAGATGAAGATTTTGCTCGGCGCCGGCCACTGGCTGCACGCTCAGAAACCGGTCCAGTTCAACCGCCTTGCCGCTGAATTTTTCCGTGCCCATCATCCACATGGCGACACCCAAACGGCTGTGGTATAGTGCGCGCCCCATTGGTGCCAGGAAGGTTGAAGCATGTTGAACAGCCATTTTGAACAGCTCGAAGCCCTAGGGCTCAACCTGTTTTTTGCGGCCATCTTTTTTCTTATCGGCATGTCAATCAGGGACGTTCTCAAGCAGGGTAACGTGCCCCCCTTTGGGCGCTTTATCGTTTGGTTAGTACTGTTTTTAGGCTGTGCCGGCTTCATCGCCAAAGGCGTTATCCAACTATTTTGGGAAGGCCAGGCCTGAGCCCACCGTTACGCACATGGCTATCGAAAAATCCGACAGAACCACCCTGGACATGTTTGCCACGGATAAGCGCCGTGGCCGTCCGAGAACCAATCCCCTGCCCCGAGAGGAACAGTTGCGTGTCAACAAGCGCAACCAGATCCGTCGGGACAAGTCCAAGGGGCTTAAGCGTATTGAGTTTAAGGTCTCAGAACGGCTCTACAATGCCTTGAATGACCGCGCCCTGGACAGTAATATCACCCGCAGTCAATTGATAGAGTCGATCCTGCTGGCGCAGTTTGATCTCGACTCCTAACGTGCCTAGTAAGCACGGCTTTCTCTAACAGAACATAGGTATACGAATGGCAAGCGTAGGTCTGTTCTTCGGCAGCGACACCGGTAATACCGAAGCCGTTGCCAAGATGATCCAGAAGAAACTTGGTGGACTGGTCGAGGTGAAAGACATCGCCAAGAGCAGTAAAGAGGAGATCGACGAGTTCAGCCTGCTGATTTTCGGCATCCCGACCTGGTACTACGGTGAAGCCCAGTGCGACTGGGATGACTTTTTCCCCGAGTTGGAACAACTGGATTTCAACGACAAACTGGTGGCGATCTTCGGCTGCGGTGACCAGGAAGATTACGCCGAGTACTTCCTCGATGCCATGGGTCAGGTGGGCGACATCGTGCGGGATCGCGGCGCCATCATCGTCGGCCACACCTCCACCGAAGGCTACGAGTTTGAAGCGTCCAAGGCCCTGGTGGACGACAACACCTTCATCGGGCTGGGCATCGATGAAGACCGCCAACCGGAGCTCACCGAAGCCCGTGTCGACGCCTGGGTCAAACAGATCTACGACGAGATGTGCCTGGCCGAACTGGGTTAACCCCTTCGACCCCGCACTGAGAAACAGGCTCCCCACGGGGAGCCTGTTTTGTTTTTACCCAGCTCAAAAAGTGCCAACGCGATGTCGCGTGGCTGTTGAGTGCCCCCCACACCGCGCAATCCCACCTCAAGCCCCTTCCCTGCCCCCCGGCTTTTGGCTAAGGTGGTATTCTTCTCTTTTTTATATCAAGCAGTAAGGGACGCCATGGTCGCCATCAACAAATCCAGCAAGCTCAACACCGTGTGTTACGACATCCGTGGTCCGGTGGCTCGTGAGGCAAAGCGGCTGGAGGAGGAGGGGCACCGGGTTCTCAAGCTCAACATCGGCAACCCTGCGCCCTTTGGCTTCGATGCTCCGGAGGAGATCATCCGGGATATGATCCACAACATCCCGGAAAGCCAGGGTTACTGCGACTCCAAGGGACTGTTCTCGGCGCGCAAGGCGGTGATGCAGCACTACCAGCCCTATGGGTTACGCGACGTCGATGTGGATGATATCTACATCGGTAACGGGGTCTCAGAGCTGATCGTGATGGCGATGCAGGGCCTGCTGAACAATGACGATGAGATACTGGTGCCAGCGCCGGATTACCCCCTCTGGACCGCCGCAGTCAACTTGGGCGGCGGGGTTGCCCGTCACTATCTCTGTGACGAACAATCGGACTGGATGCCGGACCTGGAGGACATCCGCCGCAAAATTACGCCCAAAACCCGTGGCCTGGTGATCATCAACCCCAATAATCCCACCGGCGCCGTCTACAGCCGCGCCATGCTACTGGCGCTGTTGCAGATCGCCCGGGAGCACAACCTGATCGTCTTCTCCGATGAGATCTACGATAAGGTGCTCTTTGATGGGGTGCGCCACATCCCCACCGCCTCACTGGCGGATGACCTCTTTATCATCACCTTCAACGGCCTCTCCAAGGCTTACCGGGCGGCGGGTTTCCGTTCCGGCTGGATGATGCTGTCCGGTAATCGTAACCATGCCAAGGGCTACATCGAGGGGTTGGAGATGCTCGCCTCCATGCGCCTGTGTGCCAACGTACCGATGCAGCACTGTATCCAGACCGCCCTCGGCGGCTACCAGTCGATCAACGAGCTGCTGCTGCCCAGCGGGCGGCTGTGTCAACAGCGGGACCTGGTGGTGGAGCGGCTCAATGCCATCGACGGCGTCTCCTGCTACAAACCCAAGGGGGCGATGTACGCCTTCCCCAAACTCGACATCAATAAGTTCAACCTGGTGGACGATCAGAAGCTGGTGCTGGACCTGCTGATGCAGGAGAAGATCTTGCTGGTTCAAGGCACCGCCTTCAACTGGCCGGAGCCGGATCACGTGCGGGTGGTGTTCCTGCCCCACATCGAGGATCTCAACAAGGCGATGGACAAGTTTGACGCTTTCCTCAGCCGTTACCGCCAGTGACTTGCGGGCGCCAGCGCCCCTCAATACCCATGTAGGAGGTTTCATGGATACCCCTTCAAGCCCGTTCCTCGCCTGGCTGTTTCGAATGCCGCTGATCCGGCGCTGGTCACTGATGTACTGCGTCAAATCGGAGAACGTGGCCGAACACAGCCATCAGGTCGCTATCGTTGCCCACCTGCTGGCGGTAATCAAAAACCAGAAATTCGGCGGCGATCTGGTGCCGGAGCGCGCCGCCACCATCGCCCTCTACCACGAGTGCTCAGAAACCTGGCTCGGCGACATCGTCAGCCCGGTGAAATACTCCAATCCCGATCTGACCCGGGAGTTCAAACAGCTGGAAGCGGCGGCGGAGCAGCAGTGCCTGGCCAGCCTGCCAACGGAGCTGCAGTCGGTCTTTGCGCCCCTGCTGGTACAGAGCGAAGTGCCACCGGCCTATGCCGAGGTGGTGAAGGCCGCTGACGTGATCTGCGCCTACCTGAAGGCGATGGATGAGCTCGCCCACCATAACCACGAGTTTCGTCACGTGGTGGAGAAGCTGGAACCCCGGCTCGCACAGTTACGACAGCAGCCGGAAGTGGACTACTTTCTCGATGTGTTCCTGGCATCCTGTGGTTCGACCCTGGACAGCCTGGCAGAGACCGGCCATAGAGCGTAAGGAGGCAGGGATGATCAGTACCGATCCACTTTGGCAGCAACGGCGCTTCGGTGGCACCCAGCGCCAGGATGACCGCCGCTCCCCGTTCCAGAGGGACAAGGGGCGGGTGCTCCACTCCGCAGCCTTTCGCCGCCTGCAGTCGAAAACCCAAGTGCTCGGCGTCGGGATGAACGACTTCTACCGCACCCGGCTCACTCACTCCATCGAAGCGGCGCAGATCGGCACCGGGCTCAACGCGCAGTTGCGGGATAAGCACCCGGAAGTGGCCCCGCTGCTGGATGACCCGCTGATCGAAGCGCTCTGCCTGGCCCACGATATCGGCCACCCCCCCTTTGGTCACGGCGGGGAAGTGGCGCTCAACTTCATGATGCGGGAGCACGGGGGCTTCGAAGGCAACGGGCAAACGTTCCGGATCCTGACCCAGTTGGAGCCCTACACCCAGGATTACGGCATGGACCTGACGCGGCGTACCCTGCTGGGCGTACTCAAGTATCCGGTGCTGCATGGACGGGTCGCCAGCAAGGGGGGCCACAGCCTACCGGCCAACTTCCGCCAGCTCAAGGCCAGTGACTGGCTGCCGGCCAAGGCGGTGTTTGACGAAGACAGCGACATCCTCGATTGGGTGCTAGCGCCCCTGGAAGCTGAACAAAAAGCCCTGTTCCAGAGCATCAGTCAACACCCGGGAGAGAATGGCCACCGCCGAGCTCGTTACCGTTCTCTGGACTGCTCCATCATGGAGCTGGCGGATGACATCGCCTACTCGGTGCACGATCTTGAAGACGCCATCGTGCTCGGGATCCTCCAGCCGGACCTCTGGCAGGAGGAGGTGGTCACCGAGCTCGAGTCCCGCGGCCCCTTCGACCCGCCGACCCTTGAGCGGCTCAGCCGGGATCTGTTCTGCCCCCAGCAGTATCGTCGTAAAGAGGCGATCGGAACCCTGGTCAACGGCCTGGTCTGCGCCGTCACCCTCAAGCCACAACCGGGGCTGAGTGCGCCACTGCTGGCTCAGCGGGCGGTCCTTGACGATGACTACCGGGTGCTGCTGAAGGTGCTCAAAGGGTTTGTGTTGCGAAACGTGGTGCAGAAACCGGAGGTGCAACTGCTGGAGTTCAAGGGACAGCAGATCGTCATGGAGCTGTTCGAGGCCTTTGGTTCCGATCCCAAACGGCTGCTACCGCGACCAACGGCGACACTTTGGCAGCAGCACGTGGCCGAGGGCGCCTCGGGCAACCGGGTCATCGCCGATTACATCTCCGGGCTCACCGATGACTTCGCCGCCCGCCTGCATGGCAACCTCTTCGGCGCCGGCAGCGGTAACCTGTTCGAGCTGCAGTCAAGATTGTGATTTTTATGTGATCCATGTCGCAAAAGGCCACGTTCAACCTCTCCGAAACCCTAATGGAGAACCACTATGAACGCAGCTAAGAGACTGGTCGCAGTAGCTTTTGCCTCCTTGGCAATCACCGCCTGCAGCGACAGTGATGATGATGTCGTAATTACCACTCCGCCCACCCCATCTCCGGGAACGGGCTATGTTCGTGTGCTCCACGCCTCCCCGGATGCGCCGAAAGTTAACGTCATGGTAAATGGCGCCGCCGCACTCGAAGCCGTGGATTACGCCGTTGGCAGTGGCTTCATCGCGCTTGAAGAAGACAGCTATGAGATTGCGGTCGATGCGATTCTTCCCGGTGGTGACACCACCACGGTGGTCGGTCCCGCCTCCATCCCGATTGATGCCGACACCGAGTACTCTGTGGTCGCGGTCGGCAAGGCTGGCGATGGCACCCTCGAGCCGCTCATCCTTTCCCGACCCAAGGCGGACTTTGGCGCCGGTAATATTCGCCTCCAGGTGCTGCATGCCAGCCCGGACGCCCCTGCCGTTGATATCTATCTCACTGCACCCGGCGATGACATCAGCATGATGGACCCGGCCCTGGCGGCAGTACCCTTTAAAGCCAGCAGCGACCTGATTGAGGTAGCTTCCGGGGATTACCAGGTGCGGGTCACCCTGCCCGACAGCAAAGAGCCCGTATTCGATACCGGGGCTCTCACTCTCGAGGCCGGAACCGACCTGATGCTTGTTGCCATCAACAACACCCTGACCGGCGCCTCACCCATCAACGTAGTGGCCTGGTCCAGCGAGGGCGTTGCCCTGGTGAGTGATGTCAAGTCCGGCAGCGAGGTTCGTGTCGTTCACGCCTCGCCCGATGCCCCGGCGGTGAACGTTTTGGTGGATGACGCGGTTGCCCTGACCGACGTGCCCTTCCCTGCAGCCAGTGGCTACCTAGGTTTGGCTGAAGGTGCCCACAACGTGAAGGTGGAACCTTCCGCTGCCCCGGGTACCTATGTCATCGATGCCGATGTGGAGCTGGTAAAGAACACCGCCTACACCGTGCTCGCCATCAACGAGGTGGCCAACATTGCGCCCCTGGTGCTGACCGATGATCGCCGCCGCATCGCTACCGAGGTGGGCCTGCGCCTGATCCATGCCTCGCCCACTGCCGGTGAGGTGGACATCTATGTTGGCGCCGACAACGACATCAGTGACGAGGAGCCAGCCTTCACCGCCGTTCCCATCGGCGCGGAAACCGGACGTGTGGCACTGCCCGCAGGCACCTACTACGTTACGGTTGCCCCGACGGGAACCAAAGAGGGTGCCATCGGTCCGCTGATGCTGGAACTGGAAGCCGGCAAGCTCTACACCGCCGTCGCTCGAGATGAAGTCGGGGGTGGGTTGCCCCTGGGCGTCATTCTCCTGGATGACTTCATCGCTCAGCAGTAAAAACTTAATCCTCAGGAAGACCCAGGCGCTGACGAAAGTCAGCGCCTTTTTTGCCATCAGGACAGAGGCCAAGTATCCCCCTGGCGACAACGCTTCCACCTGCGCCTGCATTGCCCACCAGCTTGTTAACTTGGTGTATCTTTTAGGTGAAGTTCAACTCAGGGAGAGAGGCGATGGAGTCACGTTTACTTATTGCCCTGCTGATCATGGTGGCGGGCAATCTCTACTGGTGGTACCGATATCACCAGGCTGAGGGGGACAGTACCATTGACGGACGTGAGCGGGAGGAGCGGCTCAATGAGCTGCAGGACCATTGGGTGCGCTTTACCTGCGTAGCCATCGTCATCATCATGCTGTTGGCCCCGCTGATCCAGGCAGCCCTGCACTCTGGGCTCGCCTAACCTTCGAGAGCGTGAAAAAAAGGCACCCACCAAGGGTGCCTTTTTACGCAAAAGCGCTCAGAAGATCTTACCGGGGTTGAGGACGCCCTTGGGATCCAGCAGTGCCTTCAACTTCTTCATCAGTTGGATCTCCACCTCACTGCGCGAACGATGCAGATAGGGTTTTTTCTCCAGCCCGATGCCGTGCTCCGCCGAGATGGAGCCGTTCACCTCTGACAAGCTCCGGTAGACCAGGGACTCGACCCCCGTTTTATCCTCAACCGGCCCGATCCCCAGGTGCAGGTTGCCATCACCAAGGTGACCAAAGGTGATAAGACGGGACGCGGGATAATCCTCCGCCAGCCGCTGTTCCAACTGAGTGATGTACGCCTCCATCGTTCGGATCGGCAAGCTGATATCAAACACGGCCACCGGACCGAGGTGCTTGATCAGACTCTCTGCATCATCCCGCAGGGCCCACAACTGAGCCGCTTGCTCACTGGCGTGGGCGATCACCGCATCCAGGATCGTGCCCGACGACAGCAAGGACTCCAGCAAGGTCATGAAGTGCGCCTCATCCCGCTTGGGATCGCTGCCGCTGGCCTCGACCAGCACATAAAAGGGATACTCGGTCGGCAGGAACGCCGGATGTTTGGCCAGTTCGGCAACCAGGCAGTGGTAATGACTCTGCCACATCACCTCGAAGGCGGTGAGTTTACCATCCAGCTCGCCCCCCAGACGCCGAAGCAGCGTAACCACATCCTCGAACCGGCTCAGTGCCACCAGCGCGGTCTGCACCGAGCTGCAGCGGGGACGCAGTCGCAACACCGCCCGGGTGACGATCCCCAGGGTGCCCTCACTGCCGATAAACATCTGCTTGAGATCATAACCGGCGTTGTTCTTCAGCATCTCGTTGAGGGAGGAGAGCACGGTACCATCGGCCAGGACCACCTCCAGACCCAGCACCTGTTCTCGCATCATGCCGTAGCGAACCACGCTGTTGCCCCCAGCATTGGTGGCCACCATGCCCCCGATCTGGGCGCTACCCCGCGCCCCCAGATCGACGGCAAACTGCCAGCCCGCCTCCTCCGCCGCCTGTTGCACCTGTTGCAGTACCGCGCCGGCCTGGACCGTCATCACCCCCGCATCACTCTCCAGCTGCTCGATCCTGTTCATCCGCTCCAGCGACAGGGCCAGATCCCCGGCCTCACACTGGGCCCCGTTGACCAGCCCTGACATGCCGCCCCAGGGCACCACGCTCTGCCCCCACCGATGACACAGAGCCATCACCTGTGACAGCTCCGAGGTACTGCCGGGCCGGACAATCGCCTTGGCGGGACACTGGCCCCGTCCCCAGCTGAGGTGTGGTCGGGCGGTGACATCCCGACCCAGTAAGAGTCCCTTGGGCCCGACAATCGCCTCAATCTGGGCGATAAGATCCCTATCCCTTTGTTCCATGATTTTAAGTCCCAGGTGATCGCTGTTCGGTCAGTATCGCCTCCCGCAAGGTGGCACACTGCCATAAAGGTGGCATTCCGCGCCCGGCTCTGTGCCGACGCGCAAACACAAAAAAACCGGAGCCCAAGACTCCGGTTTTTCAAGCTGTGGGAAACTCCCTCTACACCAGGGTCGGGAAGAGTCCCTTGATCCCGGCTGCGACCACCTCGATGCCGATGGAGAGCATCAACAGACCCATGATCCGGGTGATGACGTTGATGCCGGTCTGTCCCAGCAGGCGGAAGATTGCCGGGGCCAGCCGAAAGATCCCCCAGCTCATCAACGCGAAGGTCAGGATGGCCGCGATCATGCCCATCAGGTTCACCACCCCGGTGTACTCGGCACCGTAAACGATCACCGAGCTGATCGCCCCGGGGCCTGCCATCAGAGGCAGTGCTAACGGCACCACCGCCACGGACTCTTTCACCGCGGCTTCGCGGTCTTCCGCCTTGTTATGTTTCACCTCGCCCAACTTCCCCTGCAGCATCGACATCGCAATCACCACAATCAGGGTGCCCCCGGCGATACGGAATGCCGGCAGGGAGATGCTGAACATATCGAGGATATGATTGCCTGCCAGCAGGGTCACAATCAGGATCACCAGCACCGCAAAGTTCGCCACCGCATTGGTGCGTTGCCGCTCGGCATCACTCTGGTGACTGGTAAGACTGACGAAGACCGGCAACAAGCCGATGGGGTTTACGATTGCTACCAAGCCCAAGAAAAACTGGAGGTATAGGGTCAGATCCACAGCACATTTGCCTCGATAGTGGGTCAAAAATTCAGGCGTACTTTACGGTAATTCCCGGTCACGGAATAATGAAATTTTTCCTGATTCCGAGCCCGCGATGGATTAGAAATCCTAATGCTAGCTCACTGCACCAAGGGCGGACACGAATGAAGTATAGTGCCTAAAAATAAAACGGCCTGCATATGGCAGGCCGTTGATAACATGAGATTTACTCGATTAAGCCTTGGCTTGAACCGCCTCGGTCGTTTCAGCGCCATCCACCCACATCGAGAGCGCCCCATCACAGGTGATGTTACACGCCGTACCAAAACTGTCCTGCGCCATATAGAGGGCGATCATCAGGGCAACGGCGGCTTCACCAAATCCGAGCATCGCCGTGAGCAGACCCAACGCAGACATCACTGCGCCACCCGGCGCGCCCGGTGCGGCGATCATCACGACACCCAGCATCATGATGAAGGGCAGCATCTCCATCAGGCCTGGAATGCCCATATCCGGCATCATCTGCATGACGGCGATGGAGCAGGTTGTCAGGGTGATGGTGGAGCCCGCCAGGTGGATAGAAGCAAACAGCGGAATGGAGAAGTTCGCCACTTCAGTGTTAACCCCATTCGCCTTGGCCTGGCGAAGGGTCACCGGAATGGTCGCCGCACTGGACATGGTGCCGAGGGCCGTGACATAAGCCGGCAGCATGGTGCGGATCAGGGCCCATGGCGAGCGGCCGTTGCGCAGGCCGGTCAGGATGTAGAGCAAGCTGATGTAGAACCAGTGCATCAGGATGGCCAGTACCAGCACGATACCAAAGGTCTTCAGGGTCTCAAATACGGAACCATCGGCACCGAAGCCCGCGAAGACACCGGCGATGTAGATCGGCAGGACAGGGATAATCACCTTGGCCAGCACAACATCAATGATCCCCTTACCCTCGTCCACAACCTTCTTCAGGTTGGTCGCCCCGGTTACCGAGATCCCAAGACCGATAATGAAAGCAGCGGCCAGGGCACTCATCACGCCAAACAGCGCAGGCACTTCAATCACAACAAAGGGGGTGAGACTGTTTCCTGCCACCTCTTGCAGCGGCCGGGATTCCACCAGGGCCGGTACCAGGATCGAAGCCACCAGGTAGGCCAGAACGCCGGCCAGCAAGGTTGACCCATAGGCGATGGAGAGGGTACGTCCCAACAACCGGCCACCATTGGCTTTGAGGTTGGCGATCCCCGAGGCGATAAAAAAGAGAATGATAAGTGGAATGACAAAGCTGATGAGCTGGCCAAGGGCCATCTTCACCGTCAGCAGCAATCGCACCAAGAGATCCGGTGCATAGAGACCGGCCAGGAGGCCAACCAAGATTCCAACCAAGAGTCGAACAATCAGTTTCATAACAGATTCCTTCTGAGAGCATATTGTTTTTATTGGTACTCTTGCCCGAGGGATACTACGTAATTCCGCTACACGAGACCAGCCTCACAGAACATTAAGTTGATAAATAAAATAGATGCAGACCAACGCCGACAATAAACACCAACACTGAAGCAGCATCCGCTTCACACTCACGAAACCTTTGTGCATTCCCGCCCGCATCTCATCCGTAAGGGCACCGCCCGCGTTCCTATAGGCAGCCCTTCAATAACGGCTGACACCGGGCACAAAAAAAGCACTCCGAAGAGTGCTTTGACTTGCGGGTGGGTTTAACCGAAGTCTCCGGTAATGTAACCGTGGGTACGTTTATCCTGCGGCGCATTGAAGATCTGCTCAGTGTCACCGTGCTCAACCAGTTCCCCCATCAGGAAGAACGCGGTCTTATCGGCGATCCGCCGGGCCTGTGCCATGGAGTGAGTCACGATCACCACGGTAAAGTCTCGACGCAGATCTTCCATCAACTCCTCGATACGGGCGGTGGCAATGGGGTCCAGCGCGGAGGTCGGTTCATCCATCAGGATCACGTCCGGCCGCATGGCGATGGTCCGGGCGATGCACAACCTTTGTTGCTGACCACCGGAGAGGCCGAAGGCGTGGCTGTGCAGGCGATCCTTCACTTCTTCCCAGAGCGCAGCCTTACGCAGCGCCTCCTCCACAATGCTGTCGAGTTGGAACTTGTCCTTCAACCCCTGCGCTTTCTGCCCATAGGCTACGTTCTCGTAGATGCTCATGGGGAAGGGGTTGGCTTTCTGAAACACCATGCCACAACGCATCCGCAGTTTGCGCACATCCACATCAGCGTAGATATCCGCACCGTCCATCTTAACCTCACCGCTGATCTTCACTCCGGCAATCAGATCATTCATTCGGTTAAGCGTGCGTAGCAGCGTCGACTTACCACAGCCAGAGGGGCCGATAAAGGCAGTCACCTGGTTGCGCGGAATCACCAATTCGATGGATTTCAGCGCTTGGGTGTCGCCGTAGTAGAGGTCCAGATCGTTAATTTCAAAAGTGTTCATAATCATTTACCGCAAAAGCCTGCTTAGTAAGTCGCTTTACTGAATTTGTTGGAGATGAACTTGGTGGTCAGATTGATCCCAAGGACCACGAGAACCAGCACGGTGGCCGTCGCAAAGGCCATATTCCAGTCGTGCTGGGTATACAGCTCGGTGGTCAACATATATAGGTGCACGGTCAGGGTTCGCCCGGAGTCAAACACCGACTCCGGGATCCGCGCAACCATACCGGCGGTCAGAAATACCGGGGCGGACTCGCCAACGATACGACCGATAGAAAGGATCAACGAGGTGACGATCCCCGGCATGGCTGCGGGCAGGATCACCCGACGTATGGTGTATAAGCGTGAGGCACCCAGGCCAAAGGAGGCTTCACGGTAAGAGATGGGTACGGCGATGATCGCTTCTTCTGTGGTGCGGATAATCACCGGCAAGATCAGGATCGCCAGGGTCAAGCCACCGGACAAAACAGAGAAGCCCAGGCCCAGGGCCACTACGAAGAAGGTCATGCCGAACAGGCCGTACACAATGGAGGGGATCCCTGCCAAGGCTTCGGTGCAAAAACGCACCAACTTGACGATCTTGCTTCCGGGCCTGGCGTACTCCGTCATGTAGATGGCGGTCATGATCCCCACGGGGGCCGCGATGGCGATGGACAGCAGCACCATATACAGGGTGGCCACGATCATCGGCCAAATCCCCTCCTCGTCACCGGTACGGGTGTAGTTGTCGGTAATGAAACTCCAGTCCACGTAGGCGAGGCCGTTGCTGACGATGTAGAACAGGATCCAAGCGAGAAAGGCCATGGTCAGCACAGCGGAGGACCAGATCATGCCGGTGAGAACCCTATCTTTGATGTCGTTGGTGAACATGGTTATTTCGCCTTCTCACGGTTGAGGTACATCAAAGTACCGTTGAGCAGCATCACAAAGACCAGCAGAACAACGCCAGAGGCGTAAAGGGCGCTGGCATGAACGCCGGTGGCGTAGGACATCTCCAGGGCAATGTTCGCGGTCAAGGTGATAGCCGAATCCAAGATCCCTTGAGGCATTGCCGGGGTGTTGCCCATCACCATGATGATCGCCATTGTCTCGCCAATGGCTCGGGCCATACCGAGGATCACACCGGTTAGAATGCCAGAGCGTGCGGCGGGAATAAGCACATTGAAGATGGTGTAGATCTTGGACGCGCCCAGTGCCAAAGAGCCCTCTTTATATTGCTTCGGTACCGCACGCAACGAGGTTTCAGTTACTGCGATCACCGTCGGCAGGATCATAATGGCCAGTACGATTGCGCCAGCCAGAATGCTGGCCCCAGAGGCGACACCGAATACCTGCTCGATCAACGGGACGATTACCACCAAGCCGAAAAAGCCATATACAACCGAGGGGATCCCAGCCAGCAGCTCGATGGCCGGGCGTATGATCTTAACCACCCGCTCGGGCGCGATTTCAGCCAGGAAGATGGCGGTGAGGATCCCAACCGGCACCCCCAAGACAACGGCGACGGCAGTCGCCATCAGGGAGCCGACGATCATCGGTGCCAGGCCATACAACGCTGGCGGCAACCAATGAGTGCCAAAGACCATGCCACCCACACCGGCTTCAGCAAAGGCAGGAGCACTCTCCTTGACCAGGAAGAAGCCGATGGTAATGACGGACAGCACACCGATAAACGCACTGAGCATAAACAGTGCATGAAACGCGTGTTCGATGACATCACGACGACGCGAACTTTTCAGTGCTTCTGCGGTCGACTCAGCCTGCACAATGACGTTCACAATTGACATAAAACTCTAAACCCTACTAAACCCGCAAACAGGCTGCGGCACCCCTGCCACAGCCTGTCCATTATTTTGCTCAATCTTGCGATTGAGCCGTCAGCTTACTTCGCCGGTACGTAGCCTTTCTTGGCTACGATGGACTGACCTTCGTCAGACAGGATCCAGTCGATGAAGGCCTTAGCGTACTCAGGCGTAGTCGGGCCGGTCATCAGCACGAATGAGCGAGCTACTGGGTATCTGCCGCTTTGGACATTACCGACGAGAGCATCGACACCATTGATATCCAGAGCCTTGACGGTGTTGTCAACGGTACCCAGGGAGATGTAACCGATGGCGTTCGGGTTTTGCCCGGCGGTGGTTTTCACCATACCGTTACCGTTGGCCACTTGGGTACGAGGGGAGATAGCAGAAACCTTGATGCCGTTAATCTTCTGTTTAAGACCCAGCACATCCTCGAAACCGGCACGGGTGCCGGAAGCGGTATCACGAGTCACCGCAACGATCGGGCCTTTTTCCCCACCGACTTCACCCCAGTTTTTGATTTCACCGCGGTAGATGGCGGAGACTTGCTCAGTAGTCAGGTTTTCAACTTTATTGCTCGGGTGAACGACAACAGCGATCCCGTCATTGGCGATGGTGATTCGCTCAACGCCAGCTTCGATCTCACTATCAGCAACCGCACGGGAGGCCATACCGATGTGAGAGGTGCCCTGGTTCGCTGCACGAATACCAGCGGAAGAGCCAGGCCCTTGAACCTCAACAAAGTACCCGGTTTTCTTGGTGTAGGTTTCCGCCAACACCTCCATCAGGCTGGTCATGGAGTTGGAACCTGAGACGGTAATGGTTTCAGCGGCACTCACACTGAAGGCGGAGATCAGTGCCAGTGCACCGGCAGCAAATTTTTTCATTGGTAAACCCCAAATTGTCCTTGTTTTTGTCGCCCTTTCCGGGGGACGACGCCATTAGGCCAAGATGAGATGACAGGGGTATTTCACTTTAATGCCAGTAATGTGTCAGCGTCCCCAACGAGTAAGGAACACACTGATGCGGCTCTTTAAGGCGACAAAAAGGCCATCAAGTGGAGGCAATGACGAGTGAGAGATGAAAAAACACGACGATGGGCTGACGCCAAAGGAACACAGCGGACAGACCAAGCTAAAAAAGGGGGGAGAAAAGATGTCGGGGTGATGGAGACCAGTAAAGGTGCCATTCGGCTCAGGGGTCTACGGGCCGCAGCTCGAGGCGGTCTTCGGCACCAAGTTGGATCTCCAATCCCGCTTCCGTTACGAATCGGCGCCGGTCGATGTCACCTTTTTTCACGATGTAGCTTTGGGTATCCCCATTAGGAGCCACAACCACCACCCGGATACGCTGTTGGGCATCGTAAACACGATACCCGATCATTGCCACCACCGCGGTGACAAAAACCCCTACGATCAACGAGACGAAGCGTCCGTTCCCGAAGGCCGGAGTCGGGCTGGTCACCAAGCTATTACCTTGGCGTCGACGCACGAACCAAAGCACAGACGCGATCAACGCTAGTGTAAACAAAACCTTAAGCAGCATGCACTTCCCCTTACCAAGCTGCCACTAGTGTACCTGACCCAACGAAGAAAAAGTGTATCCGCTGCCTCAATTGGGCCCCCAGATCGCCTTTACACTCTCGCGTTGCCGCATCGCCGCCCACCACAGATCCATTGGCCCCTCCAATACCGTGATACCGCAAGCCGTGCTCCAGGCGAAAAGAGATAGATCTGCCAGGGTCAGGTGGTCATCAACAACAAAGCCGACCTCACTCGGCAGTGGCAAAGTGCACCACTCGGGTATCTCACTTGCCTCAGGGGGATGCGAAGCAAGCAGACGCTGACACAATTGAAGCACCAATGCCCTTGACCAGGGGGAGTCAGGCATCAGATCCGGCCCCGGCATCCCCTCATTTAGGTAGTAAAGCGCCGCAAGTGGCTCCGTTAGGCTCTGCCCTTGATGAGTGAGCAAGGGTCGTCCCGTTTTACTCTCGGTAATTGAGTCGTCTAACAGGCAATAGCCAACGCCCTTCTCCTCACAGCAAAGCGCCAGCGCAGAGACACGATGATCGGTAATCCGTCCATGCAGGCTGATCGGCAACATAGTTCCACCTCCTCTCCGACTGTTCGCAAGTTTAGCCGCGATGAGCTTCGGGCATTATGGAGCGCAGGCTGTACAAAAACGTGGGTGCCTGATGAAACTGAGCGCGTTAAAACCTGCAGCCCTATTTTCGGGGTGGCGGAACAACCTGAGTCATCAATTAGGACGCTCCCATTCACCCAACCGCACAATTTACGGACCACAACAAAAAACGCCTCATCCAAGGATGAGGCGTTCTAAAAAGCATGGCGGAGCCGGCGCAGAGCCCCTTCCCCGCAACGCCGAAGCGGCTGCCTCAGGGAAGTGTTGTTCGCAACACACACTCACGAAGCGCGGCCTCACAAAACACCGAACCATTCGAGCACTCATACGCCCAAACGAAAAAACCCAGCCGCTAGGCTGGGTTTATCGAAATAATGGCGGAGTG